>CAZLAM010000019.1:0-5194 GCA_964557435.1 uncultured Eubacteriales bacterium
GAATCTCCAATATTCTGAAGCGCGGGCTTGCGGCCCCCGATCATCCAGAACGTGAAGGCCATCTGGATCACCCCCAGGAAATGGATGGCGGCCATGGCCGGGTCGATCTCCGCCCGTAAGGCCCGCTCCGATTTCGCCCGGGAAAGAAGCGTTTCCAATAACGAGAGAATGGGCTTCCTCAAGTCTGATACTATTCTCTCCGTTCGTTTCTCGTCGGCCGGGAGGGCTCTCCCATAAAGAATATCCCCGGCCTCGGGATCCTTCGCCAGAAACTCCAGATGACGGTGCAAAAACACCTTCAACGCATCGGCCGACGAAGGCGCTTTTGCTTCGGCCTCCCCGATTTGGAGGATAACGGCTTCTCTCAGTTCCTTCAGGTATTTGACCGGAGCGGCTTGTTCCCGGCCCGTCTCCGGCGGCGATATGATCGACCCGCCGTTGCGCTTGGCTTTAAGCTTCATCGGCCGGAATCATACCATATCCCCGCCTGGCCCCGCGAAGGGTCCGATATACCCCCCGCTGGCCTTAAATCCTCTCGCGTATCACCCCGAAAGATGTGGATTGAAAAACGTCTTTGGGATATAGTAATGAAAATTTGTATAGTTTTCTCCCGGCAAAGGGCGATCGAGCATTAAGAGACATTCATGACCCTCTCTCCCGACAACTTACAACTGAGCGATCGGTTTCGGATGATCCTGGATGATATCGATGAGGGGTATTACGAGGTCGATCTTAACGGCCGGTTCACATTCGTCAATCGGGCCATGGTCCGCTTGATCGGCCTTCCCCGCGAACAAATCCTGGGGCTCACCAACCGCGACTACATGGACCCGGCCTCCGCCAAAAGCGCTTTTGAAATCTTTAACGAAGTCTACCGGACGGGACGGCCGTCCCGGATCGATTCCCTGCAGGTTCATCTCAAGGACGGATCGACGCTCTGGACCGGGTTTTCCGTCTCGCTCGTTCGGGACAAGGACGGCCGTCCGACCGGATTCTGGGGACTCATCCACGACCTCACTTCCATCAAACAAACCGAGACGGACCTGCTCCGGATCAACGGCCAATTTCAGAGCCTGATCCAAGCGATTCCCGATATCGTCTACCTCAAGGATGCCGAAGGGCGCAATCAGATCGTTAACAAAGCCTTCGAAGCCGGCTTCGGGCTGACCCAGAATCAAATCGCCGGAAAAACGGACGAAGAGCTGCTGCCCCCCGACCTGGCCGCCGCCTGCCGGGCCAGCGACGAAATTGTCGCTCGAACCGGCCGACCCTACCGTTTCGAGGAACAATCAACGGGCCCGGACGGTCGGGAAATCCATTTTGAGACGATCAAGGCGCCGATTTTCGACGAAGAGGGTCGTTTCAGCGGCGTGATCGGCGTCAGCCGCGACATCTCCGAACGCAAAAAAGCCGAGAACGAGCTGCGGACATCGGAGGCCCGATACCAGCGCTTGTTCGACAACAGTCTGGATGGCGTTTACCAAAACACGCTCGACGGCCGGGTTTTGTCCGCGAATCCGGCCTGCTTGCGGATGTTCGGCTTCGACTCCGAGGATGAGTACAAATCCGTACCGATTCAGGACCTGTATGCCGATCCCAAGGACCGGAAAGAATTCCTGAAAGAGATGGAGCAAGACGGAGAAGTCCGCCATCGTGAACTCCACCTGCGCCGCAAAGACGGATCGACGTTCTATGCCCTGGCCAACGCGCGGACCGTCCGGAACAACGGCGGAAACATCGTCTTCGAGGGCATCTTGACCGACATCACCAGCCAAAAGGCCAACGAAGCAACGCTCGCGGCCGCCTTGGTTGAAAAGGAAGTCCTGCTCCGGGAAATTCATCACCGGGTCAAAAACAACATGCAGATCGTCTCCAGCCTGCTCAGCTTGCAGAGCCGTTTTCTCAAGCATCCCGACGACGTGGAAATTTTCAAGGAAAGCCAGCGACGCATCCGTTCGATGGCCTATATCCACGAAAAACTGTACCGATCCAACAACCTGGCCCGGATCGAATTCGGCGACTACCTTAAAAGCCTAACCCAAAATCTCGTCGCCGCCCAGCAGAAAAGCCCGGGCCGCATCGACCTGCGGCTGGATCTGGAAGAAGTGTTTTTAGACATTCAGACGGCCATTCCCTGCGGCTTGATCGTGAACGAGCTGGTGATGAATTCGCTTAAACACGGGTTTCCGGGCGACCGTTCGGGAGAAATCCGGATCGGCTTGCGGATCGCGGAAGACGGCGAAATCCGGCTTGTGGTCGGCGACGACGGAATCGGCCTCCCTCTGGGGCTCGACGTCCTGGCCGTGGACTCCATGGGCATGCAGCTCATCACTCTGCTGATCGGGCAGATCGAAGGCCGCCTGGAAATCGACCGGACGCGCGGCGTTGAGTTCCTCCTCACCTTCAAGGAACTCAAGTTCAAGCCGCGGATCTGAGCGGGTGAGGCCGGCAGCGGACCTTCGTTAAAACGCCACGTCCAGTTCGGTTCATGGCATGTTTCTCCCTTCAGCGAAGAAATTAACGAATAGGGAATTTCTATCGGAGCGGGGAGAATTTGTCAACGGCCGCGCCAACGCTGTCAACGCCGCGCCATAGGCGGAAAAGTGTCATAGGGTCAGCCAGCGGGACGTGGAACAGGGAGGCGGAAGAAAAGAGGTGGTGGACGTTGGGGGACTCGAACCCCCGGCCTCAGCGATGCGAACGCTGCGCTCTCCCAGCTGAGCTAAACGCCCAACCCTGACGGGGTTAGAATGTATCATTTTTCGCGGCTTTTGGCAACGCTCGGGAGCAACGTGATCAGCAACGATTTTGGAGAACGAATCCGATTGCTGGTCGTTCCCTTCAGCCGCCGACGACGGCATCCCCGCACCGAAGTCAAAACGGCCTCCGGCCGTTCCGGACGGAGGAGCCTCGAAGAAGAAAGCAAGCCATGCTCCCCCTGCCTATTCGCCCCCTATGACCCGACTGCTCTCGAATCTATCCCGGCCAAGTTCTGCCTTCCCCCCGTTCAATCCGATTCTGTATTTGTCTGCCCCCCTCGACTCGGTTATAATTCCAGCGCAATCCTTCATCCCCGGAGGTGGCCATGGGAAAAACAGTCAAGTTCGCTCTCGGCTCGACCGTCGTCTGGATCGGGTTGTTTCTGCTCGTCCTTGCGGCGCCGGCCCAAAAGAAGACCTACGATCTCTTCGAAACGCCCCAACGCTGCGCCCAGTGCCATCGGGAGATCCACACCCAATGGAAGTCGTCCATGATGTCCCAAGCCTACACCCATCACTGGGATGAAATCGAGTACTTCAACCTGGCCGTAAAGCAAGCCGAAAAAGACCCCAAAGTGGCCGAGGTCAAAGCCGGATGCAACGGCTGTCACGCTCCGGCGGCCTTCTTCATCGGCGACACGCCGCCGCCGCTCCCCTCGGCCAACAGCCGGGCCAACGAGTCGGTGTCCTGCGACATCTGCCACACTATCTCCGGCTTCCAGGGCGATACGCCGTTCAACTTCAACTACATTCTCAACCCCGGCAAGGTCAAATACGGTCCGCGGGAAGGGGTAGCCTCCCCCCACCACGAGACGAAATACTCGGACTTCGTCAAGTCGCCGGATTTCTGCGGGACCTGCCATAACGAAAAGAACCCCTTCGGGCTGTGGGTCAAATCCACCCACTTGGAGTGGAAGGAAGGGCCCTACAGCAAGCAGGGAGTCCGTTGTCAGGATTGTCACATGTGGCATGCCCCCGGGAAGAGCGCCGACATGGGCGGACAGCTGGCGGATATGGCCAACCATAATTTCCCGGGCGCGCATGTCATGGCCAAGGTCCGCGGCACCATCGAGATGAAGGTCTATGCCGACGCCGAGGATTATCAGCCCGGCGAGAAGGCCGTCATCCGCGTCCATCTATACAACGCCAAGACGGGCCACAAGTTCCCGACCGGGTCCGTGGAGGACCGCCAACTGTGGCTGGAAGTGCACGCCATCGACGCCAAAGACAACCGGTTCCTCCTGCCCGTGGATAAAAAAGGCTTCCCCGGCGAAGAGTACACCATCTCCTCCAACACCCTCGCCTATCAGGACATGGGCGATATGATGATGGACATTCCTGATTTCCCGGGCGTCAAACGCGACGACCTTGAAGAGGGACACCGGGTCTTCCGGATGGCCTACTTCGACCCCAAGGGACGGATGACTATCGGCCAGTGGAATACGGCGACGCAGGGCGTTGATTACCGGATCGGCCCACGCGAGACCAAGATCGAGAGCTACACCTGGATTCTTCCGCAGACTCTGCCGGAGGGAGCTCTGCGTTTCGAGGCCACGCTTAACTACCGACTTCTGGTTAAGAGCGTCGCCGAATTCCTCAAAGTCCCGGCCGACGAATCCAGGACGAGGGAGATCAACGCGGCTGAAGCCGAGGTCAAGGTCGTATACTGAGGAACTTCCATGAAAAGATTTTTCTTTTTCGTCATCGCTTTCGTCGCCCTCGTCCAAGCGGCCGCCGCCATCCCGGCCTTCGCCCGCAAATACGGCTACTCGTGCGAGGTCTGTCATGCGCCCATCCCCCATCTCAAGGCCTTCGGCGAACAGTACATGGACAACGGCTATCGCATCCCCGACAAGGAGCCGCCGCGGGCGACGGTCGATACCGGCGACCCGCTCCTTCTTCTCCAGCGCGACCTGCCTCTGGCCATGCGCTTCGATGGGTTTTTGTCCTACGAGCCCAACTCCACTATAAAAGGCGATTTCCGCTCTCCCGTGGCCATGAAGATTCTGAGCGGAGGCAACCTCTCGGACTCGATCTCGTACTACACCTACTTTCTCCTGTCCGAGGACGCCAAGGTCGTCGGGCTGGAGGACACTTACCTGAGCTTCCGGGGCGTCTTCGGTCTGCCGGTGGACCTTCTTTTCGGGCAGTATCGAATCACCGATCCGGTCAAGCCGGCGGAGACGCGCTTGACCTTCGAGGGCTACGCTATTTACGGGTTCCGGGTCGGCGACAGCCGGATCAACATCGCCTATGATCGGGGTATTCTGGCCTCCACAGGAACGAACTTCGGAACCGATTTCATCCTTCAGGTGATCAACGGCAACGGCATCGAGGAGCAGGATATTTTCGACTCGGATAAATATAAAAGCCTGGTCTATCGAGTCGCCCAAAGCTTTTGGAAAGACAACCTCCGCATCGGTGTCCTTGGATAT
>CAZLAM010000020.1:0-88873 GCA_964557435.1 uncultured Eubacteriales bacterium
TGCGTATTTCTGTTTAATCCTTTTCCTGACGAGGTTATGAAAGAGGTAATGGCCAATTTGGAGGCCTCATTGCTGCGGCACCCCCGTTCGTTGAGTCTTATCTATAAGGGACCAGTCATGCTTGAGAAAATAGTAAACCTCGAGAATTTTTCCAGAAGAGGTTTATTCCGGTTTCCATATGCGCAACCCTATTATATATATTCACTTAAGGCAGACCAGATGTAAAAATATTCAACTTGGTGCTGCTGACCTGCCCCGTAACATTGTACCAGCCCTAGAGTGAACGTTCCCACCACTGACCCGCACCCCGATTCTCGCCCATTCTGTCAGCAACTTTTTGGATATGCAAGTCCATTTTCGACCGCCTCGAGATCTCGATTTGGGGCTGCCCTAAGGGGCTCGATTTTTGCCGCGAACTCTTCTGGCGTCGCGTTGCCGAGCGAGCCGTGCGGGCGGTTTTGGTTGTAATCTCGCCTCGAGTCGCTCGGGTTCAGCCCGGCCGGCGACCCCCGTCGGGCTCTCCGAGGGGAAGAGGCCGGATTTGCGGACCCGAGACCTGCGCAAGCTCGCCGGGGAGCGGGTCGAGCTCGTCGTCCGGATCGTGGACGCTCGGGGCAAACAGACGGGCGGCGGATTGAAGTATTTCTACCCGTTCGAGGACGAAACCGGGGTCCTCGAGGGCGTGGGCAGCGGCCCCTGCCTCTCGGTCGGGGAGCCTCCCGTCTGCTGGGTCAGGGGAGAGGTGCGGATGGACGGGACGGGCCTGCCCAAGGTCTTCGACTGCGCCTTCTCCTGCTCATTTTAACGGCGGGAGGAAATTCTCGAGCGCCCAGAGCTCGATCTTGGACCATCCCGCAGAATAAGCCAGCTGGCGGCCGTCGGGATGGATACTATTGCCACCCGTTGCGATCAAAGACGGATCCAGCTTCAGGATGTTCTGCCCGTCCGGAGAGAGGCTCAGGAATTCGAACGAGGACTTCATTTTGGCATCCGCGGCGGGAATATATTTCCTCAACCAAATCGACCGGCCGTTGGGAGTCCACTGCATCCACTGGATAATCTCTCCCGCTTTGGTCGTGAAGATCTCCCGGATCGGACCTCCCGCCGGGGAGACGAGAGAGAGCTTCGTCGGACTTCCCAACATTTCCCGGGACGTGAAGGCCAGCCATTTTCCGTCTGGCGATGGGGAGATTTCTGCAAGCCCGTTCATGGTCGTTTTGACGAGCTCGATGTCCTGATTCGTGTCAATATCGTGCCGAAGGATCCGCACGGGATTGCCTATATGGTAGATAATACTCTTTCCATCTTGCGCCCATTCGGCGCGAAATGAGAATTGCCGGGGAGGAAGCTGGACGAGGAGGTTCCTTTCGCCTCCCGGGATATCGATCCGATAGATCCCCAGCCGCTCACCCCGGCTGCCGATGAAGAGGACGGACCGGCCGTCAGGAGCCCAGCGGGGTCCGGTGATGGGCACTTGGGAATTCAAACCGGTTTCGAACCGCCGCTCTTCGCCTGATTTGAGGTCAAAGATCGATATCAATGCCGGCCCGATGGGCTGCGATTCGTTCCCGGTATAGGCCTTGCAGGCGATCCGAGCGCCGTCCGGCGACCAATGCGGGGACCATCGGGTCCCCGGAATGCGATACTTCAAAGGCGCCGGCTGCCCGAGCAATTTTCCGGTGTCCGGATCGATCGCAACCGTGTAGATATCCGTGAGCCGTTCGATGAGGATGTAATAAAGCGTTCCGTCTGGGGTCAACCTTACTGGAGAAGGAGTCAAGTCCCCCTTGATCCATTGCGGCGCTCCGACGGCCTTGTCATCCTTGATTCCGACGCTCCAGACCCCGAAAGAACCCGCCCGGTCGCTTGCGAAAATCAACCGGTTTCCCTCTGGAGCCCAGCCGAGGACATAGTCGTCCGCGGGATGGGCTACGATCGGTTCGTGTCCGGTCCCGTCCGTCTTGACGAGAAATATGTCGCGTTTCGACGACTCAGGCTCCTGGAGCATGGAATAGGCGATCACCCGGCCGTCCGGAGAAAGGTCCATTTCCGGGTCCCTGGCCGAAACATGACGGACGATGTCCGCCTTGTTCTCAGCGAGTGAATACATGGCGATGTCGGAAGAATTGTCTTTCCGCATGAGCGCGATCAGTATGTTTTTCCCGTCGTTCGACCAATCGTGAGGCCGGATCCAGATGGCAGTCTCGTCGCGGAGGAGGGTCTTGGGGTCGGTCCCGTCGAAATTGACGGCGCGCAATTCGGCGATCTTGCTTCCGATCATCCAGCCGTAGGCGATCCGCTTGTTGTCGGGAGAGAAGGCGCTCGTTTCGCCCATGTCGCCCGAGGTTTTTTTCAACCCTCCCTCATTCGTGAGGCGTCGATTCTCGCGAGTGATCATGTCGACCACCGCCATGTCGCCGCTCTCCCAGTCGGTATAAACGAGATACCGGCCGTCCGAGGAGAGGGCGTTGCCCCATTCGGGTCCGGCGCCGTCGTACACGCGCCGGATGTTCATCTCGCCGCTGCCCGCAGTCTTTGCCGCCGGTGCTACCGTGAGTGTGGCGAGCTTTTCCCGTGCCGTCTTGACCGCATCGGCCTGCTTGGGATAGCGGTCGATGACCTTCTGGTAGGACTCGCGCGCCCGGCCCCGGCCCAGCTTTTCGTAGCACATCCCGATATGGAGCTGGGCTTGGGCGGCCAAAGATTCGTCTTCCCCCTTGTACACAACTTGCTGAAACAGCACGATGGCTTCCTCCAGGTTGCCCTCCGCCTTTTCTTTGGTCAACGCCTTCTGGAAAAGATCGTAGGCGCTCTGTGGAGCCATAGCAAAGCCGAAAGCGGCGATCAGGACGGACAGTGCGAGGATTTTGCCGGTGGATTTCATGTTGTGTTCCCCTCCTCGAGAATAGGACATTGCGCCGTCAATGTAACGCGATGGCGCCCCCCGCGTGTCACGTCCGCGCCGGAATCCGGTCCATTTTCGGCAAAATTTCCGTCCAGAGGATGTCCGGTGAATGTCATGACAACGTCACAGCCGGAGGAGGAGCTTGTAACCCACGCCGCGGACAGTGATCAGGTGGCGCGGCTGGGCCGGATCGTCCTCGACCTTAGATCGGAGCAAGGCGACGTGGTTGTCCACGGTCCGGGTCGTGGGGAAGCGGTCGTAGCCCCAGACCTCATCCAGGAGCTCTTCCCGGCTCACGACTTCTCCCGCCCGCGCGGCCAGCACCCGGAGCACGCCGAATTCCTTTCGCGACATCTCGAGGATCTGGTCCGCCTTGCGCGCAACGAAACCGCGGAAATCGACCGCCACGTCGCCGAAGCGGATATCGTCGGGCAGGGGACCGGTCTTGGCGCTGTTCGTCCGGCGCACGATCGCCTGGATCCGGGCCAGGATCTCCCGGACCGAGAACGGCTTGGTCATGTAATCATCGGCGCCGAGGTTGAGCCCGAAGACTTTATCGCCTTCTTCGCCTCTCGCCGTGAGGATCAGGATGGGGACGCTCCCCCCGCCTTCGCGAATCTTGCGGCAGACCTCGTATCCGCTCATCCGGGGGAGCATCAGGTCGAGGATCACGAGGTCGGGCTTCAGCTTGAGGGCGAGGGCGTATCCTTCCTCGCCGTCCGTAGCCGTCGAGACCTTGTAATGCTCGAATTCGAGGTTGTCCTTGAGGCCGCGGAGGATGGCCAGATCGTCTTCGATCACGAGGATGTGTTTCATGTGCCGCTCTCCAGGGGAAGATGGAGCGAGAACGTACTTCCGCCGCCGAGGGTTCCCTCGACCTCGACACGGCCGCCGTGAGCCTGGACGAAGTGGGCGACGAGCGAGAGGCCCAATCCCGTCCCGGGGATCGCGTTGTTCTCAGGCGAGGGGACTCGAAAGAACTTCTCGAAGATGCGCTGGCGGTCGCGGGGATCGATGCCGACGCCCCGATCCCTCACCTCGATGACGGCCCAATGGTCCCGCCGGGCGAGGCGGAGCCCGATCTCACGGGCGTCGCCGGAATACTTGATCGCGTTCCCGATCAGGTTGAGGAGCGCCTGCTCCAGGGCGTCCGCGTCGACGCGGACGTTGGGAAGGCTTTCGTCGATCTCGACATCGAGGGTGAAGCCCTTCTGGCGGATCGGATATTCCATCGTCCGCGCGGCCGTCCGGACGACCGGGGCGAGGGGCTGGGGGAGGGGACGGTAGATCTTCGTTCCCCGCTCGATCTTGGAGACGTCGAGGACGTTGTTCAAGAGCCGGCTCAGGCGCTCGCTCTCGTTGACGATGGTGTCGAGATATTCGTTCCGCGTTTCCTCGCCGCCAATGCGGCCCATCCGGATGGTCTCGGCGAACATCCGGATGGCCGTGAGGGGGGTCTTCAGTTCGTGCGAAACGCTTGAGGCGAACTGGGAGCGGAGCTCCGCGAGCCGCAGTTCCCTCTGCACGTCGCGCCAAAGCAGGTATCCCCCGAGTGTGGCGAAGACGACGACCGCGGTCATGGTCAGGAGATAGAACGGCCGCGTCAAGGCCACGCCCGGGGAAATCGCCCCGGCCGCCGCGCCGGCGAAGACGACGTTCAATCCCCGCAGCTTTGGGCCGAGACTCTCGCCCGGCTGGCGTTCGGCGGACGTCAGGAGGAGCTCCTCGGGGAAAGCCTGCCGGAATTCCTTGTCCGACCGGATCGAGGCGTTTAGGATTCCGATATCGACGACGAGGAGGAATCGGCGCTCCTGTCCGAGGCTCCCGAGGCCGAGGAGCCATTCGGCCTTGGATTCCGTCTCCCAGACAGATTCGGAAGCAGACGCTAAAGACTCCGAACCCAGTCGGAATTCGTACCCGGCAAAGCCTCTCTGGAGGGCGACGAGCCGCTCCGCCTTTGCGGAAGAGGGCCGGAGGCGATCGCGCAGACCGGAAGCTTCTCTCTTGACCTCGTCCGATACTGCCTTTTCCTCGACGCGGGCTAGGATCGAGTCGATGAGCAACGATTCCTGGAGAGACATCCAGCGGTTCTCTTTGAGGTCGGCGCCGATCCGGGCGACGATATCTTCGGAATGGTTGGGCGAGCTGGACAGCCGGTCCGCGGAATAAAGGAATAAGGGAATGCCGTCTTCGTCCTTCTCCCGGGCCGGCAGGTCGAGGAGGGTTTCGTAATGCTCGCGAGCTTCGGCCGTTCTGCCCGATTTCGCCAGGACGCGTGCCAAGAGCAGACGGACGTATGCCCGCTCGCTTCCTCCCAGGGCAAGCGCCCGGCGGAACATCTCGGCAGCGGAGTCGAGTTCCTTCCTCTCGAACTCCGCCCTTTCTCCCGCGCGGACTGCTTCGGCGACGCGGGGGTCCCGGACCGCCTCATTCCTAGCCGCCGTCGCGGACATCGGTCTCTCCCAAGGCAGGGAAAGCCGTCCGTCCTCCACGAGGCCGAGCAGGACGATCTCGGGCTGCCCCGGACGGTACTCTTCCGGGTGCGTGAGGATGGCCTCTTCCTTCCGTGCCTCCTCGATCTTCATCCGTTCCAGGCGAAGGAGGATCTCCCGGCCGATCTCCTGCGCCCTACGCTCGCGGTCGTCGGCGATCCGCTTCGCCGAAAGCTCTTTCTCCTGGCGGACGATCTGCCGGGTGAAAAGGACGAGCGTCAAGCTGGGAACGAGGACGGCGGTCAGGAATAGGAAAATCTGCTTGCGGTGCCTCAACGTTCCCATGAGCTTCATCTTTCCGTCCGGCGCCGTCCTCATTATCACTGCCCGCCGGACGCCGAGTGTCACGAAAATGTCATGATCAGAACTATGATTTTTTCTTAACACAGCCTCCAAACCGAGTCAACGCAATAACGAAAAATAGGGGGACGGAGCACTCGTCACTTGTCTGACAGTCAGACAACTGGGATAGTCGTATGCGGGGCAAAAAAGGCAGACAAATCCGTGTCACACCGGTGTCACAGAATTTGCTTAATCCCGCTTAAACTAGGATATCGGAGCTCAAAGGAAAACCACGATTATCAGGGGAAAGTGACGGGCCCGACGAGACTCGAACTCGCGACCTCTGATGTGACAGACCCTAGGCTCTTTCAGAATGGGGAGCGCGGACAGAGTGGTTGGACAATTTCTCACATACTGTTCTAACTACCCTAAATATTGTGCAGAGATTGTGCAAACTCCTGCACAAAATAGCTCAGTCTAGCTTAAACGTGATCAAACCAGCAAGATTGGCAAATGCAAGAAAAACATGGGAAATATGGTCCAACAGGGGAGAAATCGGAAGCGCAGGATTTTGGCGGGGGCGTATTTGAAGTCCGGAGGGGCCACCAGGCCCCCTGCCCTCCCGCATGTCGAATGACTCGTCAAAAAACCATTCCAATCGAGAGCAAGAACACTCGCCGGTAAAAAAATTCATTTGTTCTCATTTCAGAATATGAGCGTCGCCGCTCCGGCGGGTGATCTGTATTTTATCCAGGTACTCCAGGACGGCGCAAGCATATTTTCGCGAAACCTTGAGAACGTCTTTGGCCTCGGCGATGGTGATCGTCCGGCGGAGATGCAGGTATTGGAGGACGGCGGCCTTGGCTTTGTCCAGGGATTCGCGATGAAAGGTCACTTTCGGATCGAGCCGGATGAGCGCGCCCTGTTGGGCGAGCATGCCCATGATCTTGCGGAATTGGTTGAGGGGCAGGCGAAGCTCCTTGAGGACGTCGTCCTCCAGGGGGGGCTCAAACCAGGCCTTTCTGAAGATCATCTCAACGCGGCGGGCCAGGTCCAGGTCCTTGTCCACGAGCTTGGCCTGGTGGCCGGGGAGAGTCAGGCCGCCTTCGATGCGGACTACAGCTTGGGATAAGGCCAGACGGTCGATGACCATTCTGAGGGCGGCGTCGCCGGCTTCTTTGCCTAGGCTCGAGGCCAGGTCGGCCGCGGGCATGCCGGGGCGGTGCGGATTGGCGGCGGTGTATTTCTTGACCGCGGCATAAGCCCTGTCCCGGAGAGCGGCGAAAGCGTCCGAAGGGAGATAGCGTTCGTCTTTCTCGGCCGGGAGGCGGACGATGCGGTTGGCGGAGGCCAGGGTGTTCAGGGCGGTTATGATGAGGGGGAGCCGCTTGCCGAGCGTCAGAGCTAATTCCTCCGCGGAGGGAGCGCGGACGGAGTTCTTGCGCAAGATCTGCTCGACGGCATCCTCCAGCCCGCCCTCGAAGCGGCGGATGCCGGCCAGGGCCGCCTCGTCGAAACGTTTGTGGCGCAGGGGTGTCGTATCCAGGATCTCGCCGCCGCCGATCGTGTTGAGGGGCGAGAACGTGCGGATGATGAAGCGATCCTGGAACAGGGCCGTGGTCGGAGATTCCAGGACGAACTGGGCCAGCATCGACTCGCCCGGCTTGAGTTTCTCGCGCTCGAGCAGGACGACTCGGGCGATCGTCTCGTCCGTGCCGATGTGAAGCCGGACCCGGTCGCGCGTCTTGAGCTCGATCGGGGAGTTCTGGAGCAGGCGCAGTCGGGCGTCGACACGCTGGGTCGGATGTAAAAAGCCGGGCCGGGAGGCGCACTGGCCGCGGCGGAGGGCGTCTTTTTCCACGTCGTGGATGTTGAGGGCGGTGCGGCGGCCCAAGCCGGAGGCGTCCTGTTTGGATTTATGGACCTGGACGCCGCGCACGCGCGTCTCAATCCTTTCGGGCAGGATTTCGATGCGGTCGCCGACTTTGACTTCGCCGGACAGGATCGTCCCGGCGATGACCGTGCCGAACCCATGCTTGACGAAGACGCGGTCCATGGGCATGCGGAAAAAACCGCAATCGTCGCGGCGGGCGACGCGCCGGCCGGCGGTTTGCAGGGCGTCGAGGAGGGCGGGCAGGCCGGCGCCGGTGTGGGCCGAGACGGGGAGGATGGGAGATTGGTCGAGGAACGTACCCGCAACGAAGGCGCGGACTTCGGCCTCGAGGACGGCTAGGCGGGCGGCGTCCACGAGGTCGGACTTGGTCAGGGCGATGATCCCCTCGTTGACCCGGAGGAGCCGGAGGATGTCGAAATGCTCCCGTGTCTGGACCGAAATGCCTTCGTCGGCGGCGATGATGAACAGAACCGCGTCGATGTTGGACGCGCCGGCGACCATGGTCTTGACGAATTTTTCGTGGCCGGGGACGTCGATGAAAACGATCTGTTTCTCGTAGTCGGGGAGGTCGAGGAAGACGAACCCGAGCTCGATGGTCATCCCGCGCTCTTTTTCCTCGGGCAGGGTGTCGGGATCGATCCCGGTCAGGGCCTTGACGAGCGAACTTTTCCCGTGGTCGATGTGCCCGGCCGTACCGACGATGACATGGGTTTTTTGGGGGTTTTGGGGGTCAGGTCTTAACATATAACATTTCTTTCGGGATATTTTTTACTTTAGGAAAATCCGGCCGTCGGATTTTTCGATAACTCGGCCGATCTTGGCCGCGGCGGTGATGCCGCGCTTGTGGAGCGCACCAAGAATCGCGCCGGCCTTCTCACTCGGGACGCACATCAGGAGGCCCCCCGAGGTCTGGGGATCGAAGAGCACGACTTCATCTTCCTCTCGCACGTCCGGGCCGCGCTGGACGAACTGTGCGGAATATTCGCGGTTGCGCTCGACGGCCCCGCTGATGACGCCCTGGGCGATGAGTTCGCGCACGCCGTCGAAGAGGGGGACGGCGGCGACATCGATTTCGACGGAAACCCCGCTTTGGGCGGCGATTTCGCTCAAATGGCCCAACAGGCCGAAACCGGTGATGTCGGTGGCGCACAGAACGCCCGCTTCGATCATAACCTCGGCCGCGACTCGATTGAGCTCGGCCATGGAGCGGCCGATGGCGTCCATCCATGCGGGGAGGGCTTGCCCGATTTGGGCGGCAAAGCTCACCACCCCCGTGCCGATGGGCTTGGTCAGGATGAGAACGTCTCCCGGGCGGGCTTTGTCGTTGGTGATGATGCGGTTGGGATTGACTATGCCGGTCACGGCGAACCCGAATTTGATCTCCTTGTCCTTGATGCTGTGGCCGCCGAGAAGCACCGTGCCCGCCTCAGCCAGAGCGTCGATCCCGCCCTGCATCATTTTATTCAAAACGCGGTGGGAAAGCCGTTCGATGGGAAAGGCGACGATGGAGAGGGCGGTCAGCGGGCGGCCGCCCATGGCATAGACATCGCTTACGGAGTTGGCGGCGGCGATGCGGCCGAAGAGGTAGGCGTCATCGACGACGGGCGTGAAGACATCCACGGTCTGGACCAAAGCCCGCTCCTCGTCAAGCTTGTAAATGCCGGCGTCGTCGCAGGTATCGGCGCTGACAAGAACGGCGGGATCGGAGGGGCGGGGGAGGCCGGCCAGAGCTTTCTTGAGGTCGTCCTGCCCGATCTTGGAAGCGCAGCCGGCGTTTTCGACGAATTGGGTGAGGGGGATGTCTTCGGCCGCGTCCGTTTCGCGCTCGCCGGCGCATAAACAGATGTTTTTACGCTTGAAGAGGTCGCAGGGGCAGGGATCCTTGGGGTTGCAGATGCAGTGGCCGAGGGTGATCGACCGGCCCATGATTTTATTGCGTTTTTCATAGTTGATCATTTGATTGGTATGACGGCCAGTTGCAGCCGTCGGCGTGTTAGTATATCAAAAATTAAAAAAAAAGCGGGGACAGCTTGCTCGCCGATCCTGTTTCCGCGAAAAGCTTATCCTTCGCCCGGGTATTTGAATCCCCATTGGGCCCGGATCACATCCATCGTGCGCATGATGGACAGCGTTTCGTCCAACGGCATGACCGGGCTTTCCAGGCGGCCTTCGCGGAGGGAGCGCATGACTTCGGCGGCTTCGTAATTCAGCCCGTTGCCTTCGGCCGGAAAGTGGAGGGAGCGCTCGCGATGGCCGAGGAGGCGGTTTTTCAACGGAGCCAGAAACGGGAGCTTGGCGAACCGCTTCACGGCTGCGGGCAGACGGCGCGGTTTTAGTTGAGGCAGATTTCTCAGCTTGATGGTCAGTCTTTCTGGTTTATAAATAGGGGCATGGATATGGATCCATCCCTTACTCCCCATGATCCGGGCGTCGCTGGGCATATCCGAGGTGAGGGAAAAGTGAAGCACGGCCATTTGACCGCCGGGATAACCGAGAAGCACGCCCGATCGTTCGTCCACACCCGTCGTCCCCAGTTCGGCCAGAGCGGCGATCCGGGAAGGCGGACCAAGTAGAAGATAAGCCAGGGAGAGCGGGTAAATTCCCAGGTCGAGCAGGGCGCCGCCGGCCAGATCCGGGTTGAAGAGCCGGCCTTGGGGATTAAAGTCGGCGGAAAACCCGAAATTAGCTTCAATCATCCGAATGTCGCCGATGACCCCCTCTGCCAGACGGCGGCGCAGTTCGATGATCGATGGGAGAAAGCGCGTCCACATCGCCTCCATCAGAAAAAGCCGCTTCCGTCGGGCCGCGGCGATCATCCGTTCGGCCTGGACGGCATTGACGGCGAAGGATTTCTCGCACAGCACGGCTTTGCCGCCCTCCAGACAGAGCAGGGTGTTATCGCAGTGGAAGTTGTGGGGGGTGGCGATATAAATTACGTCGAGGTCCGGGTCGGCGGCCAGGGCTTCATAGCTTGGGTAGCGGCGCGGAATGCCGAACCGGTTGCCGAAGTGATCGGCGGTCGCTTGGGACCGTGAGCCGACGGCGGCGATCTCGGCATCGGGAAGATACTGCAAAGCGCGGGCGAAGGACTGGGCGATGCCCCCGGTGCTCAGGATTCCCCAGCGGATTTTCTTATTCATGAGGCGAAATGTTATATGTTAAGACCTGACCCCGTAAAACCTGACCCCGTAAAAACGGGGGCATGCCCCAGATATATCAGTTGGAGGGCGGAGGCCACTTCGGCGTCCTCGTCGGGCTGGATGGTACGCAGGTCGAAGAGCAAGGCGTCTTTATGGATGCGGGTGAAAATGGCAGGCGAGCCGCGGCGCAGGGCTCGGGCCAGTCCCTCGAGATTGCCGGCGGCGGAATCCGTCAGACGCAGGGCAATGACCTTGGAAGGAATCGTTTCGACAGGGACCGATCCGCTTCCGATCTGAGCTTCGCCGTCCTCCACCGAGACATGGATGCGGGCGGGAAGAACGGCGCCGAGACGCCCGGCCAGAGCTCGGGCGCGCCGGTCGAGCTCGTCGAGCCGATAGGCCATCATCCGGTATAGCGGATGGCGCGCTTCAAGGGTTTCCGGAGAGAGGAAAAGCCGCAGTGTCGCCTCCATGGCCGCCAGGTTGAGCTTGCCGCAGCGGAAGGCGCGGGCCAGGGGATTTTTCTTGATGCGGGCGATGGCCCCGGCCCGGCCGACGATGATCCCCGACTGCGGCCCGCCGATGAGCTTGTCGCCGCTGAAGCAGGCGCAATCCACCCCCGCCTCGACCGAAGCCCTGACCAATGGTTCGCTTTCCAGACCGTAGGCGCGAAGATCGACCAAAGCTCCGCTTCCGACGTCGTCGATGACCGGAATGCCGCGTTCGCGGCCCAGGGCGACTAATTCAGCGATGCCCGGCTCGGAGTGGAACCCCAGAATGCGGTAGTTGCTGTGGTGGACGCGGAGGATGGCCCCCGTGTCCGGGCCGATCGCATCGACATAATCGCGGAGGTGCGTTTTGTTCGTTGTCCCGACTTCCCGCAGGATCGCTCCGCTCATGGCCATGACGTCGGGCATGCGGAAGGAGCCGCCGATCTCGACAAGCTGGCCCCGCGAAATGATGATTTCCCGGCCGCGTGCCAGGGAGTTGAGGACGAGGATGGTGGCGGCCGAGTTGTTGTTGCAGATCGTGGCCGCTTCAGCGCCCGTCAATTCGCGCAGGAGCGAGTCGACATGGCTGTCGCGTTGTCCGCGGCGGCCCGAGTCGATGTCCAGGGCTAAAGTGGAATAGCCTCGGACGACTTCGTCCAGCGCCACGCGGGCGTCCTCGGACAAAACGGCTCGGCCCAGGCCGGAATGCATCAGGATTCCCGTGGCGTTGATGGCCCGGCGCAAAGTACGGGCGAATTTGCGCTCGAGCGAGGCGGCGGTGCGGGCGATGACGGCGGCGGGGGAGACGATGTCAAGGGACAGGTCTGGGCGGCGAAAATGAACCCCCGGGCATAGCCCGCCTTCATTCGCTTCGCGAATTAGAGGACTGCAAAGCCCGGGGCCCGGGCCGCCGTCGGCGTCCGAAGCGGATGGGGAATCGCCGGGAGCCGGAAGAGGCGAGCCGACGGCTGCGCCGATAGGACCTGGATTCGAGGGCTCGAGGACGGATTCGGCGATGCTCCCGTTATGGGAAGCGAGCCCGGCCAGGATGGCGGCCCGGATTTCGTCGAGGACGGTCCGGATAGCGGTCGTGGTTTGACCGCGTCCATAGTGGGCGATGAGCGCCCGCGCCGCCGTTTCGCCCAGGAGGGAATCCACGGAGGGAAGTTTGCGCAATTGTGATTCGGACATGGTTGAATACCCCCCTAAATTAGGGGAGCGCGGCCGAATTGTCAAGAATCCCGTTTTTGGAAAAGCCTCTTGACATGGAGCTTCGGGCGAATATATAGTCAGTTCACTAAAAATGAGTTACAGGTTGTCTATCCAGCCGTTTCCAAACGTCCCTAATTTTTCACGAGGAGGAGGAGATATGCGTAAAACATTCATTCTGATCGTGGCCCTGTTCCTGGTCGTCGGATTCAGCGCCTGCAAGAAGTCCGGTGATGCCGCCGCCGGGACGGAAACCATCATCGCCCCGGAGACACTCAAGGCGTTGGGCAAATATGCCGAAATCGCCCCGACACTCGAAGGTTTGATCAAGGCCAACGAAAACTATGCGGAAGCCCTGGCCAAAGCCACCAAGGCCGACGAAGTGGCCGCCGCCATGGATATCCTGTCGGGAAAGATGGAAGCCCTTGCTCCCAAGATGAAAGCCATCGAGGTCAAGTTCCCCGAATTCAAGAATCAGGATGAGCCGCCCGCCGAGCTCAAGCCTTATATGGACCGCGTTATGGGGGCCATGGGCAAGATGATGGAGGCGATGGGCAAGGTCGCCCAATTTGCCGCGGATCCCAAGGTCATGGCGGCCCAAGAGAAATACAACAAGGTGATGGCGGGGTTGAATTAATCGACGGCGGCCCGGGGGTTCATTTCCGCCGCGAAGGCTTGTCCCTTGACCGGGGATATTCGGTCTTGAGCCCCGATCGATTTTCATCACGCCTGACGACGACTCCGTATTCTTCGTCGTTGGGGCGGAAAACACGTTCGATCGCCAACCCCGCGGCCTCCAGGATGGGACGGATCGCCCGCAAGGAGATCCGTTCTCTGAGAGGGGGGCCGTGGGGTGTTTTTTTGCGCAGGAAATCGATGAGGATGAAGCGGGACCGGGCGATCATGGCGTTTCGGATTTGACGGAGCGAGCCCGAACGGTCGTCGAGCTCGTGGAAAACGTTGACCATGAGATAGACATCCGCTCCGGCGGGAAGCGGTATCCCGGTTTCGGAGATCCGCGCGGCCCGGATGTTGATCAATCCCGCGCGGGCGGCGTTTTTTTTCAATTCCGCCACCATCAGGGGGGAGATGTCGAGGCCGTGGACGCGCCCCTTCGCCCCGACGATGCGGGCGGCGGGAAGGGTGAAGAATCCCGGCCCGGCCCCGATATCGACGAACGTCTGCCCCGGCCCCAGGCCGATTGCGCGCAGGATTTTTTCCGGGGGCAATTCCCTGTGCCGTTCGGCGGACATCAGCCTCTTGAACCGTAGGGCTTCGAATTTCTCGGACATGGAAACCATCACTCCTTTCGATGAAAAAAAGCCAGCGCTTCCATATGCGGCGTGTGGGGGAAGAAATCGGCGCTGAAGACCCGCTCCAGACGGTATCCCGCCCCGGCCATGGCGAAGGCGTCGCGGGCCAGTGAAGCCGGATTGCACGACATATAGGCGATGTGCGGAACGCGGAGACCGAGGACCCGGGTCAAGCCCTCGGGACGAAGTCCTTCCCGCGGCGGGTCCAGGACGAGGAAATCGAAGCCGCGGTGGACGACGTCATCGATAACTTTTTCGACCAATCCCCGGCTGAAGCGGGCGTTGGAGAGGCCGTTCCGCCGGGCGTTTTCTTCGGCGTCCCGGATGTTCCGCGCCTCGGAGTCGATACCTTCAACCTCTCCGACCGCGCCGGCCAGGAAGAGTTCGATGGCCCCCGGTCCGCAGAAAAGCCCCAGCGCCCGGCGGGTGCCGGTTTCGCGGGCCCGCTCCGTGATCTTTTCATAAAACAACAGGGCCGCACGCGGGTTGGGTTGGAAGAACGATTCCGGGCCGATCCGGAACCGCAATCCCCCCAACTCTTCCTCTATTTGCTCCGCACCGCGGACGAGCCGGGCGTACTCGAAATCGACGAGATCGGCGACCCGGTCGTTTTCGACGTGCCAGACGCTCCGGACCTCGGGGACGCGCGCGGTGAGGCTCTCGGCCCATCCGTCGGTGTCGATCCCGCCGCCGCCGCGGGTGACGAAGACGACCATGATCTCGCCCGTCGACTTGGCGACACGCAGGACCAGGTTGCGGAAGAAACCTCGCCGGCCGAGCGGGTCGTAGGGCGAAAGCCCCGTCGCCGAGGCGAATTCGAGCACGGCGGGAAAGACGCGTTCGGCCGATTCCCCGATGAGCCGGCATTGATGCAGGGCGACAGTGCGCAGAAACGTCCGGCGTCCCGGCAGCGACCGGGATCGGAGTCCGAGCCTGATCGCCCCTGCTTCTCCGCCGAAGGCGAACTCCATCTTGTTGCGGTAGCCGAAGAGGGCGGGGGAGGGGATGATAGGCTCGAAGACCGCTCCCTCCACCGTGCCTGGGGCGCCCTCCCGGAGGGTTCGCTCGAAGTGTGCCTGCTTAAATTCGAGTTGTTTATCGTAGGACAGGTTCTGGAATGCGCACCCGCCGCAGGCGCCGAAATGAGGGCAGGGCGCTTCCACCCTCCATGGCGATGTCCGCTCGATCCTGATGGTTTTGGCCGAACGCGGTTTCCGCAGCATGATCCGTCCGCGGATGCGATCGCCCGGGATGGCTCCGGGAACGATGGTTTTCAGCCCCTCCGTAAGGCCGAATCCCCAGCCCGTCTTGAAATCAATCCCTTCGACGTCGATCGTCAGCTCCGGCGCGGCCCATTCCTTAAGCATGCGCTTGACCCGGCGGACGGGAAAGCCGACGACGTTGTCATAGTCGCCATCCATTTTCTCGACGAAGGCGTCGCCGATTTCCTGGACGGCGTAGCTTCCCGCTTTGTCCAGGAATTCATGACTGTCGAGGTAGGCGGTGATTTCCGCGGCCGGGATCGAGCGGAAGACGACGTAGGTGATTTCGTGGCTGGCGACGAGCTTATCGTCGTTCTTCCGGTAAAGCGCCACCCCGGTGATAACCCTGTGCTTTCGACCGGAGAGGCGGCCGAGCATCGCTTCCGCATCGGCCCGATCGACCGGTTTGCCGAAAACCTCGTCGCCGAGGCAGACGATCGTGTCGGCCCCGACGACCAGCGAATCCGGGTTGCTTGCGGCGGCGTCGCGGGCCTTGGCCTCGGCCGCGGCTATGGCGAACCGGACCGGGTCGGATTCGACGATCCCGGATTCGTCTACGGCGCTGGGGACGACCCGGAAGTTGGGAAAAAGCCGGCGAAGGAGTTCCTTTCGGCGGGGCGACTTCGAGGCCAGAATAACGTCCATGGTTCCTTGATACTTTTGCGGCGCCAATCCTAATTTATAAATTAGGACAAAAGCGCCGCTCAGTATTAACCCATATTATACCCCGGGCTTCAGCCCGCCCTAATTCGCTTTGCGAATGAGGACTGCAACCCCGTCGTCAAACCGCCGGGGCGGAAGCCGAGCCTGGGGAGTCGAATGGGTTTAATATTTCGACAAATGTTATATGTTAAGACCTGACCCCATAGTCCTACCATAGTCCTAATCGCGGATGAGCCTGAACGGCACCAGGCTGGTTTTGCCGTTGCGGTCGACGGTCAGCGTTACGGTGTCGCCGATTTTGTAGCCCTCCAGCGCGGTGAAGAGATCATCGTAGGACTTGACCGGCGTCTTGTCCACGGCGGTGATGACGTCGTTGACATAGGTGCGGCCGAAGCGGTCGCGGCTGACCCCGCGAAGCCCGGCCTCGTAAGCGGGCGTACCCGCTTGGACTTCGAGGAGAATGACGCCGTCGATCCGGGCCCGCTTGGCATACTCGTCGGGGACGAACGAAACGCCCAGGCCGGGGCGGTTGACGCGGCCGAAGCGGATGATCTCGGGGACGACTATCTTGATGATATCGACGGGCACGGCGAATCCCACGCCGCTTGAGGCCCCCGACGGGCTGTAAATGACGGTGTTCATCCCGATAAGTTCGCCCAGGGAGTCGAGGAGGGGGCCGCCCGAATTTCCCGGGTTGATCGAAGCGTCGGTCTGGATCATGTCCCGGATGGTCACGCCGCCGGCGCCCATGATCTTGCGGCCCAGGGCGCTGACGATGCCCTTGGTCACGGTATAGTCGAACCCGAAGGGATTGCCGATGGCGATGGTCTTCTGACCGACCTGAAGGTCCCTGGATGAACCCGGTTTGACGGGAAAGAGCCCGGCTGTTCCGCCCTGCAGTTTGAGGACGGCGATATCCTTGCTTTCCTCTTTGCCGATGAGCTTGGCCTGTTGCTGTTCGCCGTTGGGCAGGGCGACCAGAAACTCGACACCGTCCTCGATAACGTGGAAGTTGGTCACGATGTGCCCCTGATCGTCCCAGACGAAGCCGGAGCCGCTGCCGCGCGGCATCTTCTCTTCAGACCCGTACCAGAAGTCACGGACAAGCTGGATGTTGGTGATGTAAACCACCGAGTTTTTGGTCTTTTTGACGATGTCGATCGTATTGCGCTCGTCCTCGGTGAGCCGCTCCAGCGTCCGTTCCTGGGGCAGGCCCGGCGTCCCGGCCCGCTCCAGCGGTTTGTCGGTGACGGTGGGCGTCATCGTGTCCCGCCCGTTGTCGCGGTCCTGGGGGGCGTTCTGGGCGCAGGCGAGCCAGGCGATGCCCAAAGCCAGTACGGAGGTCGTTATCCATATCGAAAGGGAAGTCTTGTGTTTCATGTCGATCACCTCGCTTCCAATTTTACCATTTTCGGCCCTCTTTTGTTTTTGGAGGTGTCCGGAAGGGTCGAAGATGTATAATCGGCCGAGGGAGGCTCGTACGAATATGCTAACGATTCTCATCAAGCTCGGCCTGGCCGTCGTCCTGGGCGGGGCCATCGGCCTGGAGCGTGAATTCAGCCAAAAGCCGGCCGGCCTGCGGACGAATATTCTGATTTGCATGGGCTCGGCGATGATGATGGCCATGTCCGACGCGCTTTTAGCGGATCGGGCCGCCGGAAGCGCAGATTCCCTGCGGATCGCCGCCGGCGTCATAACCGGCATGGGTTTCATCGGAGCGGGAGCCATCATCCGAGCCGGGGGGCATGTCCATGGGTTGACGACGGCGTCCACGCTTTGGGCCGTGACGGCCCTGGGACTCGTCGTTGGATCGGGACTTTATTTAATCGCCGTCGTTTTTGCCGCGGTCATCATCCTGAACTTGATCGCCTTCCGCAAAATCGAAGGCATAATCCCGCGCAAGGGGAGCTTCACCTATGTCTTTCGGACGGCCGATCGAGTCGACCTGCTGGCCGGAGTCAGGAGGATGGCCTCTTCGTTGGGAGTCCGGATCGAGGATGCCGTCCTGAAAAGAAGCGAGGGAACGGTTTGTTTGACGTTCAACTTCATGGCCCTGGAACGGGTCGAAGAGCAGCTCCGCGGCCGTCTCTCCCAGGACGGCGAGATCGTCGAGATCCGGATGGCCTGAGCGTTTCAGTAAAGCCAGGACGGATCGTCATCGATCCGGGTCTCGGTTGTCGGGTTGCGGGCCGCCTTCCAGGCAAAGGCCAGGTCGCGGCCGTCGATCCGGCTCTTGATCGCGCCCTCGATCTGGTGAAGAAACGCTTTCCCCTCCAAGGTCAAGGTTGTTTTCTTGCCGTCGATGAAAGTGTCCAGGACCAGGCTGACCTCGTCTCCCGAGAGCTTCACCTCCATCACTTCAGCCGATCGGCCGCCGACCCAAGCTTTTCCCTCGAGGACCTGGAACTTCTGGGTCACCTCCAGCTTGCACTCGAGCGGCATGGCTCCGTTGAGGATGGTCCAGGTCCACATCCCGGAAACATTGGCCGGGATGATCCAAAAGTAAACATCGTGAGGGATGTCTTCCACTCGAACGATGGTCTGGGCGTCGGGTTTCCAATTGTCCATGCCGAAGTTATGGGATACAATCCGCGATCCCGGTCTCAACTCGCGCAGAATTTTGGGCCGAAGCTTGAGGTTGACCGAGGTCAGGAGATACATCGGCACGGCCGTGGCTTCACGGAAATCGGCTTCGAAGAGATCCCCCAGGATGAATTTGACCTTATCGGTGACGCCCGCTTTTTGAGCGTTCTCGTTGGCTTCCCGGATCCGCTCGGGGTCGATGTCGATGCCGACGCCCCGGCAGCCGAATTTCTCAGCGGCCCCAACGACCAGCCGCCCGTCGCCGCAGCCGAGGTCATAGACGACGTCGGCCTTGGTCAGGTTGAGCAAGCGCAGCATCTCGTCCACGACGGGATAACGGGTCGGAACATACGGCACATCGAGCTTGACATCCTGGGCCAGGCCGAGTGAGGCGCCGAGGACGAGATAGGCGAAGGCTGCCAGGAAACGAACGTTTTTTTTGGTCATGAAACTCTCCCTTGCTCCGATAGTGGGACCGGGACCGTCCTTTCTCCATCCGGCGGTCGAGGAAATTTCCGGGACACGAGATAATTTCTATGCCAACCGTTGAGGCCTGTCAAGTTGCCGGGGTTGACGCGGTTCTTGGCCTTCAATATAGTCATCTCATCGCCGCGGACGAAGAGAGCCCCATCCTTTTTCCGGCCCCGTTCCGTCCAGCTTCGGAATCCGAGAGGAGAGTCGATCATGAAGAACCGCCCCCGTCCGTACGCCGTGTGGATCCTTCTTCTTTGCGGCGCGCTCGCCGCATCGGTTTCGACGCTGTCCGCCCAAACATACGAGGCGAAATATTTTGCCGGTTTGAACTGGCGTTCGATCGGACCGTACCGCGGCGGCCGCACCCGGGCCGTCGCCGGCGTCCCGTCCCAGCCGCATGTCTTTTATATCGGAGTCTGCAACGGCGGCGTCTGGAAATCAACCGACTACGGCCGGGTCTGGAAGCCGATTTTCGACGGTCAGCCGACCGGCTCGATCGGGGCCATCGCCGTCGCGGAGTCCGATCCGAACATCATCTATGTCGCCAGCGGCGAAGGGCTGCAGCGTCCCGATCTTTCGGTCGGCGATGGAATCTACAAATCGGTCGATGCCGGCCAAACGTGGACGCACCTGGGCCTGCGCGACGGCCAGCAGATCCCCCAGATCATCGTCGATCCCCGAAATCCGGACCGGGTCTTTGCCGCGGTTCTCGGCCACCCTTATGGACCCAACGAAGAGCGCGGCATCTACCGGTCCATGGACGGCGGGCGGACGTTCCAAAAGGTCCTGGGCAAGGATGAAAACACGGGCGGCTCCGAAGTCGCTTTCGATCCCTCCAACCCCGACATCGTCTATGCCGGCCTCTGGGAATCGCGCCAGGGCCCCTGGGAGAACGCGGCCTGGAGCGGACCGGGCGGCGGCTTGTTCAAATCGATTGACGGCGGTGCGACCTGGCATCAGCTCAATCCCGCCGCTCCGGATCCCGCTGTCCAGGTCAACTTGGCCATCTCCCCCTCCGACCCGCGTCGCATTTACGCCGCCGTCGCCCTCCAGCGTGGCACGGGAATCTATCGCTCGGACGATGGCGGTGAAACTTGGGCCCGGGCCACGACCGATTCCCGTCCCTCCGGCCGGATCGGCGGCGGGGACCTGCCTCGACTGGCCGTCCATCCGAAGAATCCCGATATCGTCTTTGTCGCCGCGACGGTTTCGTGGAAGTCGGTAGACGGCGGTAAGACCTGGATGGCTTTCCGCGGCGCTCCGGGCGGCGACGACTATCAGAACCTCTGGATAAGCCCGAACAACCCCGACATTCTCTTATACGCCAGCGACCAAGGCGCCATCGTGACCGTCAACGGCGGACAAACCTGGAGCTCGTGGTACAACCAGCCGACGGCCCAGCTCTATCACGTCGCGGCCGACAATGGCTTCCCCTACCGCGTTTACAGCGGCCAGCAGGAAAGCGGCTCGGCCGGCGTGCTGAGCCGGGGAGACGACGGCCAGATCACTTTCCGCGATTGGCGCCCGGTCGGCGTCGACGAGTATGGATATGCCGTCCCCGACCCGCTCGACTCCGATATCGTTTACGGCGGCCGGAGTGTGACCCGCTGGGACCGCCGAACGGGCCAGGTGCAGAACGTCGGGCCGAAGCCCGTTCGGGCCTCCGACTGGCGCACCGTGCGCACCCAACCGGTCGTTTTTTCGCCGGTCGATCCGCACATTCTTTATTTCGCGGCCAATACCCTGTGGACGACGGCCGACGGCGGACAGAGCTGGCGGCAGATCAGCCCCGACCTGACTCGCAAGACTTGGGAGTGCCCGCCCGGCGTGGGGAAATATAAAGACGACCCGGCGGCTAAGCCGTCCCAGAAGGGAGTCATTTATACCATCGCGCCGTCCTATGTGGACCTCAATCGCATCTGGATCGGCACCGATGACGGTTTGATCCACATGACCGCGGACGGCGGGCTCCATTGGGCCGACGTGACGCCTCCAGATCTCCGCCCCTGGGCCAAAGTTTCGATCATCGACGCCGGCCGGTTCGAAGCGCAGACGGCTTACGCGGCCGTCAACACGCTCCGGCTCGACGACATGCGGCCGTCCATCTGGCGGACTCACGACGGCGGGAAGTCCTGGACGTCCATCGTCGCCGGAATCCCCTACGGTGCTCCGGTCAATGTCGTCCGTGAGGACGCCCGGCGTAAAGGCCTGCTCTTCGCCGGAACCGAGCGCGAGATCTATGTTTCCTTCGACGACGGCGACCATTGGCAGTCCCTGCGGCTGAACATGCCGGCGACGTCGATGCGCGACCTCATCGTCAAGGACGACGACATTGTCGTGGCCACGCACGGCCGGGGATTTTGGATCCTCGACGACATCACTCCGTTGCGCCAACTCGACCCGGCTGTTACGGCGGCGGAAGCCGTCTTGTTCAAACCGCAGGCCGCGGTCCGGGTCCGCTGGAACATGAACACGGATACGCCTCTCCCGCCGGATGAACCGGCCGGGCAGAACCCGCCCGATGGGGCCATCATCGATTACGCGCTGAAAGCGGACACGCCTAGCCCGATAACGCTCGAAATTCTCGATAGCGCGGGAAAGATCGTGCGCCGCTACACCGGGACGGACCCCGCCGATTTCCCCACGCCCGAGACGGCGGCCGTTCCCATCCACTGGTACCGGCCCCCTCAAACGCTCAAGACCACGGCCGGGGTGCATCGTTTCACCTGGGACATGCGCCATCAACCCCTGGCCGGCGGCGGCGGGCGCGGTCTCCCCATCGCGGCCATCGCCCACGACACCGCTCCGGCGTCCAATTCGATTTGGGCCGCGCCGGGGACGTATACGGTTAAGCTTACAATCAACAGAAAGAGCTACACTCAGCCGCTGACGCTGAAAATGGACCCGCGGGTCAAGACAGGGGCCGCCGGATTGGTCCGGCAGTTCGAGCTTTCGAAGGCCCTTTATGACGGCGTGCTGGAATCGCAGACAGCGGCGGTTCAATTAAGAACATTGCGAGCCCAGGTCAAGAAGCTTCAGGAGCAAGCCGGGCCGGCAAGCGGCGCGGCGTCCTTGGCGCTTACCGCCTTCGATCAAAAAGCCGCAGCGCTCGACGGACCGGCGGCCGCTGGGCCGGGCCAGCGCGGTGGCGGGGGAGCCGCGGCGAACCTCGGCGGCGCTCCGGACACGCTGTCCGGAATCGGAGGGTCGTTCTCCCCGCTGATGGGCATCCTGCAGGGAGCCGATGCCGCGCCGACGAGTCAGGTCGCGGCGGCCGCGGCCGAGCGCCTGCAGTCCTGGGCCGGTCTGCGGGCGAAATGGAACGCCCTGAAGACCACGGACCTGGTCGAGCTCAATTCTCAGCTTAAGACGGTCGGCTGGCCGGCGATCGAGATCCGGTAGAGAAGAGTCAAGGGATGAGCCTTCGGTTCGCCACTCGCCCGTAGGTTGTATCCACGGGCGAGTACGGCGGAAATGGACCCCCGGGCAAGCCCGCCCTCATTCGCTTCGCGAATGAAAACTGCAAAGCCCGGGGTCCCGGTCGCCGTCGGGAAAATCCAAGGCCGAGGGAACCATTTGGCCGGCGTTTGCGTCTACTTAATTGATACCCAATCGAAGGAGAATGCCATGTCCAACCGGAACGTATTGAAAACAAACGGAATCGCCATTGCCACGCTTCTTTTTGTGGGGCTGGCCCTGACCGCCTGCATCGTCGTCGCCTCCGACGGACGGATGGATTTCCGGCCCGGCCGCGATTACAAGGAAAACTTCCAGAAGTCCTTCCCCCTTGGCCCGGACGGCCGTTTCAGCATCCGGAATGTTAATGGATACGTCCACGTTTCGACCTGGGACAAAGCCGAGGTCGAGATCAAGGCCGAAAAGATCGCCAAACGGAATGAAGAAGATCTCCAGAAGGTCAAGATCGAAACGGAAGCCCGGACGGGATTCGTCGGAGTCGAAACCGTCTATCCCAAGACTTCGATATTCCGTAATATTCGGGTGGAGGTCAATTATGAAATCAAGGTTCCCGAAGGAATGACCCTGGATGAAGTCCGTTCGACGAACGGAGACGTCACTCTGAACGGCCGTTACGGCACGGTCAAGGCTGGGACGACGAACGGCGATATCCTCGTCAGCGGGGCCGCGGGACGGGCCGATCTCTCGACGACGAACGGAGATATTGATGCTTCCGGACTCGGCGGGCCGGTCGATGCCCATACCACGAACGGGGGCATCAAGCTCGCCTTGCTTGGCAAGGAAAACGATATCCGGGCGCGGACGACCAACGGCTCGATCTTCCTGCGGACCGGCGGCGACATCAACGCCCGGCTCGAAGCCCATACGACCAACGGGCATATCGAATGCGATATTCCCATCACCATCCGCAATTTGACGAAATCACGCCGCACCCTGGAAGGTACGATCGGCAGCGGCGGGCCGCTGGTATATCTCGGCGCGACGAACGGCTCGATCACGATCGGGCGCTGACCGCCGGGGGGGGGGGAATACGCCCTCGGCTTCAATCCGGATATTAAAAAGGGCGCAACGCCGGTCTCCGGGTTAGATCGCTTCCAAGACGATCCCGGGGGCGGTTGCGCCCTTTTCATACATTTGCGGCGCGAAACCCCGATTTTTAAATCGGGGTACAAAGCGCCGCTCAGTATTAACCCTGGGGATACCCCGGGCTTCAGCCCGCCCTAATTCGCTTTGCGAATGAGGACTGCAAAGCCCGGGGAGTCGAATGGGTTTAATTATTGGATCTTTTCCATTTTGTGTGACTTGCTCCTGAGAGGGTGGCCAGGTCCATGGCCCTGATCTCCTATTTCTCCATACAAAATGGAATAGAACCTTGAGTTTAAGCCAGTAAAGCCCCGACGGCGATGGAGTAGTACTTGGAGTCCTCGCTGTCCGAGCGCGAGGTCAGAACGCAGGGGCAGTTGGCCCCGGCCACCACGGCGGCGGTTACGCCCCCGGCCAAATAGGAGCAGGTTTTGAAGAAGACGTTGCCCGTCTCGATCGTGGGGAAGAGGAGAATATCGGCGTCGCCCGCCACCTCGGACTGGACGCCCTTGATCTCGGCGCTTTCCTTGGAGAAGGCAACGTCCAGAGCCAGCGGCCCGTCCACGATTGCCCCCTTGACCTGCCCCCGCTCGGCCATGACCCGCAGGACGGCGGCGTCCGTCGTGGGAATCATCTTGGGGTTGACCTTTTCCACGGCGCAGATGACGGCGGCCTTGGGCCGCTCGATTCCCAGCTTGTGGGCGGCCTCGATGCAATAGTTCAGGATCTGTATTTTGGCCTCCAGGTCGGGGTAGGGGATGACGGCGCAATCGCCGCAGATGATGAGCTTTTTCCACCGCGGAACCTGGATGACGCTGATATGCGACAGGAGCCGGCCCGGCTTGAGCAGGCCTTTTTCTTTGTCGATGATGGCCTTGATGTAGAGCGATGAATCGATGAGTCCCTTCATCAGAAAATCCGCTTGGCCCGAACGGATGCGTTCGACGGCCAGGGCCAGAGCCTTGCCCAAATCGGGCTCGTCGATGATGGTGAATAGGCCGGGATCGATTTTATTCTCCGCGGCGACCTTCTCGATTTTGGCCTTATGGCCGGTCAGGACGGCTTTGACCAAGCCTTCCCGGCAGGCGCGTCCGACGGCTTCGATGGTGTGGGGATCCTCCCCGCAAGCCACGGACAAGCGCTTGGCTGTTTTTCCTTTGACCCCGGCGACGACTTGATCCAATGTTGTGATCATGTGCCATTCCTCCCCTTTTTCGGTATTACCCAAAATCGCTGACTTCTCTCGGCAATTTTCGGCATTTTCGGTTTATTGATAAATCTTGGCCTTGTCTTCATTCCGCAGGACACGCAGGGCGGCGGCGGCCAGGGCGATCATCTCGTTTTCTCCGGGATAGACGAAGACGCGGCCCAAAAAGGCGACCCGTTCCGTGATCCCGTCGATGAACGGTTTGCTGTGAGCCAACCCGCCGGTGAGAACAACTCCGTCCACCCGGCCCCTGAGAACGGCCGCGCAAGCGCCCACCCCTTTAGCCACGGTGGTGACCATGGCCTCGAAAACAAGGCCGGCCTCGCGGTCTCCGCCCAGGACGCGATTCTCGACTTGGCGCATGTCGTTCGTCCGGAGGAGCGCGACCATGCCCCCCTTGCCGGTCAGCTTGCGCTTGAGGTCGTCCTTGCCGAACTTGCCGGAGAAGCACAGATCGACGAGGTCTCCGGCCGGGACCGTGCCGGCGCGCTCGGGAGTGATCGGTCCTTCACCGTTGAGTCCGTTGTTGACGTCGACAACCCGGCCGTGCCGATGGGCGCCGATGGTGGCCCCTCCGCCCAGGTGGCAGACGATGAAATTGCATTCTTCATACGGCCGGCCCAACTCTTTAGCCGCCAGTCGGGCCGTATACTTGTGGTTAAGGGCGTGGAAAATGCTCCGCCGCCTGATTTCGGCCAACCCGGACAGCCGGGCCCAATCCTCGAGCTCGTCCACGACGACGGGGTCGACGATGAAGGCCGGGATCCCCATCGGCCGGGCGATCTCGTCGGCGATCAAGCCGCCCAAGTTGGAAGCGTGTTCGCCCTGGACGCCCAGGAACAGGTCATCGAGCATCCGTTCATTGATCCGGTAAATCCCGCTCGGGATGGGCTTGAGGAGGCCGCCGCGGCCGACCACGGCGTCGAAGCTCGAAGCTTCGATCGTCCGTTCTTTGAGCACCCTCAGGATGATGTCCTTGCGGAAGCTCTTCTGCTCGACGATGCGGTCGAAGGGGGCCACTTCCTCCGCCGTATGGGCGATGTTCTCGGAAAAGATTTCTCGTTCGTTTTCGAAGACGGCGATTTTCGTGGAGGTCGAACCGGGGTTGATGATGAGCAGACGCATGGCTTCGTTCTCAGGCTTTCTTATCGGAAGCGCCGGGCTTGGTGATGGGGAAGCCCTTGGCGCAGAAGGGGCAGACGCCGGGCTCGAAGGCCTCGACTTTCAGGGACAGGAGACTGCCGACGGCACGGCCGTCGATGGGGATGCCGCCGCCGCTGCGGTCCACCAGGACATATATTCCAGCCACTTCAACGCTTCGCTCCTTGAGGCCGGCCACGACTTCGTTGAGCGAGCCGCCCGTCGTCAGGATGTCCTCGACGATGACCGCCCGCGAACCGTCGATCCCGGAAAAGCCCGACCGGAAAGTCATCTTTTCGTCCACCCGCTGGGTGAAGGCGAATTTTTTGCCCAGCTTGAGGGCGGCCAGGAAACCCAGGGCGATGGCCCCGTAGGCCGGGGAGACGACATAGTCGAAGGCGGTGACTTCAGAACAGATTTTCGCCACCAGGAGGTCGATGATCTTGTCCATGACCCGGGGTTTCTCGATGAGCCGGATTTTTTCGAAATACCATTCGGAATGCTTGCCCGAGGTCAGTTTGAAGTGGCCCTGAAGGAGCGCGTCGGAATCACGGAATAAAGCCAGAACCTGATCGTCGTTCCGAAACATGAGAGATCTCCTTAAAATGGCGCGGATTCGTTTCTCCGGGGTGAGCCGGGGGGAGATTATAGCGCAAAAATGGGGCTCCCCCCAAACAGGGCTTGGGGGGAGGGGGCTGGATTGGAGTCATGGTCGCCAGACCATGACCCGATTCTATTATTTTCCTCCCACAAAATGGAAGAGGACCTATTTTTTAAGCAGGATTTCCTCAAAGAATTTCAAGGCCGTTTCGTCGCCGGTCTGTCCCAGCCAGAAAATCGCTTTCTTCCTCACCGAGACGCTCTTGTTGGTCTTGGCGATATCGATCAGAAGGGGAACGGATTTGTCTTTGGGGAGCTGGCTGATGGCGAAAACGGCCTGTTCCCGGATTCCGGTCTCGCCGTCCTCTTCGACGATGTCCTTCAAGGCTTTAAGGCTCTCGGCCGAGGCCCGCTGGCCGAGCCAGAAGACGGCCGTCTTGCGGATCTCGCGATCGTCTTCGGATCTGGCGATCCGGATGAGTTCCTCGACCGCTTCCTTGGATTTACCCAATTGGATGGCGAACACGATCTGTTTTTTAACCCGGTCGGATTTTTCCTTCCGGTAGATTTCCTTGAGGTCGGCCAGACTCCGGGCGTCGCCGCCGTTGCCCAGCCAGAACACGGCCGTTTCCCGGACTTCGGCCGCGTCCGTTCCCAGGGCGACCGTCTTCAGAAACGCAGGGGCCTGCGTTCCCGTGTGGCAGGCGGCCAGAAAGAGCAGGTTTTTTTTGAGCGGATTGTCGCGGCCCGCGGCGTAGAGGGATTCAACAATCCCCAGGCTTTGATCGTTGTCCGCCGTCCCCAGCCAAAAGACGGGCAGATCCCCGAACTCATAGGCCCGGGCCGGGTCCAGCACCGAAGCATCGAGGACCGCTCCGGCGCCGTCATGAAGCAGGAGCATCCCGGCGGGCGAGGGGGAATCCTGGTCGTCGCTCATCGAGATGCCTTCGCGACCGGACTCGGATTTCGACCGAACGCGGATTTTCGTTCCTTGCGTCTTGACGCTGTATTCTTCCACAATCCGGCTATCATCGTGACGGCTGATTTTGTGGCGGCTTTCAAACAGAGAGACGGTGAAATAGTGAGAGCCTTTCGCTTCCCCGCGGGCTTGCTCAAGCCCGGCCGACAACGTCCGGCCCGTCGCCGGGATGGTCTTTACGGTTCCGGTCAGAAACGATGGCGCCTGGGTTTGGGCAGCCCCGGCGGGGATAACGGCCGGAACCTTGGCTCCGGCCGCAACCCCGGCCGCGGACGCCAGCATAAGGGCGGAGGCGAGGTAACGGAAAAACGCTTTTTTCATGATGGTTCTAGGCCCGCTCTCACTTATCCAGGATTTCGCGGAGGAATTTCAGCGCTTCCTCGCTCTTCGACTGGCCCAGCCAGAAGATGATTTGCTTTTTGACCTCGAGGTTCTTCTCATTGCGGCCCAGTTCGATGAGCGCGGGAACGCCCTTGGTCTGGCTTCTCTGGGACAGGGCGAAGACGACCGCCAGCTTGGCTTTGGCATCGTCGGTCTTTTTATAGACATCCGTGAGGACGGCGATGGTTTCGTCGCCGCCGCTCTGGCCGAGCCAGAAAATGGCCCGCTCTTTGGCTTTGGAGTCCTTGTCCGACCGGGCGATCTCGGCCAGCTTGGCTTTGGCCTTGGGGTTGGAGCTCTGGGCGAAGCCCATGATCAGGTTATCCTTGATTTTCTGATCCTGGGCATCGTTATAGAGGTCGATGAGGGCGGCCTGGGCGGTTTCGTCGTGGGTTTGGCCGAGCCAGAAGACGGCTTTGCCGCGCAGCTCGGTATCCGCTTCGGTTTTGGCGATCTCGATCAGCTTGGCCATGGCCTTGGCATTTTGCATCTGGGAGATGGAGAACAGGACTTTCTCTTTGACCGTCTTGTCCGCGGCTCCGTAGATCTTGAGAATCGCGGCGAAGCTTTCATCGTCGTGACGCTGGCCGAGCCAGAAAACGGCCTGTTCGCGGACTTTCGGAGAGGCGTCCTTGAGGGCCAATTCGGACAGCAGGGGCGTTACTCGGGAGTCGCGATTCTGGCTGAGGACGAAGAGGGCGTTCTGCCGGAGCTCGGGGCTTTTTTCCTCGCGGGCCATTTTTTCGAGAATGGGGAAGGCCTTTTCCTTGTCCATGCCCATCAGGGATTGAAGGGCCACCAGCTTGAGCTCCTCGTCGGGACTGAGTTTGGTCTTCTCCCTTTCGCCGCCGAGAACGCCGCCGAACACACCTCCGATGACACCGCCGAATACGCCGCCTTCCACGCCGCCCGTGATCGAGCCGTTGATATACTTGCGGTATTCGCCCAGGCCGTTTTTCACCAGATCCTCGGCGATCTTGACACGCAGGAATTTGGCGTCCTTGACCCAGTTGCTTTCGGCATACTTGGACAATAGAAGATCGAGTTTGTCTATAGCCGCTTCCCGCTTGTCCAGCCGACTGTCCATGTTATCGAGGGATCCGGCCAGCTTGTCCAGACTATAGCTCATCCAATAAAGGGATTCGGCGAGATAGGCGCTCTTGCCGTAGTCCTTGGACAGCGCTTCGAGTTTGACGAGGGCGTTGGTCCAGTCTTTCTGGTAAACGGCCGTCTTGGCCGCATCATAGAGCTCCTTGGCTTTTTCGTTGGCTTTGTCCTGGGCCGCGGCCAAACCGCCGAAGGCCAGGCTGAGGGCGATCGTCAGGGCGAGAATTCTTTTGTTCATGGTCGGTTCTCCTATGTGGTTTTTAAAATCTGCATCCGGAAAAGGATGCTTCGGTCGAGGATAAGATCCCGGACTTGCGCCGGCGAGGCGCCGCCCGGTCCCTTGCCGTTAAGGATTTCCTTTAAAACGAGGTCGAGATCATCGAGCAGTTCGGCTGCCGCCGGATCGTTGCCGTTGAGGGCCCGCCGCAACAGAATATTTTGGAGCAGAAGACCCCGGAGCAGGCGCTGGTTGATGACGATTTCCGGGCCGGGCGTCTTGGCTCGGACGGAATTGGCGAAGTCGAGCAAGACGGGGCGGAGATCTTCGAGATGAGACGCCAGCGCCGGACGGATCGAGGGCGCCGGGGTCGCGGCGGATGCGGCGATAAAGATCATCTCTCCGCCGCGGGCCGCCATCGGGTCCGGGGCGGACTTGAACCCGAATCGGCCGATCAGGATGCCCATGACCAGCACGAGCGCCAGTCCGGCGCCGGCCCAACTCCAGCGCGGGATCGTGGCCAGGAAGGAACGCCGGGTCCGTCGGGGGGATTGGATCCCGGCCCGGATCTTCCGCCAGGACGGCTCCGGGTCGAATTCGGGGATGGACTCGGCGCGGCTGGCGGTCACCAGGGTCAGGACACGACGGGTCTCCTCCCTGTCGGCCGTACAGTCCACACAAGTCCGGATATGTTCTTCGAGCCGTTTTCTCTCGGTGTCAGGAAGTTCATTATAATGTTCGAGAACGATGGCTTGACGCGCGTTTTTACAATTCATAGCTGTTCTCCATGGCAAAGCGCCGCAGGCGCCTTTTCAGCAAATCCACGGCTCGGAAGAGATGCTTCTTGACGCTGCCTTCCGTCGACCCGATCGAATCCGCAATTTCCCGGGTCGTGTAGCCCAAGTCGTGACGGAGAGTGAAGACCATCCTTTGACGCGGCGAAAGCCGTCCCAGGGCCTCGTCGATCCGCCGCCGGACTTCCCTGTTCCGGGCGACGCGCTCCGGGTCATCATCGGGCGAGGTCGAGGGAGGCGGGACGGTGGCCGGATCTTCCAGGGAGCGCGTTTTGCGGAGGCGCGTCCGTCGCAGGACGTCGATACTGCGGTTTATGCAGATACGATTGACCCACACGGCGAAGTTGGTGCTTTTGGCCGGATCGTAGCCCCCCAACGCCTGGTAGGCGCGGATGAATGTTTCCTGGAGAACATCCTCGGCGTCGGAGCGGTTGCCCAAATAGCGATAGGCCAGACCGAACACTTTGCCGCTGTGGGCGTCAAAAAGGGCCCGAAAGGCGTCGCCGTCGCCTTCCCTGGCCTGTCGAATCAACGGATTTTCGTCCATAAGGCTTTCTCATATAAGGATACGCCCAAGGGCGGCCTTTCGGTGACAAAAAAATGGAATCCGCCTGTCTCAAATTGGTTTAATGAAATAGATCCTTGTTTGCTTCTATATTATTAGAGACTGTGGGAGGGAAAAGACGGGAGTTAACAGGCAGGGGTTTGGCATTTTTTCAGCCAATTGACCCGGCGTTCGCGGAAAACGACGGCGCCCAGGAAGAAGGCCAGGACGATGGCGAAATGGCACATCACCGAAGGCAGGATCCCGTCGGGTTCCCGGGAGAGAATGCGGTAGGCCAGCGCGGGAAGCATGAACCCCAGCACACCGGATTGGATATCGGCCAGGTGTTTGCGCTCGATGGGGTTGTCGGCGCCGGCCATTCCGGCGGCCGCGCCGAACACCAGAACCATCATTCCGGACTGGTAGAAAATCCCGAACACGATTTCGAAAAGACGGGCGTGGGCGTAGCGGGCGACGACGACCTGGCAGACCGTTTTCCTGATGCAATCCGGGTCCAAAAGGATCCAAGCGTTGATGACGCCGGCGGCGGCAAAATAAATCAGGGGTCCAAGTATCCAAAGTTGTTTCTTCGGCGCGATCAGGAGATAGACCACCCCAATTCCGACCGGAGGAAGCCAGGTGATGTCCAGGAACGCCAGGCGCGACAGGAAAAGACGTTCGGGGTGGGAGCAGACCGCGACTTCGGCGAATTGATAGCCCGCCAGGAGGAAAAGCAGAAGTCCGACCGGGGCCAGTATGCGCTTCCGGCCGGGTCCGGAGAGAGCCAGGACGGCGACGGCGGTTTCCACGAGTCCCGTGACGACGGCCAGGATGGGCGAGTAACCGGACATGAATCTCCTCGTCGGGTTGAACTATAGTCGATTTATCGGCGGAGAGGAAGGGGCGATCGTCCGATGATGGGGAGCGCTTTGACTTGACCGGGCCGACTGGTATAAAAAGAGATCTCAATGACCTCCCGCGAGAGAGTCCTGGCCGTTTTCAATCATCGCCAACCCGACCGCGTCCCGGCCTGGTGCGGCGCCTCCCCGGAGTTCCGGGCTTTGGCCCGGGAGCGTCTCGGTTTGGGCCAAGACGACGAAGCACTCTCCCTCCATCTGGGCGATGATTTCCGCCGCGTCTTTGCCAAGTATGTGGGGCCTCCAGAGCGATCGCCTTCATCGTGTTTCACCCACCCCGATGCGACGTCGAGAACACCGTTCGGCATCGAACGCTACGGTTATGGTTACGGCCAGCCCTTGGATCATCCGCTGGCCGAGGCCCGAACGCTCGACGATATCGGGCGCTTTGCCTGGCCCGATCCAGCCTGGATGGATGTCTCGGGAGTCAAGGCCGACGCCCTGGCCTGGAGGGGGGAGTTTGCCGTGCTGGGCGGCGATTGGTCCCCGTTTTTTCACGACGCCATCGACCTTTTGGGCATGGAAAAGTTTATGACACTGCTCCTGGATGGGCCCGAAATCGTCGATGCCGTCCTCGACCGGATCGTCGATTACTATGCCGAGGTCAGCCGGCGGATTTTCGAAGCGGCCGCCGGGGCCATCGATATCTTCTTCATCGGGAACGATTTCGGCACTCAAAACGGTCCCGTGGTGGGCGGCGCCATGTTCCGGCGTTTTTTCCTGCCCCGGCTCACGCGCCTGGTCCGCCTGGGGCACGAATACGGGCTCAAGGTCATGCTCCATTGCTGCGGCGGTTTCGCCCCCCTTATCCCCGATTTCATCGGGATCGGGCTCGATGCCCTCCAGTCTCTCCAACCGGACGCCCGCGACATGGCCCCCGAACGCCTCAAGCGGCTGTACGGCGGCCGGATCGTCCTCAACGGTTGTATCGATACACATCATTGGCTGATCCGCGGAACCCCCGCCCTGGTCCGTGAAAAAGTCCGCGCCCTTCTCCAAGTCATGAAACCCGGCGGCGGTTTTATCGCCTCGCCCAGCCACGACTATCTGCTTCCCGAAACGCCTGTCGATAATGTCCTGGCTCTCTACGAAACCGTCAGGGAGCAAGGAGCCTATGGACCGCCCCCAACCGGGTCGGGACCAAAAGGATGAACAAAGGAGCCGACCATGACACCCAAAAATCATTTTCATCCGGGAAAGCCGTTATTGATCGTTCCAGCTTTGATTCTAGCCCTGACGCTGGCGGCCGTCGTGTCTTGCGGGCCGGCCGAGAAAAACAGCGCCGCAGCGGTGGAGGCGCTTGCTCCCGCCGTCGTTCCGCTCATTCCCGAGGACAAGGTCCGGTTGTCCAACGATCCGGCAAAAACCGAGCTCTTCCGGGACGCCGGGCTCGGGCTATTCATCCATTGGGGTCCGAATTCCCAGCTCGGGACGGAGATCTCCTGGCCGTTGAACGGCGCTTCGGAAGACTACGTCAAGCGCTATTATGCCCTGGCCGAGACCTTCAACCCGACGCTGTTCGACCCGGCCGGATGGGCTCGATTGGCCAAGCTGGCGGGGATCGAGTATGTCTGTTTCACGGCCAAGCATCACGACGGCTTTGCCATGTTCGATACCGCCTATAGTGATTTCAAGATCACCCGCACGCCTTACGGCAAGGACATCACCGCCCAAGTTGTCGAGGCCTTCCGTAAAGAGGGAATCCTGGCGGGCCTCTACTATTCGCCGGGGGACTATCGCTATCAATTCGAGACGGGGTTGAAGTTCAAGCATCTCTATGAGGCTGATTTCACGGCCGGGGCGCCCTTCGGCCCGCAAAAAAAATCTTTTCTCGATTACGAGAGAGGCCAGGTCGAGGAGCTCCTGACGCGCTATGGCGAGGTGTTCATGATCTGGTTCGACGGCAAGTGCGAGCCGCTCAAGACGCGGTCCTGGCAGGTCAAACAGGATGTCTTCATCGGCCGCGGCGAGATTCCGACGCCCGAGCAGGAGATTCCGGGTCAGGCCGATGACCGGGCCTGGGAAAGCTGTATGACGACGAGCTGGCAGTGGTCTTATCAGCCCAATGCCGATGTCCGTTCGGCCAAGGAAGTCATCTCCAACCTGATCCATATCCGGGCCCGCGGCGGAAACATGCTGCTCAACGTCGGCCCGCGGCCGGACGGGCGGATTGCCGAGGCCGACGAGAATCTGCTCCGGGAGCTGGGTTTGTGGATGAGCCTTTATGGCGAAGCCGTGCGGGGCGTGCGGCCCTGGACGGTGACCAATGAAGGCGGCGTTTGGCTGACGACGCGCCGAACGGACGAAACGGTGTATGCCCTGGCCGACCTGGAATACGGCTTGCCGGGGATCAAAACGGCGGCCGGCTGCAAGTTCACTCTCCGCTCGGTGAAGACTACCCCCGAGACCAAGATCGCCGTCCTTAGCCAGGATGGCGGTGTGGAGTGGAAAGAGGACAAGCAGGGGCTTCACATCATCGTCTCCCGCACCCATTCCCTCCAGTTCATCAAGGCGCCGGCGGCCTTGAAGGCGGCGAGCGGATCGAAGGCCCCTGAATTCGTCTGGGGCCCGGACTGGCCCGTCGCCGTCAAGATTACCAAGGTCAAGCCGGCCGCGGAGCGGCGCTAGGCGCGGAAGCGGTTTGCGCCGCTCAAAAATCGTCTATCTCGAGGACGAAACCAGGATCAGATTCGGAAACAAGATTCGGAAATGAGGAGGCTGTCATGACACTGAGAGGAATCACGATGGGTCTTTTCGCGACGGTGCTCTTTGCCGGGACGATCGCCGTTCTCGTCGCGGCTTTTGCCGAGCCGCGCGTCCAGCGGTTTGGGCAGATCATCGGGCTCAAGCCGGAGAAAGTCGAGGAGTATAAAAAGCTTCATGCCGCGGTCTGGCCCTCCGTTCTCAAGAAGATCAAGGACTGCCACATCCGCAATTACTCGATTTTCCTGAAGGAGGTCGAAAAGGGGAAGTTCTACCTGTTCGCCTATTTCGAATACACGGGGATCGATTTCCAGGCCGACATGGCCGGGATGGCGGCCGATCCCGAAACGCAGAGATGGTGGAAGGAAACCGATCCCTGCCAGCAGAGTATCCCCCTCAAAGGCGATCAGGATTGGTGGTCGGCGATGCCGGAAGTCTTCCACACCGATTGACCGCCGGCACGGAAAAGCCGTCATGTCCAAAACCCTGCGTCTCGCCTGGCCCGACCTGCTCGTAATCGTCGTTTATCTCATCGGCATCGTCGGCCTGGGCTTATGGTCCTGGATGAGCCGCGCGGGAAGGCTTCGACGAGTTCCGCCTATTTCCTGGCCGGGGGAGTCCTGGGCTGGCCGGTCATCGGGCGATGGGACTGGTGCGCCGATCAGACGATCGTCCAGCGGGTGCTGGGGGCCCGGGACGAACGGAACGCCAGGCTGGGCCCGCTCTTTGCCGGATTCATCAAGATTCTGCCGGTCTTTCTCTTCGTTCTTCCCGGAGTCATCGCCTTGGCCCTGGTGAACCAGGGGAAAATTCCCGCTATCGCCGATTCCGCCGACACCTACTCCGTCCTCATCAATCGGCTTCTGCCCGTCGGGCTTAAGGGGGTTGTCGCGGCGGCTCTATTGGCCGCCTTGATGAGTACGGTTTCGGGCGCCTTGAACTCGATCGCTACCCTGTTTACCCTGGATTTTTACAAGCGGCGGCGTCCCGCGGCGTCGGAGAAGACGTTGACTCGGGTCGGCCGGGCGGCGACGTTCACGGCCATGATCGCGGCCATCCTGTGGTCGCCTCTCATCAGCCACTTCCAAAGCATCTTCCAAGGCATCGTTTCGCTGATTTGTTACGTGGCCCCTCCGATCTCCGCGGTTTTTGTGTGGGGTGTTTTCTGGCGGCGTGCTTCGGCCAAGGCCGCGGCGGCGACGCTGGTGATCGGGTCAGCCTTGGGGCTCGCCGTCTTCTTCCTCGACTGGTTCAAGGCCAGGACCGGCTGGAACGTGCCCTCGATGATGGCGACGTTCTACCTGTTCGTGATCTGTTCGATCATCCTGGCTGCCGTCTCCTATCTCAAGCCGCAAATCCATACGGCCGAGAGCGAGGCACTGGTCTGGAAGAACCCCTGGGCCGCCCTGCGCGGGCGCGTTGAAGGAGGGGGGATTGATTATCGGGTGATCGCGGCGATTCTGTTCGGCCTCATGGTTTCTCTTTATATCGCCTTCGCCTAAAAACACGGTTTTCCAAAACTAAAGATCAATTTGGGGGAAAGGCTGTTTATTATTGAAAAAATGGAGAAATGTTAAATGTTAAGACCTGACCCCCTATCTATTCGCAGGAGGGCGCGGGCTTGCCGCGAAGGGCGCTGATCATCAGGGCATAGGCGCAGCCCACACCCGGCCGGACCTTGATGGCGTCGAAAGGGCAGTTGACCATGCAGGCGCCGCATTCCATGCACAGGTCACGATCCCCGAGCACCGCTTTTCCGGTCCCATCCATGGCGAAGATGGCGTGGGGGCAGACGTCGACGCATTTTTCGCAGCCGCGGCAAAGGGACGGGTCGTATTCGAGTGTAACGACGTTTTTAAGGTAGCGAAGAGGCATGGCTTGGTTCCTTTACGATTTAAGGATCATGGACAGAACGAGGGAGACTGCCCCCAGGACCGAGGACAGGAGAATCAAAGGCACGGCCGTGCGCATTTCCTTCACCACGCCGGACAGCGACGTGATCGGGCTCGACCCGGTGAAATTCATAGCCAGGAAAGCCGACAGAGCGGGCAGGATGAGCCAGAGGGATATCGCCCCGGCCCAGCCGCCCAACGAGATCGGAGGCCCGCCCCGGAGGAAAAAGACGGCCGCGGCCCAGGCCGCCCCCAGAAGCCACCCCTTTAAGGAGAAAGCCCGTCCCGGAATCCAGGGCAGGAAAGCCGGGACGAGCACCGCACCGATGAAAATGGCGCCCAGGACGGCAAGAAAGTCGAAGCGTAGGAAATCGATTCCGGCCAAGCCGATTAGCCAGAGAACAAGCGCGGCCAGGAAGGCGCGATGGGTGATGACGCCGACGATCTCAATGGGTGTCAGAATGATGCGGTCCCGGAATCCGAACCGCGCCTTGCGCATGGCTGGATCGGCTTTCGACCCGGCCTCAAGAAAGGCGGGCAGGTCTTCGACCCGGACGGGCCCATAGACGACCCGGAATTTGGTTTGTTGAGAGACTTCATGGGCGGAGATGCCGGGAGCGCCGAGTTGGGGAAGAATGAGTGTGCGATGGGAGATGACGCCGGCCAAGCCGGTTTCCCCGATTCGGCGGACGAGTTCTTCGGTTCCGAAGGTGCCTTTTCCGGCGGCGCACCAGACGTTGATTCCGCGTGTGTCGAGGACGAGAATCCAGCCGTCGCGGCCGGCCAGCGCCGAACGCACGAGGTCGAACGACATCTTATAATTGGCGGTCACGAAAACCGGGGAAAACTTGTCGGGACGGCCGAAACCGTAGAGCCCCGGCGGGACTGAATAACTCATGCGTCCGACGCCCCAGCGGGCGCGACAGGCGCCCGCCCGGTCGGCGAAACGCAACCGTGTTGAGACGAGCGGTATGTCACCCGCGGGCTCCGCCGTTTGTCCGATGATCCAGGGCGCCTTGGCGGGGGAGAGCGGGACGGACGAGGTCCCCGTTTTTAGTTGCGTTTCCTCGGCCGGGCTTTTCGGTGTACCGCAACAACCATCGCCGCAGCCGCACGAGGCGGCCGCGGGATCCTTCAGAAAACGGTCGAAGGCTTTGGTTTTCATTTTTTCCTGGCCGGCCGGCAGCAGCCTGTCCGTTCGTTCTGTCGGCGGACGGCATCGGCGAATAAGCTTACATTTTCGAGGATCTCCTCCCGCCGGTCGGCCGGAAGAAACTCGATGACGCGGGAGAAATAGTCGTTATAGCGGCTTTCGATGTCCTTGAAAACCCGACCGCCCTGCGTCGTCAACGAGATGTCCACATAGCGGCGGTCTTGAGTGTTTGTCCGGCGGTCGACTAAGCCGAGCGTGAACAACCCTTGGATGGTCCGGCTTAATGTACTGGCGTCTAAGCCCAGGTCGTCGGCCAGGTCGATGAGCGAGATTTCTGTTTTAGAGCCGATTTCGAGGAGGGTGTGGCATTGAGCCGTCGTCAAACCGCAGCAGTCTTCCCGTTCTTCAAAAACACTGCCCGATTCGCGCTCGAGCAGGCGCAGTTTTTCCCGTAAAATATTGATTTTTTCTATTTCCATGACGTTATCCATAGATGTAATATTTAATAATTGTATATAACAACAAATGGCTTGTCAATCTATTATTCTCTCAGTTGGGGAATCCTCCATTAAGACGTTCTTCCAATTGGCCTGGATCAATTTAGTCTGGGGTATTCATAAAAATCGATGTTCCAAAGGAAAAATGCAAGAAAAACGGTTTCAAAAGATTCATGAATAGTTTGGGTTAAGGGAAACCGGTCAATTGCGTTGTCATCCCTTTTAATCCATCACCAACCCGGCACATGCCTTTCTCCCCCGGGAAGGGCGGTCATTCCTTGTCCGGCCGTCGCGGCCGAGGCCTGCCGGTCACTCGTAATGGATCGCCTCGATGGGGTTAGACGCGGCCGCCCGGAGCGTTTGATACAACACCGTAAGTACCGCGATCAACAGGACCAGAAAGCCGGACGCCAGAACCGTCCAGGGCGAAAAGGAAATCCGGAAGGAGAATCCCTGGAGCCATTTCTTAGCGACCAAGAAGGACAACGGCGCTGCGAGGATGACCGCCAGGCCGACGCCGAAGATGATCTCTTTGAGGAATAAGCCGGCAATCCCGGCTACGGAGGCGCCCATGACCTTCCGGATGGCGATCTCCTTGGTCCGCTGCTCGGTCATATAGGATACGAGTCCGAATAGCCCGAGACATGTGATCAGAAGCGCCAGAACGGCGGCGGCGACGACGAGCCGGCTCACGGTCTGTTCCGACAAATAGAGCCGGTTCAGCCCCTCGTCCAGGAACCGGTAGCGGAAAGGATCGTTCGGGACGATCGCTTTAACCGCCTGTTCGATCGCCCTCAGCATCTTCGGGACGTTTCCGGAATTGATCCGAATATTCAGATTGGGCCCCGTCTCGGCATGATAGAGGGCGAACGGTTCGACGGGAACGTGAAGGGATTCGGTATGAAAGTCCTTGATGACGCCGATCACGGTCCTCTCGATCTTCTCGCCCATGCGGATCGTAATGCGTTGTCCGAGAGGTTGGGCCATCCCCATGGCCTTGGCCGCTTTTTCGTTGATGACGACGGAGTTCGCCGTGTCGCCGGGGAAGGAGGGAGAAAAAAACCGTCCCGCCGACATCTCCAGTTTCAACGTCTTGAGAAAATCGCCGTCGACCCGGTTGAATCCCAAGACGACGTGGTCGTCGGGGTGCTTTCCGGGCCACTCCGCGGAGGACGAGGAATTCGATTCGTCGAGAACTCTCGCGGACACGGAGGCGGCGAGGATATCCGGGTTCCTCAGGAGTTCGTCCTTGAGAACCCGGCTGTTTTGAGCAAGGTCGCCGGTGAGGTTCAAGACGATGACGTTGTTTTTGTCGAATCCCAGGCTTTTAGTTCGGACGAAACTCATTTGCCGGTTGATGACGGACAGGGCGACGATGAAAAAAATGGACAGGGCGAGTTGGACGACGACAAGCGTTTTCCTCAAGGCCGCTCCCCTCGTTTGCGCCCGACGGGGACCGCGCGCCCCACGTCCGGCGGCTCGCCGATGCCCTTTGAAGGCGGCCAGGGGTTGAATCCCCGAAAGAAGGAAAGCCGGATAGCTTCCCGAGAGAAGGCCGACAAAAAGAGCGATCACGGCCATGGTCCCGATCAAGGACCAGGAGAACGTCATTTCCATCGGCTGGCCGAGGAGGGCGCCGATGGAGGGCAGGAGGAATTTGGTCAAAACGGCCGCCATCGCCAAAGACAGAAAGGTCAGGAGAACGGATTCGCTCAGGAACTGTTGGACGAGCTGACCCCGGCTCGAACCGAGGACTTTTTTGATGCCGATCTCCGCGGCCCTTTTTTCCGACCGGGCCGTGGCCAGGTTCATGAAATTAACCGCGGCGATCAACAGGATCACCAGGGCCATCGCCGCGAAGATATAGATATTGACGATCCGGCCACCTCCTTCCAGATTGTGGAGGCGGATGTCTTTCAGGGGCTGAAGTCCGAGCGTATTTTTGTGGATGGGGTTTTGGGCCGTAATGACGCCGGCGATTTTGCGTCCGACGTCTTCCGGCGAAGCGTCCTCCCGGAGCCGGACAAAGACCGGGGTGGAATTGACGTCCCAGTTTTTCATGAGAGGCGGAGCGGCCGTAAAGGGAATCAGGAGATCGAATTGCAAAGAAGAATGGACCGGAATCCGGCGGAGAACGCCGGTCACGGTCTTGTCCGTTCGGCCGTCGTCCAGCCGGAGGCTCTTTCCGAGCGGATCGTCGCGACCGAATAGCCTCTCCGCCAAACCTTCCGTGATGACGACGGATGTCGGATCGGCTAAAGCGGTTCGGGGGTCCCCCTTGAGAAGGGGAAAGGTGAACATCTTCAAGAATGACGGCTCGACGAGGGCCGAGGCGGCAAAGACTCCTTTGTCGGGGCCGTAGCTGACCTTCAGATGGGAAGACTCGCTGAAGACCGACGCTTCGGCGATTTCGGGGAACGACTGTTTCAAATGCGCGGCCAGGGGGCCGGGAAGGTAGGCGCCGAATTCGCCTTCATCCCATTTCGTGAAAACGAGATAGAGCCGGTCGGCGTCCGCGTGAAACCGGTCGAAGCTTAGTTCGCTCCGACACCACGTCAGGATCACCAGGCAGCAGGCGAGGCCGGCGGCCAAGCCGGCGATGTTGATGGCTGTGTACCCCGGGTGTTTTTTGAGGTTTCGCCAAGTCATTTTCCAATGGTTCTTGAACATCGTAATTCTCCAAACGAAGGAATCCATGATGGAGGACCGTATCAGGCGCAGAAGTTGCAGCCGTCGCCACCTTCGGGCTTTGACCGGCCCTTCCAGGGCGGCGATTTCGGCCTCGATCTCATCCATGTCTCCCCAAAGGGATTCCCGCTCGCCGTCGGGAAGCAGGAGGAGCAGGATTTTTCGCCCCCCACTCGTCGAGGCCGGATCTCGATATTTCATCGGGGGATCCCTTTAACCGCCAGTCCCCGGTACCGCGTCCACAGGACGTCCTGGACGCGTTTGCTCTCTTGCAGGACGGCCGCGGCTTTGGGCGTCAGCCGATAGATTTTTTTCCGCCGGCCGCCTCGGACGGCCGTCGTTTCGCCGAAGGCGGCCTCGACGCAGCCCGAGCGCTCGAGACGGCGGAGGGGGATATGGATGGCGCCGATGGACATGTTTTTCCGGAGGATCGTCGACAAGTGGCGCCGGATCCGGACGAGGTAGGCCTCGTCCTCGAGGGTGGCGACGGCCAGCAGGATTTGTTCTTCGCGTTTGCTCAGCGCATCCATCGGATGGCTCCTCGAAATATCTTATTAATTAATAGAACATATTCCATAAATAAGTACGAGACCATGGCGAAAAAGGATGCAAAATATTTTTCAGAGTCGAAAAATATTCCCGTGAGCAGTCCGGTCATATGAGAAAACCCGCCAACATATATAGCTTGTACGAGATTCTTCAAAACGGTCGGGAGATGAAAGGCCGTCGGAAAGCGAGTGGTCTTGCCTTCGCCAATTAAACAGTTGTTCTCTTCATCGTCCTTGGTCTGAGCGAGGGGAACAGCTGAGGATTCTTCAGTCCGCCTTTTCTTATGAGAGACCATGACGGCCGCTTTTTGTTATAGTTACTACGGGGAGCAGCAAATATGTTATATAATCCTTACTGCTCCCCGAGTACTAGCCGGGTGATAAAAACATCCGGAGTCAACTATATTCCGCCCGGCTTAGTAAAAATATGAAGAAACCAAGGCTTGTGAAAACCGAAATCGATAATTAAACCCATTCGACTCCCCGGGCTGAAGCCCGGGGTATAATATGGGTTAATACTGAGCGGCGCTTTTGACCCCGATTTAAAAATCGGGGTTTGGCGCCGCAAATGTATCAAATTGCTGGGCTTTCCGCCGAAACAGACAAAAGAACATTGGCCGTATGGGCTTGTGATTGTGCTGAACGCGTGTTGCCCTATTTTGAGGAGAAGCATGCGGAAATTCCCGCCCGTGTCCCATATCAACAGGCATGCAGGGCGGAAGTGAATCACTGGTGACGGTTAGCGGGCTTCGGTCCGGAGAAGCCAGGCCGGGAGAGCGTCGAAGAGCTTTTTCATCACCGTTTCCGTGTTACGCTTGAAAACCTCGATCTTCCCGTAGGCCTCGCCGCCTTTGGCGCCGACGAGGTCGGTCACTCCTCGCAGGATGACCAGTCGAACGCCGTTCCGGGCGGCCACATAAGCGATGGCTCCCGATTCCCAGTCGCCCGCCGCGGCTCCGTATTTGGCCCGTAGTTTCGGAATCGCTTCCGGGTCGATGTCCTGGTCGGCCGAGACAAGGGTCGTCCGCAGAACGGGCGTCGGCGAATCGCCCCGCAGCCAGCCGAGATCGATGGCGGTCGAATAATCCCGGATCGCTTCCTCGGGGTCACCCATTCTCTCGAGGATGTCATAAATCACGGTTTTTGTCGCCAGGACGATCGCGCCCCGTTCGATCGCCCCCTCGAACCCGCCGCACGTTCCCAGGTTGAGAAGCACGCTGGGAGCGAAGCGGTCGATTACGTACTGGGTTGAGGCGGCCGCCGTGACTTTGCCCCATCCGCCGTGGAACACGACGACCGTCCGGGCCGATCGATCGGGGAGCGTGAAGCTCTTGACGAAATATTCTCCGAACGGCGATTGATCCAGCCGTTCACTCGGGAAAAGCGCGCGTACGACCGCCCATTCCGCATTGGCCGAAACAAGAACGGCCGCGGCGGGTTTGGCGGCGCCGATTTGGAATTCGCCGGCCGCCAGTCCGCACCAACCGGCGGCCAGAAGGCATCCGAGGGCGATCTTGGTAATTTTCATGGCCCTATTTTAACAGAAACCGAAGGGCCCTGAATATGCCCCGAATCGCTTTTCTGGCCTGGTGTTTCCCTTTTCTTTTTCTGCTACAATAGCCCGCACAGGAGGCGATATGGACACAGCCTTGACCGTCGGCAAACACCCTTGGCGGAGGTTATGGAGTTTCCTGGCCGGAGCGGGCATGATCACTGCTTCGGTCATGACCATCCGCCATTTTTTCATGGCCAATTTCCCGGCTTCCATCTATAAAGGCTCTTTCTGCGATATCAGCGCCTTTTTCAACTGCGACAGCTCGGCCTTCTCCTCCATCGCCCATTTCGGCGGCGTGCCCATGGGCTGGTTCGGACTCGTCGTCGGCGCCCTGGTCGTTTTGGGCGCCGTTTTTCCCTCTCCCGCCTTCGAGCGGACGAACAAATCGATCGCCCTCCTCAACGCCTTGGGCGTTCTGACGCTTCTCGGTTATTCCATTCTCGTCCTCAAGAGCTTGTGTTTGCTTTGCAGCGGTTTTTATCTGTTCTCCCTGCTTAGTTTTTTCCTGTTCTGGAAGTTCGGTCTGAAGAGCGGGAAAAAAGGGCCGGGCGGGCTTTTGCGGACATATGTCTCGCCGTCGATCGCCATTGCTTTAGCCGCCCTGGTCGTGGTTGGGGCGGGGGCCTACGGGTTTCGCGAGTTTTTCCAAGCCAAGCAGGAAGCCCAGAAAGGGGGCGAGTCCATGCGCGCGGTCAAGGAATATTATTCTCTGGCCAAGGTGGCCGAGCCCAGTTTCATCTCTCCCTTTCTGATGGCTCAAGCGACGGAGCGCTGGGAAGACGCGCCCGTCCGGATCATCGACTTCGCCGACTATCGCTGTCCGGACTGCCTGTTCATGCACCAGCTTTTGACCCAGCTTAAAAATGATTTTCCCGGCCGGCTCAACATCGCCTTCCAGTTCTTCCCCCTGGAGGGAAAATGCAACCAGGTCGTCGAGAAGGACATCCACCCCGGGGCCTGTGACCTGGTTTATATTGCCGCGCACGATCCAGCCAGGTTCCCCGGCATCAATGAGGAGCTGTGGGCCGGTTTTCAGGAGTCCAAGAATCCCGAGTGGCGGCTCGACTTGGCCCGGCGGTACGGCGCGGAAGAGGCCTTGACCGACCCGCGGACGCGGGAGCTGGTCGACCGCATCATCGCCACCGGCGCCGAATATGAGAAAACGTCGGATAAATTCAGCCACGGAATCCGCTCCACGCCGACTCTCATTCTGAACAACCGGATGATCATCGGCACGATCCCGTATCCCCAGCTTAAGGCCATCGTCGCCTCCATCATCGAAGGCGGCGAAGGAGCGGCGGCCGCGGGAGAAAAGAAGTTCTACGAGAATTGGGTTGATTTGCGCTCGGGCAGGAAACCTCCCCGGAAAAAATAATTCGTGGATTGGACGGGAGCAAGGAGGATGGCCATGAAAATCCTGCGATTTAAAAGGGCGGCCGGCATCCTGCTGGGGGCGGCCGTGGTCCTGGGAGCGGTTTCCGGGTCCGCCGCGGCCGGTCAACAGGCGAAACGTAAACCGGCCAAAATCCGGCTCCTGAACATCAATACCGCGGCCGAGGCGCAACTGGCCGCCGTCCGGGGATTGACCCCCGACTGGGCCAAAAAAATCATCGCCGCCCGGTATTTCAAGTCGTTGGACGAATTGGCCAAAGCCGGGTTGACCAAGCCGCAAATCGATGCGGCCCGGCCGTTTCTCACCGTCGGCGGGGGGGCCGGCAAATGGCGTAAGCCGGCCTATCGTTTAGCGCCTGGAGAGAAGGTCAACGTCAATACGGCCGCGCTGAAAGTCCTTGAGGCTCTACCTGAAATCGGGCGGGGCAGGGCCGGCGCCATCGTCGAGGGCCGCCCCTATGCCAGGATCGAAGACATAATGAAGGTCAAGGGCATCAAGCAAAAGACATTCGCCAAGTTCCGTCACTTGATCGTGGTAAGGTAACCGGAAACGGTTTTATTAATTGTCCCGCGGTCGATTTAATGTCGACGGGGAATCGGGGAGCCCGGCGAATCGATGGCTCCCCTGAATGCAGGAGCATCCATGACCGATATCGCCAAAGCCCCCGGCCTTTCGCCGTCTCGAGCCGAAACCCTGGGTCGAGATTTTTTCCATCTGGAGGCGCGGGCCGAGGCCCTGCCCTCCGAGCGCGACCAGAATTTTCTTCTCAGGTCGACGGACGGCCGTCGATTTGTCCTCAAGATCGCCAATCCGGAGGAAGATCGGTCCATCCTGGAAATGCAAAACGCGGCTATGCTCCATCTGGCCGGCCGGGAGCCGGGATTGGCGCCGGTCGTGCTTCCGAATATCAGCGGGGATTACATTTCCGAAGTCCAAGGCGATAACGACAATCGTCCGCCGGGAGGCGAGCGGCATTTCGTGCGGCTGGTGTCCTATATAGACGGGGTCCCGTTGGCCAAGGTCCGTCCCCATTCGGCCGAACTCCTCCGAGACCTGGGCCGGGCCGTGGCCCGGTTGACGAAGGGATTGGGGGATTTCGCCCATCCCGCGGCGGAGCGTCTTTTCTCCTGGGATTTGCGGGGAGGACGGGATGTTGTCGGGCGTTACGCCCATCTTATCGAAGCCCCCGACAGGCGCGTTCTCGTCGATTATTTTCTGGATTGGTTTGAAAGGGCGGCCGGTTCGGGACTGGGGTGTTTGCGGACGGGTGTCGTCCATAACGACGCCAACGATTGGAACGTCATCGTTTCCCGTCCCGCCGAGGAAGCGGATTCTTTCGGGCGGCGGCAGGTGTCCGGAATCGTCGATTTCGGCGACATGATCGAGAGCTACACGATTTCCGATTTGGCCGTGTCCTGCGCCTATGCCATGCTGGACAAGGATGATCCCGTGGCCGCGGCCGTCTGTGTGACGGCTGGATATCACGCCGTTATTCCGCTTGATGAAAACGAAATGGAGCTTCTCTTTCCCCTGATCGTTCTGCGCCTTCTCCTCAGCGTTTCACTCTGCGCTTATCAGTCGCGCCGTCGGCCCGGAGATGATTATATTTCGATTTCCAACGACCCCGTCTGGGCCTTGCTCGAAAAATTGCGTTCCGTCCCGGATGGGTTCGCCCATTTTTCCCTGCGGAACGCCTGCGGGCTGGCGCCGGTGCCGAAGGGAAAGAAGGTCGTTGCCTTTTTGCGGTCCCGGTGCGGCCGATTTGCTCCGGTCTTGGGACATCCCTGGCGGGATGTCGGGCGGGCGGTTTTCGACTTGAGCGTGGGAAGTCTCCTCATCGGGGAACCCGCCGAGGCCGTGGATACGGCCAGGTTGACGGCGATTCTTTTCGGCGAGATGGCCCGGAAGGGGGCGCGGGTCGGGATCGGCCGCTATGACGAACCGCGTATCATCTATGCCGTGCCGCCGTTCAAACCGGCCGGACGGCCGCTGGCCGAGGGCAGGACCGTTCATCTGGGGATCGATGTTTTTACCGCGGCGGGAGATCCTGTTTTCGCTCCGCTTGACGGGATCGTCCACAGCGTTCGGGACAACGCCCACCCCTATGATTATGGTCCGACGATCATTCTCGAACACAGATTGGAATCAGGGGAAGTTGAAAGCGGCGACGGATCGTGCCGATTCTATACTTTATACGGCCATTTGAGCCGGACTTCCGTCGAAGGCCTGGAAAAGGGCCGATCGATCAGGCGGGGGGAGCGCCTCGCAGCCGTCGGCCCCGACCCGGAAAACGGCGGTTGGCCCCCCCATCTTCATTTTCAAATCATGGCTGATGTCCTGGGTTTGGAAGGAGATTTTCCCGGTGTCTGCCGGTGGAGCGATCGGGATATCTGGCTGGCCATTTGTCCGGACCCGAATCTCATTCTCGACATCCCGGATGAGGATCTGGCGCCGGCGCATCTTTCGGCCGGGGAGATCCTTGAGGGGCGCCGGGCCTTGGTCGGAAAATCATTCAGTCTTTCGTACCGACGGCCGCTCAATATCGTGCGCGGTTTTCTCCAGTATCTATACGACGAGTCGGGCCGGATGTTTCTCGACGCCGTCAACAACGTCCCCCATGTCGGCCATTCCCACCCGCGCGTCGTCGAGGCGGTGCGGAGGCAGATCGCCGTTCTCAACACCAACACCCGCTATCTGCACGACAACATGGCGATTTATGCGCGACGCCTGACCGAAAAACTGCCCCAGCCTCTGCGCGTCTGCTTTTTCGTCAATTCGGGGAGCGAGGCCAACGACTTGGCCTTGAGGATGGCCAGGAACCGGACGGGTGGCGGGGATATCATCGTCATCGACGGGGCCTATCACGGGAATTTGAGTTCGCTCATCGCCATAAGTCCATATAAATTCGACGGGAAGGGCGGGCAGGGGCGGCCGGAGGGCACTCAGGTTGTGCCGATGCCGGATTTATACCAGGGGGCGATCCGGCATGGCCAGGAGAGTCCCGGCGTTCGTTATGCGGCGGCGGTCGGCGAAGCGGTCGAGCGGATCCGACGGGAGGGGCGGGGAATGGCTGGTTTCATGGCCGAGTCGATTCTGAGCTGCGGCGGGCAAATCGTCCTGCCGGACGGATACCTGGCCGAGGCTTACCGGCAGGTCCGCGCGGCGGGAGGCGTCTGCATCGCCGACGAGGTCCAGGTCGGATTCGGCCGCGTGGGGACGCATTTCTGGGCCTTCGAGACTCAGGGTGTCGTTCCCGACATAGTAACCATGGGGAAGCCCATCGGCAACGGCTTTCCGCTGGCGGCCGTAGTGACGACGCCTGAAATCGCCGATGCCTTCGCCAACGGGATGGAATATTTCAACACCTACGGTGGCAATCCGGTCGCTTGCGCGGCGGGGCTGGCCGTCCTCGATGTCGTCAAGGATGAGCGATTGCAGGAGAATGCTCTCGAAACGGGCGCTTATCTCAAGGCCGGCTTGGACCAACTGGCCCGGAATCATCCGCTCATCGGGGATGTGCGGGGTTTGGGGCTCTTTCTGGGAATCGAACTGGTCACCGACCGCGAGACGCGGGGCCGGGCGACTCCGCAGGCGGCTTATCTGGCCGAGCGTATGCGCGAGGAGGGCGTGCTCGTCAGCACGGACGGCCCGTTCCGCAACGTGATAAAAATCAAACCGCCGCTGTGCTTCTCGCGGACCGATGCGGACTTGTTCCTATCGACCCTTGACGGCATTTTACACGATAATTAGGGGGACAGCCAAGCCGTCCCCCTGTTAGGTTGAAAAACGCCGATCGATGATTTAGCATACGACCATGCTCAAGAAACATCCCCGCGGCCTCGTTTTTCTTTTCTTCACCGAAATGTGGGAGCGTGTCGGTTTCTACACCCTCCTGGCCATCCTCGTCCTCTACATGGACAAAGCGCTGGGCTGGTCTGATTCGCGCAAGGGTGATTTCTACGGCCTCTTTCTGGCCTTGTGCTACTTCGTCCCGCTGCTTGGGGGGATGATCGGAGACCGCTGGCTCAGCCGCCGGACGACGATTAAAATCGGAGCCTCGCTCATGGCCCTCGGCTATATCGGGCTGGCCGTCTCCTCCGCCGCCCAAACGACCACGTTCTATCTCGGCCTCCTCCTCGTCGGCGTGGGCACCGGGATCTTCAAAGTCAATATGTCCGTCCTGATCGGAAACCTGTACGTCGACAAGCCCCGGCTCAAAGACGCCGGGTTTAATATCTACTATATGGGCGTCAACGTAGGTGCCGCGGTCGCTCCTCTCCTGGCCACGTTCGTCAGCGTCGTCCTGGGAAGCTACAATATCTCGTTCTGGATCTGCGCCGGGGGGCTCGTCCTGGCCTTGATCATTTTCCAGGCGGGCGGCCAAGTCATCGCGCCGGCCGACTTTAAAGCCGGCAGCCGGTCGAATTCCCGGGTGTCCGCATCCTCTTCCTCCCCCGCCTTCGCCTCCTCCTCCGTCATGGAAAAGTCCGAGGAACGACAGCGGATCGTCACTCTGTCGATACTTTTTTTCATCGTCATCTTTTTCTGGGTGGCTTTTTACCAAAATTGGTTTGCCTTGACCCTGTTCGCCGAACGGTCCACGAAAATCATCTCCTGGCTCCGTCCCGAAACATATCAGTTCTTCGAGCCCTTCTTCATCCTCGCTCTCACACCCCTGCTCCTAACCCTCTTTGCCCGGCTGAACTCGCGCGGCAAGGAACCCTCGACACCGGTCAAGATCTTTACCGGAATGCTGATCATGACCGTGGCCATGATCGTTATGGTCGGCGCTTCGCTGGCCGGCGGCAACAAGGACCTGAACATCATGTCTCCGGCCTGGCTCATCGGTACGTATTTCGTCGTGACGCTGGCTGAGATTCTCATCTCGCCGATGGGACAGTCGTTCGTCTCCAAAGTCGCCCCGCCCCGGCTGGCCGGCCTGATGATGGGCGGCTGGTATGCCGCTACGGCCTTCGGCAGCTACGGATCGGGATTCATGGGCAAATTCTACGGCGACTTCGCCCATCACCAATACTTCCTCCTCCTGACGGCCGTGTTGGCCGCGTCCGCCGTCCTTGTTCTGTTTTTCCTGAAAAAGTTGAAGCGTTTTTCGACCTGATCGGTCCGTTCCTGTATACTGTCCCTCGATTCCTACCCTTTTTCCCCAGGAGTATGGATATGTTGATCAAGGAAAAAATCCGGCAAGCCGCGGCCTTGCTCCGCGAATTCGACGTCGATTGCTGGCTGACCTTTACCCGCGAAAGCGCCATCAACGGCGACCCCGTCCTTCCCTTCCTGACCCCGGGCGACGTCACCTGGCATTCGTCCTTCCTCGTCTCCCGGGAAGGCCGCTCGCACGCCGTCGTCGGCCGCTACGATCAGAAAATCGTCCAGGAAACGGGGGCTTACGACGAGGTCGTCGCCTTCGTTACGGGATTCAAAGAGCCGCTCCAAGCCTGCCTGAAAGCCTTGGCTCCGAGCACGATCGCCGTGAACTACTCCCGGGGGAGTGAGATCTGCGACGGCCTGACCCACGGCATGTACCTGACGCTCCTGGATGTCTTGGGCGAAATCGGGATGGCCGACCGGCTCGTGTCCGCCGAAAAAATCGTCTCGGCTCTGCGGGAACGGAAATCGGCGGCCGAGATCGGCCGGATCAAGGAGGCCATCCGCCAGACCCAGGAGATTTTCGCCTTGGTCGCGCCGTTCATCCGCCCCGGCCGCACCGAGCGCGAAATCGCCGCTTTCATGACCGCCGAAGTGGCCCGTCGCGGACTCGTCCCGGCCTGGGGCGAAGCGACCTGCCCCGCGGTTTTCAGCGGCCCTGATACGGCCCAGGCTCATTATTCCCCAACCGGCCGAGTCGTCGAAGCCGGGCATGTCCTCAACATGGATTTCGGAGTCAAGGTCGAGGACTATTGCTCAGATCTCCAGCGGACGTTCTATATCCTGCGCCCCGGCGAGACCGAAGCCCCCGACGACGTATGCCGCGGTTTTGCTACGATCATCCGTTCCGTCGAGGAGGCCAAGCGGATGATGCGGCCCGGCGTTCATGGTTTGGCCATCGACGCCGCCGCCCGGGGGATCGTCACCGGCGCCGGTTATGACGAATTCCCCCATGCGCTTGGCCACCAAGTCGGCCGCTTTCCTCACGACGGCACGGCCCTGCTTGGACCGGCTTGGGAAAAATACGCCGGCAAGCCTTTCCAGCCCCTTGAACCCGGCATGGTCTTCACTATCGAGCCGCGTTTGACCGTCGCCGGCAAAGGCGTGGTCACGGTCGAAAATATGGTCATCGTCACCGCTACCGGGGCCGAATGGCTGTCCGAGCCCCAGACGGAACTTCTGCTGATCCGAGGCTAGGGTAGGGCTGTGTTGTTCAAGCTTTTCTGGGTCTTCACGCGAGTAGCCCTATTTTCCTGGGGGGGAGGCCCGGCTTCCCTGGCCTTGATGCAGAGGGAAGTCACCCAAGCGGGATGGATCACGTCGGGCGAGTTCGCCGACGCCGTGGCCCTCAGCAATGCCCTTCCGGGTCCCATCGCTCCCCAGGTGTCGGCCTATATCGGTTACAAGATGGCCGGTTTTCCCGGTGCCGTCCTGGCCGTAACGGGGACCGTCCTGCCGACAACACTGCTGATGCTGGCCATGGTCGTGTATTTCTTCAACATCAAGGACAGCCCGGCGGTCCAGGCCATGTTAAAAGTCGTCCGTCCCGTCGTCGTCGGTTTTCTGCTGTGGACGGCTTACGACATGGCCGCCAGTGTTTTCGCCGCTAAAAAACTGGGCTGGAGTCCGGCCCTGGCCGCCGGCTTGGACAAAGTCTTGATCGTCCTGGCCGCCTTTGTCCTGCTGACGTTCACCAAGGTCCACCCCGTCCTGCTCATCGTCGGGGCCGCGGTCTTGGGCTTTCTCGCCTACCGCTGATTTTCTTCTTTTCACGGATCACCCTGGAAGGTGCTATCTCCGCCCACTTCCAGCGGCAATTTCGGGTTTGGGCGATTGATGTCCGGGAGGGGGCATGATAGAATTCATTCCGGAAATTCAAAGAAAAGGGCCGTGGACGGGGAGATGCGATTTTTGATACGGGAGTGCTATGATGAAAATCATTCGTCTGCTGATGACCCTGTCCCTCCTGTCCGTCCTGATTCTCGGCTTGGCCTGCAAGTCCGGTGAGAAGCCGGCTGCCGGCGCTTCCCCGACCGCGGGCATTCAGGCGACCGCTGACGCCGCCCCCACCAACCTCCAGAACAAAACGACTGTTTTTGATGTTCTTCGATACGGCGACCCGGCCGATGTCATGGAGCTTCTCCGGGCGCTGTTCAGGGACCGTCAAGGATGGGCGGACGGCGCTTACGATGATTATTATAGGCCCCTTTGGCATCTCTTTACGCGGTTGAGCGCCCCCGAAGCCGGAACTGCGAACACCGAGCTTCAGACTGCCCTGCATAATATTTTTAACCTTGGGGATTGGTATCCCTTGCTCGACGAATTCCTCCAGCTGATTGCGTCCGGGGAGGCGCCCGCCGCCGTTCGTCAGGCCGCCGCCCAGCATCTGTGGCGCTTTGCCGGAATGGATAAATCCGGCCGGGGCTTTTCCATCCTCCCGGCCGACCGGCCCCGGATCGAAGCGGCCGTGACCGGCCTCTTGGGGGACACGGATCCGGAGCTGCTATCCACGGCCGCCACAACGGCCCAGTTGCTGGGTCTGAAGACCGCCGTGCCGCGGTTGAAAGAAATCATCGCCGTCCGGACGGGAGATGCCACCGAAGCGCGGGCGCTCCGGTTTACCGTGGGAGAGGCGCTGTTCGGCCTGGGCGAGACCAAGGCGGCGTTGGATGCTATGACGGTGCTGGCCGCGACCAAAGGCGATTTCAGCGAGGAGGCGGCCGAATTCCTGAAAAAAAATGGGAAACAATAGGCGCCGCGGCGGTTTTTCCTTTTCATGAGCGAACGACCGAGACCCCCGGATTCCTCACGGGTGGGGGAGCGTCCTAAGCTTCTCTATCCTGCCGAGCTCCCGATTACGGCCAAGCGGGCCGAGATCATTCAGGCCATCCGCCGCCATCCCGTGGTCATTGTTTCGGGTGAAACGGGTTGCGGCAAGAGCACCCAGATCCCCAAGATGTGCATAGAAGCCGGCCGCGGCCTGCGGGGGAAAATCGCCGTCACCCAACCCCGCCGCATCGCCGCCGTCACCATCGCCAATCGCATCGCCGAGGAGATGAGCGAATCGGTCGGCCGCTCCGTGGGCTATAAAATCAGGTTTGACGACAAAACTCCCCCCGATGCCTGGATCAAGGTCGTCACCGACGGCATGCTCTTGGCCGAAACACAGGGCGATCCGCGGCTTTACGAATATGACACCATCGTCATCGACGAAGCTCACGAACGCAGCCTGAACATCGATTTTCTGCTGGGCATTATCAAGACGCTTCTGCCGGTCCGCCGCGACCTCAAGCTGGTCATCACCTCAGCCACCCTGGATATCGAGAAATTCCGGGCCGCGTTCAACGAGCCGCCCGTCGTCGAAGTGAGCGGACGGATGTATCCGGTCGAGGTCGAGTACCGGCCCCCCGACCTCGAATCGCGCGCGGACGAGGATCCCCTCGACGCCGCGGTGGAGGCCGTCGATTACCTGAGGACTGAGAAGCCCCCCGGCGACATTCTCGTTTTCATGCCGACCGAACAGGACATCCTGGAGACCTGCGAGCGGTTGGAAGGAAAAACGTATGTCGGCGTGACCGTCCTGCCTCTTTATGCCCGGCTGCCCGCGGCTCGGCAGGGCCGCGTCTACTCCGTGACCGGGCCCAAGATCGTCGTCGCCACCAACGTGGCCGAAACGTCGCTGACGATTCCGGGCATCCGCTACGTCGTGGACACGGGGTTGGCCCGCATGTCCCAATATCTGCCCGGCGCCCGCATCAACAGCCTGCCGATCCGGCCCATCTCCCAAAGCAGCGCCGACCAGCGCAAGGGACGCTGCGGCCGGGTGTCCGAAGGGATCTGCATCCGGCTTTACGGCGAGGACGACTACAAGGACCGGGCGCCGTTCACCCCGCCCGAGATCCTGCGGGCCAATCTGGCCGAGGTCGTTTTACGCATGATCGCCCTCAACCTCGGCCATCCGTCCCAGTTCCCTTTTGTCGACCGGCCGCCGGCCGCGGCGGTCAAGGACGGTTTCGACACGCTCGTCGAGATCGATGCCATCCAGGCGAAGGAAAACGGATTCGCCCTGACCGAAAAGGGGAGGCGGATGTCCCGCATGCCGATCGATCCGCGCATCGCCCGTATGCTCCTCGAAGCGGTCGGGGAAAACTGCGTTCGCGAGGTCGCCGTCATTGCCGCCGCTCTCAGCATCCGCGATCCGCGCGAGCGTCCGCCTGACAAAGCGGCCCAGGCCGACGCCATGCACGCCCCGTTCCGGGAGGAAAGCTCGGATTTCCTGACGCTCCTCAATATCTGGGAGCGCTACCACGGCGCTTTCGAGGGGATGAATTCCCAGAGCCGCCGCCGGCGATTCTGCCACGAGCATTTTCTTTCCTTTCCGCGCATGAGGGAATGGGTCTACGTCCACAGCCAGATCCTGGAAATTCTCAAGGACCTGCGGATGCCGGCCGGCCGGACGCACAAGGCGGAGATGACGAAAGCGATTTACGCGGGGATTCATAAATCCGTCCTGAGTGGTTACTTGAGCAATATCGCCGTCATCAAGGAAAAGAACATCTATACCGCAGCCAAGGGGCGGGAGGCCATGATTTTTCCGGGGTCGTCGCTGTTCAACAAGGCGCCCCATTGGATTGTCGCGGTGGAGATGGTCAAAACCTCGCGCTTGTTCGCCCGGATGGCGGCCAAGATTCAGCCCGAATGGCTGGAAGCATTGGGCGGGAGTTTGTGTCATTACAGCCGCTCCGACCCGCGTTACGACCGGGGCAGGGGGCAGGTCGTTTGTACCGAGCGGGTGACGCTTTTCGGCCTGGAGATTATTTCCGAACGGACCGTCGCCTTCGGTCCGATCGATCCGAACGAGGCTCACCGCGTGTTCGTCCGCGAGGCGTTGGTCGAGGGCGCGGTCAAGGAGCATTTTGATTTTCTGGCAGGGAACCTGGCTTTGAAGACGCGACTCGAAACGGCCGAGGAAAAGCTCCGGCGACGGGACATCCTGGTCGACGAGGAGCGGATGGCCGAGTTTTATGAGCATCGTTTAGCCGGTGTCTTCGACATCCGCGGACTTCGCGACCGCATCCACCGGCGCGGCGGGGACGCCTTTCTGGTCATGGGCGAATGCGATCTGCTTCAAGAAAGGCCCGATTCCGACGCTTTGGCCCAGTTTCCCGATGAGATGCGGATGGGGGAGCGGCGCTTCCGGGCGTTCTATAAATTCTCCCCCGGCGACAAGGATGACGGCGTCACGATCAGGGTTCCGGCCGAACGGGTCGCTTCGATTCACGCTGAGCCCCTGGAATGGGGGGTGCCGGGGCTGTTGAGGGAGAAAATCGAGGAGCTCGTGCGCGGCCTGCCTAAGCGCTACCGCAAGCTCCTTGTTCCCGTTTCGGAGAGAGTCGAAATCATCATGGCCGAGATGCCCCGCCGGGAAGGCTCGCTGTTCACCGTGTTGTCCAAGTTCATCAAGGCCAGGTTCCGGGCCGAAATCCCGCCGGCCGAATGGGCGGCAGTCGAGCTTTCGCCCCACTTGCGGATGCGCATCGCGGTGACCGACCCGCGCGGTCAGGAGCTGGCCTCCGGTCGCGACTTGGAGGCGCTGAAGAAGCTGGGGCGGGGAGGCGAGGTGGAACCCGATTCGGCCGAATGGAAAAAGGCGCAAGCCCGTTGGGAGAAGAACGGTCTTGGAGAGTGGGAGTTCGAAACTCTGCCCGAGGCCATTCCCATCGGGTTCGGCGCGGCCGCCTTTCCGGGGTTGAGCTGCGGCGAGAACGGAAGCGTAGGCGTCCGGCTTTTTCGGACCCGGGAGCAGGCCCGGGCGTCGCACGAAGCCGGGGTCGAGTCGATCCTGATGCGGAAATTCGCCAAGGACGTTAAATATGTGGAAAGACATATCGTCCTGCCCGCGGAATTTCTGAAAACGGCCCTGCTCTTCGGGGGCAAGCCGGCCGTCGAAAAAACGTTGTTGGAGCGGCTGAAGGGCCAAGTCCTACGGCCCGGGATTCGTTCCGGAGTCGAACTGCGGGCTTATGCCGAGGGGATAGTCCGGGCCTTGTTCGAGACAGGCCAGTCGTTGTCCCAAACCGCGGCCTCGCTTTTGGACGCCTATCGCCCGGCGCGGACGGCGGTCGAGGATATCACCGCCGCCAATCCGGCCAGCCGGACGCTGACGGCGCTTCGCGACGAGTTTCGGGCCGAGTTGGAGGCTCTGGCGCCTAAAGATCTTTTTGCGGTTACGGAATCCGAAAGACTCGCTCGATTGCCGAAATATCTGGAGGCGTTGGCCCTGCGGGCCGGCCGGGTGAAGCTCGATCCCGAGAAGGACCGCCGGAAGGCCGAGCAGGTCGTCCCGTTTGTCCAGGCGCTGGAAGGCTTTCGCGGGCGTCTTTCCATCCAGGCCTCGCCCGAAGCCCGAAAAAACGTGGAAGAATTCCGCCGCCTGGTCGAGGAATTTAAAGTCTCGGTCTTCGCCCCCGAAATCAAAGCGGCGGTTCCGGTGTCCCCCAAGCGTTTGTCCGAGAAAGCCCGCGAAATCGAGGCTCTTCTGGCCGGCTAGCGTGCGCGAAATCCTAGGGACAATGGTATTATTCAGTTGACTTTGATTTCAGTGAAGTGCTACTATTTTTGTTGAAAGTGGCATGAACATGAGTCAACTGGTCCGCTTCGGCGTTTCGCTCGAGAAGGGGCTTCTGGATAAATTCGACGCCCTCCTCGCCGAGCGCGGGTTTGCCAGCCGGTCCGAAGCTTTCCGCGACCTCATCCGCACCTCCCTCATCGAGAGGGAGTGGCAAGAGGGCCAAGAGGTGGCTGGCGCCATCACCCTCATTTACGACCATCACCGCAAAGACTTGATGGGACGGATCACCGACATCCAGCACGAATACCACCAGATCATCATTTCCACCCAACACGTCCACCTTGACCACGACCATTGCCTGGAGATCATCGCCGTCCGCGGCCGGGCCGCCCAGGTCGGGCGCCTGGCCGACTCGCTTCGGGCCATCAAGGGCGTCAAGCATGGCACGGTCAGCATGTCCAGCGCCGGGAAGGACCTGGATTAATTTTTTTTGGTCCACGAGTAGCACGAATATGATGAACTATAGCACTTGCTCTTTGGACGAGTGGGATCGCTGGGCGCCCCGGTATGCTCTATGGTTGGCCCATGGCGACTATCATCGTCCGGTCAAAAAGCTCCTTTGGTGGACGCGGGCGCATTGACGGGACAGGAATCCTACGGCTTTCCGCTTCGCATTCGAAGGGGCGGGTTGGAGGGATGGCGAGATTTTGCTTCGGGAGGTTTTTCGATGAAACAAAATGGCCTTCGGACCAGCATCTTGATCTTGACTTTCACCCTGGGGCTCGTATTCTCGTCCCCGCCGCCCGCGGCCGCCGGTTCGCAGACCTCGGATCAGTCCACGGCCGGACAAAAAACAGAAAAAAAATCCGAGTCCGACCAAACCAAGGCCAAGGAGAAAGAAAAAGAGCGGGAGAAAACCGAACGGAGCAAGCTCTTCCAGCTCAATCCGGTCTTCATCGACGTCGTGGAATACGCCCGTGACAAAGAAATTCCCAACATGACCGTGGTCAAGCCCGATCTCTTTCCCCTGACCATCGGGGTCACGCTGGATACCATCCTGGCCCGCCAGCCGGGCGTGGATGTCCAGCGCCTCCAGGAAGTGGGCACGGCCACCGATGACGATTCGATCAAGATCCGGGGCCTGGGCGCCCGCCGCATCAAGGTTCTGCGCAACGGCCGCCCGCTCAATACCTCGGGCGCCGCCGGAGGCTACTTCATCGATTGGACCATGATCCCGCTCAACAATGCGGACCGCATCGAAGTCATCAAGGGCGTCGGCGATCCCCGCTACGGCAATGTCCTGGGCGGCGTCATCAATCTCGTTCCCAAAAAGCTGACCCCGCGATTTACCACCGAGCTTCAAGCCGCCCTCTCGAGCTATCAAACGACCGCCTTCAACCTCTTCCACGGGGCCAAGCCGGGGGCCTTCGAGTATGCCATCACGGGCGGATTCACCCAAAGCGACGGCTATCTCCGCAACGGCGCCATGCGCATGGGCAATGCCGATCTCCACCTGGGCTACGACTTCGCCTGGAAAGGCCGGCTGACGGCGGACCTCAATTATGGGAATCTTAAAAAGAATTTCGCCGTATCCAATCGCGCTTCCAAGGTCTTCGGCGACCCGCTGTATGAGACGTCCGTCGATTCCGGATTTCCCGCCTCCGACGGCGAGATCATGTACGGCGGCATGGGCGCCAACGCCGAACCCGGCAGTTGGTGGACCAAGCGCAAATGGACCGCCGACCTCAACTACGAGCAGGTCATCGGCGAAAACGGCCTCCTGTCCGCCCGCTATTGGCGGAACAGCGGAGATCGCGAATCCTTCAACACTCGTTCGTCGCTCAACCGCGTCTTCCATAAGACCCATTTCGACGATCGGTCACAGGGGATTTCAGCCGCCTACAGGCACTTCTTCAGCGGGCAGACGCTGTCGCTGGGCCTCGATTACGGCCATCTCCGGGACGACGGTGAAAAAAACAATCCCGACGATTTCCGCGCTCCCTATGTTTTCGGGTCCTATGTGTCCACGAAAAACCTCGAGCTCTACGCCATGGACGAGATCAAGCTTGGAGACGGCGCGTTGACTCTCGTCCCCGGTGTCCGGTATCTGGACTATAACGGCCTGGCCGGGCCCCAGGGGAAAGTCGAGCTCATCCCCGATATCCGCCGCCGAGGGGTGGCGCCCTCGCTCAAAGCCGTCTATGCCTACGCTCCCGCATCGCTGGTATACCTCAGTGTTGCGCGGGCTCTGCGCATGCCGGCGGCGCCGGAGTATTACTGGCATTATGATTCCGACGATGCCGGCGTCGATACGAGCGGATTGCCCTTTCGGGAGGAAGACGGCCTGCTTATTCAGGGGGGGTGGAAAACCGACGTCGGCGGAGCCCGGGTCGAGATCGCTCCTTATTATTACTCCATCGATCATTACATCCAGTTCGACCTGATCAATTTCGTTTCCTACAATATCGACCGAGCCTCCCTCTATGGAGTCGAAATCGAAGTCAGCCGCTCTCTGGGCGGGGGCTGGTCGGTTTTCGCCAACACCACTTTTCAAAAAAGCAGGACCGCGGGAGACCCGTTCGTATCCCTATTCATCGATCCCGCCGACAAGGCTTTTAATGAGATCCCCGGGCTGCCCCGGCACAAGGCCAACGCCGGCCTCCAGTTCCGGACCGCTAAAGGATATTCCGCGGCGCTGTTCGTCCAGGCCGTCTCCGAGCAGAAGGTGATCTACAACAACAACGTCCTTTACAACACCGACCTCCGTCTGCGGACCCAGAAAAGCTATATCCGCGCCGATCTTGAAGGACGGCTCCCCTTGGCGGGCTTCCTGGATGCGGCCGTCTTTGTCCGCAATCTACTGGGCGTCCGCTACCAGGAACGTTTCGGCTTCCCTGCCGCGGGCCGCAACTTCGGCCTGTCGTTGAAGACGAAGTTTTAAGAAATGGGGGGACAGCGTATGAAAATCCCGATTTCGGGCCGACGACTCATCATCTCGCGCTTCCAGCATCGGCCGGGGGAAGAACAACACCGTACCGTCGCGGAGAATCTGGAGGATTGGAAAGACACATGACTTCCGAAATGACCGCCCTCACGGTGACCGCCGCCTCATTGGGGTTTATCCACACGCTTATCGGGCCCGACCACTATATCCCGTTCATCGCCATGTCCCGGGCCCGCCGCTGGTCGCGCCGCAAAACCCTCATCATCACCCTGCTCTGCGGGCTCGGGCACGTTCTGAGTTCGGTCGTCATCGGCCTGGCCGGCATCGGATTGGGCCTCGCCGTGGCCCGCCTCGAGGGCGTCGAGTCGGTCCGGGGAAACATCGCCGCCTGGCTGATGATCGCCTTTGGTTTGGTCTATTTTCTATGGGGGTTGAAGCGGGCCTGGCGGCGCCAAGCCCATGCGCATACCCATTTTCATGCTCCCGACGCCGCCGATCATGAGTCCGTCCGCGTTCACGATCACGGGCATGCCCACGGCACGGATCATGCCCATGTTCATGAAAGCGCGACGGAGCCCGGGAAAGCGAACATCACGCCATGGGTCCTTTTCACGATCTTTGTTTTCGGACCGTGCGAGCCGCTCATCCCGATCGTGATGTATCCGGCGGCCCGCTTCGGCGCCTCCTCCGTTATCCTGGTCACGGCGGTTTTCGCCGCTGCCACAATCGGGACGATGCTGACCGTGGTCGGCCTGGGTTCGCTCGGCCTCCGTATGACCCGCTTCAGCGGGATGGAGCGCTGGATGCATGCCGCGGCCGGGGCGATGATCTTCCTGTGCGGCTTTGCCATCCAATTTCTGGGACTGTGACGGGCCGGACCTTGAACAGCCGGACACCGGCTGACCGCTGGAACGAAAAGTGTTTTTCTCTGGACGATTTCCTTCCTTCGACCTCTATATTGGGGATGCCGCCGGGAGCGACGGGCGAATAGCGCGGTTCACTCCCATTCGATCGTACCGGGCGGCTTGGATGTGACGTCCAGGGCCAGCCCGCTCACTCCGGGCAGGGCTAAGATATTCCGTTTAAGTTCGGTTAATAACGCCTCGGGCAGCTTGGCCGGCCGGGCCGTCATGGCCCGTTCGGAGTGGATGGGCCTCACGATGACCAACTCCCGGCCTATTCCGTCGATGCGAAGCGGTACAAGAACGGTCGGGCACTGCCAAATGTCGTCATAAATACCGTGACGCTTCAAGCCGTCCATGACCAAGGCGTCGGCTTCCCGCAGCAGGTCGAGGCGTTCCCGGGTGACGGTCGCGGCCAGCGGCTCGAAGCTCTTGGGCGCGCCTCCCGCCAGATTCCAGATGCAGCGGTTGATCCCGTAGACGTCGCGGAAGATCGTCCCCGCCGTCTCCAGGATCTTCTCCCAGGGCTTGTCGGCCGAGAGAAGGACCGGATGCTCATAAGCCCGCAAATCGGCTTTGACGCCGACCGATCGAATGGGCAGAATCTCGGCTTCGACGCCGAATTTGGCCGCCGCCGTCTTGGCCTCTGGGACCAGGCGCTCGAACTGGGCCGTATCGGCCGCACCCGTGCTGCAGAGGAGCCGCACGCCCAGCCCCGGGCCCGGGAAAGGGTGCTTCCAGATCATGTCGCGGTCCAGGCCGAGAAGCTCGCCGAGTTCACGAACCTCGACTTTATAGAGTTCGGCCAGCGGCTCGATGACCCGGCCCTTCTTGATCATTGCCTCGACCGAGGGAACCCGGTTATGGTGGGTCTTGATGGTATCGGCCCGCTTGGTGCCGCCCGTTTCGATCGTATCAGGGTAGATCGTGCCCTGGCCGAGCAGGTGACCCTCAAGGCCGAGCTTGCGGGCTTCGCGTTCGAAGACCTCAATGAAGGTGTTGCCGATGGCCAGCCTCTTCTCCTCCGGTTCGACCAGGCCGGCCAGGGCCTTCAGAAAGTCCTCTGAGGCGTCGATGAAATGGAGGTTCGTGCCCAAGCCCGCGGCCCGGAACCGCTCGACGACCGCGCGGCTCTCGTCCTGGCGCATCAGGCCGTTGTCGACGTGGAGCAGATGGAGCCTCTCCGGCCCCAGGGCCCGGCCTAGCAGGACGGCGCAGACCGTCGAATCGATACCTCCCGAAGCCAGCAGGAAGACCGACTGATCGCCGACGCGCTCCCGGATCCGCCGGACCTGCTCTCCGACGTAATTGCCCATCGTCCAGGTAGGCTTGCATCCGCAGACATTCAGGACGAAATTTCTGATCATCGTCTCGCCGTTGACGGTGTCGTCCACCTCGGGGTGGAACTGAAAACCGTAGCGTTTGAGTTTGTCCGAGGCGATGGCGGCAAAGCGATGGACGTCGCCTTCGGCGCCCAGCTTGGAGAAGCCGATTTCCTCGAAATCCGGCCCGATTTCGGTGACTGTGTCGAAATGGCTCATCCAGACCTGCTCGGTCCGGCCCAATCCTTTGAAGACGGGCGATTCGGCGCAGACGTGAAGCTCGGTATGGCCCCATTCCTTGCCGCCGTGGACGATCTTGCCGCCGTAGTGTTTGGCGATCTCCTGGTGGCCGAAGCAGAAGCCGAGGATGGGGACGGGCAGATCGTAAATGGCTTTGGTATAGCCCGAATCCTCGCCGAAAGCGGAAAAACTGGGGCTTCCGGAAATGATGATGCCCTTGACACCGCCGAACATTTCGATCGGATCATCAGGCTGGCGGATTTCAGCGAAAACCTGCATTCGCCGGACCTTGGTGGCGATGAGGTGGGCGTATTGTCCTCCGAAATCGATGACGGCTATCGAGTCGTGCTTCATGGAGAAATCCTTGCCGAAATTCCTCCTCAATATAGCGGGGCGGAAGGGGGGAAGTCAAACGAGACCATGAGGGGGTGTAATAAAATAACTACTACAAAAGCCGTTCGCCCTGAGCGAAGTCGAAGGGCTCACCACGAACGGGGAACTGATACTCCGTCTCCCGGCTCCTTATGCCCCCGCCGCCTTACGGTCCTATTCGACGATTTTTCCGTCTCTGAGCTCGATTGTCCGATGGGCGACTTTAGCCAGCATCGGGTTGTGGGTGACGAGGAGGATGGTCAATCCGTCCCGCCGGTTGAGCGAGCGGAGGACGTCTCCGATCTCTCCGCTCCGTTTGGTGTCCAGGTTTCCCGTCGGTTCGTCGGCCAGAAGGATCTCCGGTTTGTTGACCAGGGCCCGGGCGATGGCCACTCTCTGCATCTCGCCGCCCGACAGCTCGGACGGTCGGTGACTGGTGCGTTTATCCAGGCCGAGAAAGCGGAGGATGTCCATCGGATCGGCCTCGGCCTCGGGCTTTTTGTAGAAAGCGAAGGGGAGGAGGACGTTTTCCAGAACGGTCAAGGTCGGAACGAGGTAGAATTTCTGGAAGATGTAGCCGAAAACGCGGCGGCGGATGCGCGTCAGTTCGGTCTCGGACATGCATTTGTCGGCGGCGAACATCGTTTTGCCGCCCAGGGATAGCGACCCCGAGGTGGCGTTGTCCAGACAGCCGAGGATGTTGATGAGTGTGGTCTTGCCCGATCCGGACGGGCCGATGAACGAAACGAACTCGCCCCGGCCTATGGTCAGGGAAATGTCGTCCACGGCGACGATATCTTCCGCGCCGCGCCGATAGACCTTGCGGAGGTTCTTGGCTTCCAGGGCGTTGGTATTGACGGACATGATCATTCTCCTTCACTGCGGATCGATTCAAGCGGCCGGACCCGGGCCGCTTTCCAGGCGGGATAGATCCCCGCCAGCAGGCCGATGATGATGACGATCCCCAGCGTCAGCAGAGCCAGTTTTCCGTTGACGATGACCAGACTTCCCGTCGGCGTGTAGGGGAGAAGGCGGCGGATCAGGAGGTCGGTGATCTTGGCCAGGGCGAAGGAGAATCCGATTCCGACGGCTCCGCCCAAGGTGCACAGGATGACGGTCTCGGTCCAGATCATGCGGAAAACGTCCCAGGGCATGGCCCCCATGCTCTTGATGATCCCGATCTCCTGAAAACGCTCGAAGACCGACATCAGGATGGTGTTGATGACACCCAGCATGGCGATGAGAATGGCGATCAGGGCGATGGAAAAGACCATGACCTTGGCCGTCGAAACGAGCGACATGATCGTCGTCTTGACCTGGGCCATGCTGACGACCTGAACGTCGGGAAGCTCGTACAGCTTGTTCTCGAGCTCGGCGGTATTGGCGTCCTTGAAAACCTTGATCCCGACGGCGGTGACCTTGCCTTCCTGACCGAAATCCTTCTGCAGGGTTTGTATGGGGATGAAAATCGTCCCGTCGTCCTGGGTTCCCGAGCGGGTCAGAATACCGGTGACGACGTACTCGATGTTCTTCTCGGGAATGAGGATTTTATCCCCCACCTCGCGTTGTTCGAGCTCGGCGGCCTCGTAGCCCAGAACGGTCTGGCGGGCCAGAGGATCCGCAAACCAGGCCCCCTGCTTGAACTTGAGAAACGGCTTCATGGCCGGGTAGGTGGCCGGGTCGATGCCCAGGTAGGCGCTGATGCCGCCGCTCTCGCCCTTGTTGGGGTCGAAGACGGCTTGCATGAGCATGGGGGTGATTTTTTCCACTTCCTTGTTTTTGAGAATGTCGGCGAAGACGGCTTCGGGCATATACCGCAGTCCCGTTCCGCCCTTGAGCATCAGGGTGGCCGCTTCGTAGGGGCATCCTTTGGCCGTCAGGAGGACCTGGAAGCCCATGTTGTCGATGTCCTTATTGAGGGCCGATTCGTAGCCCTGATTGAACCCGAACAGGCTGGTCAGCACCCAGGCCGACAGCCCGATACCGAGGATGGTCAGGAGCGTGCGCGTTTTTTTGCGCAGGAGGTTCTTGAGCGCTATTTCATAGATGCTGATTTTGGATTTCATCGGATCACCTTTCTTAATTATGCATTTCAGTCTTGGCCCGGGATTCCATGGGCGTCCCGCAACCTGGCGATTTCAGCCGCCGCGGCGGGTGTCATCGGACGAACTTCCCGCCCAGCAGGAAAACGTCGCAGAGGATGAGGTTTTTCTTGGCCCCGCGCAGGGCGGCTTTGAAGTCGCCCTCGGCCTTGAGGGCGGGATTCTTGACGGCGGCGAGCCGGCTCCCCGGTTTGACCGTCCCGGCCGCCGGGTCGTAATCGTCGAAATCCGGCAGAGACAGGCCGATGAATTGTTTGCCGAAGGCCGGGTCGCGCAGCAAACCGGCCGATTGGTTGGTCAGCTTCTGGAAATAAAAGCCCCTGATCTTACCCACCAGGTCGAGCGCCAGAAAAACCTGGATTCCGCCGTAAAGCCCTTTCTGGTTGACCCCGTGGATATAGCCGATGAGATCCGTTCCCTTGTAGATCCTGTACATCGTGTAGGGGACGTCGGCCGTTTCGAAAAGCCCCTTGAACGTATCGCCGAGCCGGGCCTCGATTTTTTTGAGGAGCGCGTCGCCGCCCTGCCGGGCGATCGAGACGTACTCGGTCTTGAAGCCCGTGGAGTCGGGGAAGAGCCGCTTGACGTCCCGGTCGGGGTCGTTGAGCTCGCAGCCGACCGCGGCGAAGAGCGGGACGAGAGCGAAGGATAGGACCAGTGCGGCGGCCGTCATTGGTTTTTTATGCATATGCGGCTGAAGAACGCTCAAACATCGAACCGGATACTGCCGTGGAAGACGGCCTTATCATTGAGCAGAAAGATCACCCGGATTTCCCAGTCTCCGGGCATGACCACGTTGACCGGCAGGAGATAGTCATTCTTTTTATTCAGCCTGAACTCGACCTCTCCCGAGTCGTGAGCGCCCCGCATCGACGGCATATCCGAGCGGCCGGTGGCCTTGAAGGGGACGACTTGGCCGTTCCTCTTGTCGAACACCTGGACCTTGAGGATGACCATGCCCATCTTGGGCCTTTCGCTGAATTCGTACTTGAAATAATAGGCGTCGTCGATGGGGCACTTTTTACCCGGGCCGGGAACGGGAGTCCAGATAATTTCCGCCGGTTTTGAAGAGGCCTGGACTGGGTTTAACGCGGAGGCCGAAGGCGGGAAGGCGGACGATGCCGTAGGCAGGGCCATGAATAATGCCAAAACGGCGAGGACGGCAGAAAAGATTTTTGGATCTCTTCCATTTTGTGTGGGTAGGTGAGGCAGCATGGTGTTCGGCCAACGGCGAAGCCGCGCGGGTTTAGCCGTTCCTAGCCGTATTCGAGGGGAACCGGATCGGAATGAATCCGGCCGGCGAAGATGTCCGATGCCGTTTTTTCCTGCGGAAAAAACGGTAGCAGTTCTGAGCCGCCGAGAAAACGGCGCGGGAACGGCTTGAAAAACCCGCGCCGCCGGGCCGAATACCGTGCCGCAAGCCACACAGAATGGAAGAAAACCAGATTTTTTTACTCAAGGGAGTCTCCTGGGGGCGAATGTCTACTATATCTATAGGATATTATGATACAGGCGGGGCGCTTTTTTGTCAACCGGTGCTCCCGTGCCCGGCCCCCTCCCCGGCTCAAGCCGGGGAAGGGGCCGGAGTTCCTCAATCCATCCGTTCGGAAAGAAATTTCCAGACCGGGGCGAACTCGGCCGGGACGGCCGTTTCGTCGAAAAAAAACCGGGTCGATCCTTCGGCCGTCTCGACCAGGACTTCGTACTTAAGGAGGTCCGCCCCGCCGAAGGCATGGAAGCGCTGGTTGTGGAGCGCGCGCAGCGGGCCGGCCTCGAGGAGCGTTTGAAGTTTCCGGGCCGCCGCGGCGGGCAGGGTTTCCGGGCTGAATTCGAACGTCTTGCGCAACAGCGGTCCGGCGAATCCCCCCGAGCGTCTGACGGTGATCTTCATTGTCCTATTTTACACCCACTCCCTTTTTTTTACGCGGCGGAACAACCGGAAGCCCGACCGCTTTCCAACCGGCCCGGACGGCCGCCGCAGGCCCGCTCCTGGGACCATGTTCAACGGCGGCGATGTCGAACGTCATGCGCGCCGCCTCCCGAAAATCGCTCCGCCGTCCCAGCTTGAGCATGGCCTTGTACCAGACCGGGCCAAGCGTTTCCCAGGCCTTTCCGCCCAGTTTGAGAGCGGCCCGATAAAAGGCGTGATTGGGGATGCCGGAATTGATATGGACGCCGCCGTCGTCATCGACGCCCTCGAAGATGTCCCGCATGTGCTTGGGTTGGGGATCGGTGCCGAACACGGGATCGTCCTCGTAGGCCTTCCCGGCTTTGAATGTCCGGATGGATTTGACTTTGGTCTTGGGGCCCATGATCTCCGCTGCGATCAGCCAGTCGGCCGCGTCGGCCGGATGTCCGAACCGCCATTGCTTGACCAGGACGCCGAAGACGTCGGCGAAATGCTCATTCAAGGCGCCCGGCTGTCCGTAGTATTCGAGGTTGGAAGCGCGGGCGATGACCCCGTGGGTCAGCTCGTGGGCCACCACGTCCAGACTCCGGGTGAAACGAAGGAAAATTCTTTCGTCGCCGTCGCCGAAGACCATCTGTTCGCCGTTCCAGAAGGCGTTGTTGTAGGCCCGGCCGTAATGGACGCTGGCGATGAGGGCCATGCCGTTGTCGTCCATGGAATTGCGGCCAAAGAGCCGGTCGTAGAAATCGTAGGTAGTGCCCAGATGGTCGTAGGCTTCCCGGACGGCCTTATCCCGGACCGGCTTTTTCTCGGCTTCGCGCAGGATGATCGTCCCGGGAAGGGAAAACGTTTTCCGGTTCATATCGTGGATCCGGCGTTCTTTGGCCCGGGTCGGAGATGGGATGGCGGCCATGATCGGCATGGTCGCCAGGGCCGCCCGGAGGGCGCGCAAAGCCGCCGACATGGCCATGGCGTCGATCGCCGCTTGGCGGACGGCCGCATCGGCGGAACGGGCCAGTTGGTCGAGAATATAAGGGGGAAGGAACGGGCGGTGAAAAATATTCATGGCTAAACCCTCCTCTCTCCTATTTGTCGGGAGAGGAGGGGGAAAGTTGAAAAGAAAGGCGGCTTGTTTGCTGCGCTAGACGAGCGGCGGGCGCTTGAGGTGAAAGTCCGTTTTCCCCTGGAAGGCGTGAGCCAGGAGCAGGATGTCCTCGTCTCCGAAAAGCTTGCCGGTCAAACGCAAACCGGCCGGTTGGCCCTTGCCGTCGAAGCCTGCCATCAGGTGGATCTCGGGATGCCCGGTCAGGTTGGTGACGCCCAACTGACTTCCGATGAAGAGATCGATTCCCTCGAAGATCTTGGCGAAGGCCTCCATCATTCGGTAGCGGGCCCGGTTGGCCTGGATGTACTGGACGGCGGGCACGAACTCGTGAAGGCGGAGCGATCCGACCCACGAGCTGCGTTCCGGATCGGCCGTCATGGCCTCGAACTTGTCGCTCCGGACGAGGTCGTCGAAAGCCGCCGAGGCCTCGGTCGTCAGGACGAAATCGATGGGGGCGGTGTCGAATTTCGGCATCTCGATGGGCACGAGTCTGACGCCCAAGCTTTTGATCACGGCCAAGGAGCCCAGATTGAATTTCCTGGCCTCCCTCTGGCGCGGAGCCCGCTGGGGGTTTTCCGGATCGTCGGGGATGTCCCCTTCAAAGTCGGACTTGACAAAACCGACTTTGAGCGACTTCACGTCGCGTGTGGCATCCCAGTCGAAGGGGACGTCGAGGACGTGGTTGTCCCGGCCGTCCGGACCGACGATGGCTTTGAGGACCAGGGCGCAATCCTCGGCCGTCCGGCACAGCGGACCGAGCTTGTCCATGGTCCAGCTCAGGGCCATGGCGCCGTACCGGCTGACCCGGCCGAAGGACGGCCGCAGGCCCGTCACTCCGCAGCGGGCCGCGGGCGACATGATCGAACCGCGCGTTTCCGAGCCGATGGCGAAGCCGACGAGTCCGGCCGCCGTGGCCGATGCCGGACCGGCCGACGACCCGCTCGAACCCTGGGTCGGGTTGGTCGGGTCCCAGGGGCTCTTGGTCTGACCGCCGAACCAGCGGTCGCCCATGGCCAGAGCGCCCAGGGTGAGTTTGGCCGCCAGAACGGCCCCGGCTTCGGTCAGGCGGGTGAAGACTGTGGCGTCGACATCGAGGGTTTGATCCTTGTACGGCGAGGCGCCGAACGTCGTCTTGTAGCCCTTGACGGCCAGCAGGTCCTTGGCCCCCCAGGGGATGCCGTGGAGAGGACCGCGGTAACGGCCGGCCTTGATCTCGGCGTCGGCCTTGGCCGCCTGCTTGAGGGCCAGGTCTTCGGTCAGCGAGACGACACAATGAAGGATCGGGTCGAATTTCTTGAGGCGGGCCAGGTAGAGTTTGGTCAGTTCGGTCGACGTGACCGTCCTGGTTTTAAGGAGTTGGGCCAGGTGGGTCAGGGAAAGAAAGGCGAGGTCCTCGTCCGTCTTGGGGGCGGCCACCTTGGGTTTTGAATATTTGAAGACGCTGCGCCCCGCGGGTAGTTTGGTCCCCGGGAGGACCGGATTGAAGACGAGGGCCGAGGGCGTATCGTTTCCGAGCTTCATGTCCCGCAGGGCTTGATAATTCGACAGCAAACCGCCCTTCCGGCTGAGGGTATCGGAGATCCGTTTTTCGGCGTCGGGAGAGAGCGTTATTCCGGCCACCCGGGCGGCTTCGTCCACCATGCCGAGCGTGATGGTCTGGACGTCCTGGGCTTGGGCCAGGAGGGCGCCGGGAAGCAGGGTTGCGCCCAGGCCCAGGGAGGTGAAATACTCGATGAACCGGCGTCGGTTCAGGGCCAGCGGATCCATGTTCATGTCGGCTCCTTTCGATAATCGCGTTTAGGATCGAGGTAGGCCTAGCTTATAAAAATCCCGACGAAAATCAAAATCGACTCCTTGTCAATCCCGCGAACGGCTTCTATAATGGCCCGCGGAGAAACACCATGTTCTGGAACCAAGCCTACGATCCCTGCGGCCAGTGGCTCATCTCGACTCTTCTGGCTACGCTTCCGATTTTTGTCCTTCTCGGAACGCTGGCGTTTTTCAAACTCAAAGCCCATTGGGCGGCCCTGCTCGGACTCCTGTCCGCGCTCGGCGTGGCTTTTTTTGTATTCGGCCTTCCGGCCGGAAAAGGCGCGGCGGCGGCTCTTTATGGCGCCTCTTACGGTTTGTTTCCCATTGGTTGGATTATTCTCAACGTCATTTTCCTCTATTCCCTGGCCGAGGAAAAAGGGTATTTTCAAGTCCTTCGGGAAAGCTTAGCCGGCATCACGCCGGATCGCCGCCTCCAGCTTCTGCTCATCGCTTTTTCGTTCGGCGCGTTTTTCGAGGGAGCGGCCGGATTCGGAACGCCCGTGGCCGTGTCGGCCGCGATCCTGATCGGCCTCGGTTTCGCTCCGCTGGCTGCTTCCGGCCTTTCGCTCATCGCCAATACCGCCCCGGTCGCCTTCGGCGCGCTGGGGACTCCGCTCATCGCCTTGGCCGGCGTTACGGGTCTGGACCTGCGGGAACTGAGCGCCATGGTCGGTCGCCAGCTTCCCGTCTTTTCGATCCTTATCCCGTTCTGGCTGGTCTGGGCTTATGCCGGATTTCGGGGGATGATCGAGGTATGGCCGGCGCTTCTGGCGGCCGGGTTGTCCTTCGCCATCCCCCAGTTTTTAATCGCCACATTTCACGGCCCCTGGCTGGCGGGCGTCGGCGCGGCGGTTATCTCGATGGCCGTCCTCGTTCTCTTCCTCCGCCTGTGGAAGCCCCGGCGGGTCTGGACGGGGGATGGCGAAAAAAAACGACCGGCGGGATCGGTCCCTCCGTTGTCTGAGTCGGGGGCCGCGCCCAAACCAGAGCGTCGGCTCGTCATACATTTGCGGCGCAAAACCCCGATTTTTAAATCGGGGACCAAAGCGCCGCTCAGTATTAACCCTGTATATACCCCGGGCTTCAGCCCGGGGAGTCGAATGGGTTTAATCCGCGCCTGGATCCCCTGGCTCATCCTCAGCGTGTTCGTCTTCCTGTGGGGGATACCCGCGGTGAAGTCATTACTGGACGGCATTTCCGTCGTCAGGTTCCCCATCCCGGGCCTTGATCGGCTTGTCTTCCGGGTGCCGCCCGTCGTTCCTGCACCAACGCCCGAAGCGGCTGTTCTTTCCTTGAATTGGCTGTCGGCGACCGGGACAAGCATTTTTATCGCCGCCCTGTTTTCAGCCGCGGTGATGGGGTATTCGCTGAAAACCGCGGCCCGGGTCTGGTGGAAGACCCTTCGCCGGGTTCGTTTTTCGCTCCTGACGGTCGCGGCGATGATGGCCATCGGCTTCGTCACCCGGTTTGGAGGTCTGGACGCGACGATGGGCTTGGCCTTTGCTCGAACCGGCGTTCTCTATCCATTTTTCGGGACCATGCTGGGGTGGTTGGGCGTGGCCCTGACCGGCTCCGACACATCGTCCAATGTCCTGTTCGGCAGTCTCCAGAAAATTACGGCCGGCCAGCTCGGATTGGATCCGACCCTCATGGCGGCCGCCAACAGCTCGGGCGGCGTCATGGGCAAAATGATCGACGCTCAGAGCATCGTAGTCGCCAGCACGGCCACGCGGTGGTACGGGAAAGAGGGGGAAATCCTGCGCTATGTTTTTTTCCACAGTCTGGCTTTGGCCGGACTCATGGGGTTGTGGGTGATGCTGCAGGCGTATGTTTTTTAGGGAGCTCTTCCATTTTGTTTGGGTGAGATCGGAGGCCTGGCCCCGATCTCTATTTTCTCCATACAAAATGGAAGAGAACCTCTTTTAGAAACTAGGAGCCCCTCGGGAAACCCGCTTTTCTCCCGTCGTCGGACTGAATCATGCGACGGTTCTTTTTATGGAGCAGGCCTCCGGCCGCATCCGAAGCTTTCGACAGAACGAATCCGACGAGCGGAAGATAGCCGGGGAGCGTCCCCAACAGGTAGCGTGCTTCATAGTGGAAAAACAGGTGCAGCAGGACGTAGTACAGGGGAAACTGGAGGAAAAACAGGGCCAGGGCGGTTTTTTTTCGGCGAACGAGAAGAATGACGGCGACGATTGAGAGAGGAAAAAGAAACGATGCGGAAAGTGTCCCCAAGATCATGCCGAGAATACGTTGGGGCCTGGCCTTGGCGTAGTCCATGAATCCCGCTTGCGGGTTTTCCGCTCGGTATCGATTCCAGCTGGTCGAATAGGACCCGTCGCCGGCGTTGCCGTAAACCAGGACCGTTCCGTAAAGCAGTTTTTTGGCCGTCTTGGCCAGGAAGGCGGCGGGATGACCCTTGACGAAAGCGAAAAATTCTTCCTTGCAGATTTCTTCCAGCGATTTTCCGGTCGCGGCTATCCGGTCACGGAAAAAATCCTGAAAGCGCTCTTCTTCCGTGGAATAAAAGGAGCGGACTTGCGTCCCTAGCCAGAACCTGTACCAGAAGAGGGGAGGCGCAATTCCGGGCTCGCCGCGATGGGCGCGCACGTAGCTTTGATAGGGCCACACAGCCAGGCCGACAACGGCGACGGCCAGGAGGACGAAGACGACGGCCGTTCGGAAGCGGACTTTTTTCAAGACGAAAAGGGCGGCCGTGAGAAACAGGGGGTAAAGCAGGATACTGGGCATGAAATAATAACCCAGCCCCGTCATCAAGCATAACAGGGCGAACGGGATCCACGGTCGGCCGCGCCCCTCGAAAATGCGCGCGGCGAGAAAGGCGATGAGGAGCATGACATAGAGGAGAAAGATATCCTTATAGGGAATGACGCTGATCCGGGCTTCATGGAAGAGAAAGGCGAAGGCCAGGACGGCCCCGGCGGCGGCCCGGGGGCCGAAAAATCTCCGGGTCAGGACATAGAGGCCCCAGGCGGCCAGAAGTTCCAGGAGGAGCTGGAAAACCTGGGCGAAAATCCAATCCTTGGCGCCGAAAATTTTCCAGATCGCGGCGAGAAAAAAACCGTAGCCGGGGACTTCCTTGATGTAGGGAAGGCGGGCGGGGTCGGCGATGTCATAGCGTTCGGGGTCGAGGAGGCGGTCCGGATCGTCTTTGGCGACTACAGCGGGGGGGGAGGAAAAGACCGTTACTCCCTTCCCGGCGAGCACTCCCATGGCCACAAACGCCTGTTCGTACTGGGTGGAAGGCCCGCTGAAGGTCCGGTGGTGGAAAAAACCGAGATAGGCCAGCCGGACGATGAGGACAAGCCCCAGAAGAAGAATGAGTTTGTTTTTTTCTTTCATGCCTGCTTCCCGGAGTCATTTCCATCGTTCGTACTGTCTTTTGGCGTGACATCGGTTTTCAGAGAAGCGGAGAGCGGATCCCGCGGCCTTGGGGTCCGGTCCGGAACGATCGATCCACGGTGCAGGCGCCGGATGCGCAGGATGTCCCGGAACATGCGAGCCGAGGAACCGATGATTCGGACCTTGCTCTGGGGTGAATTTTTCCAGATGACCGGAACCTGGTCGACTACTAAACCCAAGCGGCGGGCGATATAGAGGGCTTCGACGTCAAAGCTGAAGCCCGGTGTACGGACGCGGGAAAAGACCTCCAGCGCCGCGTCGCGGCGAAAAAGTTTGAACCCGCATTGCGTGTCGCGGATGCCGCGCATGACGAAGATGCGAACGAACAGATTGAACGTTTTGCCCATCAGTTCGCGGAAACGATTCTGACGGATGCGGATGTCGGAGTCCGGCAGGGCCCGGGAGCCGATGACAATGTCCGAACCACCTTCGATCAGGGGCCAGAATTTTTCGACTTCCTCGATGGCTGTCGAAAGATCGGCGTCGGAAAACAGGATGAAGGCGCCCGAGGAGGCCATGACGCCTTCCCGGACGGAATACCCCTTCCCGCGGTTCTTGCGGCGGCGGAGGATGCGCACTCCCTCGCGGCCGTCAAGGGCTGCTTCCGCCACGGCGCAGGTCCGATCGACACAGCCGTCGTCGACGACGATGATCTCCGAGGCGAAGGTCTGTCGGTCAAGGTAAGTCCTGATTGTCCGGAGCGTCTCTCCGATACGATCTTCCTCGTCGTAAGCGGGGATGACGACCGAAAGAAAAAATCCGGGGTCAGGTCTTAACATATAACATTTCTCCATTTGTTCAACAAAACAAATGTTTTTTTCGTATTGATGCTCCGCTCGGTCCAAAAATGCTTTCGATACCGCGACCGATGCCGGCTCCCGCGTCCCGTATTATAAATCCAAAACGCGGAAAGGCGGAAATCGGGGAAATGCGGGGTGAACAAGATTGATGTTCACCCCGCCTGAAGAAAGCTAATCTCGGAAAGTAGGAAAGTAGTCAGCAAGTCGGACCGGCCGCTTGCATGGCTTTGTGGATGAAATCCCAGATCTCCGGGCCGAAAGGCATCCCCGGTCCCTGGGCGGTGTTCCCAGCTTTCCACTCAGCCTGATAAGCCGCCCCGATCTTCTGCTTCAGCCCCGGGTGTCCGCCGTAAGCTTCGTTCAGGAGGTCCTGCCAGCGCTTGGCCAGGGACTTGGCGATCTCCCCGGCTGGGTCGGAACTCAGGTTAGCCTTGACTTCTTCGATCAGGGCCGTCCAACGATTCTGGTACTCGGCCATCTTTTCCGGCGTGTACTTTCCGCCGATCTCGGAAAATTCCTTCATTTCGTCCTCGGAATAGTGTCCGGCCCATCTTTTTTTGATCTCGTCGCTCATTTGAATATCCTCCATGATGCGTGTGACTTTGGACCACTCGATCGCCCCCCCGGCCTCGACCATCCGGGCCGTTTCCCGGAGGGCCGCGACCGCCCGTTTCAACCGCTCGATCTCCTCCTCCACGGCTTCGGCCTGCAGGCGCAAGGAGCGAAGGACGGCGGACTGGGGACGGGCCAGGGCGCGCTTGATCTGGTCCAGCGAAAGGCCCATGAACTTGAGCGTCACGATCTGCTGGAGCCGAAGCAGGTCTTTATCCATATAAAGGCGATAACCGCTTTCCGTCCGGGCGCTCGGCTTGAGCAGGCCGAGCCGGTCATAATGGTGCAGCGTCCGCACCGTGACCTTGCTCAACCCGGCGAACTCCTTGATCTTATAACGCTCTTCCATGAGGCACCTTCGCCATCAAGTATAAACCCTGACGTTACGTCAGGGTCAAGCGCTTTTTTTACTTTTTTTTTGGGCCGGGGCCGCTTGCGGGCGAGGGAAAAAAGCTGTATATAAATGACATCACATCCCGAGATAGAGGGATTCCATGAAAAAAGCGTTGTCTTCGGCGGCACTTCTGTCGATCGCCCTTCTCCTGGCCCAGTCGAGCTGCGTCCCGCCCGACCCCCAGGCTGCGCTGCTCAACCGACTGAAGGGAGCGGCCAAACTGGCCACGGTCAAATTCACTTTCAACAAAATTATCTGGGGCGAAAAAGAAAAACGCATTTTCATCAAGCTGAAGAACGCCTCTTTTCTGGCTTTCTCCAAAGTGGAAATCACGGCCGGGATCGATTTGTCCAAGATCAAGGCTTCCGACGTTTCGGTCGTCCGGCGTTCGGTTCGGGTCAAGCTTCCCCCCGTCGAGATCATCGCCTATTCCTACCCGTTCGAAAAGGTCGCCGTCGACCGCAACTACACGGCCAACCGTTTTCTCAACTCCATCCGGCTGGAGGACATGGAAGAATTCCTGCGCCTGGCCGACGCGGATGTAAGAAAAAGCCTGGATGGACTGGGCTTACGCCGGAGAGCCGAAGAAAACACCAGGGTTCTGCTGACTCGAGTTTTGACTAAATTCGGATTCGAGGCCGTGGATCTCGAGTTTTCCGCCTCCGGCCCCCTGGCCTTCACGGCCTATGAATGAGGCGCGTCATGAAAGAAAAACGATCCCGCCCGACCACTGCCGCGGCGCGTTCCGTCCTCAAGCCGCTTTTATGGATCGGAGGTTTCGCCGTCGCCGGCCTTCTGATCCTGAAGCTCCTGTTCAATGTCGACTTCGGCTTTTTCCGGACGACGCTGACGCTCAAATCGACCGCCTTGACCCTGGAAGATATCAAGGCCGTCGAATACCTGATCACGGCCGAGTATTTCGGCGAGGTCATCGGTACAGCCCGCGATTATTTGGTCCGGCGGGCGGTTCCCGAGGCGGAGAAGCTTCTCCTTCGTTTGATGAACGAGACCAACCCGGCCCTTCCGGTCCTCACGCCTATGGAAGAGACGCTCCTCAACGCCGCTCGCGGGACCATCTTCAAGCGTGGCGGCATGAACCCGCGGCTGGTGGAGAAGCTGTACGAGCGGGCCGGGCTGCTCGAATTGATCAAACCCGAATTCCGGGACAATCGTTTGAATTCCGGGTTTGCCGAGGCTATGGTCGAGATGCTGTTGGCCAAACGCGATATCGCCTACCTGGCCCGCGGCACCGTCCAGGCCGGATACGATTTGGCCAAGCTCGACGAGTCCGGCTACTTCCTGTGCCGGGAGACAAAGACGGTTTTCCTCCGCGCTGAGCTCGACATCCTGGGCAAAGAGATCAATCCCTGGTTCATTTATGACCCGGCGGCGCAATACTTCGTCAAGGGGTTCGAGATCATCTCCCAATCGGGGATCGATTTCGAAGAGGACGACGCCCTCGATTTCATCAAGGCGGTCAAGGAGGAATGCCGCAGCCGGCTCCTCGACGACGCCGTCAAGGAAGGTTTGAAAGAGCGGGCCCGAACCTCGGCTGAGACGACGCTCCTCAATCTGTTCCGGATGTTCGACCGTTCCGTCGAGGCGGTCAGGATCGTTTCGCCGGACGAATTCATCCGGGCAAAAAACGCTTGCCCGGCCAAGCAATGACGCCTTCGACCCGCATCTCCCCGGGCGCTCCGCGGCGGCGGGAGGCAGGCCTCAACGCTTGTAGAGAAAAACGGTATGATCCGTTCCCCCGGCGTCCTTGACGATGGCCGACGTCGCTTCCTTCTTCTCCCAACCCGGAATCATATAGTTGTGGGTGACGACCAGGGTGCCGGGTTTGAGCTCTCTTTCCAGCTTGGGCCGGAGCAGTTCGTTCGATTCGGGGAGGAGATAGAGCGTCACGACCGTGGCTTCGGAGATATCCACCTTCGTTGCGTCGGACAGCTTGAACTTGACGCGCTTGCCCACCCCCGCCCGCTTGGCGCTCTCCTTGGACTCGCGGATGCGCTGGGGTTCAATGTCGATTCCCACGCCTCGAGCTCCCAGGGCCTTGGCCGCATAAATGACGATCCGACCGTCGCCGCAGCCGATATCGTAGACCACGGAATCCTTGCCCACCTTGGCCAGGTCGAGCATCTTGATCAGGACCTCGGGCGGCGTGGGGACAAACGGCGCCAAGTCAACGGAGTCCTCGCGACCGTGAGCCCCAACCCAGATGTCGATTTTGTTGCCCGTGCCGACACGGAAGGAATAGGCTTTGCCCGGATAGAGGGAGTAGGTTAATTCGCGGCCGTATTTCAGGTAAGCGACGACGACGATGTTCGGAGCGGGGAAGCGGTCGAGGGCTCCCGGCCTGAGCGAGCGCGGCTTTCCCTCATTTTCGGCCCCGTACGGCCTGAGCGTGTAGGCGATCGTTTCGGACGTTACATTGCGGATGGTGATTTCGTGGGCGCCGACGCCCAAGGCGGGGACTTTGTCCTCCTGGGCCGAAGCGGCGATGACGGAAAGCAACAACGCGAGGGCGAGGCGGAGAGCGATGCGAGTCGTTTGGGTCATGAGCGGATCCTTGGGACTTTCAATCCGTCGGAGGGAACGCCGATGTCGAAGCCTGGCCATCCCTCCGGCGCTTGGCCGTCCGCTTTCAAATTAGCGGAACGGCCCGGGCCTGTCAAATCGGAAGCCCGCAGCGATGGGCCGAATGGGTCGAATGGATGTTGACAAACGGACTGGAGGAGGGTAATATTCAGATTGTAATGATTACAAATTGAACTGAAGGGAGATTCCGTATGATCAACGCCCGTGTCCGCGGCATTATGAACGAACAGATCAAGAATGAGCTCGAATCCACCACCATCTACCTGTCCATGGTCGCTTACTTCCATGAGCACAACCTGGACGGCATGGCCCATTGGCTGCGGGTCCAGAGTCACGAAGAGACGACCCACGCCATGAAGTTCTTTGACCACATCATCGACCGCGGCGGAAAAGTCGAACTCCTCGACCTCAAACAACTCAAAACGGACTGGAGCTCGCCTCTGGAAATCTGGAAAGACGCCTATGCTCATGAGCAGTTCATCACCGGCAAAATCCATTCCATCCTCAAGGTCGTCCGCGAGGAAAGCGATTTCACCGCCGAGCCCATGTTGAACTGGTTCGTCAAAGAGCAGATCGAAGAGGAGAAGAATACCTCCGGAATACTGGCCCAGATGGAGCGGATCGGCGACAGCAAGGACGGCCTCTATATGCTGGACAAGGAGCTCGCCGCCCGGGCCTGGCCGGCCGGCTCGCCCTTCGATCCCGTCGCCTACAACCTGCCTTCGGCTTGACCTCTCGGGCGGGCGCGCCGAATCTTTATCTTTTCTTTCGTCAGGAACGCTGACCGTTTGACACTTATCTCTTCGAGCGAGAAAACGCATGGGGCAACACTGCCAAAGCCAGAAAAACCGAACTGCGGTCAATCTGAAACGGCGTTGATTAATCCGGGAGGGTCAATGTAAGATAGCGGGCAAGAGGAGAAAGCCATGACCTCATTTGCCCGCATCCGCCGCCGCGCGTTCCTGAAACGTTCGCTGACCGCGGCCGCTGCCTTTTCCATCATCCCCCGCCGCGTCCTGGGAGGCTCCGGTTTCACGCCGCCCAGCGACACGTTGACCAAGGCCATCATCGGCGTCGGCGGCATGGGCATGGGCCACATCGGCTACGAGGGAGCGAAGCTTCTCGCCGTTTGCGACGTGGACGAAAACCACCTGCGGTCCGCCCTCGATGCCGGCGGTCCCGGCGTTGTCGGGTATCGTGATTTCCGCGAAGTCCTGGCCCGGCCCGACATCGACATCATCCATATCGCCACTCCGCCCCATTGGCACGCCCTGATGTCCGTCCTGGCCGCGGAGGCCGGGAAGGATATCTGGTGCGAAAAACCCATGACCCGCACGATCGGCGAGGGGAATGCGGTCGTCGACGCCGTCCGGCGAAACGGCCGGATTTTCCGCATCAACACTTGGTTCCGATTTGACTCCGCTTTTTACGGGTTCGGTTCGACCGTCAAACCGATCAAGAAGATTGTTCAGAATCGCCTCCTGGGTTGGCCCCTCAAAGTCACCGTGAGCGGAGTCACCGGTTTCGACTGGAAGTTCTACTGGAGCGGCAAATCCTATCTGCCTCCCCACCCCGTCCCCAAGGAGCTGGACTATGATTTCTGGCTCGGGCCGGCCCCGTTCAAATCATACCACCCCCACCGCGTCCATCAGACTTTCCGCGGCTACTGGGATTACGACGGAGGGGGGCTGGGCGACATGGGCATGCACTACCTCGACCCCGTCCAATACCTATTGGAAAAAGACGGTACAAGCCCGGTCGAGATCGAGGCCGAGGCCCCGCAGCAGCATCCCGACGCCTGCGGCCAATGGCGCCGGGTCCGGCTTCGTTATGCCGACGGCTGCGAGATCGTCCTGGACGGCGAAAACATCGATACCGCAGCCCCGTTCATCGAGGGACCTGAGGGCAAGCTCTATAGGGGCTTCCGGTCGGACGTCCCGGGCCTCCGGGAAAAGGCGCTCTCCCTTCCCGACCCCGAGCCGCAGACGACGGATTTCGCTCTGGCCGTCAAAGAGAGGCGGAAGTTCGCTCTCAACGAGGAAAACGCCCATCGGTCGTGCACGCTCGTCAACCTGGCCAAGATCGCCGTGCGGCTCAACCGGCCCCTGCGGTTCGATCCTGACCGGCAGATCTTCCTCGATGACCTGGAAGCGAATCGGATGATCCACGAGCCTATGCGGGCGCCGTGGAGCTTGTGAGGACGCCATGATGCGCCCCATGAAAAACTCCCCGCGGATGTTTTCCCGCCAGGTTGTGGGACTCTTGCTCGCCGCCTTGGCCGTCCCTGCGATCCTGCTTCCGCAAGCGGCGGAAGCGCCCCTCCCGGTCCGCGTTTCCGAAATCATGACCCGGTTCCCGGCGGCGTCGGGCGTCGATCGGGACAAAGCCGCCGCCGAACTTATGGCCCTCGGTGAACCGGCACTACTCGACCTCGGTTCCCGGCTTGTGGAGACGGGGGCGGGCGACGACAGCCTGGTCCGTTATGCGATCCACGGCGTCGCAGTTTATGCCGCCAGACAGGGAGCCGAACCTGAACGGGCGCTTCTATCCGGAGCGCTCGTTAAAGCGCTCCGGAGCGCCAAAGACGCCGAGCCCAAAGCTTTCCTCCTCAGCCAACTCCAGCTTATCGGCCGGGACGAAGCCGTTTCGGCCATAGCCGAGTATCTGGCTGATCCCCGGCTGGCCGACCCGGCGGCCCGGGCGCTGTCTTCGATCGGGGGGGGGGCGGCGGAAAAAGCATTGATCGGCGTTCTGACCAGCCCGCTCGGGGCGGTCCCCATCCCCATCATCCAGGCGTTGGGCGTCCTGCGCAGCCGTCCGGCCGTGCCGGCGCTCCTGGCCTTGTTGAAAGACGCCGGTTCGGAGCTGCGTGCGTCGGTCCTGTCGTCACTGGCCGAGATCGGCGATGCCGCCGCCCGATCCGCGCTCGAGACCATTTCGGTCTCGCTCACCGGCCGGGAACGTTTGGCCGCGGCTTCGCTTTATCTCCGCTTTGCCGAACGGGTGATCGAAAACGGGGACCGCGATCTGGGAATGAAGATCATCCGCGACATCCTATCCGGCTATACGGCGACTGATGAAAGCCCGGTCCGATCGAAAGCTCTGGATCTTCTCGGGCGTGAAATGGGTGAGGCCGTCCTGCCCGAACTTCTGACCGCCGCCGGATCAGAGGATCGGGCTTTTCGCCGAAAAGCTTTGGCCATGGCCGAAACGCTTCAAAGCGCGGGTGCCCTGCCCTGGCTTTCCGCGGCCGCCTACATGCCTCCGGACAATCAATCCGATATTTTCGCCATGCTGGCCCATCGCGGCGAAAAAGCCGCCCTCCCGTTCATCCGGGAGAAATTGGGAAGCGCGGAAAAGCCCCTCCGTCTGGCCGCTATCGAAGCCCTGGCGCGGCTTCGTGGAATTGATGCGGCGGATGAATTATGGCCGTTTTTTGACTCTGGAGATGAGGCCCAGGTCCGGGTCATGAAAGAAGTGGCCCTGGGCTGGCCGACGGAGACGGTGGTGCCCCGGCTTGTTTCCGCGGCCGCGGGTTTTTCTCCAGCCGCGCAAAAAGCCGCCCTCGAGATATTCGCCGACCGCCAGGCGCAGAACGCTTCCGGTGTCGTTCTGGCCTTGGTCGCTAGCCCCGAGGAAGGCGTTCGAGTGGCCGCCTTGGCCGCCCTCGAGATGACGGCCGGGCCCAAAGATCTCCCGGCGTTGCTCGGGTTGATGTCAAAGGCGGATGGTCCCAAAATCATTGTTCCCCTGCAGAATGCAGTTGTGGCGGCGTCCAACCGCATTCCCGAGCCTGAACGGCGGGCTGAGGCCGTCCTGGCTGCGTTAAAGAAAATCAAGGCTGCCCGGCGCGCCGATTTCCTCCGTCCGCTGGCCAGAATCGGCGGCGTCAAAGCCCTCCAGTTCGTTATCGCCGAGACGCGCAGCAAAAATGCCGCGGCCCAAGCGGCGGCGCTCTCCGTTCTGTCGAGCTGGCCGGATGGGTCGGCGCTTTCCGAACTCTTCAAACTGGCCTCGTCCAAGGAAAAAAAGCCTCGGTATTTGGCCCTCCAGGGAATCGCCCGCTTGTTGGGCGACGTTTCCGGGCCCCAAGATCGTTTGGCGCAGTGGCGCCGGGCTTTCGACCTGGCCATCCAGGACGATGAACGGGGTCTTCTTGTCTCCGGGCTGGGGGCGATCAGGGAAGCGGAAGCTTTGAAAACAGCGGCATCGTTCCTAAACCGCCCCGGGCTCCAGACCAAAGCCGCCGAAGCCGCCGTCCGCATCGCCATGCCCGCGCCCGGAGCCGCCGGGTTGACCGGGTTTGAAACGGCGCTGGCCCTGCGCGGCGCACTCCCTTCGGTCGAGAATGACTACGACCGCGAACAGGCCGAAAAATATGCCTGGAAGCTTCTCCTCGACGCGGGCTTTACGGCTGCTTTCAACGGCAAGGATTTAAGCGGCTGGAAGGGGCTGGTCGCCGATCCGCCCCAACGATCCCGGTTGATGCCGGAAGAGTCGGCCAAGGCCCGGGCCGATGCCGACGACCTGATGCGGAAGCACTGGCGCGTCATCGACGGAATGTTGGCTTTCGACGGCCGGGGCCACAGCCTCTGCACGGCCAAAGACTACGCCGACTTCGAGATGTTCGTCGATTGGAAGATCGAGCCCCAGGGCGACAGCGGGATCTATCTCCGCGGCTCGCCCCAGGTCCAGATCTGGGACCCGGCCCAGTGGCCCGAAGGATCGGGCGGGCTTTATAACAACCAGAAAAATCCCGCCAAACCGGCGGTCAAGGCAGACCGGCCGATCGGAGAGTGGAATACTTTCTATATCAAGATGGCCGGGGAGCGGGTGACGGTCATCCTCAACGGCGTCCTTGTCGTCGACGATGTGATCATGGAGAACTACTGGGAGCGGGAGAAGCCGATTTATCCGGCCGGTCAGATCGAGCTCCAGGCCCACTCCACTCCGTTGTATTTCAAAAACATCTTCATTCGCGAACGGCCTGCGGACGGCGAGGTCCGGGCGGCATCCGTCCTCGCGGACGAAGAGCGGACGGCGGGTTTCGTCCCGCTGTTCAACGGAAGGGACCTTTCGGGGTGGACCGGCGACACCAAGGGATATGTCGTTGAAAACGGAACGCTTGTCGTGGTTCCCGAAAGCGGCGGTAATCTGTACACGGAGGCTGAATATACGGATTTCAACCTGCGTTTCGAGTTCAAGCTGACCACGGGCGCGAACAACGGGATCGGCATCCGCGGCCCGCTGACGGGCGACGCGGCCTACATGGGAATGGAAATCCAAGTCCTGGACGATTCGGCCGACCAGTACAAGGCGCTCCAGCCGTACCAGTATCACGGCTCGATTTACGGGGTGGTTCCCTCCAAGCGCGGATTCCAAAAACCGGTGGGGGAATGGAACGTTGAGGAGATCATCGCCCGGGGCCGGCGGATCACGGTCAAGCTCAACGGCGCGACCATTGTGGACGCCGATCTCGACCAGGCCTCGACGCCGGTCACCCTGGACGGCCGGGATCATCCCGGGCTGATGCGGGATGGCGGATACATTTCGTTCTGCGGACACGGGTCGCGGGTCGAATTCCGCAATCTCCGCATCCTGGACCTAACCGGCCGGCGCTGACAAAGCGTGAAGAAAACGATCGTGTCCGGCCCCCCGCCGGCTTTCCCGGTTGACGAAAGCCTTCCGGGGAAATATAGTAATCCCATGCGGCCCCAACGCATCATCATACTCAGGGAGGAAACCCGATAATGGATCACAACACCCCGAAGTCCGGCCTGACACGCCGGCAATTCCTCGGCACGGCGGCCTCGGCCGCCGCGGGAGTCATGGTCGTGCCCCGTCACGTCATCGGCGGCAAGGGATACACGGCCCCGAGCGACAGGCTGAATATCGGCGGCGTCGCCGTCGGCGGAAAAGGGTTTTCGGATATCCAGGCAGCCAGCACCGAAAACATCATCGCCCTGTGTGATGTCGACGATGAGAAAATGGCCGCTTTCCTCGGTTCGGACGAGCATTCGGACGAACGGAAAGCCATGTACTCAAAGGCCGCCAAATACCGCGATTGGCGCCGCATGCTGGACGCCGAGAAAAGTCTTGACGCCATCACCGTCAGCACTCCGGACCATAATCATGCCGTCATCGCCATGGCGGCGCTGAGGATGGGCAAACACGTCCTCATCCAGAAACCGCTGACGCACACGATCAAGGAAGCCCGGATGCTGGCTGAAGAGGCCAAAAAGAGAAACCTCGTCACCCAGATGGGGAACCAGGGGCATTCCAAGGAAGGCGCCCGGCTCATCTGTGAGTGGATCTGGGATGGGGCCATCGGCGACGTGACCGAAGTCCACGTCTGGACGAACCGGCCGATCTGGCCTCAGGGCATCGACGCCCCCAGGGAGATTCCGTCCGTACCGCCCAACCTTGATTGGGACATTTGGCTGGGCCCCGCCCCCTGGCGGCCGTACCATCCGGCCCTGACGCACTTCGTCTGGCGGGGCTGGTGGGATTACGGTACGGGCGCCTTGGGCGATATGGGCGCTCATCTCATCGATCAGCCGTTCTGGGCCCTCAAGCTCGGCCATCCGCTGACCGTACAGGCCAGCTCCTCGAGATACACGAAGGACTCTTTCCCCGTGGCCGAAATCGTCACCTACCAATTTCCGGCCCGCGGCGCAATGCCTCCGGTCAAGATGGTCTGGTATGACGGCGGGCTCATGCCCCCGCGGCCGGATGTCCTGGAAAAGGGGCGGATGATGGGCGATGACGGCGGCGGGGTTCTCATGGTCGGGACCAAGGGCATGATCATGTGCTCGACTTACGGCGATAACCCGCGCCTGCTTCCCGAAAAGCTGATGCAGGAATACAAGCGCCCCGATAAGACCATCCCGCGTTCGCCCGGCATCATGGAGGAATGGATTGCCGCCATCAAAGCGGGCAAAAAATCGACTACGGACATCCCGGAGTATTCGGGAGCGCTGACCGAGGTCATGCTCCTGGGCAATGTCGCTCTGCGGTTTAAGGACAGCAAGACGGTGCTGCAATGGGATCCGGTCAAGATGGAGTTCCCCAACCTGCCCGAGGCCAATCCGTTTGTGCATAAGAGCTACAGGACGGGTTGGTCGTTGTAGGAAAAAACGGGGGAGAGAGGGCGACGGAAAAATGGCCGGGCCTGAGCGGTAAGGCAATGTCGGCCGACCCGATTTGCGGGGTTCGAGAACCGGGGAAGCAGGGGAGCGGAATCGGATTTCGTTTATTCTCCCCGTGCTGTCCGATCCGATAAGGAGGTCGTTTTGAAACGAGAAACAATGTTGATATTGGGTATGACCGTAATAATGGGTCTGATTGGAGCGGCCGCCGTGACCGGGGGGCAGACCAACCCCCGGGCCGCCGAGCTTCAGAAATGGGCCGTCCATGACGAGACGCGGCCGATGCCGCCGGTTGTCGACCCCGGACCGGCCGGGCCGCCCGCGCCGGTCCCCGCGGACGCCGTCGTCCTGTTCGGCGGGATGGATTTGTCCGCTTGGACCAACGCCAAGGGCGAGGCCGCCGGCTGGAAAGTCGAGGGCGGGTTCATGGAAGCGGTCAAGAACAAGGGGTCGATCCAGACGAAACAGGCCTTCGGCGACTGTCAGCTCCATGTCGAATGGGCCTCGCCGGCCGAGGCCGTGGGCGACAGTCAGGGTCGGGGAAATAGCGGCGTCTTCCTGATGAACACTTACGAAGTCCAGGTCCTCGACTGTTTTAACAATAAAACCTATGCCGATGGGATGACGGCGTCTCTCTACGGCCAATATCCGCCTCTCATCAACGCCTGCCGGAAACCCGGAGAATGGCAGAGTTTTGACATCGTTTTTCGGGGACCGCGGTTCGATAAGAGCGGGACGCTCCTGAGCCCGGCCCGGATGACGGTGTTCCATAACGGGATTCTGGCGCACGATAACCAGGAGTTGACCGGCCCGACGGTGCATAAGGCCCGGCCGCCGTACGCGGCGCACGCCGACAAGCTTCCGCTTTCGCTCCAGGATCACGGCAACCCGGTTCGGTATCGGAATATCTGGATCCGCGAAATATAATATATCTGGGGTCAGGTCTTAACATTTAACATTTCGCTGAATCTTCATAGATGAAAAGCAGATTGTTCCTGCTATCGGGAAAAGCGGCGACAAGCTTTTCCAATATTGACCAATCGAGATTTGTTATATGTTAAGACCTGACCCCGTTTGGGGCCGAAAAATTAGAAAGGAGAGAAACATGCTGCGAGTTTCCGGCGGGCGAACCCGTTTTCTCATTGGAATGTTCATCGTTGTAACGGCGGCGTTTTTGGTTCTTGATTCCATGGCGTTTTCCCCCCAAGCATCCGCTTCGAAACCCGGCCAAGGCAAAAAAGTCCTAATAGTCTGGGGCGGCTGGGACGGACATGAACCGAAGCAATGCGTCGATATTTTCGCTCCTTGGCTCAAGGAACAAGGGTTCGAGGTCGAAATCGCCGAAACCCTCGACGCTTATAACGACGGGACCAAGCTTAAAAGCCTGACCCTGATCGTCCAGGTCTTCACCATGGCTCAGATTTCGGGCGCGCAGGAGAAAAACCTGGAGGAAGCGGTCAAAAGCGGCGTGGGTATGGCCGGTTGGCATGGCGGGATGGCCGACTCTTTCCGCGCCAACACCGAGTACGAATTCATGGTCGGGGGAGCCTGGGCCGCTCACCCCGGCGGCGTCATCGACTACGAGGTCAATGTCCTCAATCATGCCGACCCGATCACCGCGGGGCTGTCCGACTTCAAGATGCATTCCGAGCAATATTACATGCTCGTCGATCCGAATGTCGATGTTCTGGCCGCCACGACTTTCACGGGCCAATACGCACCCTGGATTGCCGGCGCGGTCATGCCTGTCGTATGGAAAAAAATGTACGGGAATGGACGGATATTCTATACTTCGCTCGGCCACGTGGCGGCCGATTTCAAAGTCCCCCAAGCCCTTGAGATCGTCAAGCGGGGATTGCTGTGGGCCGCTCGCTTGCCGGGGACGGGCGATGACCCGAAACCGACCAATCCTTATTCAATCAAATAGTTTGCGGATAATCCCGCCTGCATTGTTAAGAAATTCCCGGCGGTCTTGTCAACTCCCGTCACGAAATGGGGGATACGATCCCGATTTCGGAAGATCGGGTCATGTCCCTCCATTGCCGCTTGTATCTCCGGAACGACAATCATCAAGAGTAACGCAATCTCAGTAGGAATCGCCGGAGTATTTCGTGATGAGTCGGCGGCGGAGATCCTGGTACATTTTTACGATGCTGTTCATCCGATTGATGGTCAGCTCGGTTAAATATTTCACCGCCAGATCGGGGTTTTCAGCCAGAAGCGCGGCGGCTTTAGCTTCGACTTCTTTCTGAACGGAAAAGAACCCATTTTCGAGAGGGGTTCGTACGGAAAGAAGATCCTTGACCGAATCCTGCCAGCGCAGCAGGAGCAATTTTTCGACGAAATCCACCGCCCAACGGGCCGAATCTTCGCTGAACGAACGGATGTCGTAGACTTTATAAAACGAAGAGACATCCGTAATGCCGGCATAGATGGGCACATAGGTCCCGACGAAGGGATTGTCCAGATAGAGCCAGTAAACGCCTCCGATCGGATCCGGCAGCCAGCTCCGGAGTTGGGCCACCATGCCGTAGCCCTGCTGGGCCACCGTTCGATGGGAGGCCAGGCCAAGAAGCTTTTTCAACTCGGGCGGGGCGAACGGGGTGGCCAGAGGGCTTTTGACGAATTTTCCGTCGGGGCCGGAAACGAGCCACGCCGGGTCGGCCGTCATGTCGTAAATCGTCCCCTCAAAAGTCGAGCGCTGGAAGGCGATAATGTCTTGGACGGCGATCTTTCGTTCCGGTTTGACCGAGAAGGGATAGAAGGCCGGACCTTCGATGTCTTGGCCGGACATTGTTCCCGGGCCGCTAGGGCCTGATATTTTTCGCCGCGGCCAATCCTTGAGGGATGGGGCGACCGTACTGTAAATCAACCACAGGCGGTTCAGACTGCCCTCCTTGATCGGAGGGGCGTAAGCTTCCTGCCAGATGAACGGCCGGCCGCTTTTCGGATCGTACCAACCGCGGTCGATGGCTTCCTGGATATAATTGGATGAGGTCTGGAAATCGGGGTTTCGGACATCGATTTCGCGGATCCGAACGAAATTCGGAATGACCGTCAAATGGTCGTCCGGAACCCGTCGGGCCGCCCAGATCGCTCCGGGTTTTTTGGAAGCGGGGCTCCAATCCGGCCCGACACTGAAAATTTCCTGGACCCAGACTTCCCTTGGATCGGCGATGCACAGCGCTTCCGAACCTCCGCAGGAAGGCAGAAATCCATAGGCTTCGACGAGAGAACCGATGAGCTCGACCGCTTCTCGAGCCGTCCGGCAGCGTTGGAGGGCGAAAACCTGGACCTGCTCGATGGTCATGATCTGGGCGGTCACGCCTTCGACCCAAGCCACATCCAGTTCCGGCTTCTGACTGCAGGTGCTCTCGCCGATGGCCAGCTGGTGTTCATTCATCTGGGAATAGCCAGTGTGGAAATAGGCGTAGGTCTTTTCGACTTGAGGGATACGGCCGATGACTTTCCCGTAATCGCCTAAAGGCCGCCCGGCCCGGTCGTCATCCGGACCGAAATGCACCATGCCCCAGAACACGGGGGCGAGTGCGCCCTGAGGATAAGTTTGGCCGGGGATGACTTGAACTCGGCACTCACTGCAGGAATCTGAATGCGAGGTCAGGACCGAACCGTCCGCGGTGGCCAATTTTCCAACCCCGATGACGGTACAGTTTTCGAATTTTTCGTGTTTCACGTCCGGTTGGGCCGCGGCCGCGACCAGGGACAGAGCCATTGTCACGATCGCCGTCCCCGTCATGCTGAATCTCTGAATACAAATGGATTTCATTTTTTTTCCTCCCGGATATATGACCTTCGGCCGTTAAAATGAAACAGCAAAGGGAGAATATGCTCTCTCTTGCCAATAATAATACTGATCAGTGAAAAAACAGAAATTTTAGATGTTAAGACCTGCCTCAAAATTCGCCAACCGAATTCCGCCAGGAGTCCCGAAAAGCCCGGGATATGCCCCGTAAAAACCCCAGGCCTTGCCCGCCAAGCCCGGGATATGCCCCGGATATATCAGTCGGCCAGTCCGGAGACGTCTTCGGATTTATCGGCGGCGATTCCGCCGGCAGGCAGTGGGCGATGGATCTCGGGAGCCGTGACGAATTTTTTCACCGTCTCCCCTGAACCCGCGATTCCGAGCTGGTCGAACAGGAAGGAGAACATCTTCTCCAAGTCGGCCCCAACGGCCGCCCGGACCTCCTCGGGCAGGTCCCAGAATTTCTTCTTGAACGGGCCGACCGCCTTCTTGCGCGATTTATAGACAAACTGGGCCTCGGTGTCCTTGGGTTTGCGCTCGTCGGCGGCGTTCGTTTTAACCCATTCCATGATCTCTTTTTTCAGTGATTCCGGAACGGCCGGATGGTCCATGACCAGGCTTTGAAATGCCGTGGCCAGGTGAACTTCACAGGTCTTGGCCTCGACGAACTTGTGGAAGGCCGTCTCGGGCAGAGTGCTGGCCCCGTGCTGGACGGCCCCGCCCATCCCGTACTCCCGGCGCGCCTTCTCGCTCAGAAGGCGCAGAGTATCAAAATCGATCGCCACCTTAGCCAGCGATCCGTCGGGCATGACCACACCGCCATGGCTCGTGCCGGTTTGGATGCTGATTTTGCTGATACCCTCCAGTCCGGCCCGGCCGGCGTTGAATCCCTTCATGAAGGCATCGAGGTCCTCGGGCGAGCTGTTTTTCAACCCGACCTCGCCGATTTCGCCGCCGACGGACACCGTAATGCCCCGGGGTTCGAGGCCGCGGATGAACCGGGTGAACTCGGCGCACCGCTCGAAGTTCAGACGCTGCTGTTCGTCGAGCGTCGGCCGGTTCAAGTCGACCAGCGTCGAGGTGTCGATATCGATGTTGTAGAAGCCGGCCTCGACGGCTTCCACGATCAGGTCCCGGATGGCCTGTATTTCGGGCTCGGGCGCGGCGGCGTATTTCTTGGCCGAAGCCTGGAAATGATCGCCTTGAATGAAGACCGGGCCGCGGAAACCTTCCCGGACGGCCGCGGCCAACACGACGGCTACATACTCGGCCGGCCGCTGGTCGGTGTAGACGATCTCGCTGCGGGCGATCTCGAAGATGAAAGCGCCGGCTTCGATTCTCCGGGCGGCGCGGAAAACGGCCCGGGCTGAATCATACGTGATCATGCGAAGATTCATGGCTGGAACGGTGAACCATTTTCCCAAAGCGCCGCGTCCCATGGCCTTGTAAAGCTCGTGGATCGAGGCCGGGCGAATGCCCATCGCCTGGGCTGTTTCACCGATGAGCCAGCGGGCCGGGGCTTTTATCTCGGGGGCGCCGAAGACCGCTTGGCGGACGAGCCCGTCCATGCTGGTGGCCGCGGCAAGCCCGTCCTTGACGGCCAATCGGCCGTCGGCCAGGCTTACGGCTCCGCCCAGTGATTCGATCAGGCGGTCGATCGGGGTGTGATGCATCCGTGTTCTCCTTCCTTGGAACTGACGAAACGCGTCCGCGTATCCGAGCGGTGCTTTTGTCCGGTTAGCGACGGGAATTCTTTTTCTTGCGGCCCAGGATCCCCCCGCTCAGGAACAGCCCGGCTCCGATGACGAACCCGAAGTTGTACCAGCCGCCGCTGTTGTGGATCTCGTAGAGGCGGATCTTGGAAGTGAACAAGGAGACGATGAACGTGATCGGCGAAATCAGCCCGTGCCAGATCCCCAGCCAGAAGCCGGCGATCCGGCCGTCCGTGGCGGCTGTTTTTTCCATGGCGTTGGGGCCTGGAGCGCAACTCCAGGACAGAACCATCGCCGCTAAGACCAAACATAATCCGATCAGGGTGGTTTGGCGCATTTATCTCCTCCTATCGTTTTCCTAGTATATGCGCGGGGCTTCGACCCGGTCAAGG
>CAZLAM010000021.1:0-2354 GCA_964557435.1 uncultured Eubacteriales bacterium
GGGAGGGTGCCGATGAGTCCTGATCCCCACGGACTGGCCGACATCGACCGGGTCATCCACGAACCGGCCCGCCTCGTAATCGCCACCATCCTGTCCGTCGCCGAAAGCGCCGATTTCCTGTTTCTTCAGCGCGAGACGGGCCTGACCAAGGGCAATCTGTCCTTCCACCTGGCCAAGTTGGAGGAAGCGGGCTACATCACCATTGAAAAAACTTATCGGGGCAGGATCCCGTTAACGCTGGTTCGCCTGACACGGGCCGGCGCCAAGGCCTATCGGGACTACCGGGCCCGCTTCAAGGCCTTCCTGGCTAAGGGGGACTAGGACTTCTTCAAGACATAAAAACAGCGGTCGGCGCAGACGCCCTTATCCACTCAGCTTGATCCCCTTGCGATAAGCGATGCGCTTGTAAATCGCGATGATCCCGCGGGTCATGGCCAGGGATGAGAATTTCTCGTGAACGACCTGGTAACCGCGTTCGCCGAAGCGGCGGGCCAAATCCCGGTCCTGATAAAGGCTCAAAATGGCCTCGGCCAGGGCGCGGGGACTGCGGGGGGAGACCAGAAATCCGGTTTCGTTGTGGATTACGACCTCGGGGATACCCCCGACCTCGGTGGCTACGACGGGAAGACGGCTGGCCATGGCGTCCAGAATCGAACTGCCCAGCCCTTCCTGTTCCGAGGACAGGACAAAGGCGTCGAGCGAGGCCAGGATGCGGGGGACGTCGTCGCGGAAGCCCAGGAAGAAAACCAAATCGTCGACTCCAAGATCGCGGGCTTGCTTATCCAAGGCCAGCTCAAGCGAGCCCTTGCCGACGATGATGATTTTGATCTTGGGCGTGCGTTCCTTGAGCATACGAGCCGCCTCGATGAGATAGCGGTGCCCTTTGCTGTCCTCAAGGTAGGCGACGATACCGACCAGAAAATCGTCCGGGAGAAAACCGAACTCGCGGCGCAGGAGATCACGCTGGCCGACATTTTCGAACGGCGAAAAATCAATGCCGGAGGAGACGACCTCGATCTTGCCCGGTTCGATGCCGCCCCGGATCAGGACGTCGCGGACATTGTCGGAAATGGCCACGATGAGGTCAACGTCCTTGGTGTACTTGCGCCTGGAAAAGAACCCCTTGCGGAGGGGAAAAGAAACCCGCCGCGAGACTATCCGGATGGGAACTCTGGCCCGGGTGCAGGCCGCCCCGCCGATGGACACGGCGTGGGCATCGTGGAAATGGGCCAGGACACAACCCTTCTTCCGCATCGCCCGCGAAAGCTTATAGGCGGCGCCCACGTCGGCCTCGCCCTTCATTTTAATGGGCAGGACGGGCAGACCCTCGGCCACGGCCTTTTCGTGGAGAGGACAGCCGGGCTGAACGACGAGATAGACGGGATAGCCCTGGTCGCGAAGCTCCCGCGTCAATAAAAAGGACTGGCGCTGGCCCCCGCGCCACTCCCGGCCGGTATCAATCTGGAAAAGGCTCAATACGCTCTCCTTTTCTCCAGATCTCCCCCAGTTTGGCATAGCGGACGAAAATCGAATAGCCATTGAGAACGGAGACGATCACGCCGGCAAAACCGTCCAGGAACCCCCGTTTAAGGATGTACGATTTGAGAAAACGGGAGAACGGCAGAACGATAAGGTGGTGCGGGCGGCATTTTTTGCCCTGGACATAAAGTTTTTGGGCGCCCAGGTCGGCGAACTTGTCCAGGCGCGCCAGATGATCGGCGATGTTGCGGTAAGTATAGTGATGGATGGGGTTCTTGAATTTCCGGATTTCGCCGGAAACGGCCAACGCTTCGTGGACGTACTCCCCTTCCCAACGGGCGTCGCCCCGGCGGAAGAGGCGGACCTTGCGGTCGGGATACCAGCCGCAATGCCGGATCCACCGTCCCAGATAAAAGACGAGCCGGGGCATGGAGAACCCGGCGCAGGACGGATCGCCGTCTCGGAGAGCCAGGATTTCCGTGCGCAGGTCGGGCGAAATCCGTTCATCGGCGTCGAGGGATAGGATCCAGGCGTGCGCGGCCAGGCCGTTGGCGAAATTTTTCTGGTCGGAGTAATTCGTCCATTTCCGCTCAACGATCTTGTCGGTGAAGGCCCGCGCCATCTTGACCGTCCGGTCCGTGCTGCAGCTGTCGACGACGATGATCTCGTCGACGATGCCGGACAGGCTGTGGAGGGCGGCCTCGATGTTCGCTTCCTCGTTGAAGGTGATCAGAACGGCAGAGATTTTCACAAGATGAAACTATCACAGAGTGGGGTCGGGGCTCAATACGGATACGCATACAACATAGAAATGTTGAATGTTGAGGCCTGACCCCTAATACTCTATACTTCACCGGTCATGCGCTCTTATGAAG
>CAZLAM010000022.1:0-15859 GCA_964557435.1 uncultured Eubacteriales bacterium
ACCTGATCTCCAGCAAATCGGGAAAGGCGTAGACGCCGAGTTGCTTTCCTTGGGTGATGACGATGCCGGATTCATGGATATCGAACCGCGTATCCCGGCGCCCGGTGTCGATCCGGGGGAAGCTTCGGACGAGCCGCAGGCGGCCTTCGGTCAGGTCATAAAAATCCAGGTTTTTCCGGCTGCGCGAACCGCCGGCGAAATAGAATCGATCCTTTCCGCGGAAGACAAATCCCCACGAGTCGTCGCCTTTTGACCAATCGCCGATGTCTTCGATTTCCAGCGTGGCCATATCCATCCGGGCCAGCTTAGCGCCTCTTTTTCCATAGATGAAGGGAACCTTGGGGGAGTCCAAAGACATTCGGCCGAAAAAACCGTCCCGAGCGTGGAAGATCTCCTCCGCCGGGAACTCTTTCCGCAGTTCGAAAACCTGGCCGTTGTCCTGCAGGACGATCATCGGTTCCCGCCCTGTGAAGAATAAAAGGCCGTTGATGACATGGGGCATGTTGACGGTTTCCAGTTGGCCCTTGACCAGGATTTCCTCGACCCGGCCGTCATCCCAAAGTCGAAGCGTCGATTTGTTTGCTTTCCTCATCAGCTGGCAGATCCAGAAGCGGATTCCGTCTCGAACGTCCGTTCCGATGAGCGTCGGCGCCCCCCGGTCGAAGGCGTCATGGATGAAAATTCGCCGGTCCGTCTTCTTCGTCCCTTGGTCCAGGCAGACGAGCTGGATTTCGTTCGGACGGGACCCCTTTTCGAAAAAGGCGATGGTTGAACCGTAGGTCCTTGGGCTCCAGAAAGCGCCCAGTTTTCCGTCGAAAAGGTAAAGCCGATCGCTCCGGCCGGTTGAAAGATCGACGCGGTTGAGATTTCCGTTAAAATCCTCAACAAAAAGGGACGAGCCGTCATCCCAGCTCGTCCACAGGTTGGAATCCAAGCGGATCTTCAATATCGATCCTTCCCCGTGAATTCGGGCGATTCGAGACAGAGCGGTCCATTCAATCAGCTTCAGGTCTTGGGTCAGATAGGGGAGTTTGTACGCCAAGGAGTTCGCGGCGGCGTGGCCCGCGCAGGCCGCGAGACCGCAAAAAGCCAGGCTTGCCACGAACGTTTTTGTATAGCGTCGGATGAATTGGGATGACCGCCGGACATCGAACCGATTGAAGGAGACGATCAGGGCGGCGACGAAAGGAACGACCGGAAGGATGATCTGGAGGAGAATGAGGGGCAGTGAAAAATCCATCCGGAAGGCGCCGAAATCCGGACGCGTGAAGGCGAACGCCCCCCAGAGAGGCAGGTCGACAAAGCGGCTTCCGAATCCCCACAGGAAACGGAAGATGATGGTCCCGGCCGCGTACCAGCCCAGGAGCGAGAACAAACAGAGGGCGATGAAGTTTTCGATCAGAACGGACAAGGATAGTGAAACCAGGAAAAGCGGGAGGCAAAAGGCCAAGGCAAGAGCGGGATAGGGGAATACGGCCGTTCCGGCCTTGGCGATCCCGGAGGCCGTCCAAGCCGTCAGGAAAAGGGCCGTGAGAATGAGGAGCCGCGCTCCGGCCAGTCGGCCTAAAAGCCCAAACCTGGAGTGCGGCGTCGAGAGGGCGTATTCCATGGCCCGCTGGCCGCGTTCCCGTCCGAAAAGGGAGGCCCCCAGGAAAAGCGACCAGAACACAAGGCCCGGCTGGAGGGCGGGGATGAAAATGGCGAGATAAGGGCCGGGCGCCCATTTAAGAATGATTAATGGGATCGGAAGAACGGCCACGGCGGCCAGGAACCAGCCGGTCTGCCTGAGGATGTCAGCGAGCTCTTTTTTGAACATAAGCGCCTCCGATGAAAGCCTTGACGATCTCGTCCAAACCGATGTTTTCGAAGTTCAAGGTTGTATTCCGCCGCCACTCCTCGCGGAAGGGGTAGATGTAGCGTTCCCGGCGGAACTCCGAAGATGCGGCGAAGAGACAGGGGATGTCGGGGGGGAGGTCTCCTTCGCCGGAAACCTTTTTGACTTTCTTCTCCAGCTCGTCACGCCGCTCGTCCAGTATGAAGCGGCCGTCGTCCATGATCAGGATGCGCTCCGGGATCTGGGCCGTGTCCGCCAGCGTGTGGTTGACCATGATGACCGCGGTTTGAAGCTCGTCCATGGCCCCGATGACGGCTTCCAGGAACTTCTCGCGCAGGAAGGGGTCGAGGGCGTGGATGACTTCATCCACCAGCAGGACGGCCGGCCGCTGGGCCAGCAGGAGCGAAAGATGAAAGAGCGTGCGTTCGCCGACCGACAGGCTTTTGACCTTCCGCCCGGCCTCGAGCTCAAAGCCTTCGATCCGCAGCCATTCCCGAGTTTCGATCCGGAATTCGGCCTGATGGAACCGCCAGGCTTGGCCAAGGGTCCAGTTTTCGTAGAGGCTCAAGCGGTCGGAGATGAATCCGATCTTCTCTCCGGTCAAGCCGGGCCCGCCGACGACCCGGCCTCGGTCCGGAATGATCACACCCGCCAGGCATCGCAGAAACGTGCTCTTTCCCGCGCCGTTCGATCCGGCGATGATCGCGGTTTCGCCTTTGGCGAAGGCGATACTGACGTCGCGGACGGCGGCTTTTCGGCCGAACCGTACCGTCAATCCTTGGGCTTCCAGTATGGCGTCACTCATGGTTGGTTATCCTTTCGATGATCCGGCGGACGTCTTCGATCGTGGCGCCCAACGAAAAAGCATTTTCCAGGAAGGCCTTGGCCTCGCCCTCCAGCATGCTCCGCCTCAATCCGTCGAGGTCGGGCGCCCTCATCTTGACCCAATTCCCGCTTCCTGGACGGCTCTCGACGAAACCATCCTCCTCTAAAGTGTAATAGGCCTTTGCGACAGTATTCGGATTGAGCTTGAGGATCTTAGCCAGCTCCCGGATTGGGGGGAGCCGGTCGCCGTCCTTTAAACGCCCGGAAATAATCTCTATTTTAATCGCCTGAATGACCTGCTGGTAGGCCGGCACCGGCGATATAAGATCGATGTTGATTCTGATCATGTCCGGCTCCTTATAAAGTGTATTATAAATATAATACAATAATTTTAATTGTCAAGTCCTTTTTTCCCCCCTTGAAAAATATATGGATCTCTTCCATTTCATTGGACCACGCGAAGCTGAATTCGCCTAGTTTTCGCGGTTTCCGGCTATAATGATGCCTGGTTCACCCATGACCATCAACGAAATCGCCGCCAACATTTGGGAAATCCCCCGTCAGGGCGCCATGCGCGTCCCGGCCCGCATCTATGCCTCGGCCGCCCTGATGGAGCAGGTCAAACGGGATAAAACTCTAGACCAGGCCCGCCATGTCGCCTGCCTGCCCGGCATCCTGGGCATGTCATACGTCATGCCCGACGCCCACCAGGGCTACGGCTTTCCCATCGGCGGCGTGGCCGCCTTCGACCCGGACGAGGGCATCATCTCGCCGGGCGGCGTCGGCTATGACATCAATTGCGGGGTGCGGCTTCTGCGGACCGATTACGACGAGTCCGACGTTACGGAGCGGCGCAAGGAGCTGCTGTCCGCGATTTTCAAGGAAGTTCCGGCCGGTGTCGGCAAGAGCGGCGTGACGAAACTGTCTAGTAACGAACTTCGCAAAATTCTGACCCAAGGCGCCGAGTGGGCGGTCGCCAACGGATACGGAACGCGCCAGGACCTTGAGGCGACCGAGGAAGGCGGCCGAATGAAGGAAGCCGATCCATCCGCCGTTTCGCCCCGGGCACTGGAACGGGGCATCCCCCAGCTCGGGACTCTCGGCTCGGGCAACCATTTTCTGGAGTTCCAGAAAGTGGACCGCATCCTCGACCCCGCCGCGGCCAAGGCTTTCGGCATCGACCGCCTCGGCCAGGTCCTGGTCATGATTCATTGCGGCAGCCGCGGCCTCGGCCATCAGGTGGCCTCGGATTTCATCCAGCGCATGGAGAACAAATTCGGCGTGGCCGGTCTGCCTGACCGCGAGCTCGTCCATGCTCCCCTCAAGTCGGCCTTGGGGCGGGAATATTATCAAAGCATGTGCTCGGCCGTGAATTACGCCTTCGCCAACCGCCAGATGATCGCCCACTGGGTCCGCCAGGTCTTCGAAAAAGTCCTGGGCTCATCGCGGGGCATGCGGCAGATTTACGACGTCTGCCACAATGTGGCCAAAATGGAAACGCACGAGGTCGAAGACCGGCGGGTAAAACTCTGCCTCCATCGCAATGGGGCGACCCGGAGCTTTGGGCCGGGCCGGCTTGAAATCCCCGAAGCCTATCGGGCCGTCGGTCAGCCCGTCATCATCCCGGGCAGTATGGGCACGGCCTCTTACATCCTCGCCGGAACAACCGAGGCCGAAAAACTCAGCTGGAGCTCGACCGCGCACGGTGCCGGCCGGGTCATGTCGCGTCAGGAAGCCTTGCGGCGGTTCCGGGGCGAGAAAATCCGCGACGATTTGGACCGGAGGGGGATCGAGCTGCAATCCGCAAGCTGGAAGGGAGTGGCCGAGGAAGCGGCCGAAGCCTATAAAGACGTGGACGAGGTCGTTCGTGTTTCCGACGCGGTCGGGCTGGGCCGGATCGTCGCTCGGGTCGTCCCCATTGGGGTTATGAAGGGGTGAAGAGGAGCCCGATTTGATCCCGCCCGCGCTTGGGATAAAATAGTCTCCTGGAGAAAACGCCATGGCGCGGAGGCTCGAAGCCGAGGCATGAAAGTGGTTCTGGCCGGATACAACGTCGATCGCCAAGCCTTGGACGAGCTTCGCGCCACCTCCCCCCCGCGCCTCGACTTGACCCCCGAAACGCTCTCGGCGGCTTACGCTCGCATCTCCCGCGACGCCCGCCCCGTCGATGAACTGCGTCTGGCTTCCCGGGCCGAGGTGGACAAAGCCCGCCGCTCCAACCAGACCATCATCTTTAAAATGGGCCACCATTCCGTAGCCGAACACGCCGTCTTCAATTTCGATCTCATGGGCCTCAGCCGGCTGGCCATCGAGGCCGTGGAAAGATTCCGGCTGGTTTCCTTCACCGAGAAGTCCCAGCGTTACATCTTGTTGGGCGAAGATTTCATCGTTCCGGAGGAAGTCGAGGCGGCGGGCTTGCGTTCCCCCTTCATCGGGGCGATCAAAGCCCAGAACGCCCTCTACCATCGCCTCTACCGCAAGTTGCGCCCTCACATACAGGCCCGGCATCCTGGGCTGGCCGTTGACCCGAAAAACACCGGCCTGCTCGAAGGCTGGGCCAAGGAGGATGCCCGCTACGTCGTCAGCCTGGCCACGGAAGGCCAGCTTGGAATGACCCTCAACGCCCGCAATCTCGAGCTCATGATCCGTCGTTTCGCCTCCCATCCTCTGGCCGAAGTTCGGGAGCTCAACCGGCGTCTGCACGATCTGGCCAAAGAAGCGGCGCCGTCCATCGTCCTGTTCACCCAGGCGACTCCGCTCGACGCCGAAACGTATGCGGCCTTGGCTAAGAAAGCGGCCGGGATGATGGAGACCGGGAAAGGATCGAAGGAGACGGGTCCGTCCGCGACGGGGCGAAGCGGACCCGAAGCCGTCCGGCTTGTCGCCGCCGCGTCGGACGGCGATGACCGTGTCCTGGCCGCCCTTCTTCACACGGTGACGGGACTGGGATACGCGGCTTGTCTTTCGCGCGGCCGACGCCTTAACGCCCGCCGTAGGCTGGCCCTGTTCCTGACGGCCTTCGAACGAATGGAATTTTTCGATTTCCCGCCCCGCGAATTCGAACACGCCGAGATGACCTTCGAACTCATGCTCTCGGCCTCGGCATTCGCCCAACTCAAGCGCCACCGCATGGCCACCCTGACCGTCCAGAATTACGACCCGGGTCTGGGCGTTACCGTTCCGCCGTCGATCGAAGCGGTCGGCGCCGGGAAGGATTTTCGGGCGGTGATCGAGCGGACCGGGGAGACTTACGATCGTCTGAAGAGCGACTGCGGTCCGGCGGCTGCTTATGTTCTGACCAACGCCCACCGGCGCCGCGCCCTGCTCAAGCTCAACCTGCGCGAGCTGTACCACATCGCGCGCTTGCGTGAAGACGCCGCGGCCCAATGGGACATCCGGGAACTGACCGGAGCGATGACCGCCGCGGCACGCCGGGCGTTTCCGCTGGCCGGCCTGCTCCTGGGCGGCAAGGACGCCTATCCCGCGCTGTACGAGAAAGTTTTCGGCCGCCCCCCGAAGCTGATCCCGCCGCCTGACTTGAAGTGACGCCGGTCGGTTGTCCCCAAAATTGCCGATAGAAGCTTTCTTCCTTGGACGGATCACAAAGTTGGGTGAAATCCGGAGTGTATTTGCCGAGCCTCACTCCGCGATGACGCGGTGGATTTTTTTCTTGCCGGACTTTAGAAGAATGCCATCCGGGCCTATATCTCGGAGGGTCAGCAACCGGTCAACGGCGTCGATGCGGGCGTCGTTGACGTAAAGTCCGCCCTGGGCGATGAGGCGCTTGGCCTCGCCCCGGGAAGGCGTTAGGCCGACTTCAGTGAAGAGTTCGGCCGGGCTGATGCCGGCTTCGAGCCGGGCGCTGGCGATGATCGTGGTGGGCATGGATTCGATGTCTTTATTTCCGGAACCGCCGAACGCCGCCGCGGCCCCCGCCCGGGCGTCTTCTGCTGCGGGTTCGCCGTGGGCGAGTTTCGTCGCTTCAAAGGCCAGGATGTGTTTGGCTTCGTTGATCTCACCGCCGCAGAGGGCCTCGAGGCGCCGGATTTCGTCCAGCGGGAGCAGGGTGAAAAGCCGCAGAAACCGGCCGACATCGCGGTCGTCGATATTGACCCAGTATTGGAAATAGTCGTAAGGGCTGAAGCGGGCCGCATCCAGCCAGACGGCGCCCTGGGCGGTTTTGCCCATCTTGGCGCCCGAAGCCGTCGTCAAAAGGGGGAAAGTCAGGGCCTCGACCGCGGCTCCCTCGACCCGGCGGATGAGATCGACACCGGCCAGGATGTTGCCCCATTGATCGTCCCCGCCCATTTGCAGGGTGCAATGGCGGGTCCGGAACAGGACGAGATAGTCGTATGCTTGAAGAAGCTGGTAGTTGAATTCGATGAAGGACAGGCCTTTTTCCAAGCGCAGTTTATAGGCTTCAGCCGCCAGCATCCGGTTGACGCTGAAATGGCGGCCGATATCGCGGAGGAATTCAATGTAGTTGAGCGGGCGCAGCCATTCGGCGTTGTCGAGCGAGAGAGCGCCGGGTTCGTCGAAACGCAGGAAGCGGTCGAGCTGGGTGCAGATGTCCCGGCCGTAAGACCGAATCGTCTCCTCGTCTATCATCTGCCGCAACTCGGACTTGCCGCTGGGGTCGCCGACCATGGTCGTCCCGCCGCCGATGAGGGCGATCGTCTTGTGTCCGGCCCGCCGGAGATGGATCATGGCCATGATCGGGACGAGACTGCCGGCGTGAAGACTGGAGGCTGTGCTGTCGAAGCCAACGTAGAAGGTCGTCTTCTCCCGATCGAGTTTCCGGCGGACGGCCGCTTCGTCCGAGACTTGGGCGATGAAACCTCGTTCTTTGAGTTCTTCGTAGCTGGATCCGCTCACGGGGCTATTTCTCCTTGGGAGATTTAATTATATAGCATAGGACGGCCGGGCCGACAATGGACTCGGGAGTCGTCGACCGGCGGGCTCCCGGCTGTTTGACAGGATCCGACGGAGTGGATACCATAGGGCCGAACTCGAGATCGGCTCCGCGCCCGAAGTTTGAGAGGGAGGTTCGCTATGAAGATTCGGAAGGTTCTTCTCGTCGTTGCCGTTGCCGTCGGCTTGGTTTCGATAATGGCCTCGAGTCCCATTTTGCGAGCCCTCCCGGCTCAAGATGCGGATGAAATTTCCTACACCATGCCGCCGGGATGGGTGGTTCAAGCCGTACAGGGAGGGCCCGAGATCAAGGCCCATTATGTATTTATGAACGGAGGACGGCCTTACGGTGAGATGTATCTCTCCCAAGTTGTTTTGGCCGCGCCGCAGACGGCCGACCTGGTTTTTCAGGAGGGTTTGGCCAAGGTCCGTCCAACCATGCCGTATTATCAAGCCCGGAATACGCAAAAAGTCGTCCTTGGCGGAATCGACACCGTCGTTCACGAGTTCGCTTACATGCCGCAGGGGGCCGGGGTGATGTTCATCGGTCGGAGCTATACGATGGTCGTCGGTTCCACGGCCTTCACTTTTTTCTTCCAAGCGGTTACGAACTTCTTTCCCTCCATGCAGACCCAATTCAGCCAAGTGATGACGACCGTCCGCCCGATTCCGAAACCGGCGCCGACTCCCCGGGTGGACGCCGGGGGGAACCTGCCGGCTGCGAATGTCACTGCTCTGACCGGCCCGAAGACCGTAGAGGACATGGGGCTGAATTTTGAGTTCCCCGGCGGATGGGCGGCCTCCGGCGATGCGCAAGGGGCGAAATACAGGCTTTACGGGCCGAACGGCGTTCTGTTGTCGTCGATGTTCATCCAGAGAATTGACGAGACGATGGGCGTCGCGACCTTGCTCGGGGGGACGCCGGAGAGCGCCCTGTATGGGGGCCTCGAAGACAAGATCAACCAGGAATTCAAGGCCTACGAGCGCTATGCGCCGGTGGCTACGGTTAAACGCAAGATCGCCGGCTTTTCGGGCGTTGTTCATGACTTTACTTTTAATTTAAACGGGAGACCTGTGCTTTACCGCTGGTGCGCTATCGTTATCCCCAAGAAATCCGATGCACCGAACATCATTGTCGCTCCGGATGTCCAGCCGTTCGCCTTCATGACCGCGGTTATGGACAAAGCTGAAGAGTTTAAACAAAATTGGGATGCGATCATCGATTCCATGCGGCCCATGGGAACGGCGGCGCCGGGCTGGACCCGTCCGGCGGCCAAGACGGAGGCCAACCGGACCACGGCGGCTCCGCGACCTCGAGACGAAGGAGGGCTTCCGGCGCTGGTCGAGGAAAATCCCGAAACCGGCCTTTATGCCGACCCGTTCGGCCGTTATTCGATCAAGCTTCCCGAAACGGCCGTTCATGTCAAAACGGAGGACAACGCGGCGACTTTCCGCCTGCCTTCACCCAATACGATTTTCATCATTCACAGCTTCCGCCAAAATGAAACCGGTGATCGTCTGGCCGGTCGTTTTACCCAGGGGAAAAAGCTCAACGGCACGGAAACGAAAATCCCCGTCGGCGCCCGCGCTGCGGCCGTGGGTTTATACACGGCGAAGGACGAGACCGGGGAAAATATGGCCTGGGTGATCGCCCATTATCAGGGCGCCGGACTCCTTATTGTCGTGACCCTTCCGGCCCGGGAATATGCCAAGTCTCAAAGTTGGATCTCCGCGCTCCTCCGGAGCGTCCGGTTCAGAGATTGACGACGACAGGGGTCGCCAAATTGAGATTGGCACCGGCGGCCATAGCCACCGGGGCTTTACCGCGGCTTGAGGAACATCTGGGTGAAATAATAAACCGAACCCGAGGTGCCTTTGGCTACGCCGACGCCGGTAAGATTATAATTCCCTTCGATATTGGCCTTATGATCGGCGCTGTTCAACCAGGCGTTTAGGGCGTCCTCCGCGCTTTCGGAGAGGGCGACGTTTTCGGCGACGGCGGCCCAGGGGATGCTCTCATTGATCCGGGCGATCCGGTCGTAGAAGCCGTCATGGCCGAAAGGAACCTTTCCTTCCGCCATTTCCCGGCTGTGCGTGCGCTCCTCTCCGGCCATGAGATCATTCCAGACGAGGGCCGCTCGCCCGGTGCGCAGGCGATGGTCGTTGACAAGCTTGAAGATTTTAGCTTCGAGGTCGGCGGTGGAGGGGGACTTCGAGGGACCGAAGAGGCCGGTGCAAGCGACAAGCGACAGAAGAAGAACTCCGGTCGCCGCGGACAGCGCCGGCTTGCGGATCATTTTCCCCGTTCCGATCATACTCCATTCATAACCCCGCCGCCTCCGTATGTCAATGCGGGTCCGAGGAAAACCGCCGGGGGACTTTTTCGGAGAGCCGGGGGAATTTGACATCGTCTTACACCCGGAGATATAGTCCCCCCATGATCCGAAGGGGAGAATCATCGTTTCGGTATTTTTCGTTTTCCCTGGAACCGTTTTCGTCCGTTGTGATCGTCCCCCGAACGGCGGCCCGGGGGTTCATTTCCGCCGCCCGGGCCTGTCCCTTGACGCTCCTCGGAAATCCATAGGAGGAATCGTGAAAAAGCTTTTTCGAACGGTTCTCGTTTTCTCGGCCGTCACCTTCGCCGTCGGACTTCCTTTCGTCGGCCGGGCGAACCCGGCTGCGGGCCAGTCGGCGAACCCCGGCGGCGATTTCGTCCTCACTTTCGCCAGGATTTTTGTCCCCCCGGCGAAAGACGTCCAGGTTGACGAAAAGGCGAATGTCGTCCGCGAAATCCTGCTTTTCCATGGCGATTCCAGCGTCCCTGATAAAGTGACGGGGAAATGCGTCCTGGAATACGCCTGGAGCGGCCTTCCGGCCCGGTTTTCCTCCAAAGCCCTGGACAAAATCCAGGCCAAGTCCTCGATCACGACCAAGGAAACCAGCGGAGACTGGACCGTCCGGCCCGAGAAAATAGAAATGAATTTGTACTTCTTTAAAGCGGTAGATAAAGAACTGCTTGCTTCCGTCATGGCCGGCAAGCTGGCCGATACTTCTCCCTTCGATATGCTCAAGCTTAAAATCATGTCCTTGATCCCGGATCAGTACCCCCGGATCGAGGAGTTGGTGTCGAACCAAAACCAGTCCAAATGGCTGCCGTTCACGCGGTTGTGGAAAGGGCAGATGATGCTGTTCACGCCCCGCGATTATCCCCTGGCCGCCCTGATCGTCAAGGTGAAAGGGCTTCTCGTGGACGGCTACGGCTGCTATGTCTATGAGTACGATCCCCAGGGGGCGAAATCGCCGATTCAAAAATAAAAACTCTTTTAGAGGCCCTGGGGGTTCATTCGTATTTCAACGAATCGATGGGATTGGCCGTGGCCGCCTTAACGGTTTGGATGGCGATCGAACCCAGGGCGATGCCGAGTGCCAGAAGGCTGGCCAGAAGGAACGGCCCCGGTCCGATATGCGTCCGGTAAGCAAAACCCTGCATCCATTTGTTCACCGCGAAATACGCGGCCGGCCATGCGGCCATCGAAGCCGCCAAGACCCAGCGGAGGAAGCTCTTGGACAGCAGGACGTTGATCCCGACGACGCTGGCCCCCAGAACTTTCCGGATGCCGATTTCCTTGGTCCGTTGTTCGGCGCTGAAGGACGCCAGGCCGAAAATGCCCAGGCAGGCGACGATGATCGTCAATCCGCAGAACGAGACGAGAATGGTGGTCAGGCTTTTTTCCTTCCGGTAAGCTTTGGTCAGGAATTCGTCGACGAATACCGAATCAAAGGCCTGATCGGGCAATAGGCGGTTCCAAACCTCCCGGATCCGGGAGAGTACGGCTTGGCAGTTTTCCCTGGGGAGCCGGACGACGAGAGAGCCGGCGGTTTTCTCCGAAGGGGTCATGACGACCGGTTCGATTTGGGAATGCATTGAATTCGTGTGCCAGTCCCGGACGACCCCGATGATTTTCAACTCCCGCTTGCCCTTATAGAGGGACTGGCCGAGCGGATTCGTCAGCCCCAGTTCTCGGGCGGCCGTTTCATTGATGAGGGCGCTGTCCGTATCGTCGGCGCGTCCGGCCTCGAAATTCCGTCCGGCGATGAGTTTGAGGCCAAGCGTCGGGATGAAATCTTGATCGAAGGAAAGGCCCTGAGCCATGACGCCCTTGGCGTTCGGCGAGTTTTCCCGGCGGTAAACGGAGATGCCCCGATTCTGTCCCGAGGGCATGAAAACGATGGCCGCGGCCGCCGGGGCCTGGGTTCGGGCCAGGATCTCGTTCTTGAGGACATCCACGTTTTTCAGGCGCCCGGCATCCCGGATTTGAAGAAGGACGAGATTCTTCGCCTCGAAGCCCAGGTCCTTGGTTTCGAAGTAGCGGACCTGCTTGAGGATGATGAGCGTCGAGGCGATTAAAACGACGGCGATGAAGAACTGGCAGACGACCAAGGCCCGCCGAAGACCCGCCTTCGAAACAGGCGAGGCGACGCCGGAGCGGAAAACGACCGCGGCGGGGAAGCGGGAGAGGAAGAAGGCCGGATAGCTGCCGGCTAGAACGCCGACGATCAAAACGATTCCGGAGACGAGAACGAAGAGCCAAGGACCGGAAAACAGATTCAAGCTGAGCTCTTTTCCAAGATAAACGTCCAACTGCGGTTTGAACAGTTCGAAGAAAAAGAGGCCGAGGACCATGGCCGCGGCGGCGACTAGGACCGACTCCGTCAGGAATTGGCGGATGAGGCCGGCGCGTTCGGCTCCGCATGTTTTACGGACGGCGACTTCCTTCATCCGTCGGGTGACCTTGGCCGTGGAGAGATTGACGAAGTTGATGGCGGCGATGAGGAGAATGAGCAGGGCGACGGCGGAGAAAACGGTGACCTGCGTGATGTTGGCCGATCCGGCCAGTTCGTTGTTCATCGAAAGCCGCGTGCCGTCGAGGTAGATGCGCCGGAGAGGTTGAAGGTAGTAGGAAACGCCCTTGCTGTCTTCCGGGCCGAGGCGGGATTTGGCCAGGTCCGTGATTTTGGCTCCGACGGCTTCGGCCGCGGCTGGGGAGCGGAGAAGGAAGAAGGCCGTGGTCGAGCCCCAGGCCTCCCATTTCGTCGCCCGTTCCGGGCTGATGCGGACCAACGAAGCGTAGGAAGCGATGACCGGACGGCTGAGGACGGTGTTGGACGGCAAATTTTTCATCACGCCCGTGATCTGGAAATCATGGGGATCGCTGAGCCCGAGACGGAGCGTCCGGCCGATGGGATCCGTGGCCCCGAAACACTGCCGGGCAAAGTCTTCGTTGATGACGACGGCGAACGGCGCGGCCAGGGCGGTCTTCGGATTGCCCTGGACGAGCGGGATCGTGAAGACGTCGAAGATTTGGGGATCGGCCAGGAGAATCATCGGTTCCCGGAAATCCTTGAGGCCGGCCCGGATGGGGATGTCGAACAGCCGCTGGACGCGGACGCTTTCCTCGATCTCCGGGATCGTATCCTTGGCCGCCGGCCCGAGGGGTCCGCTGACCACGGCGTTAAGAAGGGTTTGGTTGTCGAAGGGGACGCGGCCATTGACGCGGAAAATGCGGTCCTTCTTGGCGTGTATCCGTTCGAAGCTCAGCTCGTGGACGACATAACCGGCCATGAGCAGACAGCTCGCCAGGCCGACGGCCAAGCCTATGATGTTGAGCAGGCTGAACAGCTTGTTGCGCCGGAGAGACCGGACGGCCATTTTCAGGTTATTCAGAAACACGACTCATTCTCCTCTCCCGGGACGGAACTGGAAGCCCGATCGCCCCAGGTCCCAAGTTATATATTGCAAATCCCGTGCCATTTTCAGATTGAAGGAAAATACGGGATTAAATGGAGGAAAATGTTATTCGGTCTGAGTTTTTGATCGGAAATATGACAATAAGCGTCCGAAAGCGGACAGTTCCTGAATTGAATTTCCCGTTCCGACCGCTGGCTCGGGGTCCGGTCTTGGTGCAGTGCGGGAAGAATATATAATTGTTATGAATTGTTCTGATACTTGACATTCCCCAAACGTCATTTTATGCTTGTCGGCGGGAGCAAGATGGGAATTCAAGCTGATACCGGATCCGTTACAAAGGCCGGGTGGAAGAGGGAATTCCTATCCCTTTATTTTGCGCGGAGCGGGAATTCTCAAGCTGGAAAAAACCTCTTAATCGCAAATGGAGGATATAATGTCATCACGAGTTTATGGCATTCAAAACTTTAGAAACGCGATTCCTCAAAAAAACATCTGCTCGTGTTTCCAACTTAGTGCACTCATCTTCATTTTGGTCCTCCTAGCCTGCGCATGTGCTTCATCGTCGGCCCGTCTTGGAATAAAAGATATTGCGGGTATTCGTCAGGACAAAGCGGCAATATCGGAAGGACAACAATCGGCCGATTCCGCGGCGTTTCGGAACGAATCGATTGTGACGGTCGAGAAGACTGTTTACTACTACCCGAAAGACCATATCATGTTCCTTGAAGGGCTCAGCGATCCACGTTTTGGGTCACGAGCGAGCGCCATCTCCTTAGGCATCTTGGACGGCTTGGGAGCAGGCTCAATTGGCGGGATTCTTGTTGGCGGAGTAGCATCACTCCTGTCCAAGGACCCTGCTTTCAAGAATTGGTCGCTGGGATCCGCAGCTATTCTCGTGCCAATAATGGTTATCGACAATCTGCTCCACATTAGGAGTAAGACCGCTGTCCGCTACGGAGGCGAATGGGTTGATCCGGCTCAAAAGCAATTAATGAAGATCGATTCCAGATGGGAAGTCCCGGCAAAGAATGAGAAAGAAAATAAGGAAATTCCGAAAATTAAAGCGCAGGTTGATTTCCCAAGTACGACTTTGTCATCAAAGAGTGAAAAGAAGCAATTACAAAGGGAAACTCATATTGTACGACATGTGTCTGAAACTCTTATTTGCAAAATAGACTATGCGAGATCTATGGATAGTCTCGTTGCCAGCCCTGACGGAAAACACGTCGCCCAATTGTTAATTAAGGGAGATGGATACGGTTGTATAGCATTCGATGGTAAAGAAGGAAAAATCTATCAAGGAGCCACTAGAGATGGTCTATCCTTCAGCCCCGATAGTTCCCAATTGGCATATTATGCTCAACAGGATGGAAAATGGTTTGTTGTAGTTAATGGCGTTGAGGGAAAAAATCGATATAAAAATGGTTTTTTTGGGAAAATCATATATAGCAAGAACAGCCAACATATGGCATGTTTTGCCATTACGGAAACGCAAAACAATGAAGGCCAAAAAACCGTCGCTGTTATAGACGGAAAAGAAGGGAAGGAATATGATCTTATCTGGGTGGAGTATTTTCGTTTCAGCAATGATGGCGAACATCATGCCTATCCCGCTCGTCGGAATAACAAGTGGTTTGTCGTAATTGATGGACAAGAACAACCTGAATACGATTCGGCGGGGGGAAGTTTTAGCTTTAGTCCGGACGGCCATCACTATGCTTACGAAGTTAAAATTAATGGGAAAAAAGCCATCGTAAGAGATGGAATCATAGGTAAACAATATGATCAAATATTCAAACAAAACGCTTATAGTCCGGACGGCCGGCATTTTTCCTATTATGCGCAAATGGGCAATAAACAGCTTGTTGTTGTCGATGACATGGAGCAAGCCTTATTTGATGGAATTCTTAGGACAGGGCCGGTCTTTAGTCCATCAGGCAATCATCTAGCTTACGGAGCAATAGTTGGTTCAAAATGGTTGGTTGTCCTTGATGGCCAGGAAGGAAAAAGATATGATGGCATTACTCCACCCGTATTTAGCCCTGACGGCAAGATTCTTGCTTATGGAGCAAAAGAGGATAACGCTTGCTGTATTGTAATTAACGGCAGTGAAGACAAAAGCAGATACGATTTCATTTATGACGAAATAACTTTCAGCGCAGATAGCAAGAGGATGGCCTATCCGGCTAAATCCGGAGTAAATCAGCTTATAATCTTGGATAGGATGGAAGGAAATAAATATCGATTTATGGGTGGAGGAAATCCCGTATTTTCTCCAACGGGAAAGCATATTGCTTATGTTTCATCCGATGAAGATAATAAAATGTTTGTTGTTTTAGATGATTTAAAAGGCAATCGGTATGATGCCGTGGGAATTATTGCAGGAACTGAAACTGGGAATAGAATATATTTTGAGACTGATGAAGCTTTCCATTATTTAGCCGTTAAAGGGGACATGGTTTATTTCGTCGAAGAGAAAATATCGATCCGCCGGGTCAACGGATGAAAACCCGCCGGCCGCGGATCTCGATCCGGCCCTC
>CAZLAM010000023.1:0-4746 GCA_964557435.1 uncultured Eubacteriales bacterium
AGAAGGATTTCCCGGAGCCGTCCACGAAGGGGAAGCCACCCAGGAATCTCTTCGGGAGGCCGCCCAGACGGCTTCCGAAGGGGCCGAAAAAGCGATGATAGAAAAGGTCCTTCAGAACTGCGGCGGCAATCGGACTCTGGCCGCCCAGCGGCTCGGCGTCAGCCGCAAGACGCTGTTCAATAAAATGAAAACCCTGAGGATCCCCTGATCGTTATCTCATCTGGCTCCTGACCCCCTCCATCAAGACGCCTAGCTGATGGAGAAAAAAGTCCCTACCCCACAATTTCAACGCTTCCTGCTCCCGCAGCGGAAGGAACCGCTCCACATCCCGACGCGCCACCGCCCAATCGACTTCGGCGATTTTCTTCTTCAAGCTCGTCTCAACCCAGCCGGCATCGACCTCAACCCTCTGCCCCGCCCACGGGCCCTTCTGGTCGAGCGCATGGCTCAAGAGCACGAGATCCGGAACGATCCTTTTGTTGCCGTACCAAATGAAGTCATACCAGTCCCGTCCCTTCGTATACGTCCGACCGAGCATCGCCCCGATCTTCATGGCAAATCCGGATGCTAGGGACTGAGTGGTCAAGGCGGCGGTTACGGGAAAAGCGACGTAGCGTGTTTCATAGCTCGACCCGCGCGGGGGATTGACGTCGATTTCGAGCTTCACCTTGATGAGTTTCCGGAGGTCCCTTTCGAACGGCAAATCAATCGCCGGGAACTGGCCGATGGATTCCGCCCGGATCATGGCCTTTTTTACCGCGCCGCCCTCGCCGGACTTGTCCTGAACGCTGAAACGGAAGCCCTCCCCGGTTGCGTCTCTGACCACGGCGGCGAGATACCGCTCCCATCGAAAATCCGGATCCGGCCGTTTCAGGAAAAAGTCCAGGTCCTCGGAAAAGCGGCTCATCCCGTAGACGATGCGCAGGCAAGTCCCGCCGTGAAAAACCGCCTGCCCGCTCGCAAAGAACCCGGCCCGGGCGAGGCCGGCCAAGACGTATTGCTGGACGAGCTCCTGGAGGACGTTTTCTTGGTCGATCGCGCCCGTAATTGAATATTCCTTGAGCTTTTCTTCGAGGACCCGATGGATCATGTCATGATCTCCTTCGCCAGCGCCCTGAGATAGTCCGTTGCTCGACGGCTCCGAAGGCTCTCGCAGATCTCGTCCAGGCTTTCGAAGGAAATTTCTTGGAGATCGTCCCGTTCGATCCGCATGGATTCCGTCAGGAAAGCAAGGCCGTCCTTAACCCAGCTCACTTCTCTTCTCGTATAGATCAGGTCGGCAATGGCCCTCAGGGGAGTCGCGACGAAAACCCAGCTTCGGCCATCGACCTTCAACGCCTGGACGCCTGCTCTCGAATCATCGGCCGGAACGCGGATGTAGCTGAAGACTCCGATCGGCGTATGAAATGTCCGGCTTCGGAGGGACGTTACGCTGCCGACCTGATAAACCGCTTCCGGAATCAGGCCGTGGTGGCTCAGGGCCGATTCAAAGCTGACGTGGGAGGGGGAGTGCAGCATTGCCGCGACGACGAACGGATGAGGGTGGGTTTTCCGAAGCTCCGGAGCGAGCAGGAAAAGCCCGGGCTTGAGCCGGATGACTTCATCCGCTGAGACGGCGCGGTGCACGAGCACCTTGCGGGCCGCTTCGGACCGGTCGGGGAGAAGATTTCGGACGGCAGTTTCATCGAAGAGTCCCCCCGGTGGGGATAGAAGGAGGACTTTTTCGGCCAAGGTTTGCATTGCGTTAATAGGTTACTATAATCGTAACCTAATAGCAATAATAATTATCGGCGATAGGGATTAGCTTTAATCTCTAGGGGGCAGACCGGGTCAAATTTGTCAAACTTTTGACAGATTTAACACGGCCTGGCCCCCAAGGGTCAGGCCGTGTTAAAAACGTCAATCCCCTTCGCCTAGATTAATGGACATCCGTCCATGAAAACGAATCGCCGCTCCGGGGACTATCGACGCTTCGTCTGCACTCATGAACCGGGAACGGTTCGTGAGTGCGCTCAAGGAGATCAGGAAGCTAAGATCTGACCCCTTTCCCACCATCAGATAAATAGGCAAACCGCCAGGAATTCATCATCGCCGGCGGGTTCGCGTTCAAATAAGCAAAGGCCGGCCTTTATCTTTCTCCCTGGTCATAAATCCACTCTGTAAGCCCGGCGAGAACCCTCCAGAAATCTTCCCAATCGATGGCGCCAAGCAGCGGCGGGATCCGCATTTCTCTGAACCCCGCCGATCCGCCGCTGATGATTCGACGCATCTCATCAACTCCAAGCTCGATCTGATAGGCAACCGACGCCGGGTCGTCGAATTGTACGTCCTTAGCCCGAGCGCCTTTGTAGATCGCGGACATCGCGATTTGGGGAAACCGTCGGCGAATGTAGTAGAAATCGAGGAAATCCTTTAGCTCCGTCCGCGATAAGAGAGTCGTCAGCTTGTTTGAAGCGATGTTGTCGATGGTATCGATAGCGATGGTTTGGTCCGCGCCCAGATCCGCCCTTTTCCTGACCCCGGGTGCAGCCAGCGGATCGTAGACGATGTCGACTTTCACTTCTCGGATAAGGACGGAGTAATAGCCGCGACTCCGGCGTATCGGAATGGTATCCTGTGGCCATGTCTTGGATATCCAGAAGTCAATTTCGTCAAGATCCTGTTGTTCATAGGAAAACATGTCCAAGTCTTCCGAAACTCTATGAGCGAGATAGAACGCCGCCAGCGCCGTTCCTCCGGTCAAGAAGAACCGCTCCGAGATCTCTCGATTACGGCTCAATCCAACTAGAACTTCGCGCTGGACAGGCGCCTTGAATCCCCGGTCGTCCGGCTTAAGCTCGATCATAGACTTCCAACATTCGGGCCCACTTCTTGCGTGCGTACGGCGTCAGCTTGAGGCGGGGGAGAGCAAGGCGGATTTCGCTCCAAGAAAAAAACTTCCGCACATCGATAACGCGCCCGCGCTCTAAAAACCTGGACAGAACCCAATAAAAAGACTCGCGATCAGGGGAATGACGCGCCTCTTCCGCATATTCACGAACGGCATTTTCCTTGGTCAGCGCCGGATAGTCCCAGAATACGGCTTTCAATGGATTCCCGGCCGATTTTTCCGCACGAACTGGAACCGGTGCGCCCGCTGGCCGGCTCGCTTCCGGTTTCTTATAATCCACCGCCTCCATTCGGTAGGGAGCGTAATTCTCACCGACCCTTCTTGCGCCGCTTCGAAAACCGATTTTTTCAAAGTCCCGCCCATCTATCCCAGCAACGACGGCCACGGGTTTTCCGTGATTAGTGACGATGATGTCTTCGTCCGCGGCCGCCCGGAGTATTTCCGACGTTTTGCTCTTAAGTTCCCGAACATTGACGAAACGCATCACTATTTCCAGTGTGACTACAATTGAAACCTAAATATAGCTACAAAAGCAGCGCTTGTCAATAAATTTTTTTGATTTAGAGACAAAAATTCGACTTTGAGCTCACTCATGAACCGTTCCCGGTTCACGAGTACAGACGAAGCGTCGATAGCCCTCATGGAAACCAATGAGGACCGGCGAAGCGCCTGTCACCGGAGCGGCTATTCAATATAATCCTGCGAGGGGATTGACAGATTTGACGCGGCCTGACCCTTGGGGGCCAGGCCGCGCCAAAAACGTCAAGAGTTAAGACCTGACCCCCAAAGCTTGACTCAAATGCGTGTGGCAAATTTTTTTCTTGACTTAATAATATGATCATCTATAATGGTCATATAAAATAGTCTTTAGGTGTGATCATGAATTACTCCGGTTCTGAACTTTCCGTCAGTATCGTCGAAGGAAAGAAAAACCTAAGCCGAATCCTCCGCGCGGCCGAATCGGCTAATCACGACGTAATCCTGACTCGGCGCGGAAAACCGGTCGCTGTCCTTGTGCCCTTCGCGGCTTACCAGTGTTCGAGGAAGGCCGACGGGTTCCAGCGGATCATGGAGGCCCGGGCCTCCTACGGCCAAGCCGCTGTCGATGCGGATTCGGTGATCGAGGAAGCCCGCATCGGGCTGCGGAGACGGCCTTGAAGTCGGCTGCGGAGTCGACCGTGAAGACAGCCGTGAAGAAAGTGGTCGCCGACGCTTCCGTTGTCCTGCGCTGGTTCCTTCCGGACGAAGAGCGCGGCGCCACGGCTCTGGCCTTACTGGAGTCCTATGTCCGGGAAGAGATCCGGATGGTCGTCCCCTCGCTCCTTGTGTTCGAGGTCCTCAACGGCTTGTTGATCGCTTCCCGGAGAGGCCGTTTGGAAATCGCGACAGCCCTGCAGGCCTATCGGGGATTCCAAGCCCTGGGGCTCGAGGTCGTCGACATGGAGGCGGACGGACCCGAGATTCTGAGGATCGCGGCTCAAACGGGTTTGACGGCCTACGATGCCGCCTATGTTGCTCTGGCCAGACGCGAGAAGGCCGAACTGCTCACCAACGATGTCCGCCTCTCTCAAGCCGCCGAAAAAATTCGCTGATACATTCGCGGCGCCAAACCCCGATTTTTAAATCGGGGTACAAAGCGCCGCTCAGTATTAACCCTGGACATGCCCGGGCTTGGCGGGCAAGTCCTACGCCTTTCACAGATCCAGGGAGAACCGGATCGCTTCCCGGATCAGATGCAAGTTATCGGCGGACAGGCTCGTGATTCTCGACACCAATAGGCGCGTGGGGATTGTGACGATGGCTTCGATAGTCGCTCGAAATAAATTCATAATATCGTACAGGGCCTGCGTCATAGA
>CAZLAM010000024.1:0-8496 GCA_964557435.1 uncultured Eubacteriales bacterium
TTTGTGAGGGGAGATCGGGGTTATGGTCGAAGCGACCCATCGAGGGTTTAGCCGTTCCAAGTCGTTTTCAAGGGGAGCCCTATGCTTTAGCATAGGACCGGCGAAGATGTCCGATGCCGTTTTTTCCTGCGGAAAAAACGGTAGCAGTTCCGAGCCGCTGAGAAAACGGCGCGGGAACGGCGTGAAAAACCCGAGCGGGTCGCCAGGCCATGGCCCTGACCTCCTTCTTTCTCTATACAAAATGGAAGAGAACTAAAAAAGAATAATGCGGATCAGGCGGGTTTGCGGGCCTTGAAAATGAAATTCGACGATGAGTCGAAACGGCCCGAGTGGGCCAGGTGTTTTTCGATGGCGAAACCCCGTTTATGGAGAAAGACTTCGATCTCTTCCGGCCTGTAGTGATGCCGGATGGGGACGAAATACCAGTCCAGGATGAGTTCGGACAGCTTCTCGCCCTTCCGGGATTTTTCCCGTTTCTTGAAGAAAAAGACGATCGGCGCCCCCAAGAAGGCCATGATTTTGGCCAGGAAGTTCCACGACCAACGCGGCGTCTTGATCAGGGTTTTGCGGATGATTTCATGGATCCAGGTGACTTTGGTCTTCTTGTAAATGGCCAGGAAAAGGGATCCTCCCGGCTTAAGTGTGCGCATGAGCTCGGTGATCGCCCCCAGAGGATCGGTTGTGTGGTGGACGGTTCCCCAGGCCCAGACGATGTCGAAGGAAGCGTCCGGGTACGGCAGATGGAGCATGTCCTGGCGCTCGAACCGGGCGTTGGCCAGGCCGAACCGTTCTTTGAGGCTCTCGGCGGTGCCCAGAGAACCGGGGCTGATGTCGATGCCGGTGACCATCCTGGCGCCGTTCCGGGCGAAGATGATGCTGAAAATGCCCGTGCCGCAGCCCGAATCGAGAACCGTCTTGCCTTCCACCTCCTGGGGCGAATAAAAGAGCCGCCAGTGGTTTTCCGAAGCTTCGTACTCGGGAATATATTCGGTCCAGACGACATCGTAGAACCGCCCGACTTTTTCCTTATTCATGAATAAATCCTATGAAAAGAGAGAGCTAGTTTAGCCGCGCGGGAGTGGAAAGTCAATTAATCGAGGATGCGGACGTCGGTGTAGGCGTCCTCGACGATCATGCGGACGTGTTTGATGAAAATTCCGCCGTCGATCCTGAATTTTGTCCGGGTTATGAACAGATGTTTGCCGGCGATCGCTTCGATATCGGCCTCGGCCCAAAGCTCTTTGACGAACCGCGGATTTTTCGACGGCCGGACCTCGGCCTTGACGATATCGAAAGCGGCCGGGTCGATGGTATAGACGCCGTCCCAGGCTTTATCGCTCTTGACCTTGGCCCGGGCCTCGAGGATTACCAGGGGACGGCCGTCCTCGGCCGGCCGGAGGGTGAAATCGTACAGGGCGCGTTTGGCCGCGGAAAAAGGCATGATTTCGTCCAGGTCGAAGCTGCCGCCGCGGCGGCCCGCCTTGCCGCCGCTTTTCTTGGCTTCTTCCTCGCGGCGTTTGCGCTCTTTGTCCCGGCGCTTGCGCTGTTCCTCGGCGTACTTGCGGGTGATGTCGGTCGCTTTTCCGTCCTCGGTTTCGACGGCCTTGAGGATGTCCTCGTCGCGCTCCCCGTTCTTGACCCGGACGGTCTTGGTTACGGCCGTGACCTTCTCGGGATTGCCTTTTTTATCGGTTTCGGTGACCTTGGTCGTCGCCGCCGCCGTCCAGTTTTTGTAGGTGAATCCGGCGGCCAGCCGGGCTTCGACGCCCCGGAGGAGCGTGTCGAGGTCGGGGGGCGTCTGGGACAGGAGGGGGACGGCCAAGAGTGCCGGCGCGGCCGCGATGAAGCGGCGGATCGAGGCGGAAATCGAGAGTTGGATCATGGATCGTCCTTTCGGAGGGGACATCCTAGCCGACCCGGGCTTGGATTACAAGCCGCCGCGGTGGCTTGTCGTCTCCGATCCGCTGACCGTTGTACAGTTTTTCCAGCTTAGGCAGCGTTGCCGCATGGCGCAGCCATATCCCCCTCGCTCCGTACCCTGAAGAGGGTCCCCGTCGTTACGGGGGACACGGCCGCGCCATATGCGTTTTCTCGCGCGAAGAGAAAGGTGTCATATGGCCAGTCCGAGCTCCCCTTGACAAGCCGGCCGCCGATTGGTATCATTCACGACTGTCCCGAGTGTTTCTATAGTATTTATCAAGGAGCGGTAGAGATGTCCACGTTTATCAAGATCGTTCTTGGAGTCATCGGCGTTCTAGGCCTCGGCGTCGGGCTGCTGGTCTGGATCTTCTTCCACCAGGGCGGCTGCTGTATCCGCAAGGCCAAGGCCCGGCTGACCCGCAAGGACTACGTCGCGCCCATTCTCAAGCAGGGCTGACCTCTCCCTCTTTGCCCGCGTCCGGAGGGTTGGAATTTCGCCCCCGGCCGTGTAGAATGATGCCCATCCCTCCCAAGGAGCCTGCCATGGATCCGATCAAGAACGAAGTCGCCGTCATGTTTTCGGGCGGCATCGATTCTCTGCTGGCGTCCGTCCTGCTGGCGCAAACATACGATAAAGTCCATCTCGTCACATTTGATAAAGGATATCTTGAATTCGGCGTCAAGAACAACCTGCCCAACGTCGAGCGCCTCAAGGCGGCCTTCGGGGAAGACCGTATCACCCATCAGGTCATCGACATCAAGGACCTTCACAAGAGCATCTCGGTCCGCTTTTTCTTCAAGGACCGCAAGAAATACAACACCGAGATCCGCTGGTGCGTCGGCTGCCGCTTGAGCATGAACATCGCCGCCCTCATCTTCGCCCTGGAGAACAGCCTGGCCGGCTACGCCGACGGTTCGAACCGGGAGCAGATCCCAGGCGACGCCAACATGACCGGCACGGCCGAGAACTACCCCAGCATCGTCAACAGCGGCAAGCGTCTGGCCCTGGACTATGCCGTCCATTTTCTGACTCCGACCTATGACTTCGGCGGCCGCGAGCTTCGCCGTCAAAAGCTGTCCGAGCTGGGCTTCGATATCGATTTTCTGAGCCAGGACCACAGCAAGAAAATTTCGGGGATGATGACCAAAGGCGTCACCAAGCGGTCCCAGCCGATGTGCTTCTCCGGCTGGCTCATCCACTGGAAGAGAAACCTTCTGGGGAAGCCCGTCGAGCAGAACGAGGAAATGACCGTCGATTACGTGCAGCAAAAGCAGGCCGGTGTTGTCCGCGACGTCATCCGCGATTATTTTGCCGCCCGGGGATTGAATGTCGAGGACATCGTCCGGGACCGCCGATCCGACCCTCGGGGAAAATTCGAGCCGACGTTCGTCTGAATTCCCGTTCCTGTTTTCCAAAATCGGGATCATGTCCGCCCGTTTCCCGCCGAGAGCAAAACGGCAGAAAACCAACCCTCGTTCTCCGGAAAGAACTTACAGCCAGCCGTTTTCCCGCGCCCAGGCCACCGTCCGGGCCATCCCCTCTTCGAAACCGATCGCCGGATCGTAACCCAACTCCGCCTTGGCCTTGTCGATGCGCAGGGGTTTGGGATGGAGAAAGAAGGCCAGCCGGGACGGATTGAGGGGAGCTTCCTTCCCGAAGAACCCGAACGCCCCGCCCAGGAGTCCCGCCGCCAAGCGGGTCGGCCCCACAGGCAGACGCACCCGGGGGATGCGCTTTCCGCAGGCGGCGGCCATTGTTTCGGCCATGGCCCGAACCGTCAGCGTCTCGCCACCCGCCAGATTGTAGATTTCGCCCCCCCGCCCTTTTTCGGCGGCCAGCAAAACCCCGCCGACGAGATCATCGACATGAACCGGCGTCTGCTTGGCTCCTCCCCGTCCGACTAGAATGAATCGCCCCCGGGCGATGGCTCGAATGAGCTTGAACGTCCGTCTGTCGCCCGGACCATAGACCCAGCCCGGCCGGATGATGACGACATCCAGACCCCGCGCCGCCAAGTCCAGGGCGACCCGCTCGCCGGCCAGCTTGGTCCGGTCATAGGCGTCGCGGGGGTTCAGGGCATGGCCTTCATCCGCCGCTTCGTTCCCCTCGACATGGCCGAGGACTCCGGCCGAGCTGAAGTGGACGGCCCGCTTGAGGCCCGCTTTCAGGGCCGCCTCGAGCACGATTTTCGTCCCTCCGGCGTTGACGGCGAGAAAACCCTCCTCGCCCAGGCGCGACGAGCCCAGGGCGGCGGCCAGGTGGATCACCAGGTCCGTTCCGGCCAGGGAAGAGGCGACGAGCGTTTCGTCCCGGATGTCCCCCCGGATGTATTCCAGGCCGGGCCATCCGCCCGGCCCGGGGGCCAAATCGAAAGCCCGGACGTTCCAGCCTCCCGCCAGAAGACGGTTGACAAGACGGGTTCCGACGAATCCGGATGCTCCCGTGACGAAGGCGCGCATGGAGAAAAGCTCCCTAAGCCTTGGGGCCGACGGCTTTGGCCAGGACGAGCGATATTTTTTCCAGATAGCGGGGATAGACCCACTCGGCCTCGGCCCGGCGCTTGGCCTCCGCCGCCCTCCGCTTCGCTTCCTCGTCCGCCAGGGCGAAGTCCAGTCCGGCCGCGAATTCGGCCGGATTGGGCGGGGCCAGGACGGCGATCTCGTCGGTCAAAACCTGGGTGTGGGTGTAGAGCTTGGTGGCCACGAACGGCTTGCCCGACTTGAGGAAGGAGTATATCTTCAGGGGTGTATTGGTGCCCGAAACGCGGGGTGAAACGAGCACGTCGCAGGCGGCGATGTAGCGGGGGACATCCTGGGGCGGAATTTTCTCGATAAATTTGATCCGGTCTCCGATCCCCAGCGCCTCGGCCTTTCGGGCTGTGGCCCGGTGTTCGTCCCGGGACCCGCCGACGATGAGCAAGACGGCCTTCTCCCGAACCTTGGCCATGGACTCGACCAGAAGCGGGATCCCCTGATAGGGCTCGAAATTGCCGGCGTAGAGGATGATCTTCCCCCCGCCCGGCGCCGTCTCCCGGCGGATTTTTCCGACTTCTTCCGCCGGCTGGTCCCGCCCGTCGAAATCGTTGAAATCCATGAAATTTTCCAGGAATACGGCTTTCTCCCCGAAGCCCTTGCTCCTGACGTAATCAAGGAGATCGCGGCAGATGACGATGACCGACCGGGAGCTCTTCAGGACGGTGTCCTCCAGAAAGGTGAAGACCGCCTTGAGCCGGCGCGACCGGGAGAACCGGAAATTGTCGAGCTGTTGGGGCAGGCTCGAATGCATGTCGTAAATGTGGGGAACGCCGAACAGCCGGCCCAGGGCGATGCCGAAAAAGGACGCTTCCTCGTGGCTGAAAATGACATCATACCGGCGCCGGAGCAAGGCCCCCGCAGCCCGCAGGACCATCAGCCCGTCGAGCGGGATCTTGGCCCAGGACGGGCCGATCTTGATTTTCTTCAAGCCCAGGATATTGGGGACGCGGCGGATGCGGAACCGCGGGAAGGCGACATCACGGCCTAAAGGATAAGTGAGGAGGTCGACGGTGTGGCCCAGGTCGGTCAGGGCTTTGATCCGGAAATAGACGCTGATCGGCGTCCCCCGGGGCTGAAAGAAAGGCTCGGGGGCGAGCATCAGGACGTTCATTGACTCAGGCGTCCCCGTCGGGATCGATTTCCGTGCCGAGGGCTTCGCGCACGACGTAGATGCTCTTCTGCACGGCTTCGTGATAAGTGCGGACCATGATCTCGCCCAGCAGGCCCATGGTGATGAACTGGATGCCGATGACGATGAGCAGGACGGCCAGCAGAAGCAGGGGCCGGTTGGCGATGCTCTGCTTGAGGAACAGCCGCTCGTAGGACAGGATCAGGCCCAGCACTCCGCCCAGGCCCCCGGACAGGAGCCCCATCAAACCGAAGATCTGGAGCGGCCGCGTCGAGTAGCTGAGCAGGAATTTAACCGTCAACAAGTCGAGAAAGACCCGGATCGAACGCGAGATCCCGTATTTAGACTTGCCGTGGATCCGCGGCCGGTGGTTGACCGGCACCTCGGCGATCGAAACGCCGATCGTGGCCGCCACGGCCGGGATGAACCGGTGCATCTCCCCGTAGAGCTTGATGTTCTTGATGACGTCGCGGCGGAAGGCCTTGAGTGTACAGCCGTAGTCGCGGAGCTTGACCTTGGTGATCCGGGAGATTATCCAGTTGGCCGTGATGGAGGGCAGGCGCCGGGACAGGAATCTGTCCTTGCGGTCCTTCCGCCAGCCGCTGACCAGGTCGTAGCCTTCCTCGATTTTGGCTATCAGGATACCGAAATCGCCGGGGTCGTTCTGCAGGTCGGCGTCCAGAGTGATGACGATCTCGCCCCGGGAATAGTCGAACCCGGCCGAGAGAGCGGCCGTCTGGCCGAAATTCTTGCGGAACCGGATGATTTTGATGCGCGGATCCTTGAGGCGGGCCTCCCGCAGGGCGGCGTAGGTCCCGTCCCGGCTCCCGTCGTCGATGAAGATGACTTCATAGGGAACGGCCAGCCGGACGCAGGCGGTCGTGATCTCTTCCACCATCCGGGGCACGTTGCGTTCTTCGTTGAAGGCGGGGACGATGACGGATAATCGGACGGAATCAGGTGCGCTCATCCGCGCAAATATATCACAATTAAGGAGGGATCTGAAGCTCCTCGAGCTCGCGTTCGCGGAATTCCGCGAAGGGGATTGAATTTCCCGGAGCCGGCGAATCCGATTTGCACGGATAACGGGAGCTTTCCACCGAAGCCGTTTTTTCGAGTTTCAAATTCAAATGGCTTTCAGCCTTCAAAATGGATAAAATGACCGCGAGAGGCGGGCTTTCGATCCGCCTTCAGGAAGCCCCTAAGCTGTCCATAAAATGGGGGAAGGATCCCAAAGCCCGGCAGGATTAATTAATGGAAACGGAGAAGACAAAACATTCAATTTGGTGGCTGATCCTCATCCTCGTCTTGGGTCTTGCCCTGCGGTTTTATGAGTTGGGCACCGAGAGCTATTGGATCGATGAAATGTCGACGGTGCTTGAAGGACAACAAAGCATCCCTCGAATATTATCCTCAGGCCGATTGGATCAACCGCCCGGCTATTATCTCCCTTTCCATTTTTGGGAAAAAATATTCGGCCCCGGCGAAGTTGCCACGCGATCTTTTTCCGCTTTGATAGGCATAGCCTCGATCTTTCTCCTTTTCCTGGTAGGCCGGCTTTTGTTCGGCGAAGCGGTCGGCTTGATGAGCGCATTTTTCATGGCGATTTCTCAGCTCCAGGTCTACCACTCGCAAATCGCCAGATTCTACGGTTTTTTCCAATTTACCGCTTTGTTGTCCTTTCTCTTTTTCATTTTAGCTTTAAGGGATAGAAAGAGGATCCATTTTTTGCTTTATGGTATTGCCGGCGTGCTCATGCTCTACAGCAATCCCTTTGGAATATTCATACTTGCCGCACAGAATTTATTTTTTATTCTGCAAGTGAAAAGATACGGGAAAGTGATCATGACCTGGCTGGTTTCTCAATTGGTGATCGTGTTTAGCTTTGCGCCTTACTTTTATCCTTTGGCTTTCGGCGAGAGCCGCCTGGGAGGGGCCGTCAGTGCCAACATAGGCAACCTTTCCGCTCCCTCGGTTGTGGATCCATTCCGTTCCGTTTATCTGTTTTTGTTGAGCGCGCGCCGCGACCGGGATTGGAAACCTATCCTTATCAATTACGCAGTTGCTGGAATATTCCTTCTGGCCGGGTTCCTGGTCTATCGCCTTTGGCGCGCAAAGGGCCGTGGGGTTGCCGCCGTTGGACGGGAGGCCGCTGATCTTCGGCCTGGGCCGGAAGTGAAAAACAAGCTTCTTTTGATAAGCTGTTGGCTTTTTTGCCCCATCATATTGCCTTTCATTTTTTCAATATTATTTATTCCAATTTACCAAGATTATTACACGATCAGCGCCGCGCCCGCCGCTTACTTGTTGCTGGCGGCGGCACTTTTCACCGCCCGAAAAAGACTGCCGTTGATTATCTCGTTAGGAACACTTTTAATTATGATTGTTCCCGGATTGGGCAATTACTATATCGAAGATATCAATGCCCCTTGGGAAAAAGTCGCCGGATACGTGGAAGCCAATTCTAAACCGAACGACGCTATCGTATTTGCGCCCAACGAGGGCAGTCGGAATATTCAACAAACCACATTCAATTGGTATTATGAGGGTTCGTTGCCGGGTTGTGGTCTGACCAAGGAAGTCAAGGACATGAGGGAGAACCTGTTGCAATGCATATCCGGGCACGATCGCTTCTGGGTAATCATGAACGCTACGCCTGAAATCATCGATCGTTTCCAATCATTTATTTTGCACGGCATTCAGGATGGAATGGTCTTGATAAAAGAAAAGACATTCATGAAGATTTATGTCTATTTGTATGAAATTAAAAAACGAAAAGGGTAAAAGGTTTTAATCTTATTATCCTTGCTTTCTCTCTGTATGCCCGTCCCGCCCTCAATACGCCCCAATCCCGAAAAGAACCACCGGGATGGTCTTCAGCAGGATGAGCATATCCAGTTTCAGGGACCAGT
>CAZLAM010000025.1:0-51741 GCA_964557435.1 uncultured Eubacteriales bacterium
CGATTTTTAAATCGGGGTACATAGCGCCGCTCAGTATTAACCCTGGACATGCCCCGGGCTTGGCGGGCAAGTCCTACGGTTTTTGTAGGATATACCCCGGGCCTTGCCTGGCAAGTCCTATGGTTTTTATAGGGTTCAGCCCGCCCTCATTCGCTTCGCGATTGAGGACTGCAAAGCGGGGAGTCGAATAGGTTTAATTATTCCATGCCGGACTCCTGCCGTCAGCGATATCTCGTGGGATTCCTTCAACCGGGAACGAATCTCAGCGGCCATCCAGCCGGGGATGACTAAGTCCCCCGGGGCGGACGCGTTCGGTGTTCAAGGACAAAGAATTCCATATTTATCCAGAGATTTGACAGAAGAAATCTTGAAGATTATAATTTATTCAAGAATCTGAAATTGGGGTTATCTTGAAGGAGGTTTCCATGCCCTCAAAGAGAGTTTCGGTTATCTGTTTAGTGATTCTCTCCATCATGCTCTTTTTCGCTCATCTCGCAATAGCTCAAATGGATCCGATTCATAGATTTAAAGGAGTAAATATCCCCGTTAGATTGAAAATCAAAGCTGACATTTTGGAAAAGAGCGCATACGATTTGGAATTTCTCAGAACTTCCAGCCCGGTGTTATATTTTATTAAGATCATGAAGAGAGGAAAGATTCTGGATCTCCTCCAAGGCGAAGAATTGCGCTATGATGAGAACGAAGGCGACATCGCAAGAAATTCCGATATCCCTGCCAACCCGACATTAAAAATGACCATAAATAAAAGCGAGAAATTGTTGATCCTTGTAATTGAGTCAGGAAGATACGCTCGAAAATATCCTTTGCTTAAAGCAAGATTCAAATATCAATATGAGGAATAGGGCGGGCTATTTTCGTGCCTCGCTATTCGCATATAACGTTGTCGGATCAAAAAGTATCCGGTCGACAGATTCCTGCGGGTTTATCCCTTCGGGCTTCCGTCCGTCGTCGGCGTATTTTTGACTCCGCCCGCGATCTTTGTTAATCTCCCCCCGTTAGCCGCGCATATAATCTCGTATCGATGGGAGGAAAAAACATGTTTGACGCCAAAACCTACGCCCGCCGCCGGGCCGCCCTGCGTCGGAAACTTCGTTCGGGGATCGCCCTGTTTTTGGGCAATGACGACAGCCCGATGAACTACACGGCCAACGCCTACCATTTCCGCCAGGATTCCTCGTTCCTGTATTTCTTCGGCCTCGACTCTCCCGGCCTGACCGCCGTGATCGATGCCGACGAAGGCCGGGACATCATCTTCGGGGACGATATCGATATCGAGGACATCATCTGGATGGGCTATCTTCCCAAAATGATCGACCGGGGAGCGGAGGTCGGCGTCACGGACACCCGGCCGGCTCGGGAACTCAGCGCCTATCTGCGCCAGGCCGCGGCCCAGGGACGGGAGGTTCGATTCCTTCCGCCTTACCGGTCCGAGCATCTCCTCAAGCTTCATGCCCACCTGGACATCGCACCCAACGAAGCTAAATCGAAGGCTTCGCTTGAATTGATCAAAGCGGTCATTGCCCTGCGGTCGGTCAAGTCCGAGGAGGAAGTGGCCGAAATCGAAACGGCTCTCAAAACGACCTATAAAATGTACGAGACGGCCATGCGGATGGCCCAGCCCGGCATTTATGAACGGGACATCGCCGGCCGGATCGACGGCATCGCCGCGGCGGACGGCGGGGCGACGGCGTTCCCCACCATCCTGACCATGAACGGCCAGATCCTGCACAATCACGACCATAGCAACAAACTGGCCAAGGATCGGCTGCTGGTCGTCGACTCGGGCGCGGAATCCAGGCGACATTATGCTTCGGACATCACCCGGACCGTTCCCGTCGGCGGGAAATTCAAGCCCCGCCAGCGCGACGTCTACGACATCGTCCTGGCCGCCAATGAAGCCGCCATCAAAGCCATCAAGCCCGGCATCCGCTATCGGGACATCCATTTTATGGCCGCCACGACGATCGTCAAGGGGCTGACCGCTCTCGGACTCATGAAAGGGGATACCGACGAAGCCGTCCGCCAGGGCGCGCATGCCCTGTTCTTCCCCCACGGCTTGGGCCATATGATCGGCCTGGACGTTCACGACATGGAAAACCTGGGCGAAAATCACATCGGCTACGACCGGACCGTCGAGCGGAGCAAGCAGTTCGGCCTGGCTTATCTGCGGCTGGCCAAGGCCCTCAAGGCCGGCTACGTCCTGACCGTCGAGCCCGGTATTTATTTCATCCCCGCCCTGATCGACAAATGGAAGGCGGCTCATTTGAGCCCGGATTTCGTGAACTACGATCAAGTGGAGAAATACCGCGACTTCGGCGGTATCCGGATCGAAGACAACGTCCTGGTGACGAAGGACGGCCGGCGGGTGTTGGGCAAGCCCATCCCCAAAAAGGCCGATCAGGTCGAAGCGGCCGTCAACCGGTAATCGGCCGTCTATGGATCGTCGCCTGAATTTGTATCGCCGAATCGAACTTGAGTTATTCATGAATTCTTTGATGCCGTTTTTCTCCCGCCGCTTTTCCCTCAGGGATATCGAAATTCATGAATAATTCAGGCGAAGTATTGGTGACCAAAGACATTCTCCCATGAAAATCGCCTTGATTCAGCAGCACGCCTCGAAAGACCTCGACGACAACCTGGGCCGGGGCAAAGCGGCCTTCGAAGAAGCGGCCTGCGAGGGGGCCGAGCTGATCGCCTTCGCCGAGCTGGCCTTTCTGCCGTTCCTGCCCCAAATCCCGTCCTCGGAACAACCCGGGTATCGGGACTTGGCCCAATCCGTACCCGGTCCGCTCACCGAGGAATTCGGTGCTCTGGCTCGGAGGCACGGAATAGTGACCGTCCTCAATCTGTTCGAGCGCGAAGGCGACCGGACTTATGATTCTTCGCCCGTCCTCGACGCCGACGGCCGTTGGCTGGGGACGACACGGATGGTCCATATCATGGACGGACCCGGATTCCATGAACAGGGGTATTACACGCCCTGCGACAAGCCCCAGTTCGTTTTCCGCACCCGGGTCGGCAACATCGGAGTGGCCATCTGTTACGACCGGCATTTCCCGGAGTACATGCGGGGACTGGCCTTGGCGGGCGCCGAGATGGTCATCATACCCCAGGCCGGCCTACTCAACGAATGGGGGGAAGGACTGTATGAAGGCGAAATTCAAATCGCCGCTTTTCAGAACGGCTACTTTGCCGCGCTCTGCAACCGCGTCGGACCCGAGGATGTCCTTTATTTCGCGGGGGAGTCGTTCGTTTCCGATCCGGGCGGCCGGGTGATCGCCCGGGCACCGAGCGATAAGGATCATATCCTCTATGCCGAGTGCGACTTGTCCGCCGTCACCCAATGCCACGCCAAACGGCACTTTTTCCCCGACCGCCGGCCCGATATTTATCGGCTGCTCAAACTCACGGATTGAATTTCCCCATGCTAAGTTGGTTTGTCATCAGTACGAAGCCGAAAAAAGAGTTTCACGTCGAAAAGATGTTCCTCCAGGGCGGCATCCCCGTCTATAACCCGAAATACCGGGAAGGAGGTCTGATTAAGGCGTTTTTCACGGGCTATGAGTTCGTGTTTTTCGATTATCCCGAGCAGTTCAAGCTGGTCAAGTATACGCGCGGAGTGAAAAGAATCGTCGGCAACGACGAAGGACCGATCGCGCTCGATGAAGGTTTCGTGACCGAGATCCGGTCGCGCGAAGTTGATGGATTCATCGAACTTCAGAAATACGGCGTACAACCCGAAGTCGGTGATGAGATCGAAGTCGCGGCCGGCCCGTTCAAAGGCCTTCGCGGCGTGTTCAAGAAGGACCTGACCGATCAGGACCGGGTCCTGATACTCCTCAATTGCGTGTCCTACCAGGGTCGTCTGGTGATCGAAAAAGACAAGCTCAAGAAAGTCATCTACTGACCTTCCGGCTCCCGTCCGGCTTAATCCACCCTCTTCTTGAACCGCATCACGCTCAAGGCCAGGATCGCGGCGCCGAAGACCAGAAGCGCCAGTGCCTCGTCCCACAACGCCTCCAGGCCCACGCCTTTGAGGAAAATGGAACGGATGATGACGAAGAAATATCGCAGGGGAACGACGAAGGTGATCCATTGGAAGAAACGGGGCATGTTCTCGATGGGGAAAACGAAACCCGACAGAAGCATCATCGGCAGCATGAAGAAGACGGCGGTCATCATGGCCTGCTGCTGGTTGCGCGAAACGGTTGAAATGAACAGTCCCAAGCCCAGCATCGCGACCATGAAGACCAAGCTCAGACCGAACAGGAGCCCCAGGCTTCCTTGGATCGGGATCCGGAACCACAAGACGACGACGCCCACGACCAGGGCGAAGTCGATGACGCCGATGAGGACGAAGGGAAGAAGCTTGCCGATGATGAGCTCGATCGGCCGAATGGGCGTTACGACAAGCTGTTCCAGGGTGCCCGCTTCCTTCTCCCGGACAATGGCCATTGAGGTCAGCATCATGGTGATGACCATCAGAACGAGGCCGAGGACACCCGGGATCATGAAATTCCGGCTCCGGAGGGCGGGATTGTACCAAACGCGGACCTGGGGATCGATGCGGATGGGCCGGAATCCACGCCCCTTCATCCGGGCGAAAGTCTCGCCCATGACTTTCTGGATGAATCGGGACCCGATCCGACCGGCGTATCCGATCCCGATCGCGGCTGACTGGCTTTCGGTTCCATCGACAATCAACTGAACCGAGGCCGGCACCCCTCCGGCGAGCTTGGCCCCGAACCCGGGCTCGACGACGATGGACATGGCCGCCCGCCCTTCATCCAGATAGCGATCAATCTCGCGGATATCCTGAACCGAGGCGGTCGGGGTGAAATACCCGGAGTTCAGGAATTCGGCCAGAAAGTCCCGGCTGGACGTCGTCCCATCCCGATCGCAAACGACCGTGGGGATATCCCGAACATCCAGGTTTGCGGCATAGCCCAGCAGCAGGAGTTGGATGATGGGGGCGAAGAAGAGAATGGGGATGAGCCGGGGGTCACGGCGGAGCTGGAGAAATTCCTTGCGGATGATGGGGGCGATTTTGCTCATGGGATGTTCTTCCCTTTTCGTCGACGGGTCCGGTCCTCCTCGTCCGGCCGACGCAGACGGATGATGCTGAGACCGAGGGTCAGGGCGGCAAAAGCCAGCATGAACAGGATCTGCGGCCAGAACGCCCGTCCGCCGACTCCCTTGAGAATGACGCTCCGCAAGGCGACCAGGAAGTATTTTGCCGGCACGAGATAGGTGACGGCCTGGATGACGGCCGGCATGTTCCTGACCGGGAAAACGAAACCCGACAGGATGAACGTCGGAAGCATGGTCGTCAGGATGGCGATCTGGAAAGCCACCTGCTGGGTTCGGGTGACGGTCGAAATGAGCAAACCCTGGCCCAGCCCCCCGAGGAGAAAAACGAGCATGGCCAGGAGAAGCAGGCCGTAGTCGCCCTTGATGGTTACGCCGAACAAAACGCGGCTCAACAGCAGGATGATATGAGACGAGACGAGCGAGATGAAGACGTAAGGAACGGTCTTGCCCACGATGAGCTCGATCGGTTTCAAGGGAGAGACTCGAAGCTGTTCCATCGTCCCGCGCTCCTTCTCGCGGACGATCGAGAAGGCGGTGGAGACGACGACGATAATCGCCAGGAGGAAGGCCATGAGTCCGGGGATGAGGAAATTGACGCTCTTCAGCTCTGGATTGTACCAGACGCGCGTTTCCATCCGGAGGGGCAGGGCGACCTTCCCCGCTCCGGCCCGCGACAGGCTCTCCATCGTCAGCTTGAGGGAGCGGCCCTCGATGATCGCGGAGGCGTAGCCGGCCGCGGTCGAAGCGCTCTGGGCGTTAGCGCCGTCGAGGAGGATCTGGACGGAGGCGTTGCGCCCGGCCAGGAGATTGTTCCCGAATCCCCGGGGAATGACCAGGACGATCCGGAAACTCTCCCGGCCCATCAGGCTGTCGACTTCCCGGGGGTCATCCAAGCGGGCGACAAGGTCGAAATATTCGGTGTTGGTGAAGGCGCCGACAAGCTCCCGGCTGTCGGCGCTCCGATCCTGATCGCAGACGGCCAAGGGGATATGTTTGACGTCGAAATTCAGGGCGAATCCGTAAAGCAGGAGAAGAAAACCGGGAATAAACAGGAGAAAGATCAGGGTCCGGATATCCCGGGAGATTTGGATGAATTCCTTCTTGACCACGGCGACCAGGGGGCCGATCATATCCCCTTCTCCCGACGGCCGCGGTTCTCTTCCTCGATGCGTTGAATGAAGACGTCTTCGAGCGAGGGCATGATGCGTTCGATCCGCCGAACGGCGATGTCTCGGGCGACGAAAAAGCGTACCAGCCGGGCTCTCCCTTCCGCTTCATCGGCGACACTGACGTGCAGATACGTGCCGAAAATGGACGTCTCGACCACCCAGGGTTCTTTCTGGAGCGACTCCAAAGCGTCCACCACCGTGTCGCACTCAACCTCCAGGATCGGGTTCTTAATATAAATCCGTTTGAGTTCGCGCGGGCTTCCGCCGGCCACCAGCCGTCCGGCGTGAATAAGCCGGATGTCGTTGCAGTACTCGGCTTCGTCCAGATAATGGGTCGTGACGAAAATCGTCACACCCTTCTCGGACAGACGGTTGATCAGCTCCCAGAAGTTTCGGCGCGAGACCGGGTCGACCCCCCCCGTGGGTTCGTCGAGAAAGACAATCTCCGGTTCGTGAAGAACGGCGCAGCCAAGAGCCAGGCGCTGTTTCCATCCGACCGACAGCGTCCGTGTCAGACTCTCTTCGCGGCCCTTGAGTCCGGCCATTTCGACCACCCAAGGCAGGCGGCCATGGATCGCGGCTCGGGACAGACCATAGGCTCCGCCGAAGAAAGAGATGTTTTCCTCGACGGTCAGGTCCTCGTAAAGAGAAAACTTTTGGGACATGTAGCCGATATGGGCTTTGACCTTTTCCGGCTCGCGCTCGATGTCGAAGCCGCCGACCGTCGCTCTCCCCGAAGTCGGTGCGAGCAGCCCGCAGAGCATGCGGATGGTTGTCGATTTCCCCGCCCCGTTGGCCCCCAGAAACCCGAAGATCTCGCCTTTGGCGCAGGAGAACGAAATCCCCTCCACGGCGATGAAATTGCCGAAGGCCTTGGTCAGCTCGGTGACGACGATCGAATTCGAACTCATTGGGTCAGGGAAATGAAGACGTTTTCGAGGGACGGCCGAATGATTCTTTTGTCCAGGATTTCGATCCCCTCCCGCGCCAGGCGCGCCTCGAGCGCAGGGGCGTCGTGCTCCGGATCTTGGACAACCAGGTTCAGACGGTCGCCGAAAAGCTGAACTTCGGTCGCCTCGGGCGCCGCCTTGAGAACGGCGAAGGCGCGGCGGATTTCAGTGCAAACGAGTTCAATGACCGCGCCGTGAAGCCGGGACTTGAGGGCCTGCGGCGTATCCGCGACCACCAGCTTTCCTTCGTGGATCAACCCGACTCGCGAGCAGCGCTCCGCTTCGTCGAGGTAGGGCGTCGTCATGACGATGGTGATGCCGGTTTTGAGCAGGTTGGACAGGATCTTCCAGAAGTCGCGCCGCGAGACCGGATCCACCCCGGTCGTCGGTTCGTCGAGGAAAAGGACCCGAGGCGTATGAATGAGGGTGCAGGCCAGTGACAGCTTCTGGCGCATCCCTCCGGAGAGGCGTTCAGCTAAGCGGTGCCGAAAGGGTTCGAGCCGGGTAAAATTTAACAGTTCCTCCCGCCGTTTTTTGAACTCTGCGACCTTGTGAAGCCGGGCGAAGAATTCGATGTTCTCGTCCACGCTCAAGTCGCCGTAAAGGCTGAAACGCTGCGACAGGTAACCGATGTCCCGCAGGACGCGGCCGCGATCGACGGCCAGATCATGGCCCTGGATCTTAACGCTTCCCGATGTCGGCTGCAAAAGGCCGCAAAACATGCGGATCGTCGTCGTTTTGCCGGCGCCGTCCGGGCCGACGAGGGCGAACATGATGCCGCTTGGAACTTCGAGAGTCAAGTCGCGGACGGCGCGAATGTCGCCGAAACTCTTCGACAGTCCGACCGACTCGATGGCGGAGGACATGGCCGTGATCCGGATTATTTCGCGGCGCCCGGCGAACGGCGGAGGAGGGCGTCGGCGGGCAAGCCGGGTTTGAGCGTTCCGTCCGGGTTGGGGATTTCGATCTTGACACCGAAAACGAGTTTGACCCGGTCCTCCTTCGTCTGGACGTTTTTGGGCGTGAATTCAGCCTGGGGCGAGATGTAAGTCACCTGTCCCTGGAAAACGCGGCCGGGCGCGGCGTCGATGGCGACCGTGGCGTTCTGTCCGAGGCGGATACTCCCCAAGTCCGCTTCGGTTACATAGATCATGAGACTGACCTGTTCGAGGGCGGAGAGGGTCAGGAGTGTTGCCCCGGGCGCCACCAGCTCGCCGATTTCGGCGACTCGTTGAGTTACCATCCCGGCGATGGGCGAGGAGATCGTGCAGTCGTCGATCGTTTTAGCCAGGAGGTCGACGGCGGCTTGGGCTTGGGCGAGACGCGCTTCCGCGGCCTGGATCTCTTCGGGCCGGGACAGGGTCCGAACCTTATTCAAGCCCTCCCGAGCGGCGCTCCGCTGAGCCTGAGCCACAATCAGGCGGGCTTCGGCGTCTTCCCTCTGCTTGGGCGTGACGCTTCCCTTGTCGGCTAACGCTCTCATCCGGCGGACATCCTCTTCGGCGACACCGAAGGCCGTCTCGGCCTGGGTCAAGCCTTCTTCGGCCTGCTGAATGTCTTCCCGACGGGCGCCCTTACGGATCAGGGCAAGTTGGGCCTGGGCCAGACGCATGCCGGCCTCCGCCTGCCGCAACTGAATGTCCAGCGAAGAATGATCGATGACGGCCAGCTTGTCACCGTGCCTGACGCGGGCTCCCTCGTCGACCGCGAGCTCGATCAACTCGCCGGCCGTTTGTGAGGCAATCTTCACGTTTCGCGCTTCGATCGTTCCGGAGGCGGAGATCTCGCTTCCGTCCCGGCGGTCCGCACAGGAAAAAAAAGCCAGGGCGGCCAGGCACAGGAGAACGGTCTTTGTTTTCATAGCTGAATCTCCAAGGCTGACTCCGTTGACGTTCCGGCCGGCGCCGAGATCGACAGGAAAGAAAAGACCGACATCAGACAAACGAAACCGCGCGGACGTTTCGGCATCGAGGGCTCTCTTCCCGGATTCCCATCGGGCGGAAATCGGTTTTATCGTTTCTTGACGTTAAGTCGGCCGTAACCGAACTTATTGTCCGGGCCGGGGTCACCCAGATCCACCGCTCTGGTGCGTAATATCTCGATGATTTTATCGAGACCATACGGCGTCATGCCCTTGAGCAGGCCGATCGCCCCGGCTAGATGAGGGGCGGAGGCCGAGGTTCCGTAGAAGTTGTTCGCGCCGAAAGAAGTCGTGGACACTCCCGAGGGAGCGCCGAAATCTGGCTTCATGCGGCCGTCGTGGGTGGGACCCAGCGAGCTGTAGGAATGGAGCGCATCGGTCTGCCAATCCGTGGCCCCCGCGGCCAGAGCGGATACCGCTTCGCCGGGGATGGTGAGACTGCGCTGGGGGACGTTGTAATCGATAGCCCGGCTGTTTCCGAGCGTGAAAAGCTCGAGCTTGACGTTTTTTGTCGTGCTCCATTTGTGGATCGCCACCGCCCAATACCCAGGCTGAGTCGAATAATAGCCGTAAATTTCCTCCGTCGGCCATTGCGTTCCGGTCTGATCGCCCTTGGAGGAATCGACGAACTGGTAAAAAAATCCGTTCCAGTAGTAGAGATAAAGGTCGTAATCCTGGTTCGATCCGCTGTAATCGTAGCCGTCCCAGGCGCCCCAATCCTTCCAGTTGAGGAAAGCCCCGACGGTCTCGTAAGCCGGGACATAAAAATCCAGCAGCTCGTCGCTTCCGGAGAAGTTGAGAATGCCGTCGTTGTCCGGGTCGTTGAATGAACCGTCCCAGTGGTCCAGCGCGGCATTTCCGGCCGAGCTGGCCCAGGCAATGTCTCCAGCGGCGGCGACTTCGACGTCTTCATCGATTGGACCCGTCCCGTCCCCAGCTCCGGCGTTATACCAGCCCAGGGAATAGGAGATGACATCGACTTTCTGCGAGATCAACCAGTCGACGGCGTTATGCTGTTCCACATCGGTATCGATGTTGACCAGGTACAGCTTGGCGTCGGGAGCCATGTCGTAGACGATTTCGGCGCACGCCGCGCCGTGATCTTCGCCGGCTTGGATATCGCCGTCCATCCGGAAAGACCGGGTGGTCACGCTTTTGGGGAGGTCCGAACCCAGAAGCCCCGAGTAACCCTCGAAGCCCAGGTCGAGGACGGCGATCCTGGCCGGGGTCTGATTGCGGTAGGCGACGAGATTTCGCCATTTGTCGGCGCCCGTGGCCGCAACGCCCTCGCTAAGGGACTTATTTTTGAAGGGCCGGAGGGGGAGCCTGATGAATTTGACCAGAGGGTCGGCGGCCAACTCCCGCAGGGAGGTGACGGGAATCCAATGCTGAACCAGTCCGCGGCTGGTGATTTCCACCCGGCCGCCCAGAGCCCGGACGCGACTCGAGAGAAGCGCTGTCATGGCGCTCATTGTTTTCAGGGAGCCGGCGCCGTCGGCGGAGGATACGACCCGGATGTTTCCATCCGCGCCGGGCATCTTCCGCGTTCGAGCATAGGCGTCCGCCCGGGCCGGGCCTTCAGTTTCCTCGATTTCGACAAGGCGGGCCAACGCGGATTGGAGTTTGGGCAGGCCGTGTTTGACCCCGGGCACGAAGGCCTTGAGGTCCCAGGCCGGGGGGTGATCCTGGGATTCGATGATCGCCCGGCCGGGGATGAAGAGCAGGGCGGCCGCCGCGGCGATGCCGACGGTTCGGACAAGCCGCTTGGAAATTCGGTTTTTCGATATGGTGTTCATGCTTTCCTCTCACTTCACCGGCCAAACGAAAAGACCAGGCCGACTCCGAAAATCAGGGAATCGAGATTGAGGTTCTTGATGGCCCCATTGAGGTCGCCGGTCCCGGCCCGATCGGACAAAATCCAGGATCCTTTCGACCGGCACATGGAGTAGCGGGCTTCGACCACCATGGCGATCCGGGCGTTCAAGGCCGCTTCGAATCCGCCGCGAATATGAAACCCGAAAGCCGGGTCGACCTTCTCTTCGATCGAGAAGCCCGCCGCCTCCCAGTCCTTGACTAATTGCGGGTCCAGGGAGAAATGAGGAAGGACATAGCCCCCGCACGCGCCGAGCAGGAGCTTAAATCCGGTCGCCAGGGGAAACCTCACGGAAAATCCCAGTTCGATGGGAACGAGGCCGAGCGTTCCTTGGCTCAAGCCGTCCGGAGCGGTCGTCGTCGATGCCTGAAAGCGAAGGGCTCCCAATTCAAGGGAAAAATTGGGGGCCACTTCGATGGCCAGGCCGGCGCCAAAAGCGACGCCTCCGCTGAGATTCGCGTTCGGGGTTAGGGCGTATCCGCCCAGAAGCCCGAAACGGATTTGGGCGGTCGAAGGAACAGCCGCCGCCAGGATGACGATAGCCGTCAATACTGCCAGGCGTTTCATGAGGTCTCCTTTTCGGAATTGGAACCGTAGCCGCCCCCGCCCGGCGTTTCGATACGCAGGATATCGCCCGGATTCACTTGGAGGTTGGCTTTAGACTTGAGGGCGATGCGCCGCCCCTTGGAAATCAGGGTGTTGCGTCCGGGAGCGCCCGGGCCCCCTCCCTGCAGGCCATAGGGGGAAAACCGGCGGCGTTCGGACATGATCGTGACGCGGGCGGGGATCGAGAACTCGTATTCGCGGACGATCCCTTCGCCGCCGCGATGCCGGCCGGCTCCGCCCGAGCCCGTCCGCAGCCTGTAGGCGCGGATACGGATGGGCAGGTAATTCTCGAGAGCTTCGAGCGGCGTATTGCGCGAGTTGGTCATGTGGGTGTGGATGCCGCTCAATCCCGGCCGGTCCAGGCTTGCCCCCATTCCTCCGCCGATCGTCTCGTAATAGGCGAAATTGCGGCGACGGACGGGATCGTATCCGCCGAAGGCGATATTGTTCATCGTCCCCTGGCTGGCGGCCGGAATGCGGTCGGGAACGGCCTGGGCCAGCGCGCCGAGAAGCACGTCGACGATGCGCTGGGACGTTTCAACATTTCCGGCGGCGGTGGCGGCCGGATATTGGGCGCTGACGACGAGCCCCGACGGAGCGATGATGCGGATGGGGCGCCACAGCCCGGTATTAAAGGGTATGTCCTCCTCGATCAGGGAGCGGAAGACATAGAGCACGGCCGAAGCCGTGACGGCATCGTTGGCGTTGACGCCGCCGCGGACTTGGGGGGAGGAGCCTCGAAAATCCACGACGGCTCTCGTCCCTTGGATCGTGACGGTGACGGCGATTTTGATCGGATCGTCAGAGATTCCGTCGTCATCCAGAAAGTCCTCGAACGAATAAGCGCCGTCGGGGATGGTCCGCAGGGTCGCGCGGAGGAACGCTTCGGTGTAGTCCTGGATGAGATGCGTATACCGGACGATCTTGGGCAGGCCGTATTTGGCCACGGCCTCGATGACGCGGCTCTTACCCTTCTCGCAGGCGGCCAGCTGGGCCAGTAAATCGCCCCGGCGCTCTTCAGGCGTGCGGACATTGGCCAGCAACAGACGGAGCACGTCTTCATTCAGGCGGCCGCGGCTCAGGAGCTTGAGGGGTGGGATGATCAATCCTTCCTGGAAGATCTCGGTGGCCAGGGGCATGGATCCCGGCGTCATCCCCCCCACGTCGGAATGGTGGGCCCGGTTGGCCACGAAAAAGGCTGGGCGTTTTCCAAAAAAGACGGGGGCGATGGCGGTGATGTCGGGAAGGTGAGTTCCGCCGCAGTAGGGGTCGTTGAGGAGGACGATGTCGCCGTCTTCGAATTCGAGCGCGCTCAAGGCGGCCCGCACGGACAGGGGCATGGCGCCGAGATGGACGGGAATGAACGAACCCTGGGCCAGCGTTTCGGCTTGAGCATTGAACACGGCGCAGGAGTAGTCCTTTCGTTCCTTGATGTTGGGGGAGAGCGCGGTTCGTCCCAGTACGGCCCCCATTTCCTCGGCGATCGAGACGAACAGGTTCTTGAAGATCTCGAGCTCGATGGGATCGAAGGCCTTCATGCGCGTCCGCCCTTCCGCAGGATGAGATTGCGATAGCCGTCGAGACGGAGGGCCCAGCCGGGCGGGCAGAACGTTGTCGAGCCGGAGTCGGCGATCAGGGCCGGGCCGCGAAACTGCGCCCCGGAAGGGAGCCGATCGCGATCAAAGACACCGGCCGGATAGCGCCGGCCGTTATAAAAGACGGTTTGTTTATTGGTTAAGGCCGTTCGAACGCCGCGGTCCGCGGACGTGCGTCCGGCGGCGCGTTCCGGCCGCAAGTTGATTTTTTCGGTCAAGCCTCTAGCCCGGAGGCGCAGGGCGACGATTTCGACGACGGCCTGGGGATGCCGGTAGGAATACAAGCGTTGGTGTTCGCGATGGAAGACGGCGGTGAGATCCCGACCCAAGCGGGGGTAGGGGAGCGCGATTTCATAGGATTGCCCGAAATAGCGGAGGTCGATCCAGCGCTCGAGAGCGATGCGGACGGCCGGAAATTCTTCTTCCCGCAAGTCCCGGGCCGCCTTTTTCTCCAGAGCGCGGTAGGCTTTTTCGAGGTCGGCGGGTTTGACCGCGTCAGCCGGTTTGAGCAGGGTCCGGGAGTAGTCTTTGACCGCGTCGGCCTGGAGCAGGCCGAAGGCGGACAGCACGCCGGCGTTGGCCGGGACGATGACGCCGTCCATTCTCAAATGGTCGGCCATGTCGGCGGCGTGGAGCCCGCCCGCCCCGCCGAAGGAAAAGAGGGCGAAATCGCGCGGATCGAACCCTCTCTCAATGGAAATGACCCGGACGGCCTTTTCCATATTGGCGTTGGCGATATCCACGATACCTTGGGCTGTCTGGAGGGGCGGTTTGCCGATGCGAATCCCCAAGTCCCGGATGGCGCGAAGGCTCCGGGCCGGGTCGATTTTCATTTGGCCGCCCAGGAAAAAGGCCGGATCGATCCGGCCGAGAACGACGTTGGCGTCGGTGACCGTGGGTTCTTCGCCTTTACCGTAGCAGGCGGGACCCGGATCGGCGCCGGCGCTTTGGGGACCAACGCGCAAAGAGCCGCCCTTGTCCAGATGGGCGATCGAACCGCCGCCGGCCCCCACGGACAGGATATCGATGATGGGAAGGCGGACGGGAAAATCGCCGATGATGTTTTCGCTCGACCGGCGGAGGCGCCCTTCGATAAGCGAAACGTCCGTCGACGTGCCGCCCATATCGAAGGCGATGATGCGCGGGAAGCCCGCCGCGCCGGATATATGGAGAGCGGCGACCGCTCCGCCCGCCGGTCCGGACAGGGCCGTTCGGATGGGTTCGCGTTTGGCTTTGTCCGAGGGGATGGTGCCTTCATTGGACTGCATGATACGAAGATCGGCGCGCCCGATCCGGGATTCGAGAGCGGACAAATAGGCGTTGAGGATGGGCATCAGGTAGGCGTTGACGGCGGCCGTGGAGGTGCGCTCGTACTCCCGGTATTCGGGCAGAATGTCGCTCGAGATCGAGCCCAGCAGGCCGGCCTGGCGGAGGATGTCGCCGATCGCGTGTTCGTTGGCCGGGTTGGCATAGGAATTGATTAAAGAGACCGCCACGGCTTCGATACCGCGTTTCTTTATCGCGGCGATGATGGTCCGGACCGCCTTGGGATCGACCGCCATTTCAACGCAACCGGCGGCCGTAACCCGCTCCTCGACGCCGAAACAATCCCGGCGGTCGACAAGCGGACGGCGGTCCTCTCCCTTCAGAGAATAGAGGAGCTTACGCGTCTGGCGGCCGATCGTCAATATATCCTCGAATCCCAGGGTCGTAATCAAAGCGACCCGGGCGCCTTTTCGTTCCAGCAGGGCATTGGTGGCTACGGTCGTACCGTGAATGATCCGGATATCCGCCCCCGCGGCGAGATCCTCAGACATCCCTTCCAGGATGGCCAGGGAAGGATTTTGGGGAGTGGAGGCCAGCTTTTTGGTCGAGAGCACGCCGTCGCGGACGATGACAAAATCGGTGAACGTCCCTCCCGTATCGACGCCGACGCGAACTTCCGCCCGGGTCTTCATTTGCATGTACTGCACGAATGGCTCGCGCAGGACGAACAGGAGTGTCCCGAGTCCTTGATACGGCTCGATCCGCCGCCGATTCCGAAGGCGGATATGAGCTTGCGGACCGGGCCGCCGCAGGTATCGCAGCGGACGTCCTTTTCGCCGCCGAGACGAACCAGAACCTCAAATCGTTTTTTACAGGACTCACAATTAAATTCGTAAAGAGGCATAGGATGGTTATTGTAAATGACTTTGCCCATGATTGACAAGCATTCGAGCAATCCGGATAATTCTTAGATGAATAAGAAAATGACGCCATCGGCATATGTCCAGCCGCTGATCTCGGTTTTCATCATCCTATATTCACTCCTGGCCTTTGGCGTTGAGGGGACGGCTCAGGAAACGCCCCGGCCGAGACCGAGGGATCTGGGCTTGATCACCGGAGTCATGCCTGCGGGTCCGTTGAACGCTATAACCGATGTGTCCGGAGTACGCGTTGGCCATGCCACGCTTTATCGAGGAGACGATGTTCGTACGGGCGTAACCGCCGTCCTGGCCCATGGCCGCAACATCTTTTTGCAAAAAGTGCCGGGAGCCGTCAGTATTTTTAACGGGTACGGGAAGCTGGCCGGGGTAACCCAAGTCCAGGAATTGGGAAATATAGAAACGCCCGTCATTCTCACCAACACGCTCAGCGTCGGCGCGGCGGTGGAAGCGGTGGTTCAATACACCTTGGAATTGCCGGGTTGTGAAGACGTGCGCTCGGTCAACGCCTTGGTCGGGGAAACCAATGATGGGATGCTGAACGATATCCGCGGCCTGCATGTCCGCCAGGAGGATGTCCGGCAGGCTATCTGCGCGGCCAAGGAAGGTCCGGTGGCCGAGGGCTGCGTCGGCGCCGGCACGGGGACGACGGCCTTAGGCTGGAAGGGGGGCATCGGCACGGCCTCGAGGCTGATGGAGGTGCGGGGCGGAAAGCGTTACACGGTCGGCGTCCTCGTTCAATCCAATTTCGGAAGCGAACTGATCATGCTGGGCGTTCCGGTGAATCGGAAGCTTCGCCCGGAGAAGACAAGAGAATCGGGAGACGGCTCCTGCATGATCGTCATCGCCACTGATGCGCCGATGTCCGAGCGCAATTTGGAGCGGTTGGCGCGGCGGGCCTTCATCGGCATGGGCAGGACTACAACCCATATGTCCAACGGTTCGGGCGATTATGCCATCGCTTTCAGCACGGCCTCAACCATTCCCCACCTCGGCCGGGCGGTCACGATCGATACTCCGGACCCTATCGCCAACGACTTTATGAGCAGCCTTTTCCAGGCCGTCGAGGAAGCGACCGAGGAAGCGATCTATAACTCCCTTTTCGCGGCCCGTACGACGGTGGGACGCGGCGGCAATCGCGCCGAAGAATTGCCGATCGACAAGGTCTTGACGCTCCTCAAAGGCCGATAGCCGGAGGTTCTTTTTTATCGGGGAATAAGCGCGCAAAATTTTTCCTGACGCTTAGCCGCGGCCGGCATGAAATCGGGGAGGTCCGGATACAACAAATTCGGCCTTTTCATCGTAATAGAGAGGGATTCCTGCCATAAAAAGTGAGGCCCGCCGTTATGATTTGCCTGCTTAAGACTCGGGTTCGTGTCGTCGGGTTTCTTGTTTCCTTCTCAGTCGCCTTGACCTCTTGCGGCGGCGGTTCCAAGCGCTCGGCGGGGGATGCGCCTCAAAAAAGCGTTTTCTGGGGAACCTTGGAGCCGGGGCCTTTTGCCACCGGATTTTCCCTGTGGGAACGGGAGGATCCATCGCGACAATCTCCGGGGACCGCGACGATGAATCCGGGAAGCCGCAAGATGCGTGTTTATGTCTGGTACCCGGCCCGAATCTCCTCCCGATCCCCCCTTCAATTCGGCGACTATATCCGTCAGGCGAACAAGGATTTTCCACCACTCAAAGCGATCGCCGAGGGGGACGAACCCCAATTGCCGACGGCCTTGGCCAGGGGATTGAAACCCGATCGGATCAAGCCGCTTTTCGAGTCCCGGGCCCGAGCCGTCCTCAATGCCGCCGCCGCGCCGGGGGTTTTTCCTGTTCTGATCTTCGGTCAAGGGCTTTATTTCGAATCGCCGTTTTCAAACTTCGTCTTATGCGAATTCCTGGCCAGTCATGGGTATGTGGTGGCCACATCTCCTCTGATGGGGACCCGGTATCGTTTGGTGAACCTGAACGCCGAGGACCTGGAGACGCAAATCCGGGATATGGAATTCGTCCTGGCCCGGGCGAAAGAGTTGAAATCCGCCGATCCCGGGAATTTCGGCATCATCGGCTTCGACCTGGGCGGGATGTCCGGGCTGGTGCTTTCTATGCGCAACCCGAGCGTGGGCGCCTTCTTAAGCTTGGATGCCGGCATCGATTTCGAACATTCTTCGGGACTCCCTAACCGCCATCCTTCCTACCATGAAAACAGGTTTAGGATTCCCTGGATGCACATGACCCAATCCCGGTTCATCCGGTATTTCCGGGACCACCAGCATCTTCCCTCGCTCTGGGACCGGAAACCTTTTGGCGATTCTTTTCTCGTCCACGTGCCGACGTCCATTCACGCGGATTTTTCCTCTTTGGGGATGCTGGACCTCCCGAATCCGGTGCCGGGTTACTGGGGGGCGCGCTCAACCGATTCCAAATCCCTTCACGAGGCGATCTGCCGGAACGCCCTGACTTTTTTCGACGGATACCTAAAGGGGAATGCCCAAGCCCGGATTTCTCTGCAGGAGGCGGCTGGACGTGCCGACGCTTCGGACGGGGGCGCGAATTCGAAAATCGAAATGAAAAAGGGGCGCACTCCGCCCGCCTCCGGGGACGAATTGATCAATCTCATGATCGAAAAGGGATTCCGGGAGACGAAACCGGCCGTCGACCAGGCCTTGGTCGAGGCTTCGGGAGAAGCGCTCTTCGATGAGACGGTCCTTAATTGGCTGGGCTATCACTTCCTCACTTGGTGGGGGAGGGATGCCGAGGCGGTCGAGGTTTTTGAATTGAACACGCGGCTTTTCCCCCAATCCGCCAACGCTTTCGACAGCTTGGGGGAAGCGTACCGTGCACTGGGGAAGCTGGAGCAGTCCATCGCTTGTTACGAGAAATCTTTGGTGCTCAATCCGGGGAATAAGGATGTGCAAGCGTTGATCCAGCAGCTGAAGACGGAAGCCAAGGAAATTAAAAAATAAATCGGACTCTGACGGAAACCCGAAAACTAAGGAGGACGGCATGAAGACGATTAAACGGCCTGGCCGATGGCTGATTTTGACATTGGGGATTCTTTTTTTTAAGGCGGTTCTGCCCGCCCAGGAGGCTTTGATCGAATTCGGAACCGACCGTTGGGAAGTGCCCAACGGCCGGGTGGTCGATTTTCTCGGCCGCAAAGCTTTCATGGGGACGGCCGTCCTGAAGGGCCTCGAATTCGAGAACGGCGTCATCGAAGTCGATATGGCCGCTTCCACCGACCGGGCGCGGTCTTATCCGGGGATCACTTTTCGATCTCAGCCCGGCGGGAAATGGGAACGATTTTATATCCGGCCTCACCGGTCGGCTTTGTACGGCGACGTTTTGCAGTATGTCGCCGCCTTTAACGGCGTGGACTCCTGGCAGTTTTACAGCGGATACGGGGCCACCGCCCCGGCCGTGATCCCGGTCAACCAATGGATTCATGTCAAAATCGAAGTCTCCGGAAGCCGGGCCCGGGTTTTTCTGGGGAATTCCGCCCAACCCGCCCTGGTTATCCCTCGTTTGAAACACGGTCAGAGCCGAGGAACCATCGGCGTGATGGGGCCGGCGGACGGGACGGCCTATTTCTCCAATTTTTCCTACCGTGCCGGCAACCAGCTGCCGTTTGACAATCCGATTCCCGTCGACACGACGCCCGGGATCATTCGCGATTGGAAGATCTCTCAACCATTCCCCGGATTAAAGGTCGACTTGGCGAGCCCCCCCGAAACCCAGAACCTTGGCGATTTGGCCTGGAGGGAATTGAGAAGCGAACCGAGCGGTTTGGTCGATATTTCCAGACTTCACCCCCGGAATAGCGCCATCGACGTCGTCTTCGCTAAATCCATCATCCGGTCCGACCGGGATGAAGTCCGCCGGTTCGACATCGGCTATAGCGATATCGTCACCGTCTTCCTCAACGGGAAGCCCGTCTTTTCGGGCAACAGCCAGTACCAGGGCCGCGATTCTTCCTTTCTGGGGATCGCCGGTTGGTTCGATTCCGTTTTCCTGCCGCTGCGCCAGGGTGAGAACGACCTGACTTTGGCCGTGGCCGAGGTTTCGGGCGGCTGGGGATTCATGGTCCGTGACGGCCAAGCGGTTTTTGCCGTGGAAAGCGTCGCTCAAGCCTGGGAGACGCCCCCATCGTTGTCCGTCCCCGAATCCGCAGCCTACGATCCCGTCCGGGACTGCCTGTTTGTTTCCAACTACGATCCTTACAATCCGAGTGCGGCCGAGGGCAAGCAATCCATCGCCAAACTCGGCTTGGACGGCAAGATCGAGAACTTGAATTGGGTGACAGGTCTCTTTAATCCGTCCGGCCTGTGCGTCGTCGGCGACCGGCTTTACGCCGTGGAGCGACGGTCGATCGCCGAGATCGATATTCCGCAGGCAAAAATCCTCAACCGCACCCCTCTGCCGGGGGCCGTTTTCCCGAACGACATCGCGGCGGGACCGGACGGAACGCTCTTTGTCACCGATTCCAACCGGGCGACCATCTTCAAGTGGACGGCCGGCAAAGTCGAAGAATGGATCCGGGATCCCCGCCTCGCCAGACCCAACGGCATCGCTCTCGACGGTTCGAAATTGATCGTCGGAACCAACGCCGACGGCTGTTTGAAATCCGTCGATCTCGGGACCAAGGAGATAAAGACGATCGCCTCCCTCGGCCCGGGGATCATCGACGGGATCGAAAGAGTGGGGAATGGACTCTATCTCGTCTCCCATAACGAAGGCCGGCTCTTCCGGGTGACGGACGAAGGCTTGGCGGTCAAATTGATCGACTTAACCGTTATCGGCCGGAACATCGCTGATTTCACTTATATCAGCGGAAAAAGCCTGGTGGTCTTTCCGACTTTCACCGATAACCGTGTCGTCGCCTATACCTTGCGCCTGCCGACAATCGCATCTACGGCGTCTGTTTTGGGCGCGAGCCGCTGAGTTTTCTCTATGACTCCGGCGTCGACCCAATAGATATCCCCACCCCCGGGTGAAAAAGAGGAAGCGGCCGTCGGGCGAGAGCATTTGGCAGTTCTCTCCGATCCGGGGCGATTGGGGATTCCTCATCTCCGAACGCCCGCTCGGCCACCAGGCGGCCGTTTAGACAGCTTCCATCGTCGAAGGCGGTTTGGGAGCGATATTGTAGGTGACGCTGACAATCCCGGGCACATCCCGGAGAATTTCGCCGGCCAGCGTTTCCAGAATCTCGAACGACAAACGGGTCGGGACGGCGTTCCTGGCATCCAGGCTGTCCCAACACCGGATTTCGATCTGTTGGCCGAAATCGCGTCGTCCGTCCCTCATGCCGGTGACGCGGTCCGAATGGAGGATAGCCATGTACTGGAACGCCCCCGAATTTTTCAACAGCCGCTCGACGAGGACGGTCGCCTGGCGGACGGTTTCGAGTCGTTCCGCCGTCGCTTCGCCGATCACGCGGGCGGCCAAAGCCGGCCCCGGGAAAGGGATACGGTTGAACATTTCCAGGGGGAGGCCGAGCGCTCGGCCGACGACCCGGACGCCGTCCTTGCGAAGCTGAAGGAGCGGTTCAAGAATCCGGTAGCCGAAGGCTTCCTGGGGATCGATCCCGAGCTGTTCGAAGACGTTGTGCTGGCGCTTGATCCCGGCCACGGTTTCGTCCACGTCGGTCAGGATCGTGCCTTGGAGCAGATGCTTGGCCTCGCTTTCCCTGACGATCCGTCCGAAAACGTGCTTGTAGAAAGTCTGAGTGATGGCTTCGCGTTTTTCCTCCGGATCGGTGATCCCTTTCAGGGCGGACAGGAATTCCCGCCGCGCGTCGATGATTTCCACCGCGACGCCGAGCGCCCGAAAACGCTCGACGACGTCGGCGGGCTCGCCCTCGCGCATGAGCCCGTTGTCGATGAACACGGTCCGGAGATTCGCCCCCAAGGCCCGATGGCCGAGCATTGTCACGACCGAGGAGTCCACGCCTCCGGAGAGGGCGTTGATCGCCTTTCCGCCGCCCACTGCGGCCCTGATTTCCGAGATCTTCTTCTCGATGAAGATGGAAGTATCGAGCTCTAGCACGGTGATTTCTTTAATCATCGAATGTCCTCCTCTAGTTTTCCCGTTTTCAAAATCCAAACCGGACTATACCGCCGGCCCTCGACCGGTGTCAAGAAGACGCAGATCTTTTACAAGTAGCATAGTTATTTCGGATTCATACGAGGGGGATTTTAGGGAGAGGGTGTAACGAACTATTGCCAGTGTCCGCTATCGAACACTCCCTGTCTCTAAATCGGACAATTAAGAGTTATATTTCTTTATCTTCATCTGTTTTTTATTCGTTCTCGGCGTAAAACCCTGATTTCAAAATTTGGGTCAAGGGACGGGCCTGGGCGGCAGAAGTTTTTATGCCGGGCCATGCCCGGGGGCTTAACCTCTATAAAAAGCGCCTTACTCATAAAGCGGAAGCCATGCTTTATGAGTACAGGCCAAAGCGCCGCTCAGGCATGAGGACTGCAAAGCACGCCCTCATTCGTTTCGCGAATGAGGACTGCAAAGCCTGGGGAGTCGAATGGGTTTATTGAACCCGGATTGGCACATTTATCGCATACACAACAGCGTTAGGTATCGGACATATCGAGGTATCTTATGGTTTCAAAAGCACTCGTCGCGGCGTCGGCCAAGCCGATCATCCTGTCTCTTCTCCTTACGGGTGAAAACTATGGCTATCGGATTCTCCAAAGGGTCAAGCTCGTCTCCGGCGGAGTCCTGGACTGGTCCGAGGCCATGCTTTATCCGGTCCTTCACCGCCTCGAAGCGGACGGCTTCATCCGCTCCCAGTGGAGGCTGTCCGAGGAAGGCCGGATGCGCAAGTATTATTTGCTCACCGAGGCCGGAGCCAAAGAGCTTGAACGGGAAAAAGCGCATTGGTTGAGCGTTCACGAAGCCTTGACGAGGCTCTGGACGCCGGCCGAGAGTATCGATTGAAACGAAAGACATAGCCATGTTCGATTTGGAAAACGCCATCAAAAGGTGGAGAAGGGGATTATCGGGGAGCCCGGCCCTCGAGGATGGATACCTGGACGAGCTCGATGCCCACCTGCGGGATAAAATCGCCGACCTCGTCGGCCAGGGCGCCCATCCGGAAGAAGCTTTCCGCGAAGCCGCCGCGGCCTTGGGTGGAAGCGAAAAGATCGATTCCGAGTTCTTCAAAGCGCATACGACGAAAAAACACGGCCGCCCCTCTTGGCAGGCGCCGCGGTTCATGCCCGCGCTGGTCTGGAATTACGCCAAAATCGCCCTGCGCAAGATGCGGCGGCAGAAGGGCTATTCCTTCATCAATATCGCCGGGTTGGGGCTGGGAATGGCCGCCTGCCTCCTGATCGTTTTCTACATTCAACATGAACTCAGCTACGACCGGTTCCATAAGGACGCGGATCGTATTTTTCGTCTCACGGCCGACGCGGTGCTCGGCGGCAATCCGATCAATGCCCCTCGATCTCCTTCTCCTCTGGCGGCCTATCTGGTCGCGAATTATCCGGAGGTGCGGAGCGCCGCGAGAATCTTCCAGTGGGGGAGCCTTCCCGTCAAGTTCGCCGACAAAGAATTAGTCCCTTCTCTTCTCGCCTTCGCCGATCCGGCCCTGTTCGACGTCTTCACTTTCCCCATGGTCCGGGGCGATGCCAAGACGGCCTTGGAAAGACCCTATACCGTCGTCTTGACCGAACGCACGGCCGGGCTGTATTACGGAACCGACAATCCCGTCGGGAAATTCATCAAGATCGATGATCGCTACGATTTCGAAGTCACCGGTGTCATCAAAGACGTTCCCCCCAATTCCCATTTGAAATTCGACCTGCTCTGTTCCCTGGAAACCTATTTCTCCTGGACTCCGGGGGTTCGGGACATGTGGTTCGGCAATTTCAAGTACTATACCTATATTCGCCTGCGTCAACCCCAGGCGCAAAAGCCTCTCGAGGCTAAACTCCCCGCGCTGGTCGAACAGAAGATGGGGAGCGCCATAAAAGCCCTTAAGGGCAGTTTCCGCTTCCACCTTCAACCGCTGACGGATATCCATCTCCGGTCCCACTTGGAATGGGAATACGGAGCCAACGGCGACGTTCTTAATATCTATATTTTTGCCGCCGTCGCCTTCGTCATTCTGGCCATCGCCTGCATCAACTTCATGAATCTGTCCACGGCCCGATCGGCCCGGAGAGCCAGGGAAGTGGGCTTGCGAAAAGTCGTCGGAGCCCGGCGCGTCGATCTCATCGGACAATTTCTCGGGGAATCGATGGCTACAAGTCTGCTGGCCTTGCTGGCGGCCCTGGTTTTCGTTAAGCTGGCTCTTCCTCTTTTCAAATCCATATCGGGCATCGAGTTAATGTTCGGTGGGGGACAACTGCATTGGCTCCTGCCGGTGTTTTTCGGTTTGGTTTTATTCAGCGGCATCGCCGCCGGCAGCTACCCCGCCTTCTATCTTTCGTCCTTTCAGCCCGTCAGGGTCCTGAAGGGGGGATGGGAAGCCGGATCAGGGAGCGTTCGGCTCCGCCGTCTCCTGGTCGTTTTCCAATTCGTCCTTTCCATCGCCATGATCATCGGAACCCGGACCATCGACGATCAGATCCGGTACATGAAAAATAAAAACCTCGGCTTTCAAAAAGACCAAGTCCTGGCCATCCGCTCGTCCGGCGGAAAATTGCTTCAATCTCCGGGCCAAGTCAAATCCCGGCTGAAGAAAATCCCCGGCGTCCTCGATGCGGCAGCCACCCTTTTCATCCCCGGCCAGGATCAGAGCGAGCAAAGCATCGACATCGTTGTCCCGGAAGGCTTCACGGGGAGTTCGAACGTGCTTTTTCGTCGGCTCAGCGCCGATGCGGATTTTATCCGGACAATGGGCATGAAAATCGCCCAAGGAAGGGATTTTTCCGCAGCCATTCTCTCCGATATCCCCGACGCAATCCTGCTCAACGAGGCGGCCGTCCGGAAAATCGGCTGGGACGATCCGATCGGAAAAACGATCAAGATTCTGGCGAAGGACGGCCAATTTGAAACCAATACGGTTATCGGCGTGGTCAAGGATTTTCATTTTTCCTCCCTGCGGGATTTGATCGAGCCGATTTACATCGCCAATGAACCGGGCCGGACGAGTTCTTGGGTCGTCAAACTGAAAACCGACCAAGTCGGTCGTTTGCTCGGTGAGCTCAAGAATGCCTGGAAAACCGTCTATCCGGGGGGTTCGTTTGACTATTTTTTCGTTGACGAGATTTTTGACGCCCAATACCGGGCGGAGGAGCGTTTGAGCATAATCTTCTCCTCTTTCAGTCTCTTGGCGATCGCCATCGCCTGCCTGGGCCTGTTCGGCTTGGCCTCATTCCTGGCCGAACAGCGAAAAAAAGAGGTCGGCATTCGGAAAGTCCTGGGCGCCTCCATCGGCCGGGTCGTCGGGCTTTTATCCCGCGAATTCCTCAAGCTCGTCGGCTTGGCTGTGCTTATAGCTTGGCCGATCGCCTATTTCACCATGAACCTCTGGCTTCGCGGGTTTGCTTACCGGACAAACATCATCCCCTGGACTTTCTTCGGTTCCGGCCTGGCCGCCTTGATCATCGCCTTCCTGACCGTCAGCTATCAAGCGATCCGGGCGGCCTCGGCTAATCCGGTGGATTCGTTGAAATATGAATGATAATCAGGGAACGGGAAGGGCAAACGGTCTTGATCGTTTGTTTCCTTTCTCTGAAGTCATAATGCATCATTTTAGGAGACAACATGAAAAATCTGAAAATCAACCTGGGAATTCTGGCGGTTTTAGGCCTTCTCGTCCCGATCGCTCCCGCTTCGCCTGTCGTCGACTGGGCGGGGACATGGATAGGATCCATCGATACGCAAGGCATGGGCGTGGACACGATCACGCTGGTTCTGAAGAAGGCTGATACAACCTATACGGGGATTATCAACGACTCGTTGGGGCTGATCGAAAAAGACACCGTGATTACGGAAGTCAAACTCGACGGCGAGGCGATCAGCCTTTCTTTCAAAGCCGTGGGCGGGTCGATGGATTTTGTGATGAAAATGACGGCCGGCGGCGAGACGATAACGGCTCAGATGATGAATAAGGCGATCGGCGAATGGGGATCTTTCGAAAGCCTGATAAAAAAGTGAACATCGAGCTGTAACGAGGCTTCGGATGCCGGCCGCAGGAATCGATTAAAACAAAGGACAGAGCCATGTTCGATCTGGAAAACGCCATTAAAAGATGGAGAAGGGGATTCACCGGGAGCCCGGTCCTCGAGGACGGCTATCGGGACGAGCTCGAAGCCCATCTGAGGGATAAAATCGCCGACCTAGTCGGCCAGGGCGCCGACCCGGAAGAAGCTTTCCACGAAGCCGCCGCAGCTTTGGGTGGGAGCGAAAAGATCGATTTCGAGTTCTTCAAAGCGCATACGACGAAAAAACACGGCCGCCCCTCCTGGCAGGCGCCGCGATTCATGCCGGCCCTGTTCTGGAATTACGGCAAGATCGCCCTGCGTAAGATGCGGCGGCAGAAGGGCTATTCCTTCATCAATATCGCCGGGTTGGCCCTGGGGCTGGCCTGCTGCATGCTAATCCTCCTGTGGGTCAAGGACGAATTGAGCTACGACCGCCACCTCCCCCATTGCGATCGGGTATATCGGTTGGACTACAGCGAAGAGGCCGGCGGGCGAAATGATCGGATGGCCATGGTCCCTTATCCCGCCGCTCCCGCTTTTGCCGCCGAGCTCCCCGAAATCGAGACCTATGCCCGGCTATGGCAGAGCGCGCCACTGGTGGTCGTCGAGGGAAGAACTTTCGAGGAGACGGATATTTATTACACCGATCCGGATTTCTTCAAGATATTCGCCCTTCCCTTCCTGGCCGGCGATCCAGCCACCGCTTTGACCGCGCCGGGCTCGATCGTCCTGACCGAAAACACCGCCCGTCGCTTATTCGGTCGAACGGACGTTTTGGGGAAAATCCTGAACTTCGACCGGCGGGACGATCTGAAAGTCACCGGCGTCCTTCGTCCCGTTCCGAACGCTTCCCATTTCCGATTCGACGCTTTGGCCTCGGTGAACACGATCGCCCAGCGGCCTGAATTCCGCCGGGGAATAGAATCCTGGTCCCGCGTCAACGGCTGGTCGTATGTGCTTCTGCGCAACAGGGCCGATGCCGGCGACTTGAACGGGAAGTTATTGCCTATCGCGAACAAGCGCTCCGGTCCTGACTTCCTTGGAACCCGGCGGGGATTTTGGCTCCAGCCCGTGACGGACATCCATCTCCGTTCCGCTCTCTTGGGCGAAATCGGGACGAACGGCGATATTCGCTCTATTTATGCGTTCGCTTTGATCGCCGCTTTCATTCTCGTCCTGGCCTGCATCAATTTCATGAACCTGGCCACGGCGCGCGCGGCGGCCCGGGGCAAAGAGATAGGCCTGCGAAAAGTCCTCGGCGCCGAACGGAAGAACCTTATCCTCCAATTCCTGGGCGAATCCGTCCTGACGGCCTTGATCGCCGCCATCAGCGCCGTGATCCTGATCGCGCTGGTTCTCCCTTTCTTCAACCGCTTGACTGAAAAAACTCTGGGCCTTTCGTCCTTGGCTGGAGGAACGGTCTGGATCGGATTGGCCGCTTTAGTTCTTTTCACCGGGTTTATGTCGGGGAGTTACCCCGCCCTGGTCCTGTCCGCCTTTCCGCCCATCGCCGGGCTTCGGAATTCCTTCAGCAAAGGAAAAAGGGGCGCCGCTTTTCGGAACGTGCTGGTCGTCTTTCAGTTCGCTATCTCGATCGTCTTGATGGCCGGAACGCTCATCCTGACCCAACAGATGAAATTCATGAAGACGAAGGACCTGGGCTTTGAAAAGGACCGGATCCTGACGGTCCGCTTGAATGACGCGGCTATCCGCGGGGAGGCGGGAGCCCTGATCGCCGAGCTGAAACAAAATCCCAACATCATGGAGGCCGCCCAAACAAGCGGACTTCCGGGCTGGGTCTACTGGATTATGGACGTCAACGCCGAGGGGCGACCCGAAGACCAGGAATTGGCCATGAGCGTTCTCCTGTCCGATTATGACTTCGTCAAGACGTTCGGCGTCTCGATCCTTCAGGGGCGCGATTTTTCCAGATCCCTGGGCTCCGACGCTCAGGGAGCCTTTCTGGTCAATGAGACGGCCGCCCGGATGCTCGGATTGGGAGCGCAAACAATCGGCCGGAAAATCGGATTCGGTTCGAACCAAATGGGGGCCATCGTCGGGATTATGAAGGATTTCCATTTTGCATCCCTGAAAGAGAAGATCGGGCCGCTGATCATCGCTCTGGCTCCGACGATGTCCGATGCCGAAGGGAGTATCCGCAATCTCGGGGTGCGGGGAGGTTTCTTATCTTTGAAGATCCGGGGTGATATCGCCGGTACAATCGCCACCGTTCGGAAGCTTTGGGGGGGGCGTTCCGAGCGGGGGTTCGATTACTTTTTTGTCGATGAGCAATTCAACCGTCTCTATCAGATCGAGGACCGGATCGGCACGGTCATGACGGGATTTTCGGTATTGGCCGTTTTTATCGCCTGTCTGGGGCTTTTCGGACTGGCCTCCTTTACGGCCGCCCAGAAGACTAAAGAGATCGGCGTCCGCAAGGTCCTCGGCGCGTCGGAGACCGGACTGGCCGCGCTCCTTTCGAAGCAATTTTTAAAGCGGGTTTTGCTGGCCAACGCCTTTTCCCTGCCTGTCGCCTATGTCCTCATGACGAACTTCTGGCTTTCAAACTTCGCTTATCGAACGAATCCCGGAGTATGGCTTTTTGCCGCAGTCGCCGGGCTGTCACTATTTGTGGCGCTCCTGACTGTCAGCTTTCAAGCCGTTCGGGCGGCGAGGGCGAATCCCATCGAATCCCTTCGCTTCGAATAAATCGAGGGCGTTTGTCGACATGGGAAAAGCGGTCAAGGAACCCCCCAAAATTGTCGCTGGAAGAGGGTGTGGTATTCTAAATTTCAGCTAATTGTCTATCCATACAGGGTAGAAGGTCCATTTCGTCATTCTGGGGGGACTTCCTTTCTTTGCAAATTTGTCCGATTTCGGACATTGCCGCTTCGATTCCGAACACCTGGACCATGGAATTTCTTTTTCGTTCTTGCCGAAATTCTTACGGGTTGGAGCCGTTTCCGGAGCTCTATCCAGACGGAGAATTAAAGTGAAATTGGTCGTTTCGGCTGGACCTGCCAGGAAAATGAGTTCTGGCATATTTCTGGCATATGTTAGTTTTCGACATATGACGGAAACAGGAGACACCAAATGAGCTCAAAAAATCTCTTTGCCGCCTCGGCCAAACCCATAATCCTGTCACTCCTCCTCACTGGAGAAAACTACGGCTATCAAATCATTAAGCGCGTCCGGCTCGTTTCCGGGGGAGCCCTGGAATGGTCGAACGCCATGCTCTACCCGGTCCTTCACCGGATGGAAAAGGATGGCTTGATCCGCTCGGAATGGAAAACCTCGGACGAAAACCGGATGCGAAAGTACTATCTCCTGACCGACCGGGGACTGGCGGAGCTGACCGTTGAGAGAGCGCGGTGGCGCGGCGTTCAAGACGCGCTCCAAAAGCTCCTGGGTCCGGCCGAAGCCCTCAATTGAGCCGAAAGCGAGGATGAAAATGTTCGACTTGGAACGCGCCATCACCGAATGGAAAAAGAAATTGAGTCAAAGCCCCATCTTCGAGGATGGGCATATCGCCGAATTGGAGGCCAACCTTCGGGACGAAATTGAGGATTTGGTCTCCCAAGGCAAAAGCCCGGAGGATGCCTTGGCCGAGGCCGTCGCCACCGCCTGTCGGCCGGCGGCACTCGGAGCGGAGTACTTCAAGGCGCATACGAACCGGCGATCCGGCCGCCCCTCCTGGCAGCCGCCGCGGTTCGTCCCCGCGCTGGTCTGGAATTACGTCAAAATCGCCCTGCGCAAGATGCGGCGGCAGAAAGGATACTCCTTTATCAACATCGCCGGCTTGACCGTGGGCCTGGCCGTCGGCTTGTTCATCCTGCTCTATGTGCGGCACGAACTGAGCTTTGATCGTTTCCATAAAGACGTCGACCGAATCTTCATCGTTGGGCTGTCGACCTCGACGGAGACGGGGAAAAGCCTTTCCGCCGGGAACATGCCTCTCATGGGACCGACGATTAAAGCCCAATTTCCTCAAGTCGAAACCGCCGCCCGATTCTCCAATATGGGTCCCGTCCAAGTCACCGTCGGTTTAGATGCGTTCCGTGAAGAAGGGCTTCTCACCGCCGACAATGAGGTTTTCAAGGTTTTGGACATTCCTTTCCTCCAGGGTGATCCGGCAGGAGCTCTCGAACGGCCGAAAACCGCCGTCCTGTCCGAGACCATGGCCCGGAAATATTTCGGTTCGGCTGATCCCCTGGGCCGGACCATGAAAATCGATGATGTGGACCACGAGATCACGGGCGTCATCGCCGACCAGCGGCCCAATTCGGATTTCCAGTACAAAATCATCCGCTCCTGGAAAACGGTGGAAATGGAGGAGCACTTCCAGAGTTGGAGCCCCGGAATGCGGATCGCGACGACGTTGGTCAAGCTGGCCCCGGGCGCGGATCCGGCCGCCGTTGAAAAACTCATCGGCAACCTTCCCGAAACCTATGGCCGGGAGGAATTGAAGAAAATGGGCGCCACCGTGTTCAATTTCCTCCTGCCCATAAGCCAATTCCACAGGGTCGCGTGGGGAAGCTCCGAGCTGAAAGCTTCGGCGGCCATGAACTACGTCACGATTTTCTCGGCCGTGGGATTCCTTGTCCTCCTTATCGCCTGCTTGAATTTCATGAATCTGGCCACGGCCCGGTCGGCCAACCGTGCTTCCGAGGTTGGCTTGCGCAAAGTCGTCGGAGCGCGACGGAATCAACTCCTGGGGCAATTCCTGGGCGAGTCGTTCCTGATTGCGTCCTTCAGCTTGGCCGGGGCGGTCGCCCTTGTCGGCCTGGCCTTGCCGGCCTTAAACTCGTTGACTCAAACCAAGTTCTCAACGGTTGACTTTCTCCAACCGGTCGTCTTAATCGGCGCGGCCGCTCTTCTGATCCTGGTGGGTCTAGGCGCCGGCAGCTACCCGGCCTTCGTCCTGTCGTCTTTTCGGCCCATCGCCGTATTGAAGGGATCGCTAAAGATCGGAGCGCGCGGCGCCGGAATGAGGAAGGCGCTCGTCATCGGACAATTCGCCATCTCCATCGCCTTGGTTGCCGCCACTCTGATCATCCATAAGCAAATCAATTTTATGAAAAATCAGCCCCTCGGGTTCGACCGCCACCAGAAGCTGGCCGTCAACCTCAAAACCTGGGGGCTCCTGGAGACGTCGTATGAATCCATTAAGGCCGAATTCCTTGGCCATCCGGCGATCCTAAGCGCGGCGACGTCTTCCGGCGTCCCCGGGACGATGATCAACCGAACCTATGTATATCCGACCGGCGAACAGCGCGCCAAGGGCCAGGCGTTCCGCAGCCTGCGGTGCGACGCCGATTTCCTCAAGGTTTATGGGATCAAACTCGTCGCCGGCCGGATGTTCGATAAGAATCTGGCTACAGACGTCAACAGCGCCCAGATCATCAACGAAACGGGCGTCAAGATGTTCGGTTGGAAATCGCCGCAGGAGGCCGTGGGGAAAAAAATATTCGACAGGGGGAACCCCATCATCGGCGTAGTCGAGGATTTCCACTGGTGGGGGCTGCAGAGGCCCATCGAACCGCTGCTCGTGGGGTACGAGCCGGAGATGCTGCGGACGATCACCTTGACGGTCGACACGGCCCGCCTGAAGGATGCCCTGGCCTTCATCGAGGTGAAGTACCGGGAGCTCTTCCCGGGTGACGCCTTCGAGTCGTACTTCGTCGACCGGACTTTCGATCTTCAATACCGGACCGAGGAACGGACCGCCCGGCTTTTCCAAGTCTTCGCCGGGCTGGGGATTTTCATCGCTTGCCTGGGACTCTTTGGCTTGGCCGCCTTCATCGCTGAGCAAAGAACCAAGGAGATCGGGATCCGCAAGGTTCTCGGCGCCTCCTCGGGGCGTTTAATCGTTTTATTGTCCTCGGAGGTCACGAAGTGGGTTCTGGCCGCCAATCTTCTGGCTTGGCCTCTGGCCTACTTCGCCGGGCGGATGTGGCTGCGGAACTTCGCCTTCCGGACCGCGCTCGGACCCGGCGTCTTTCTGGCTTCGGCCGCCTTGGCGTTGGGCATCGCCCTGCTGACGGTCGGCGGGCAGGCTTGGAAAGCCGCCTCGGCCGATCCGGTGAAGTCTTTACGGTTTGAATAGGAAAGGGATCAATCATGTTCGACCTGGAACGGGCCATCGCCGAATGGAAAAGAACCTTGAGGCGAAGTCCGGCTTTCGAAGACGGACACATCGCCGAATTGGAAGCCAACCTTCGTGACGAAATTGAGGAATTGGTCGCCCAAGGCAAAAGCCCGGAGGATGCCTTGGCCGAGGCCGTCGCCACCGCCTGTCGGCCGGCGGCACTCGGAGCCGAATACTTCAAGGCGCGTACGAATCGGCGGTCCGGACGACCCTCCTGGCAGCCGCCGCGGTTCGTCCCCGCGCTGATCTGGAATTACGCTAAAATCGCCCTGCGCAAAATGCGGCGGCAGAAGGGTTTCTCCTTCATCAACATCGCCGGCTTGTCCGTCGGGATGGCCTGCTGCATCCTGATCCTGCTTTGGGTCCGGGACGAAAATAGTTACGACCGGTTCCACGAAAACGGCGATCGAGTCTACCGCATCCTCAGCGTCGATAGGGCCGGCGGGGGCGATTCCTGGGACACTTCCAGCCCCGCCCCGCTGGGGGAGACGCTGGTCCGGGATTTCCCCGAAGTGTTGAGGGCGACCCGCGTCCAGAGCGGCTGGCCGGGCTGGAATATCCATCGCGGGGAGACCGGCTTTCCGGAATCGAAATTAGCGGCCGTGGATCCGACTTTCTTCGAAGTCTTTCGGTTTCCCTTCATCGCCGGCGATCCGAAGACCGCCCTGCGCGAAAAGCATTCTATCGTTCTGACCGAGAGCCTGGCCCGGAAGTTTTTCGGCGACAAGGGCGCCCTGGGCCAGACCGTCCAGATGGACGCGACGGATCTACGCGTCACGGGTATCGTCCGGGACATTCCCCGAAATTCGCATCTTCAATTCGACTACGCCTTTCCCCTGGACAACATGAGGGTTTGGCGCAGTTCCCAGCTCGACGACTGGGCTTACCTGCAATGCGCGACGTATATCGAGACGCGGAAGGATGCGAAAATCTCCGAACTCCGCGAGAAGGCAGGCGGCCTCGTCCGGAAATACGAGCCGAAGTCCAAAGTGGAACTGGGCTTCCAGCCTTTAGCCGAAATTCATCTTCGGTCCAAGCGGCTGAGCAACTTCGCCGTCCAGTATCCGAACCCCGGGAACGCAACGTTTGTCGTCATTTTTACCCTGGCGGCTATCTGCATTCTTCTTCTCGCCTGCGTCAATTTCATGAACCTGTCCACGGCCCGTTACGGGTCGCGGGCCATGGAAGTGAGCGTCCGGAAACTGTCCGGCGCGGCCCGCTCGGATCTCATCCGGCAGTTTCTCGGGGAGTCAATCCTGACGGCTTTGATCGCCTTGGGAGCGGCCGTTCTCCTCGTCCTTCTGGCCCTTCCCGCTTTCAATAATCTTTCGGGAAAAGCGATGATCCCGGCCGATCTTGTCCGCCTTCCGACGATTCTCGGCCTTCTGGTCATCGCCCTCCTGACGGGACTCTCGTCCGGCAGCTACCCGGCCGTGTTTCTATCCTCGCTCGCCCCGGCTAAAGTCCTCAAGGGCGGAGTTCGACTCGGCGTCCGCCGCGGCGGTGCTCTACGGAAAGTCCTGGTTGTCGGCCAGTTTGCTTTTTCCGTCGCTCTTTTGGCCGCCACCTTGATCATCTACGGCCAGCTCCGATATATGCAGAACAAGGATTTGGGCTTCGACCGGCACAATGTCGTCAGCTTTGCCGGTTATGGTGCCTACGACGAGAATTTTACCGCCGCCAAACAGGAACTCCTCCGGAATCCGGATATTCTGAGCGTCAGCCGCTGTTTTCCCCCCGGGAGGGGAGCGGAAGGGACGACCGCCGTGGATTGGGAAGGCAAGGATCCCGGACGCGAAGTGATGATCTCTTACGACATCGGAGATCATGATTTTCTAAGAACGTTCGGGTTGACAATGGCCGATGGCCGTTTCTATGACCCGGAATTTCCGACCGATGCGGAAAATTTCGTCCTCAACGAAACGGCGGCCAGGCTCCTCGGACCGGGCTCGCCGATCGGCAAAAAATTTTCGTTTCAGGGTCGGGCCGGAACGATCATCGGAGTGGTCAGGGATTATTACGGCGGATCCCTTCATGTCCCGATCAGTCCCAAAGTCATCAAATTGGAGAACGGTTTTTTCGTCAGCGTCAAGTTCAGGCTCGGAACGACCACCGGGGTCATGGAATATCTGACTGAAACATGGAAAAAATTCGTCCCTGCCCGTCCATTCCGGTACGGTTTTCTGGACGAATCGATCAATAATTACTATAAGACGGAACACCTGATTGGAAAAATCTTTGGGATTTTTGCCGGTCTAGCCGTGCTGATCGCCTGTCTGGGATTGTTTGGAATGGCGGCTTATACCGCCGAGCAGCAAACCAAGGAAATCGGCGTTCGCAAAACCCTCGGGGCCAAGACGTTGGGCCTCGTCTTTCTTTTGACCAGGGAATTCGTCCAATGGGTCCTCCTGGCCAATGTCATCGCCTGGCCGATAGCCTACGGCCTCGGGCTCCTGTGGCTGCGCAATTACGCCTATAAAATGACCTTGGGCCCGGGCGTCTTTCTGGCCGCCTCAGGATTGTCCCTGACCATCGCTCTATTCACGGTCGGATACTTGGCCTGGAAGTCGGCCGCCTCCGATCCGGTCAAGTGTCTGCGCTATGAGTGAACGAACCTCGCACCAACGCTCTCCGGATTTACATCTATGAATTCCTATTTGTTTACGACCCGGAGCGCCCTGATGGAGCATGCATGAGAATTTGCAAAGTCGCACGCAAGGAGGTCTGGAATACGGACAAAGCCGCACTTATGGAGATCATGAGTATCGGCGTGACCGCCGCCGGTCCTCACTGCGGGCGATTCGCCGTAGATCAAGGGACAAATGTTCATGAAATCCCTCGAAGGGGATTTATATTCGGGAAGTATTCGAACGATCGATATCCGACGATTTTATGGAGATTAAAATGAAAAAACGCAAAATGATTACGATCTTCTTTCTTTTCGCCGTAGGCATGGCGGCCTCGCTCTTCGCGGCCGAAATCCACGAGGCGGTAAAAGCGGGCAACCTGGCCGCGGTCAAGGCCGTCCTCGAAAAGGACCCGGGGCAAATCAACGCCAAGGACGAGACCGGCCGGACGCCGCTCCATTGGGCGGCGCGAGGGACGAATAACGAGGTCCTGACCTATCTGGTCGATCAAGGCGCCAGCCTCGACGTCCTGGACAACAACGGAACCGCCCCTCTCCACAGCCTCGCCTCCCGGGGCAATGCGGAAGGAATCCGGGCTCTTTTGGCGAAAGGCGCCGATATCGAGATCCAAAGCCCGGATAAAAATACGCCGCTCCATTTCGCCTCTCTCGGCCGTCAGGTCGAAGCCGTCCGTCTGTTGGTCGAGCTCAAGGCGGATATCGAAAACCCGAACGAGAAAGGCCGCACGCCCCTGGTCTTGGCCGCCCGGGAGATGGCCGGCCCGGACGTCGTTCGGACGCTGTTGGACCTCGGGGCGAAGATCGATTCCGTCGACCGGGACGGCAGCACGGCTCTCGGCCTGGCCGCATGGCGCGGCAGCGCCGACGTCGTCAGCCTCCTTCTCGAGAGAAAGGCCGCTGTCCCGGTCCAATCGCCCAAAGGGCGGCAGCTTCTCGAATACGCCGTATCGAAGGGTTTGGCCGATCTTTTTTCCAAGATGGCGGAAAAGGGCGCGGATATGAGCTTCGAAAGCGGCAAAGGAAAAACGCTACTCCATGCCGCCGCCGAAGGGGGATCGGTCCCGATCCTCGAAATCCTATTGGAGAAAGGGCTCGATATCAACAAGAAAGATGCGAACGGCAAGACGCCTCTTCATTTCGCCGCCGATATGGGCCGGACGGCCGCCGTCGAGTCGCTGCTGGCCAAAGGCGCGGACGCCGGGGCCCGGACCGTCATGGGACAATCGGCCTACAACCTCGCTGAAGACAACGAAGACAAGGAGATGATGTCGTTCCTCGCGGCCAAAGGTTTGGATCGCAGCCCGGCCCGGTTCCCGGAACTCGCCGGGGACTATTTGGGTCAGACGAAGCCGGGAAAAACCGCCGCGGTCTTCGCCCCCGGAATCGTCTCTGGACCGTACGGACTACATAGCAACATCGTTTTCTCCACGGATGGTAAGGAAGCCTACTGGTCTTTGATGATTCCGCCGCGGACAACTGGCTATAGCTCGGGGAGGACGTTGGTCTCCCGGCTCGTCGACGGCCGTTGGACCTATCCGCAAAAAGCCGTTTTTTCCGGAATGGCGCTGGAGGATGTCGCCTTCTTTCATCCCGCCGGAACCCGTCTCTATGACATGGCCAGGCGGCTCTTTCCCGGCGGACAAAATACGGGCAAGGAAAACATTTGGGTCTGGGACAAGGACTCGGCCGGCTGGACGAATCCGCGTCCTCTGGACGCGGCCGTCAACGATCTGCCCCAACATTGGCAGTTCAGCGTCGACAGGGAGGGGAGCGTCTATTTCAGCACGACCATCCCGGGCGGTCTTGGCGGAGGCGACATCTACGTTTCGCGTCTCGTCGAGGGTCGGTATCAGAAGCCCGAAAACCTCGGGGCGCGGGTCAACTCTCCCGGCGGGGAAGGCTATCCGTTCATCGCTCCGGACGGCCGCTACCTCCTCTTCGGCCGGGACTCGGGCATCTTTGTCAGCTTCCGGCAAAACGACGGATCCTGGGGCGAAGCGAAACGCCTGGGGCGGGAAGTCAACGCCGCGGGAGGGGAAATGCTGCCGATCGTCTCACCCGACGGCAAGTACCTCTTCTTTTTCGGACAAAACGGCGTCCATTGGATCGACGCGGCGGTCATCGAGGATATGAGGTCGAAGGAATCGAAATAAGGAAAAATGGCATGAAACACCATGGCGTTCTATCCGGAGCTTTCGTCGTCTGCATTTTGGCGGGCATCCTCTTGGGTCCCGCACTCGGCCAGGATTCCCACGGCGGGGCGAACCGGGAAACCATCGATCAAATGCGGGACCGGGATCTTCAACCGGAAAAAATCATGGATGCCATTCAACTACATCCGGGAATGATCGTCGGCGAAGCCGGCTCCAGCTATGGATATTTTACCTTCAAGATGAGCCGGCGGGTCGGAAGCGCGGGAATCGTATTCGCCAACGACATTGATCCCGGCGCACTTCAATCCATTGAAAGTAAATGTAGATCCGAGAAAATATCCAATATCAAGACCGTCCTGGGATCCGTCGATGATCCTCTGTTTCCGAAAAACAATCTCGACATGGTCATCGTCTTCGATTGCTTGTTCGAGTTTTCCGAGCCTGCCCAATGGATGGGGAACGCGAGGAAATACCTGAAACCGGAAGGTCGATTGGTCGTCGTCGATCCCGATCCCTACAAGATGGGGAATTCCGGGCATTTTCTGTCCAGAGAAAAGATTCAGGATTTGGCCCGCGAGTCGGGATATGCAGTTTTTGAGGTTGATGATTTGTTTTTAAAAAGTCATATGATCATCATTCTGCAGCCCATTCCTGTAAAATAGGCGGGTCAGAGCCACCTTTCGAAATGTCTACGGCGGCAGGGGCCCTGGGATTTGCCCGAGGATCAACTTCCGCCGTACTCACCAGTTGATATAAGACTCGGGTGAGTATTTCCGCCGCCCAGGCCTGCGTCAAAGGGACGAATTTCCTTGATGTTTCACGAGAGCCCCCCCTAAGGGTATCCCTGTGTTCGGAAGATCACCCCGAACTTCATCCTCAGGGGTGATTGCGGGGATTACTCCTTGGAATATGATTAGATTCGAGGATTGGACCTGAGGTTGAAATTCGAAATGATAGAACCTATCGATGGAGAACAGTCGAAGAAACCGGATCAGGTCGCGGTTTGCTTGGACGATTTGAAGATCCGGATTCACCGCCTCCTGAACGCGCTGTCCGAGGAAATGACTGTTGCCGCTTCAAGCTGCCGTCGGGTTCTCGAGGAACTGTCTTCTTCCGCCCCTTTGAGCCTCGACCGGAGAAAAAATACATTCGGGCTGAGGAGATTAGGCCGGGGATCGGTTCCTTCCCTGGAAACGGCCAAAACCCTCGCCCTTATCGAAAGGGAACTCGCCAGGGTTCTTTCGATAAAGAAGAGAATTCCTCTCGCGGCGAAGCCAAATGAAACTTCGACCCGGATTCTCCCGGAAACCCGTCACCTGCCCCAGCGGACCGGAAACAAAATTCTAATCGTCGACGACGATCCGATCATCCTCCGTTTGCTGAACCACTTTCTCGGAAAGTCTGGCTATTTGGTCAAGTCCGCGACGGACGGAAGGGAGGGTCTTGCGGTCGCCTTCGACGAAAGACCGGATCTCATCCTGCTCGATGTCATGATGCCGGGGATGGATGGTTTTCGGTTCCTCGAGCTTCTCCGTCAGGGGGAGGGGCTCGGCCGTGTGCCGGTTCTCATGATCAGTTCGATGATCGAGGAGGACAAAGTGATTCAGGCCCTGGAAGCGGGCGCTTGGGATTATATCGTCAAACCGTTCAGCTCCCGGATCGTCTTGGCCAAGATCCGCCGCGCCCTGAGAGACCTTCCATGAACAACGTCATGTCCGTCTGGGTTCCCCGCTTCCTGGTCGGATTAACGATCGTTGCCCTGGCTTTGTTTTTTCTCATCGTGTTAAGGCGGCTGGCCCTTCATCGGCGGGATAAGCTTTTCGAGAGCCGCTACCGCCGGGCGGAAGAGGATGTAATTGGGGCCCTTTATTTGTCCGAGGAAGGAGAACTGGCCTCGATTGTCGACCGTTACCGCTCCTGGCCGGACGTTTTAACCGCCGTGTTGGTGAATCTCATCCGGCTCGTGGACGGAAAAGAAAGGGAAATCCTCAAGACCCTCTTCGCCCTCGCCTTCCGGGAGGACAAGATCGCCGATTTGGAATCCAGGAATTTTTTTCGGAGGCTCAACGCGACCCGGCTCCTTGGATTGTTTTCCGATGCCTCGAACGTCCCCGCCCTGCTTCGGCGGCTCGACGATAAACCTCCGATCCAGCTTGCCGCCGTCCAGGCTATCGCCGGCTTTCCGGGCTCGGAAATCCTGGAGTTCGTTTTTCATGCGTTCGAGACGGACGCCTGTCCCAATATCCATCGCTATTGCGCGATCATCGCGAAACACGGCCCGGAGAGCGAGCGCTACATTCGCGATTTCCTTCGGAAGCCGCTGCCCCCCCATAAAACGGGAATCCTGATCGAAATGGCGGGGATCGTCCCGCTTGGCGCGCTCCATCCGGATATCGCGGCCTTCGCTTCCCATCCGGACAAGGAAATCCGCATCAAGGTCGCCCGGGCTCTTGGGCGCATACTCATTCCGGATTCTTACGAGACCCTGGCCGCCCTGGCCGGAGACGCTGCTTGGGAAGTCGAAGCTCAGGCCGTTAAGAGCCTCGGATTGCTGCACAATCCGGCTGCCCTTGACATCCTGGCCCGGGGGCTTAATTCCCCTTCCTGGCATGTCCGTTACAACTCCGGGGAAGCCTTGCTCGAATTGGGAGCGGCTGGAATTCGGCGGCTCAAGGCAGTTTCTCGGAATACGCACGATCATTTCGCCTCGAACATGGCCGACATGGCCCTCGAAGAAGCCGGGGCCACGGGGGAGGGGGTATGACCTCTTTTCTCCCCGCCGGCTTTAATTTATTTGAGAGTGCGATCCTGTTCTATTTTTTCCTGATCAACCTTTTTTACGCCCTGTTCATCGCTCTCTCCATCGCGGGGATCTCCCGCCATCGAACTCTATTGAAATATGTCGACCTCAAGGACTTGTTCGCCCAGCCCCTGGTTAAACCGATCTCCGTGATCGCTCCGGCTTATAACGAAGAAGAGACCATTGTGGAAAGCGTCCGGTCCCTCCTCTCCTTGGAATATCCCGTCTATGAGGTCGTCCTCGTGAACGATGGATCGACCGACAAAACAATGGGCTTGCTGACCGAATCTTTTCAACTCAAAAAAACCAAGAAGGTCTTCCGGAGGACCATTATGACGAAGCCGGTCCGGGGGATCTATGTCTCGGCGATCGAGCCCAAATTGATCCTGGTCGACAAGATCAACGGGAAAAAAGCCGACGCGATGAACGCCGGACTGAACGTGGCTCATTACCCGCTTTTCTGCGCGATCGATTGCGACTCGGTGATTGATAGAGATGCCCTCCTGAAGATGGCCCGGCCCTTCCATGAGGATCCCGAGAGGACGGTCGCGGTCGGCGGGATCGTCCGCCTCATCAACGGCTGTCTCATCAGGAACGGCCAAGTCCGGAAAGTCGGAATGCCTCGGAGCTGGCTTGCCCGTTTTCAGATTGTCGAGTACCTGCGAGCGTTCCTGGGCGGCCGGATGGGCCTCAGCATGCTTAACAGTCAGCTGATTATTTCGGGGGCCTTCGGCATGTTCCGCAAGGACATCGTCCTCCAATGCGGCGGCTACCAGCCCGACGCCATCGGCGAGGACATGGACCTCGTGCTTCGGATCCGCCGGCGGCTCCATGAACAGAAAATCCCGTTCCGGATCAGTTTCATCCCTGATCCCGTCTGTTGGACGCAGGCTCCGGAATCGTGGAAGAGCCTGCTCAATCAGCGGAACCGTTGGCAGAGGGGTTTGATCCAGGTCCTTCAGCGAAACGCCAAAATGATCTTCAATCCCCGCTATGGAATAACCGGACTTTTCGCCCTTCCGTTCTACCTTATCTTCGAAATGCTGAGCCCGCTGATCGAACTTGCGGGTTATGCCGTCTTCACCTATTCCGTTCTTGCGGGAAACCTCAATGGCCCCTTCGCTCTGAGATTCTTCTTCCTGGCCGTCGTCTTGGGCACCCTTCTTTCGCTTTCTTCGATCATCCTCGAGGAATACTCGGAGAGGCGGTTCCCCCGCCTCGCCGATGTCATCATCCTTTTTTTCTGCGGAGTGATGGAAAACTTAGGTTACCGGCAGGTTCTAGCCCTTATTCGGAGCAAAGGATTCATCGATTGTTTTCGGGGAAAGACCGAATGGGGCGCGATGGAAAAGAAAAAATTCAAACTGGAGCCGTCGAAATCATGAGACCGTCCCGGCCAGGGTTCTGTCTGGCGATCCTTCTTTCCGTGGGGAGCGTGTTTGCCGCCACTCAGGACGCAGTCCGGGACCAGGCCCAGAAAGCGCTGCGTTCGGGGGACTTTCAATCCGCCGTCCGGATCTGTCTGGCCATTCTCCAAGCGAATCCCGAAGACGAAGAGATCGGCTTCCTCCTCAGCCGAGCCTATGCCTTTGATCGGGATTATACCCGGGCCACTGACGTTCTGGCGGCTTTGATCCGACGCCGGCCGGCGAATACTGACTTTCTCCTCCTCCGGGCCAGGATCGAATACTGGCGCGGGGATATCAAGGCCGCGGAATCCGGGTTTATCGAAGTCCTCGGGATTTCTCCGGAGAATCCGGAAGGATGGGCCGGCCGGGCTTTTGTCGCCGCACAAAAAGGGGAGACCACTGCCGCCGAGGGGTATTTCCTCCGCAGCCTGGAGGGCGATCCGAAAAACGTCGAAGTCCTTCTCAGTCTGGGGCTTCTCTACCGGCGGCGGGGTGAATTCGATAAAGCGAAGGCCTCGTTCGAGCGGGCTTTCCTTCTCGATCCCGCTAATCCCGAGGTCCGGGGAGCCCTGACGAGGGCCGCGACGCGAACCGACGCTATCTATGAAATCCGATATGTACATCAGCCGGAGACGTTCAGCGATCCCCGCGGTTCTTTGATCAACCGGCAGTGGGCTTTCCAATGGCGGCCTCCGAAAAACGGTCCTCCGATTCTCTTCAAAATGGACCAGACGAAGCGGTCGGGATCTTGGGATACGCAATTCGGCCTGGAAGCTTATCCACGGCTATGGACCGACGCGTATGCCTACCTCGATGTCGGCTTTTCTTCAATAGCACGTCACTATCCCCATTCCTCCTTTCTCCTGGAAATTTATCAGGGATTGGCCGCATCCTTTGAAGTGTCGCTCGGATACCGGCGGATGAATTTCGATCCCCGGCCGGTTTCGGTGTATTTCGGATCGGTCGGCTGGTATTTCGGTTCTTTTTATTCGGTCTTACGCCTCTATGTCGCTCCGCAGGGCGCCGAGCGGACAACCTCCTGGGTTCTGCAAGTTCGCCGCTATTTCTCGGACCGGAATTACGTCTTCGCGGGATTCGGTCAAGGGACCCATTCGACCGAAATCCGAGCGGCCGGGGATTTGCTGTTCCGGCAGGCTCGAACGTACATAGCGGGCTGTGATTGGACCATGTTCGGTCATGTCCATATCCTGGCTTCCTATACCCGATTGGACGACCAGGGTCTCGGGCGGAATACTTTTCTGTTCGGAGCGGGCTTGAAGTGGTAAGGCTGAGGTTTTCTCAGGGCCGCTGGCGCGGTTGAAGTGACCGGCGTGGTTTCAGGCCACGGGTGAGTGGCGAGCCGAAGGCTCGTCCTTTGACGACCTTCTTGATCATCCGTCCGAAAATCACGGCATGGAAAGGTTTCATCGTCCACCAATACATCCGGCCGGCCAGCCCTTTGGGCAGGAAATAGGCCGTCTGGATGAGCTCATCGTCACGGATAACGAACTCCAGCCACGCTTTTCCGGGAACCTTCATCTGGGCCAGGAGGAGCAGCCGCTTTCCCGGCTGGAGGTCCAGCACCTTCCAGAAATCCAGGCTATCCCCGATGCGAAGCTCGGTGGCGTCCCGCCGGCCGCGGCCGAGGCCGGGACCGCCGGCGAGCTTGTCGATGAACCCCCTCAGCCGCCACAATACATCCGCGGCCAGCCATCCCCTCGGCCCGCCGATCGAAGCGACGGTCCGGAACACCGCCTCGGCCGGGAGGGGGCCGAAGTCCCGGCGTCGCCGGTCGACATAGACCGCCTCGGCGATTTTGTCCAGGTCATGCTTTTGGATATCGCAGGCGGCCGCGGCGGTGCTGTCGCACCACCGGCTCACGACCTGGTTCCGCTCGATCTCCTCGAGGGCGGCGGCAAACGCCTCCGCGAAGGAGGCCGGGTGGATGTGCGGAAAGTAGCGGGCGGCGTTGTCGTTCGTAACGATGGTTTCGGACTTCAATCCCTCGACCAAGGCTCGAGCGATCCTGAACGGCACCGGGGTCATCAGGATAAGCCAATAGGACGACAGACGGGGCGACAGGACCGGGACGGGAATGAGATAACGTTTTAGGCCCATGACCCGGGCCGCCCCCAAAAGAAGGTCCCTGAAACTCATCGGCTCGGCGCCGATATCCACGACGGCGTCCTTCGGGACGGCGACGGTGAGCGCCGCTTGGAGATAGGCCAGGACGTCGGTGATGCCGATCGGTTGAGTGCGCGTCCGGACCCAGTGTGGCGTGATCATGACCGGGAGCTTTTCGACAAGGCTGCGAATGATCTCGAAGCTGATGCTGCCCGAGCCGATGACCGTTCCGGCCCGGAACCAGACCGTCTGGAGGCGGTCCGGCCGGGCGCTCAGGATCTCTCCGGTCTCGATCCGACTGCGGAGGTGCTCGCTTCCGGTCTCCTTGGTCCCCAACCCGCCGAGATAGATGATGCGTCGGATGCCGCCCGCAATGCACGATTCGCGAAAATTCTCGGCGCTCCGGCGTTCGAGCGAGGTGAGGTCCTTTCCGGCGCCCATGGAGTGGATGAGGTAGTAGGCGGCGTCCATGCCGTCGGTGGCCCGGCGCAACGTTTCAACGTCGAAGGTGCTGCCCTCGACGATCTCGACCGTTGAGGTGGGCCGGAGGTTCAATTTCGCGGCGTTCCTGACCAGGAGCCGGAGACGGACATCGGGTTCACGGACCAGGACATTGAAAAGCCGCCGGCCGATATACCCCGTCGTTCCGGTTAAAAGGATGCGCATGGCCGACTTCCGATTCTTTAAAGATCGATCAAGAGTCCGATCGAGGCGTAGTGAATGAAGGTGAAATTATAGACCTTGGGATTGTCCGCGCCGCCCTCGACGAACCGGTAACCGGCCTTGAGAGTCATGGCCGGTGAGACCCGGTAGAGAATAGCCAGTAAAACGTCCTCGGCTCGGCCTTGCGGAGCGGCGAGGGCATCGGCTTCGAGGAGCAAGCCGAGTTTTGGCGAAAACCACCGCTCGATCCGGGCATTCAGAAGAGGTACAAAGCCGACGTTGGTCTTCTTGGCGCTCAATCCTCCGCTTTCCAGGCCTATGGCCGCGTCGCGGATTTTGGCCGTGAATCCGACGCCGACTTTCCATTTTTCGTTGGCGACCAGCTCGTATCGATAGGTCAGCCGATAGGAATTGAACATGTAAGAGCCGCTGACGGAAGCCCCCGCCGGGACGTCCAAGCCGAAAAACCGGATCGGAAACGGTGCGACGCCCGAGGCGGACAGCTTCAACGGGGCATAGAGGACGGACAGGCTGTGGCGGGACGAGAGCCGCCAGGTCAGCCGCAAACGGTAGAAATACCCGGCCTCGGTCTTGAAGTCCCGCGAAAGAGAAAAGCGGGTGCCCGTATCGCCGGGGATGGCGACATCATTGTAGCCGCTGAAGACCGCGCCGTTCTCGAGATCAAGCCGCCATCGGGCATTCTCCCCGGAGGCAGGCAGGGCCGCAATTACCAGCGCGGCCGCGGCCGCGGCGAGAACGAAGCCGGCTCGACGGTTGGGCGATTGCGTAATCATCTTTGTTTCTCCTCTTTCTTTAATATCCTCGATTCGCGGAATTATGACAAGTCCGAGTTTTGGTGACGGATAACTCGATCCAAGAATCATCGGAGTTTTTTAAGCGTATAGTTTTCCCATCCCAGGTGATACACTACGCGCGGGGCGGATCAGGCCCATCCAGGGATCAGATTTCCGCCGCCGGCTTAAACATGTATCTGGGCATCGATTTTCTCTTTGCGCCCTCGGGCGATCCGTTTGTCGTCGATATCAATGTCGGCTTGCCCGGCGGAGCCCAGGAGATCGACCTGACCCATCGTGTCCTTCGGGGGCGGCCCTCCGGTATCTTCGAAGCGATCGAGTCGATTTCCCGCCGGGCCTACGGCATCGGGTTCAAAGACTATCTCGAATCCCTGCCTTTCATGACCGTTCTCAAGCCCTTCAAGCTTTGGCTGGACGGCCAAGGCCCCTTTCCCGAATCCTTCCATCCGGGACTGCGCCTCGAAGACAAATGGATCCAATATGGATTGATCAACCCTCAAGCCCCTATGCCCAAGACGATGATATTCGACTCCGGAGATCCTTCAGGAACGAAGCGGTTTCTGGAACCCCATGGCAAGATCGTCCTGAAGCGGCGGTTGGGGAGGGGTGGGAGGGGGTTGAAAATTCTTTCGAATCCGGCTTCCTCGGCGGAACTCGCCCACGCCGGCAGAAACCTTCTACTCCAGGAATTCATCGACAGCCGGACGGATGGATACACCTTCTCGGTTCGCGCTTTGGTCTTCGCCGGGGAGTACCTGGGCGCCTATGCTAATCTCTCGACCCGTTCGATATCGAACCACGGCCGGCTCGCCTCTGTTGCCGAGGGGGATGGGATCGGATTATCCGATGCGGAATTCGAGACGGTCTCCTTCAACGAAAGATCGTGGGAAGCGAAAATATGGTTTGGAGAAAAGAATCCGCGCTACCTCCGGCACAACCTGTATGAGGATGAGGTGGCTCGAACGGCTCTTCTCCTCCCAGCACCAGTTCTCGAATCGATCAGGGTGGTTTCGGTCGGGATCGAGCGCCGCTATGAGAGCCTCGATTTCACCTCCCTGCCGCGGGCCTGCTTTGAAGGAGAGGGAAGCCAATGACGCAGCACTGGGATACGATCGTCATCGGCGCCGGCGTGGGTGGATTGACGGCCGCGGCCGCCCTGGTCAATGCCGGGCGGCGGGTGCTCGTCCTGGATCGGAACCCGCATCCCGGAGGGACCGCTTTCGTTTACCGGCGGCGAGGATTTGCGTTTCCCATGGGGCCGTTGGGCTTCAGCCACCCCGGACGAGTTTCGTCCTTATTGGAAGAGGTCGGCGGGGGCGATCCGCTTTTATTCCGCCGCGTCCATTACCGGATTCGGGCTTTCGGCCTCGACGTGCCGATTTCGCTTCCCCCAGAGGAAACGGCGGCGGTGCTGACCGCTGTTTTCCCGGCCGAGGCAGCGGGTTTATCGAAGTTCTTCGGCGAGGTCGAGGGATTCTCGCCTTCGGGAAAGACCGATGGACTTTCCGGGGCCGAAAACCTCGACGGCCTTATCCGGGACGTGCATTTGCGCCGGATCCTGGGCAGTCTGGGGACGAGGGAGCCGACGATGAGCAAGCCGCTTCTTCTGGCCATGTGGAGCCTCATGGTTCGGGAAGGCATCTGGCATCCGAGGGGCGGCATGGAGGCTTTCTGCTCCAAGCTGGTTGGCGCCGTCAAGGGCAAGGATGGCCTCGATCGATTCGAATCGGCCGGGCAGTCCAAAGGCCGCGGGACCATCAGGCTGGGGACTCACGTGGCCGGAGTCTTGGTCAAGGATGGGGCGGCGTCCGGGGTCAAACTCGACGATGGGACGGAGATCCCCGCGACCTCGGTCATCTCGAACGGCGACTTTAAAACGACGTTCCTCCGTCTTTTGGACGCCGGTCAAATACCCTCCGAGTGGCGTCGGGCCGTCCAAAGCGCCCGGCAGACCGACTCCATCCTCCAGGTTGCGGTGGGAATCGATGCGGGGAATGCGGACCTGTCGTGTTTCCGGGAAGCGACGCGGCTAATTTATCGGCGGGGCGATGCGCCTTGGGAAAGGCCCGACCGCACGGATGCGGGGGCGTTCGTGGACCCGGATCTCTTTGCCCGCAGTGAGCTGGAAATCAGTCTCTGGAGCGGGGATGAGGAGTCCTTCGCCCCGCCGGGCAAGGCTTCGATCGTCATCCGGGCCGACGCGGAGTATCCTTCGTTCGCCCCTTATCGAACGGGTTGGAGACGGCGCGCCGAAGGATATACCGAGCTAAAGACACGTTTGGCGGCGGCCTTGATCCGGGAGGCGGAGAATCTTGTTCCCGGCCTGGGCCGGGCCGCCGAAGTCATCGACGTCGCCACACCCCTCACGTTCGAAGACCAGGGAGGCCGGAGCGAAGGCGCCGTGGCCGGGTGGTCGTGGGATCATCGAGATTTTTCTGAATCGTCCGGGCGTGAGTTGATCCGGACGCCGATCCGGGGATTGTACATGGCCGGCTATCAGGCGTATTCCGCCCTCTTCCTGGGCGGCGTTCCCACGGCCATGGAGAGCGGCCGCCGGGCCGCCCGGGCGGTCCTCGATGAGGAGGAACCGATCGACGAAATCCGCCTTCCGGGCGGCGATGGAGATGATGGCGGGGCTTGAGCCGGCCTTCTATTTATGGGTACCTGTTCGCCCTGACTCGGTCCCAAAAACGACTATTGAAGCTTTCACCCTTAGCAAATAGCAAAGTCGGGTGTTATCCGGAATTTCCTGGCAAGTCTTTGGCATTGACTTTAATGAGATTTCCAAGAACAAAGGGATCCTCTATGACCTTGAGGTTTCCAATGTTTGTTTGCGCCTTTTCCATGAAAAGGATTATAAGATAATAGATTGAAAACCGCTCGCTGCCGTCGAGAAGTTCTCGTTGACTGTAAAACGTTTCTTATCGCCCTTGACGAATGTTGAAACACCGCTTGTTTCCTGATTGAAGACTCTTTAATTTCCTATCAAATTCTTCCCGGATTTTCAAAATTGCCGATCATTCAAAGTGGATTCCCTGAAACGAATGGAATAACCATAGTTTGATCGAGACTCCTAACAACGAACATCCTTCCGCCGTCGTATTCCTTCTGGAGAACGAAAATCCGGACTCATACAAGGAGTTGGATATGAATAAGCTTCGTTTTCGGCCGGCGGTGATATCGGCTGTCGTGATCCTTTTTGTCCTGGCCGTCGAGCGGCCCGTCCGATCCATGGTCACCCCCCAATCGCGGACGATTGCGGTCGAGGCTTGGGAAAAGATCATCAATGAACGTCAGCCCATCGACAAGGTGCTCCAGGCGATGGGTGCCAAGCCGGGACTCTGCATCGGCGAGGTGGGCGCCGGCACGGGCAGGGTCACGGTCTGGATGGCTGACGCCGTCGGACCCTCCGGCACAATTTATGCCAACGACATAGACTCCGCCGCCTTGAAGAGCCTCCAGACGCGCTGCGAGAAGGAAAAGCTGACCAACGTCCGGACGATCATCGGAACGATCGACGACCCGAAATTTCCGGCCGGGGCGCTGGATGTCGCCTTTATGACCAATACCTACCATCACTTGGACAAGCCGATCGAGCTCGTCCGCAATATCCGGCCTGCTCTCAAACCGGATGGCCGGCTGGTTATTGTGGAACGGGACAAGGACCGCTGTCCGTCCGATCAAAGGGACGAGGCCACGAGCAAGGCCGACTTCATCAAGCAGATGGACCAAGCCGGATTCGAAGTCATCCAGGTCGATCCTTCGATGCGGGTGGACACGATCTACGTCGCCCGGATCAAGGCGACGCGTTAGAGTCCTTTCCTCGCCTTCTCGTCTGGATCCGGCACGAAAGGTCTTCGACCCCGTCCCGGGCGAAGCCTTCCTAATATCGATTCAATGACGGGCACGGCCATGCTCGGATGGATTTTTCAATCGTCCGGTGATACGCTGGCGGACACATGAGCCGACCGCGTCGCCGGGGAAGCAGACGGACCGGGCCGGACGGTTCCATGGGAGGTCTGTCCATGAAAACAAATGATCCTTCGGTTAGCCGGAATTTAATCGTTGCATGTGGCTGTATGAAGCGAGGCCGAAAGATGACCAATCGCCTCTCTGATGCGCTGAGTTTGGCCGTCCTAGTCCTTGGACTCCTGGGCACGGCCCTCTCGGTGCTGGGTCAAAGCGGCGTCAAAACCGGTTCGCCTGAAGCCTATAACATCGTTTGGAATACCCCGAGCAAGGATGCGTTGGGATCGATGCCGCTCGGCAACGGCGACATCGGACTCAACGTCTGGGTGGAGGCTTCGGGCGATATTATCTTCTATATCGGGAAAACGGACTCCTGGGATGACAACAACCGGCTGGTCAAGGTCGGGCGCGTCCGAGTTTCCCTGCGCCCCAACCCGTTCGGTGGGGCGGGCTTCCGCCAGGAGCTCAGGCTGCATTCGGGGGAGATAGTGGTCGATGGCCGGGTTGAGGGGCGGCCGGTCAAGGCCCGCATCTGGGTCGAGGCGGACAACCCCGTGATCCATGTCGAAACCGAGGGCGAAGCCGCGCTGACGGCCACGGCGGCCATCGAGCTGTGGCGGACGGAAAAGACACCCCTGCCGTCGATCGAGGTCAGCGATACTTACTACGATGCCCCGCCGGGCAAGTCGGCCCCGACGGTGGTCGAGCCCGACATCGTCTTCCCGAACCTCCCGGACGGGGTCGCCTGGTGCCACCACAACATCAAATCGGTTGGCCCCGAGTTGTCCATGCGTTTTCAGGACCTCTTGGAAGCGCCCTGGAAAGACCCGCTTCTCCAGCGCACATTCGGGGCCATGATCCGGGTTGAGAAGGGGAGGCGGATCGATGATCGGCACATCGAGAGCCCGGCTTCCCTTTGCCAACGGCTGAGCGTTTACGTCCTGACCCAACAGCCGGCGACATGCGAGACTTGGCTGGCTTCGATTCGGAAAACCATCCGGAGAACCGAATCCGTCGGGCTTGAGAAGCGCCGCGACGCCCATCTGGCTTGGTGGGCGGGATTCTGGGATCGCAGCCGCATCGACATCCGGGACGCCGGCCGCGACGGGATCCCGCCCCAACCCATCACCGCCGGCTTCGACGTTTCGCGCGGCTACGCCCTGCAGAGGTTCATCAACGCCTGCTCCGGGCGTGGCGCGTATCCCATCAAGTTCAACGGCAACATTTTCACCGTCGGCCGGCCGGGCAAGCCGGGCGACGCCGACTACCGCCTCTGGGGCCCCGGCTACTGGTGGCAAAACTCGCGCCTGCCGTACATCGGCTCATGCGCCTCGGGCGATTTCGACCTGATCCAGCCGTTCTTCCGGATGTTTGCGGGCGAGATTTTCGAGGTATCCAAGTACCGCACCCGCCGCTATTTCGGCCACCCCGGCGCCTATTTCGCCGAATGCGTCTTCCCCTGGGGCGCGGTCTTCATGCAGTCGTACGGCTGGGACGTCCCGGCCGCCGAGCGCGAGGACAAGCTCCAGGTATCGGGCTATCACAAATGGGAGTGGGTGGCCGGCCCCGAGCTGGCCTGGATGATGCTGGAATATTACGACTATACCGAGGATCGAGCCTTTCTCAAGGCCAAGGCCGTGCCGTTGGCCCTCGAAGTGATGACTTTCTTCGACCGCCATTACAAAACGGATGAGGCGGGAAAACTGGTCATGCATCCCGCGCAAGCGCTCGAAACCTGGTGGGACAGCACCGCGCCCATGCCCGAGGTGGCCGGCCTGCGGGCCGTCGCCGCGCGTCTGCTGGCCCTGCCGACTGGGAAGCTCTCCGCGGCGGATCGTAAGTTTGTCCTAAGCTTTCAGAAAAAGATCCCCGAGCTTCCGGTCCGCGAAGCGGACGGCCTCAAGATGCTGGCGCCGGCCGAGAAGTTTGCTGACAAGCGCAATGTCGAAAATCCCGAGCTCTATGCCGTTTTCCCGTTCCGGCTCTGCTCCTTTGAAAAGCCGAACGCCGTCCTCGGACGGCAGGCTCTTCTCCGCGTCCTGGACCAGGGGGCTTTCGGCTGGCGGCAGGACGACATCTTCAAGGCTTATCTTGGTTTGGCCGAGGGAGCCCAAGAAAATGTCATCCTGCGGGCCCGTAAAAGCGATCCCGATTGCCGGTTCCCGGCTTTCTGGGGCCCGAACTATGACTGGACGCCCGATCAAGACCATGGCGGCGTTCTGGTTAAAGCCGTTCAATCCATGCTCGTCCAGACGGAGGGGAAGGCGATATTCCTGCTCCCCGCCTGGCCCAAGGACTGGGACGTCGATTTCAAGCTCCATGCACCCTTCAAGACCATTGTCGAGGGCCGAGTTAAAGACGGCAAGCTTCAATCCTGGACCGTCACCCCGGCGTCGCGGCGGGCGGAAGTCGTCCTGGGCAAGGGTTGGAAGTAGAGCCTTCCGTTTTTATCTGCGTAAACCTCGGCGGCTTCCACGATCTTGATCTTATCCGCCGCTTCCGACAAGCGGTTGAGGAAGATCAGGACGACCCCCTTCACGAAATGGCCGAAAGACGATCCGGGTTCGATCTGGAGGGCGCGTTCGATGATGGGGAGCGCTTCCTCGGCCCGGCCCTTGACACCTCTTGAACTCTCTCTTATACTCCCTCACGCTTGCTGGGTGGGACGAGAGAGGCGACAACGCGGCCGCATGGCGATTCGGCCGAAAACGAAATTCCCATAACGTGTTTCTGTTACTTTAGGACGGGCCAATGAACTCGATCGAAAAGCCATTCTCCGAGAACCGATTCATCAAGATCCTCACAATCCTAACAGCGGCCTCGTTCCTGTCGATGGGTTTGGCCACGGCGGATCAAACAAACGCCTCCGGGCCCTCTCTCATCTGCAACCGATTCCTCACCTTCAACACCTTCGTCCGTGTGCGGCAGATCGAAGTCACCCGCGACACCGCCCAAGGCCCCGACGAATCGAGCGTCCACACCCCCGCCGAGGCCCGTACCTTCCGTGAGGCGATCGCCAACGCCTGGCCCGGCGCTCGCATCACTTGGGCGTTCAGCTGGCGCGCGCTCCATGACGAGCGCGAGTCCTACCGCGAGCTGCGCGGTCTCGTCGTGTCCTATCACAAGAAGTTCGGCGACGAGATCACTTTCATCCCCGGGGCCTACTTCGCCAACATGTACAACACCCGCAAACAGGTGAACCGCGACCTCCACGATGGCCTCAAGCGGGTTTCCGAAATCGTCGGCGACGGCTACCGCCCGAAGAGCTTGGTCGCCGGGTTCCTCGCCGCCGAAAACCTCCGCTACCTCGCCGAAGAGGAAGGCATCCACGTCTGCCAGGGCAACATCTGGAGCCAATACGCCGTCGATAACGGCGACGGCGAAGGCTCGATCTGCTACCCCTACTACCCGTCGCGCGAGCACTTC
>CAZLAM010000026.1:0-220994 GCA_964557435.1 uncultured Eubacteriales bacterium
GTTCACATAACTCCAATAGTTACCCAGGAATATATTTACGAGTCTTTCCGAATTCCTCTTATGATCGTAGACGAGACGATTATAAGTTTTTATTTTACTCGGTTAAGGAACACCGCCGAGAAAACTCCCGTCAAAGGGCAATTGAATGTATGGGAAATCGGCCAACAGACCGATATAGAAATTCTTTACAACAATTTGGACGGCAAGAAGTACCATTCGCTAGTTCGCTTGAACAAAGAGGATTGGTCGATAAAGCTTATAAAGACGGGAAGCGCCGAATCCGCATGAGGGGCCAGGGGCCGCCGGTCGCCCGGCCGGGCCCCCGGAGGATAAAGACGCCGGTTAGGGCGCGGTTCGCGTCTCGATTATATAGACGGCGAAACGACGAAATATTCTCAAAGGAGGGGAAGATGGAAGACAGACTGTGCCCAATCCTTCGCGCAGGGCTTAAAGACAATGCGCCTTTAACCGAGGCTCGTTGCATGCGCCATGAATGCGCATGGTTTTATGGAGAGGACGAGATGTGCTCGGTTCAAAGAATCGCAACGCTTCGTGAGTGTCCGCCCATAGTTATGCCGGATTTGGCAGAGAAGACGAAGCTCCCGAAGGACCCCTGGGAATAACGCGCCGACTTGCAGCAAGACTACCGCTTCAGATAGCCGGCTCGGAGGCCGGATTTTCTCAGAGGAGGGGAAAGATGGATAAAGTCAGAAAAGCCATTCTTGGGAATCCGGAGCGGCCGCTCATCGTCGGGAGCATGCAAATCCCGTGCTACGTCCTTGAAGACGGAACGCGCGTACTCTCTGGGCGAGGAATGCAATCGGCCCTCGCACTCGGCCAGAGCCATGGTTCAAAATTAAGGCAGTTTACGAGCTACAATAACCTTAAGCCATTTATTTCAGATGATTTAGCCACGGCCCTAAATACCCCGATAAGGTTTATCCGCCCAGGAAGAGGCGGTAAAATCGCGACGGGGTATGAGGCGACCATCCTTGTTGATATCTGCGAGATGGTTCTTAAGGCTAAAGACCAAAGTGCTCTTAAGGGGCTTCGTCAGAAGACGATCGCCAGGCAATGCGAGATCCTTACACGAGCATTCGCGAAGGTTGGAATCATTGCCCTGGTCGACGAAGCGACTGGCTACCAGGAGATCCGAGATCGGAGCGCACTTCAAGCATTACTCGAAAAATTTATCTCGACAGATCTCCTCCCCTGGGCGAAAAGATTCCCAGACGAGTTTTACAAAGAACTCTTCCGCCTTCGAGGTTGGCAATATAGCCCCATCTCCGTGAACAGGCCTAGCCTCGTTGGGAAAATCACAAATAATATCATCTATGAAAGATTGGCCCCTGGCGTCTTGAGTGAATTACGTAAGCTCACGCCTCGGGATGAAAGAGGGCGTGTAAAACATAAATTCCATCAGCGACTAACCCCTGACATCGGACATCCAAAACTCGCAGAACACCTCACTGGCGTCATCACTCTGATGAAAGCTTCAACACGGTGGACGGACTTTAATCGATTAATTGATCGAGCATTGCCAAGATATGGGGATACAATACCTCTACCAATCGAAGAACCCGAGGAAAGCGAATAATCTCAAATGGGCGCTTACCTCCGCAGCCGCTTTTATTGGTATAAGCGAATGATCGATAGGGGCTGTTAATATATATCCCTCAAGGTTACAAAGGGCTGAATCAAGAATAAGCAAATATCAATCTCGACTGTTCGATTTTTCGCCGGCCCGAACCCGCTATTTGACCCTCTCCCTATTCTTTGGACAGTTTAGGGGCTTCCCGAAGGCGGATCAAAAGCCTGTCTCTCGTGGCCATTTATCTTGACCTCCCCCAAAAAATCCTGCCCATATTTCCAGATCCTTGAACGGCGGCAGGATTTCGCCCCCCTTGAAGGAGGAGATCTTGGAAGAATACTTCATCGAAGGCCGATCCACACTTTCTCATTAGCGGCAGACTTGAAATTATTGGATCAAATTGTAGCCGGCAAGGGGTGATAAATGCCTTCGCGAAGCCTGACCTTATGAACTCCGATGAGAGCGACTATTAATTGCCCACATCATAAACTTGTTTTTTTGGCGTCCAAACGCAATGGTAGGTATGATCAAGAAATCAATAATAAGTTTCAAAATGAGCCTCGATGGTTAAGCAAAAAAAGGATCGGAATCTCAATTTCCAGGACGGAAAATGGTATGTCGATTTCACGGCCCAGGGGAAGCGGATTCGCCAATTCGGTGGCTACACGAAGGAACAAGCCCGGAACACCCTCGCCAAGATCAGGATCGAAAAGCTGGACGAAAAGCTCGGCTTTAAGAAGCCCGCGGCCGAACCGGTTCTTTTTGCGACTTTCGCGGATGTGTTCCTCGAAACCTACTGCAAGCAGAACAAGAAATCCTGGCTCGGGGACAAACTGACTCTCGAGAATCTGAAAAGCTATTTCGAGGGGGAAACGCTACAAAGTATCGGCCCGGAGCAGGTCGAACGGTACAAAGCCAAGCGGCGGGCCGATGTCTCGCCAGCGACTGTGAACCGCGGCCTTGCTTGTCTGAGGACGATGTTCAACAAAGCGGTCGAATGGGGGAAGCTAGAGGCGACCCCCCTTCGATCCGTCAAGAAATTCAAGGAACCGGCCGGCCGGGAGCGAATCTTGACCGCTGAGGAAGCTAGGCGCTTAATTGACAATGCTTCCAAGGCGATCCGCCCCGTCCTGATCGTCGCTCTGAATACCGGCATGAGGCGAGGCGAAATCCTAGGCCTCCGCTGGCGGGCCGTTGATTTCGTCCGGGGATCGATCCTAATCGAGGAGTCCAAGAGCGGCAAGTCTCGGTTCGTCCCGATGAACCAGCCCGTGGCCGAAGTGCTGCGAGCTCTCCCGCGCGATTCTGAGTTCGTCTTCCATAATCCCGAGACCGGGGGCCACATCAAGGACGTCAAGACGGCCTTCCATGCGGCCTGCAGAAGGGCCAAGAAGGATCCTGATGATGAGAAGGACCCGGGGATAGTCGGGCTTCGTTTCCATGATCTCCGGCATACCGCCTTTAGTATGATGGTCGAAGGAGGGATCGATTTAGTTACGGTAAGCAAAATCGCTGGACACGCCTCTATCCAGATGACTATGCGCTATGCTCATCCAACGCCTGAGCACATGCGCCGGGCCGTCGAGCGTCTGGATGAGATGCTCGATTTAACACGACAAAAAGTCGACAACGATCCGGTTCCTGTCCCCGTAAGTGATTCAGAACGCGCTAGTTAGTCTACTAGATTAGCCGACTACGAATCAGAAGGTCGTGTGTTCGAGTCACACCGGGCGCGCTCTTAAATCCCCCCTTAGAAACTGAAAATTAAAGTATTTACGGGTTAGTCCGCGTTTCAGGTGGATTCCCTAGATTTCCCTAAAATACCCATATTTCCAAGTGCGAATGCCAAAAAACTGCCAAAAATGGGCAGGCAGCATCAGCGGGGGGCCGGGCTTGAATTAAAATACCCGAAAGGGGGCCGGGGCACGCCGTGCGCGGGGGAGAAGCTCAATGGTTCGGTCGGTCTCGTTCGATACTCAGCGTGAACAAGAATATGTAGCTGAAGAACATTGAGCTTCATTCGAAACACCCTGCGCGCAGGCTGTCTCATGGGTAGTAGTTATCCTAAACAAAAGGGTGTGTGGTGTGCCGGCAGATATCGTGTAAGCTTGGCTTGATGTCCCTGGTGCAATGGTTGTCAAATATCCTCCGTCCCAAACAATATCATATGTTGAGTTGGTATTTGACGTATTCTTAAACGTGACTTGAGCAGTATTATTCGTCTGGCACGCAGGCGGCGGAGGCGCAGGTGGGTCGGGCTTGACCGGGCTTTCGCAACCGGTAGAGGAAAACAATCCTGCGAGTAAGCAAAAGAGGATTAAGAAACGCTTCATGATCACCCTCGCTTAGATAAGCTATCTTTACACTTATATTAAGGCGGTGTCAAGACGGTGAACTCGTCCAGTAGATTAGTGACGCTTGAGTTTATGCTCCTTTAACCAGCGTTGATAAAACTCATTGGGGGTTAGGTACTTGAGCGATTGATGGGGACGGACGTAGTTGTAAACCCGATTCCATTCCTCCAGTTGCCGGTTATGCCCTTCCATCGTCAGCTCGATCTCTTCCACTTCATAAAACTCTTCTCGATGCGTCCGGTTCGATCTTTCCACATAGCCTTGCAGCTTGGGCGATCGTGGCGGGATGATGAACAGTCGGAGCTTGTGCCTGCGGCAGGCCTCCTCGAAGTGCTTCTTGAACTCCGATCCGCCGTCGATCTGGATCGCCCGGAACCGGAAGGGGAACTTCTTTTCCATATATTCCAGGAACGCGGCCGCCGCGGAACTGGAGGCATGACGATAGGCCCGGCAACAGTCCCAGCGAGAGATCGCATCGCGGGAGCTGAACTGGTAGCGCGTTTCGCTGTTGCTGAACCGAACATGAACCGTGTCCACTTGGACCAGGTCGCCGGGAGCATCGATGCGATAGCCCTCCGGCTTGCGCATGGCGTAGCGGGGCTTCCAACGGCGCTTGCGCGCGGCCTTGGCCAAGCGGACGTTTAACGGTTCGACCAAGACCCCGCGGTCCTTTAGCCGCTTGAGGATCCGTCCCACCGTCGAGGTCGAGAGCGTGAGGCCGTCTCTTCGCAGCAATACCACGAGCTTGTCCTTCCCCCAACGCGGATATCTCCGGCGCAGAGCTAAGAGCTTCTCCACGATAGCCGGCGGAGTCTGCGGAACTCGAGGCTTCAAGGGCCGATGACTCTCATCCTCCAAGGTCGTGAGATCGTAGGGATCGAAGCGTCGCTTCCAGCGGTAGAAGGTCTGCGGAGATATATCGAAGTGACGGCACGTCAGACGGGCGTTTTGGTGCAGCGCATAGTGGTCCATCCACTTTAACCGAGCCGCCGCAATAGGGGTGATCGTCCCCTGGCGGACAAGATCTCGGATGTACTCAGAGCCCGGGATCAGCGATCCATAAGTTGTCGTCGGTTGAAGATACATGGCAACACCCATAACAGCCCATAGTGTCACCAATCATTATGAACGAGAACACCCCGGTAATTACTCAATAACTTGTGGACATTAATCCGTTTGGGCTCGATAAGCATATCGTCGGATGTACAAAAAGCCCGTTGACCGAAGCATCGATTAAAATGCAACACGCACAACCGCCCCTGCGTAATATAAAGGAAAGGAAAAAACCCGTGACACGATGCATAGGGATTTCTATTTCGCTGGCGGTGTTGAGCATGCTCTCGCTTGTCGGAGCGGGTTTAGCGGGGATTCAAGAACCCGGCGGGCACGGCTTGGACCAAAAACATCAAGACTCATCGATTAGGTCCGGAATAATGATGGGAGCCTCTATCCCGGAGTCGCCGGCCGGCGGGTTGGCCCAGGCTGCGGCCGCGGCGGATACGGCCAAAGAAGCCCGAATCGCTTATCTGAAAAAGCACGCCCTTTCGGTTCGTTCGATTGATGCCGAAGATGGAAATTTCGCCGACCTTGAGCCCCTGCGCGAAGTGATCGGCAACCGGCGCATCGTGATGCTGGGCGAAGCCACTCACGGCGACGGCGCGACATTCGCGGCCAAGGTCCGCTTGATCAGGTTTCTCCATGAACGGATGGGGTTCGACGTGCTCGCCTTCGAAAGCGGATTCTATGACATGCGCAGGGCTTGGTGGGCCATACGGGCCGGAGAGGATCCTCAAAAAGCCCTCTCTTCGAGCCTGTTCGAGGACTGGAGCGCCAGCCGCCAGGCGCAGCCGTTGTGGAGCTACATCGCCGAGCAGGCGAAAACGAACCATCCTCTGGAAATGTCCGGATTCGATATGCAATTCACCGGAAGCGCCTCGCCTGATTATCTCTTGCTGGATCTGAGCGATTATCTTTCCAGGGCCGGATTGCCTCCGGACGCGGCGGACGCGGCGTTCCGGGTGACAAACGCCCTGGCGCTGGTGCTGAAGGATCCGAGCTTCATACAGAACGGTAGCGAGTTCAAGAACGTCAAGCCTGAAGACCAGGCCGCCGTCCTGATGGCCAACCATGCTCTTGCCGAAGCGCTCGGCTTGCTTCACCCTTCCGACGAGCCGGGGATGATCGAGCGGGACTATTGGATCCAGTTCCTGAAAAGCAGCGCCGCGTTCTTGGAACAGAGCTGGCACATCAATCTGGCGTCGTTGGAGAAGACGACTTTGGATTGGGCGATCAACCTCAGGGACCGGCAAATGGGCGATAACTTCATCTGGCTGGCCAAACGGGCCTATCCGACGCGCAAGATCCTCGTTTGGGCCGCCACGTCGCATATCATTCGTCACCCCCAGTTCATCATGAATCGGCAGGGGGCCATGATTCCGATGGGCGACTGGATTCACAAGGCGATGGGGCCTGAAGTCTATGTGTTGGGATTCACCGCCTACCAAGGCCGGTGGGGAACGGTCCAGACGCCTGAGACTACGGAAGTGGTCCCGGCGGAGCCGAATAGCCTGGAAGGCCTGTTATTCTCCGCCGGTTTTTCCTATGCCTGGCTGGATTTTCGAAATCTCGCCGCCGACGGCGCTTGGCTCCGAGAGCCGCTGTCTTGCCGCCCGCTGGGCCATCAACCCATGAAGACGGATTGGACCCGTATCATGGACGGGTTGTTTTTCATCAAAGAGATGTTCCCCAGCACTCGGATCGAGAAAAATTAATTGAAGGACTAATGAAACAATTACGAGGGGGCCGGGCATCGGCTCGAGCTTCTGCCCGCCCTCATTCGCTTCGCGAATGAGGACTGCAAAGCACGGGGAGGCGAATAGGTTTATTCCTATCTCCCGCTTCCGTTTTGAGTTGGCCTCGGGTATGGGATATACTGCCTTTTTCATTGGCGCTTTTTCCGTGGCTGATACTGGGGCAGGGCTCGATATCAAACGCGGGCAGCTGGAAAAATGAAGGTGATCATCTGATGGCACTGCTCAGCGTTAAAGACGTGTGTATCGGCTACGGCGGCTTCATGCTGCTTGACCATATCAACCTGAATATTGAACGGCACGAACGGGTTTGCCTGCTGGGGCGCAACGGCAGCGGCAAGACTACGCTGATGAAGCTGATCAACGGCGAGATCACCCCGGACAGCGGAGCGGTCTCCCGAAGCCAGGGCATCGCCACCGCCCGCCTGGACCAGGAGATTCCCGCCGGCATCGCCGGCCCGGTCATCGACATCGTCACTTCCGGGCTGGCGGCCAAAGGCCGGCTTCTGGCCGACTACCATCACGCCGGCGCCATGCTGGCTGATCAGCGCGGGGATGACCCCCGGCTTTTGGCCCGCCTGGCTCGCTTGGGGCAGCAGTTGGACGCTGAAAACGGTTGGGAAATCCACCGCCAGGTCGACCTTATCATCTCCAGGATGCAGCTGCCGGCCGAAGCCGAGTTCACGACCTTGTCCACCGGATTGAAGCGGCGCACCTTGCTGGCCCAGGCGTTGGTAGCGGGGCCCGATATTCTCATGCTTGACGAACCCACCAATCACCTGGATATCGACGCCATTATCTGGCTGGAGGATTTTCTGGCCGCCTACGCCGGCACCATCGTGATCGTCACTCACGACCGTCTGCTGGTGCAGAAACTGGCCAGCCGCATCATTGAAATCGACCGCGGCCGGCTGCTGGATTGGCACTGTGATTACGCGACTTTCCTGACGCGCAAAGAGGAAAGCCTGGCCACGGAAGTGAGCCAAAACCGGCTTTTTGACAAGAAACTGTCGATCGAGGAAGCCTGGCTTAGCCAGGGCATCAAGGCCCGCCGCACCCGCAACCAGGGCCGCGTTAAAACCCTGCTGAAAATACGCGCCCTGCGCCGGCAGCGGCAGGAGCAGCCCGGCGGGGTCAGAATGACCCTGCAGCCGGGAAAGCTTTCGGGCAACCTGGTCATTGCGGCGGAAAACGTCGACTATCAATACCCCGGAAAACAAGTGATCCGCGATTTTTCGACCGCGATCCTGCGCCGGGACCGGGTGGGCATCATCGGCCCCAATGGCTGCGGAAAGACCACCCTGCTGCGGCTGCTGTTGGGCGAACTGACCCCGCTGCAGGGCCGCATCCGTCTGGGCACCAACCTGGAGGTCATTTATTTCGATCAAATGCGCGACCAACTCGATGCGGAGAAAACGGTTTTCGACAATGTGGCCGGCGGCAACGACACGGTGACCATAAACGGTGCGGCCCAGCATGTGATCGGATACCTGCGGAAATTTCTCTTCACGCCGGAACAGGCCCGAACCAAAGTGAAGTCCCTTTCCGGGGGGGAGCGCTGCCGCCTGCTGCTGGCGCGTTTGTTCACCCGGGCCGCCAATGTCCTGGTCCTGGACGAGCCCACCAATGACCTCGATGTCGAGACCCTCGAATTGCTGGAGGAACTGCTCTTCGATTTTAAGGGCACGCTGCTGCTGGTGAGTCACGACCGGGCTTTTTTAAACAATGTGGTGACCAGCACCCTGGTTTTCAGCGATCAGGGAAAAATCGAGGAATATGTGGGCGGCTACGACGATTGGCTGCGCCAGAGAGAAATTCCTCTCCTTCAGGCCGATGAGAAACCCTCCCCAAAACCGCCGTCCAAACCTCGGCCTACGGCGGTCAAGATGAGCTTCAAAGAAGGAAGGGAACTGGAAGCCCTGTTGCCGCAGCTGGAACAACTGGAAGCGGAGAAGAAACAGATCTATCGATCCCTGGCCGATCCCGGTTTTTACCGCGGTACCGGCGGCAATGTCGCCGCCGTCAAGGCGCGCTTGCAGGAACTGGAAAAAGAGTTGTGCGCCGCTTACCTGCGCTGGGAATATCTGGAGGAGCGGAAAGCGCCGGTGCTTGCGGCGGGGAAAAAATAGCTGGAATTTGAAAATAATGTTCGCCCCCGAAGGACAAGGAGTTTGATCGGTGCATCTTCAAGAAACATTGACTTTTTATCACTATATATTATGATCGAGAGATGAGAGGGGGGCGTGTGCTTGGGCAGGATCGAAGTGGGAGAAGAGAGAGGGGACTGATTTATCGAGCCGGAAGCGGACGATAAAAACCTGACCGGGGAGGCCGACATGGAAGAAAAAGTTCTCTGCGTTCTTCGCAACATCAAAAAGCCCAAATTTCTCGGCAACGGGGATGCCTTCAATGTCGCCATGACCGATCGCCGGACCATCTTTGCCAGGCTGACGGCGGAGATGCTGAAGACGGCGATCGCGGAGGCGAACCAACGGGGCAAGGAAGAAGGCAAAAATTTCCTCTCCCGATGGGGAGACCAATTGAAGGCGTCGTTCGCCTTCGGAGAAAAGTACCTGAGCATGTCGCCGGAGGATATTCTCAAGGAAAACCCCGAAAACTTCGCTCTGGAGAACACGGATATCGCCTTCATCGTGTTCCGCCGCAAGATCCAGGCGAAGGCCGTCAAGACCGCGGTGCAGCGAATCCTGGGCGAGGTTACCTTCGAGTCGAAGCAGGGCAAAACGACTTACAAGATCGACGGCTATCCCACCGAAGATATCGAGCAGATGAAGCGGGTTTTCGGCGGCAAAGTCCGGGAATAACGGAACAGGAGAAAAAAACATGAAAATGGCTCGTGGAAATCGAGTAGTGGCGTTAAAAGCGGAGTTTGCCAAGGGTGAAAAACGCTATTTGGCCATCCTCAAAAAAAAGGAAAAAAAACAGGGAGCGCAGACGGGACCTCGGAAAAAGGCAGCGACCATCCGCTGAAGCTTGAAATAAACCACAGGGAAAAAATTATTTTAAGAACGAAGGCATCATCGGCTGCCACCGGGAGGGCGGGAAGGACCGCCCCCCGCTTTTAATCGTTTACCAGGGAATACCCTCCGGCTTGATGGCGATTCGATAATGCGGGGGAGGGATCCTTGTTGGCCTTCTCACGCCGCAAAACAAAGGCGTCCGGCCGATTCGCGCAGGGCCGATCGAAATTCCGCCTCCTCCGCGATAACGCCGATTTGCACGCGAATATTTCTTGACAATGCCCGTCGTCCGGCATACTAATATCGAGTCATGATTATAAGGGTGGGTTTTCGGTGGTCGGGTTTCATTAATTATAAAGAGAGAAACCCGAACTCTTTGGTAAAGGGGAACCAATGCGTTTACTGTACGATCTTCATGCCGTCGACAGGACTTTGCTGTTTCACGCCGGGCAAACGGTTACGCCGCGAAGACTGAACGCGATCGCCAAGACTCCCGCGCCAAGCCGTTTTATTCGTTTGGGTGGGACAACCCTCTTCGCCGATATCCCCCGTGTCTTTCACGACAAGCGGTACGCGACAATGCTCTCTTCCGCACGGATCAAACGCGAAGTCATCCGCCGCATCCGGAAGGTCTCTCTTCCGGAAACGATCATCAAGGAACTTCGAAAAACCAAGCGCCTCATGCCCTACACCTATCGACACATTCTCCGCACGGCCGTCCTGTCGACCATGCTTTGCCTGGACGAACACTTTCAGAAGATCTGCGACCCGACCTTCATGGCCCGGCTGAGTCTCGTCCACGATCTCGGCAAATCTCGGATTCCGGTCGAGATTCTGGATAAGGAGACCCCCCTCACCGCGGAGGAATACGCGATCCTGAAAACTCATCCGCTGATCGGCTACATCCTCCTGCATCATTATTGCGGAAAAGATCATCATCTCTACGATTACGCCTCCTTCGAGCATCATGAAAGGCTGGATGGTTCCGGATATCCCCGGCAAGTCCGAAAAATCAAGAAATATTCTCAGGTCATCGCCGTCGTCGATGTGCTCGACGCCCTAATTTCGAGCCGGCCCTACCGAAAGGAGCCGTACACCATGCGCGCGGCCTTGGATTATCTCCTGGATGAAGCCGAAGCGGGCAAGCTGAACCGCCCCAGCGTGCTTCTATTGATCGCCCAAGCCCGAAAGACGAAACCCTCTCCGCGGACCCTCCGGATCTCAGGGGAAAAACGAGACGTGCCTCCCCGTGAAAACATGTACGGGAAAATTCTCCCGAGCATTCCGGATGCCCGAACGGAGCGAACAATGCTCAGGTAAAGGGCTCGAGGGCTTATCTGGATCACCATAAAGGACGGGAGAAGGAGAAAGCATGGATCTTTGCCTCCGTGTTTTTCAAGAACAAGCATGTAGCCTTGATACTCCCTGCCTTTTTTCTTGACACCGGTCCGCGGACAGCGATATAACCCCTCCCATGGAGGGCGCCATGCGAAGAATTCAGACATGTTGCGAACTGCTGTCTTTTGGACTTCTGGTCCTCATTCTCTTGTTCCCTGCCTGCGGAGGACCGTCCAAGCCTTCTCCGGAACCGTCAACCCTGAGCGTATCCTCCTTGCCTCCCATTGACGGCAACGCCGTGCTGGAGCATGTGAAGGTCTTGGCCTCCGACGCATACGAGGGCCGCGCCCCTGGAACCCGGGGCGAGGAATTGAGCGTCACCTATATGGTGGACGAGCTCAAGCGCCTCGGCCTCAAGCCCGGGAACACCGACGGGACCTATATTCAGAAGGTCCCGCTGGCCGGGATCGCCGTCCAGGGCAGCCCTGTGCTTAGCTTCCGCAATGGCGGCCGCCGCCAGGATCTGAGATGGAAAGACGATTATATCGCCTGGACAAAGCGTTTTCTCGAGACCGTCAACCTGGACAACTCCGAGATGATCTTCGTCGGGTATGGAGTGCAAGCCCCTGAGTTCTCCTGGGACGATTACCAGGGAGTCGATCTCAAAGGCAAAACGATGGTCGTGCTGATTGGCGATCCTCCGGTCCCGGACCCGGCCGACCCAAACGCGCTCGACCCCAAGACGTTCGGCGGCCGGGCCATGACCTATTACGGCCGGTGGTCCTACAAATACGAAATGGGCGCAAAGATGGGCGCTGCCGCGGTGCTGATCATCCATGAGACCGAGCCGGCGGCCTACCCGTTTTCGGTCGTCCAGAGCAAGGTCACCGAACAGTTCGACCTGGTTTCGCCCGAAAAGAACCTGGGACGCGCGGCGGTCGAAGGCTGGATCACGCTGGACCAAGCGAAGACGCTGTTTGCGGCGGCGGGACAGGACTTCGAGGCCTTGAAGAAGGGCGCGGCCACCCGCGCATTCAAGCCGGTCCCGCTCGGAACGACCGCTTCGGTCACCCTGAATAACGCTCTCCGGACGATCGACTCGACCAACGTCGCGGCCCGGCTCGAAGGGAGCGATCCCGTCCTCAAGGACGAATGCGTCATCTACTCGGCTCATTGGGACCACTTCGGGATCGGTCCCGAGATCAACGGCGACAAGATCTACCATGGGGCCGTCGACAACGCGACCGGCGTCGGCGGCGTGATCGAGCTGGCGCGCGCGCTCACCAAGGTCAACCCGCCTCCGAAGCGGTCCATCCTCATCCTCTTCGTCACCGCCGAGGAACAGGGTTTGCTGGGGTCCACCTATTATGTCCTCCACCCGATCTATCCGCTGATTCGGACGGCCGGGGTCATCAACATCGACGCCTTGAACGTCCATGGCCGGACCAAGGACCTCGTGATCGTCGGCCTGGGGAACTCGGAGCTCGATGATTATATGCAGAACGCGGCCGCCGAGCAGGGCCGGGTCCTGAAGCCAGACCCGACGCCGGAAAAGGGATCGTTCTTCCGTTCCGACCACTTCCCCTTCGCCAAGCAGGGCGTTCCGGCGATCAACCCGGGCGCCGGGATCGATTTCATCGGCCGGCCGGCGGACTGGGGCCTCAAGATCCTTGAGGAATATACGCGGAACGACTACCACAAACCCTCCGACAAGATCCGTCCGGATTGGGACCTTGCCGGCGCCGTCGAGGATCTCCGGCTTTATCTCGCGGTCGGCTATCGCGTCGCCATGGCGGCCAAGATGCCGGAATGGAAGCCCGGCTCGGAGTTCAAAGCGAGGCGGGACGAATAGCTCGCCGGGCGGACTCTCGAATCCGGCGCTCATGCTGGGCTATCGGGACAGGTGGTTGACCCTCGACCCCTTGTTTGGGGGGATTGGCAAGGAGCCGCGGTTCTTGAATTTGCTGTCGAATTTTGAAGAGCAGATCGCTTCCATGAGAAAGCGGGTTGAGGAGCTCGGCCTGGACCGTTGAGACCGCCGCCGGCCATCTTGATTTTAATTCCAAAACAGGGGTATGAATAAGTAAAAATATTTTGGAGGGAACTATGAATATCCGAAACATCATCACCGGGAAGGCCCTTGGGGCGGTTATGCTGTCGGCGGCATTATTATGCTGGGGCGGGAGTGATAATCAGCCTATATATGACGGGACATCACAGCCGGCGGCCCGGCTTCAGTCAGCGGCGAAGATTTCGATTGAGATGGTGCGAATTCCGGGCGGGACATTTATGATGGGCTCCGAATCGAGCGAAGCAATATCCAATGAGCGACCGGTTCATCCGGTGACGGTTTCCGGCTTTGAGATCGGGAAATACGAGGTGACGCAGGCGGAATGGGCGTCGGTGATGGGAGGGGCCCATCCGTCCTTTTTTAAAACGGGCGGGGATACTCTACCTGTGGAGAAAGTGAGTTGGAATGATGTGCAGGGGTTTATCCGGAAGTTGAATCAAAAGACGGGCCTGCGGTATCGATTGCCGACAGAGGCGGAGTGGGAGTATGCCTGCCGGGCGGGGACGACAGGAGATCGCTACGGTTCCATAGACTCGATAGCGTGGTATTACGGAAATTCAGGGGGCCGGACGCACGAGGTTGGCGGGAAGACGCCAAACGGTTTTGGTCTTTATGACATGTTGGGGAATGTGTTGGAATGGTGCCAGGATTGGTACGGTGTTTATTCCGCCGGTGCGCAGAACAATCCACCGGGTGCCGGTTCGGGCTCCTCCCGGGTCTATCGGGGCGGCTCCTGGAACCACTTTGCCCAGTACGCGCGGGCTTCGCTTCGCCGCGACCGCACCCCGTCCTACAGGGACCTCGACCTCGGTTTCCGCCTGGCGAGGGACTGATACGTTTGCGGCGCCAAACCCCGATTTTTAAATCGAGGTGTAAAGCGCCGCTCAGTATTAACCCTGAATATATCCCAGGCTTTGCAGTCCTCATTCGCTTTGCGAATGAGGACTGCAAAGTCCGGGGAGTCGAGTGGGTTTAATTATCTCAGCAAGGAACGTCTGAAGGGCTGCATCGCACGAAAATACCAAGCCTGATACCGCGTCCTCGACAAAAAGGTTGCCGTTGACGGGGTTCAGAATTATAATCGGATAAGTAGACATGGATCGCACCGCCCTTCCTCGGTTCCGGATCGCGAGGATGGGCCGGGCGAGAAGCTCACAAAGGAGTAGCGCAATGAGACGTCGCGGATGGATTTTGGCAACAATCGTGATCGCGTCCTTCGTCGCTGGAAGCTTGGCTCAGACTCCGCCCCGGAAACCGGCGAGTCCCGCGGGCACAGCCGCCACCCAAATCGGCGGGACATACGTGGAAGTTCAGGGCGGCCAGCGGTATCAGGACGGCAAGTGGATCGAAGTGACCTACAACCGGCCCATCAAGCGCGGGCGTCAGAATCTCTTCGGCGCGGGCGCAGACTACGGTAAGGCGGTGAGCGACGGTTCTCCGGTTTGGCGGGTGGGCGCGAACCAAACGACGCGCTTCAAGACCGAAGTGCCGCTCGTGTTCGACGGCAAGACGCTGCCGGTCGGCGAATACAGTGTCTTTGTGGAACTGAAGGAGAGCGCCTGGACGCTCATCTTCTCCACTTGGCCGGCCCAGGAAAAATATGACCCGAAAAATAAAGAGGCGCTCTGGGGCTCCTATGGATACACCCCCGACAAGGACGTCATTCGGGCGGCCATGAAGGTCGAGACCCTGGCGTTCTCGATGGACCAATTCACCGTCGCGTTTGTCGATATGACCGGCGATGGCGGAAAGCTGGCGATCATGTGGGACAAAACGATCGCCACGGTGTCGTTTAAATCCGGCAGCTAGGAGAAAACGATGAAGCGATTCGGCTTTTCCTGCGGCCTGGTCTTGATCCTTGCTCTTGTTCTGGTCCTGCCTCCCTATGCGGCCGCCCAGGGCGCCCAGGTTCGTTCGAGCCTGAAAGCCGGTGTTATGCAACGACTGGGCGTGGACACCGATATCACCATCGAGTACGGCCGTCCGGGCGTCAAAGGACGCAAGATTTGGGGTGCCCTGGTGCCCCATGGTATGGCGCCCGGGAATCAGTATTCCAAAAACCAGCCGTTCCCCTGGCGGGCCGGAGCCAACGAAAACACGACCATTGAGTTCAAAAAAGACGTTTTGATCGAAGGTAAGCCGTTGGCTGCGGGAAAATACGGCCTCCATATGATCCCCTCGGAAAAAGAGTGGACGATCATCCTCAGCAAGAACAATTCCTCCTGGGGAAGCTTTGCCTACAAACAGGAGGAGGATGCCCTCCGCGTCACCGTGACGCCGGTCGCGGCTCCCTTTCAGGAGTGGCTGGCGTATGGATTCGAAGATCTGGCGGGAAAATCGGCCACGGCGTTCCTGCACTGGGAACAGCTGAAAGTGCCGTTCAAGATCAGTCTGCCCCAATAAAACTTAGGTTAGATTAGGCCGGCGGATTTTCCCGGGGACCGGATTATGGCGGCCTGAAAGAGGGTGAGTTTGAAAAAATGGCTGTTGAAGATTCTCGGGCCGCTGGTATTGCTCCAAATTCCGGTCAAGGCCCAGCAGCTCGGAATTCCCAACGCCGCGGATTTGGAAATCGCCCTCCAAAAGCTCAATGTCCTGGGGAGCGTCCTCTATGTCGGGGCCCATCCCGACGACGAGAACACGTCCCTCCTGGCTTTGTTCTCAAAGGGCCGGAAATACCGGACGGCCTATCTTTCGGTCACGCGCGGCGAGGGCGGCCAAAATCTGATCGGTCCGGAACAGGGAGTGGAGATCGGCCTCCTGCGAACGCAGGAACTCCTGGCCGCCCGCCGGATCGATGGGGCCGGGCAGTACTTCACCCGGGCAGTCGATTTCGGCTATTCCAAAACGGCGGAGGAAACCCTGGCCATTTGGGGGAAGGAGAGCGTCCTTGGGGATATGGTCTGGGTGATCCGGAAGTTCCGTCCCGATGTGATCATCACCCGGTTCGCCGCCGAGGGCTCCGGAGGGCACGGGCACCACACGGCCTCCGGGATGCTGATCAAGGAAGCCTATGCCGCGGCCGCCGATCCGAACCGGTTTCCCGAGCAGCTGAAATATGCGCCGGTTTGGAAAGCCAAGAGATTGTTGTTGAACCGAGGACGCCCCCGTCCGGAAGAGACCGCACCGCCGTTGCGGGTCGATACCGGTGAATATAATCCGCTGTTGGGAAAATCGTACTCCGAGATCGCCGGCGAGAGCCGGTCCCAGCATAAAAGCCAGGGCTTCGGTTCGGGCGGGCGGAGAGGGACCCAATACGACGCTTTCGAGATTTGGGCCGGAGAGCCGGCCGCCCAGGACATATTCGAAGGGATCGATATCACCTGGAATCGCGTCCCCGGCGGGCAGAAAGCGGGTCTCCTCTTGGCCGAATGCATCCAATCGTTCGATCCCCGTCAACCGTCCCGGTTGGTCCCCGGCCTGCTGGGCGTTCAGGCCGAGCTGGCCAAGCTTACGGAATCGGATTGGGTCCGACTGAAGAAAGTGGAATTGTCCCGGGTCATCCAGGGTTGCGCCGGGATCTGGATGGAAGCGATCGCCGATGATTTCGCCGCCGCTCCCGGAGATGAAATTCTGATCCGGATGTCGATCATCAATCGATCCGACCAGCCCTTCATCCTCCATCGCCTCGGATATCCCGGGCTCGCCGCCGATTCGATAGTCGATCGGCCGCTGAAGAACAACGAAACCCTGTCTATCGAGAACAAAGTGCTCATCCCCAAGGACTTTCCCTTGTCCCAGCCGTATTGGCTGGAGGCCTCCCCTCAGGACGGTCCCTTCACGGCCGGGGATCGAAATCTCATGGGCTTGGCCGAGAATCCGCCTTGCATCAGCGTCAAAATCGTCTTGGACGCCGGGGGATCGCTTCTGGACTATTCCCTCCCGCTGCTCTTCCGCTGGACGGACCAGGTCGACGGCGAACTTTACCGGCCTTTCGAAGTCCGGCCGCGGGTGACCCTCCAAATCGAAGACGGCGTCAAAATTTTCACCGGCGAAGGCCCCCAGTCCGTAAAAATAAAGTTGAAGAGCCATTCGAAAAACGTGGCCGGGACGATCCGGCTCAAAGGAGCGGACGGGTGGCGGGTCGCTCCGGCCGGTCTGCCGTTTTCTCTTGCCGCCAAGTCCGAAGAAGGGGAGTTTACCTTCCAAATCTCCCCGCCGAAAAACGCTCAGGAAGCCGTCCTGACGGCGGAAGCGGACCTGGCCGGCAAAACGAGCAATCGGACTTTGGTGGAAATATCTTACCCTCACATTCACCGGCAGGTCTATTTCCCCGAGAGCCGGATCAAAGTGGTCAAACTCGATGTCCAAACCAGAGGAAAAAGGCTCGGCTATATCATGGGAGCGGGGGACGAAGTCGCAGACAGCTTGCGCCGCTTTGGGTACGAGGTGACGATGCTGAGCGACGAGATGCTCGAAACATCAGATCTTTCCCCCTTCGACGCCATCGTCGCGGGCGTCCGGGCGTACAATACCCGTGACCGCCTCCGGGCCATGAAGGGGAGGCTCCTCGAATATGTCGAACGCGGCGGCACCTTCGTGGTCCAATATAACGTCGCCTCCGGCGCTCTGACCGACCGGATCGGGCCGTATCCCCTGACCATCGGCCGCGATCGAGTGACGGTCGAGAGCGCCCCGGTCATGTTTCCCATCTCCGACCATCCGCTCTTGGCCTTCCCCAATAAAATCACGTCCAGGGATTTCGAGGGGTGGATCCAGGAGAGAGGCTTGTATTTCGCTTCGGCGTGGGACGAAAAATATGAGGCGATCCTTTCCTCACACGATCCCGGCGAGCCGGATCGCCAAGGCGGTCTTTTATATGCGCGATACGGCAAAGGAGTTTTTATCTACACGGCGTATGCCTGGTTTCGGCAGCTTCCGGCGGGCGTTCCGGGGGCGTTTCGTCTTTTCGCCAACCTGGTTTCGGCGGGGAAACACTGAAACTTGGCGATTCCGATGCACCGCCTCCCTCAGCTTCCGCGCCTGGTGGAGGATTATTACTACGACTACGGCAAAGTCCGGGAATTCTACAACGGCGACTTTCGGGACGCCGCCGCCTATGAACGCCAGACCGAGAGAGTCCTGGCCCGCCGCATCCCGCGGGATGCGTTGGCCGCGGTCTTAATCGAGCAAAACCAAACCTACGGATGCGGACCCCGGACTCTCGCTCGGATCGAGAGCCTGGCCCGGGAGCAAGCCTGTGCCGTCGTCACCGGTCAGCAGGTGGGGCTGTTTTCGGGGCCGCTCTACACGATCTATAAAGCTTTGACCGCGGTCAAGCTTGCCGATAGTCTGAACCACCGCGGGCTCGGGCGTTTCGTCCCGGTGTTCTGGCTGGCTTCGGACGATCACGACTTGGCCGAGATCGATCGTATCGTCCTCCTGGACAAGGACAATACGCTCCAAGAGGTTCGCTGCCCTATGCCGGCCGGCGAGCTCAAAATCCCCGCTTCGAAAATCGTCTTGCCGCCGGACATCTCCGATTGTCTCCGGCGGCTTTCGGATTTCACCTCGGATTCGGAGTTCAAGGCCGGCTTGATCGCCGAACTGGGCCATGACTATCAACCGGGCCGGACGTGGGCGGAGGCGTTCGCTCGATGGATGACCCGGCTGTTCACGTCGCGGGGATTGATCCTGATCGACGCCTCCGATCCCCGCCTGAAGAAATTGGGGGGCGAAGTTTTTTATCGCGAGATCGCCGGGGAATCCGCCGCCACTCCTCCGGCCATCGCAGCGTCACGGAAACTGCGGGAGGCCGGATACGGCGAACAGATTCAACTCCATGAGGGGATCCTCAATGTTTTTTTTGCGGAGCGGGAACGGCGGGCCGTCCAATGGGCCGGGGAGGCTTTCGAAGTCAAAGACCCCCGGGAGACCTACTCGAAAAAGGACCTCCTGACCCTGGCGGAAAAGAAGCCGTTTCTCTTCAGCCCGAATGTCCTTCTCCGGCCCATCTATCAGGACGCCCTCCTGCCCACGGTTGCCTATGTCGGCGGGCCGGGGGAGATCGCCTATTTCGCCCAGATGAAAGGCGTTTATGAAATATTCGGACTGCCGATGCCGGTGGTTTATCCGCGAAAGAGTCTGACCATCGTCGAAAAGAAAGTCGCTCACGCCCTGAAAAAATATGATTTGAACGTGTCGGATTTCTGGGGCGGCACGGAAGGCCTTGTCCGTTCGATGGCCGAGCGCCAAGTTCCCGAATCCCTGGGCCGGGCCATGAGCCTGGCCTCTTTGCATTTGGAGCAGGATTTCGAACCTCTCATCCGGGAGATTGCCGCCTTGGAACCGACATTGAAGGAATCCGCCCGCCTCTCCCAGGGGAAGATGATCCAGCAATTGAAATTCCTGGAAAAGAAAATCCTGCAGGCAGCGACGAAGCGGAACGACATCGCCGTTCAACAGCTCCGGAAGGCGGGCGAAAACCTCTACCCCAACGGGCATCTCCAGGAGCGGGTCTTCAACGTCGTGCCGTATCTCCTGAAATACGGCTCGGCCTTCCTGGATCAACTCGACCGGGCCATCGGGATCGACGAGATCGATCATCAGATCCTGACCATGGAATAGGACTTTTTTCTTGAGGAGACGGCTATGCATGTGGATGTTTTAGCTTTTGGAGCGCATGCCGACGACGTGGAGTTGTCTTGCGGCGGGACGCTGATCAAGTTGGCCGCGATGGGGTATAAAACCGGGGCCGTCACCCTGACCCGGGGAGAGATGGGCACCCGCGGAAGCGCCGATATCCGGGCTCGAGAGTTCGCCAAAGCGGCCGGGTTGATGGGCTTGACGGTTCATAAAATGCTGGATATTCCCGACGCGCGGGTGGACCTCACGTGGGAGAACAAGCTCAAGATCATCGCCGAAATCCGCGCCCACAAGCCCCGGATCATTTTGGCTCCCTATTGGATCGATCGTCACCCGGACCACGAAAACGCGTCCCTACTTGTGCGCGCTTCGGCGTATCTCGCCGGGCTGAAAAAAATCGATACGGGGCAGGAGGCGTTTCGGCCCGCCAAGGTCGTTTTCTGCCAGAGCCGCTTCGAGTTCGCGCCGTCGTTCATCGTCGACATCACCGACGCGCAGGCCCGAAAAATGACCGCGATCCGGGCCTACGGATCGCAGTTCCATCGCCCGGATCAGCCCGATCCCGCGGCCGCGTCCGGGGAAACGTCCATCGGCCGGCCCGAATTTCTGGACCACATCGAGGTCCGGGACAGGCGCTACGGCGCCCAGATCGGGGCGAAATACGGGGAGCCTTTCCTCGTCCGGGAAGCCTTGAAAGTTGACGATCCGGTGGCTTTCTTCGGGCCGGAATACCTGTGGACGATTCCGTGAGGGCGGCCATGAAAATCGGCATCGTCTGCTATCCGACCCACGGCGGGAGCGGGGTGGTGGCTTCGGAGCTGGCGATCGGGCTGGCCCAAAAAGGCCATGAGATCCATATCGTCAGCTACGCTCCGCCCTTCCGCTTGCGCGCCTTCCATCAAAACGTTTTCCTTCACGAAGTCGAGGTGGCCTCATATCCGCTGTTCAAATATCCTCCCTACGAACTGGGGCTGGCCACTAAATTGGTGGAGTTGGCGGAGATCTACGGTTTGGAGATCATTCACGCCCACTATGCCGTACCTCACGCCGCCAGCGCTTATCTGGCCAAGCAGATTTTCAATTCCCGGCGGCTTAAAACGGTCACGACCCTTCACGGCACGGACATTACCCTGGTCGGCGTCGATCCGTCCTTCCGCCGGGTCGTTAAATTCGCCATCGAACAATCGGACGGGGTGACGACGGTCTCGCACTATCTCAAAAGGCGGACGATCGAGGAATTCGACATCAAGCGCGAAATCCGGGTTATCCATAATTTCGTTGAGCTCGACCGGCCGGACCGGAACCGCGACGCCTGTTCGAGGACCGCCTTCGCTCCGGAGGGGGAGAAAATCCTGATGCACGCCTCCAACTTCCGCCCGGTCAAAAGGGTCGGAGACGTCGTCCGGATTTACGCCCGAGTCCGGGAACGGATCCCGGCCAAGCTCCTCTTGATCGGCGACGGCCCCGAGCGGCCGCATATCCAGCAGTTGGTGAAGGAGATGGGCCTCGCCTCCGACGTCCATTTCCTCGGGGAACAGGACCAGCTGGAGCCCCTTTTTTTCTGCACCGATCTGTTTCTTTTGCCCAGCGAGCAGGAGAGCTTCGGTTTGACGGCCCTCGAAGCGATGAATTGCGGCGTCCCCGTCATCGCCGCCGATGTCGGCGGATTGCCCGAGGTCATCGTCCACGGAGAGACGGGTTATCTCTTGCCCGTCGGGGATATCGAGGGCATGGCCGCGATATCCGTCGGACTTCTGAGGGATCCGGCCCGGCACTCGCTCTTCCGAACGCAGGCTCGGCGGCGCGCCGAGCAGCACTTCGACGCCGTCCGGATCATCCCCCAATACGAAGCCCTCTATGAAGGATTGTTGAGTCCTTAGCCCATGCGACCTATCGACTGGATCGTCCTGAGCGTGTTTCTCTCGTTCGTAGCCGCTTACGGGGTTTGGAAAACCCGGGGTAAAAAGGACATCCAGACCTTCTTTCTGGCGAACAAATCCACGCCGTGGTACGCCGTCACCATTTCGATCATGGCGACCCAGGCCAGCGCCATCACTTTTTTATCCACCCCGGGGCAGGCCTACGTGGACGGGATGCGGTTCGTTCAGTTTTATTTCGGCCTGCCCATCGCCATGGTCATCCTTTCGATCACGGCCGTTCCCATTTACCATCGCCTTAAAGTCTATACAGCCTACGAATACTTGGAACAGCGATTCGACCTGAAAAACAGGGTTTTGGGGAGCGTCCTCTTCCTCATCCAGCGCGGGCTTGCGGCCGGGTTCACGATTCTCGCCCCGGCCTTGATCATTTCGGTCATTCTCGGCTGGGATTTTCGGCTGACGATTTTCATGACCGGCGGCCTGGTCATCCTCTACACGGCCGCCGGCGGCACCGAGGCGGTCAGCAAGACGCATCTTCTGCAGATGATGATCATCATCGCCGGAATGGGGGCGGCGCTTTATATGATATTCCGGCGCCTCCCGACCGACATCTCCTTTTCCAACGCCGTCCACGTGGCCGGAAAGCTCGGGAAGCTGAACGTCATCAATTTCGCCTTCGACTGGAAGGACCGATACAATTTCTGGTCGGGCCTCATCGGGGGGGGCTTCCTCGCTCTGTCGTATTTCGGGACGGACCAGTCGCAAGTCCAGCGCTACCTGACCGGACGGTCGATCGCCGAAAGCCGCAAGGGGCTTCTGGCCAACGGCGTCCTGAAGGTTCCGATGCAGTTCATCATCCTTTTCATTGGGGCCATGATCTTCGTTTTTTACCAGTTCGTGACGCCGCCGCTGTTTTTCAACCCGGTCGAGACCGCGGCCGTCAAAAACAGCGCTTGGGGGGGCGCTTATACGGCCCTCGAAGCCGAATATACCCGGCTGAGCGGGGAGAAGCAGGAGCAGATTCGGAAAATGCTTTCCGCGATCGAGGCCGAAGAAGACGCGGACGTGGAAGGCACGCTCCAAGAACTCCGCCGGACGAGGGAGTCGGAGCTCGGCCTCCGGAAGGAGGCCCTCCAACTCATCAAAAAAAGGAATCCCCTGGCCGAGACCAACGACACCAACTTCATCTTCCTGAGCTTCGTGACCAAGTACCTGCCGGCGGGGTTGGTGGGGCTGATCCTGGCGGCGATCCTTTCGGCCTCGATGTCGGCTTCGGCCTCCGAGCTGAACGCCTTGGCCTCGGTCACGGTGATCGATATATACAAGCGGATCTTCCGCAAAAACGCCTCGGAGCGCCATTATCTGCGGGCTTCGAAAACGGCCACGGTTTTTTGGGGTCTCTACGCCATCGGCTTCGCTCAGTTCGCCAACCATCTCGGCTCCCTGATCGAGGCCGTCAATATTCTAGGATCCCTGTTCTACGGGACGATTCTCGGGATTTTCCTCATCGCTTTTTATTTCAAGCGCGTCGGCGGCAACGCCACCTTTGTCGCGGCCCTTATCACCGAGGCGGCCGTCCTCGCCTGCTTCTTTTTCACCGAGATACCCTATTTATGGTTCAACGTCATCGGCGGCGTGATCCTCGTCGTCCTGGCCCATATCCTGAATCCCCTCTGGCCGGCGAACAGGAGACGGATGTGAATAAACTTTTGGCGGCCCTGGTCCTGGTGATGTTTTCGTGCACGAGCGTGCGCGAAAAGAATCGGGCTGTTGATCCTCCCGGGGAAAATCGAGCAATTCCGGCCTGGTTCAGGGACGGCACGTTCGGCATGTTCATCCACTGGGGGCCCTATTCAATTCTGGGGGGGGAATGGAAGGGGAAAAAAATCGAACAGGGAGATATCGCCGAATGGATCATGCATAAGTTTCAGATTCCCGTGGAGGAATACCGCAAGATCGCCGCCGCTTTTAACCCGACGAAGTTTAACGCTCGGGAATGGGTTGCCCTGGCCAAAAATGCCGGGATGAAATACATCATCATTACGGCGAAGCATCATGACGGCTTCGCCATGTTCCATTCCAAGGTGAGTCCCTATAATATCGTCGATTATACGCCCTTCGGCAGAGACCCTTTGAAGGAACTCTCGGAGGCTTGCGCGGAAGCGGGAATCAAATTCTGCGTCTATTATTCTCATCGCGAAGATTGGGAACATCCGTATGCCTATGGGAATACCTGGGATTTCAAGACATCGCAGACTAATCTGGACGCCATGGATCGTCCGGAGCTGTTCCGGAAATACCTCGATGAGAAAGCCATCCCGCAACTCAAGGAGCTGCTCACCAATTATGGTCCCCTGGGAATTGTCTGGTTCGACCGGGGTATGTATAACCAGGAACAAGGAAAATCATTTGCCGATCTCGTCCATTCCCTCCAACCCGACGGCCTCGTCAATGGGCGGGTCGGGCATTACGACAAGGAGCTGCTGGGAGATTACCAGAGTCTCACCGACAACGGGATGCCGTCCGGCGGGATTGAAGAGTACTGGGAATCGCCCCAAACGCTTAACGATACGTGGGGCTACAGCAAGTTCGACCAGAACTGGAAATCTCCCGATGTCGTCATCCGAAAACTGGTCTCGGTCGTGAGCAAGGGAGGAAATTACCTCCTCAACGTCGGTCCGACGGGTGAAGGAGTCATCCCTCAGCCTTCCATCGAAATTCTGACGCGAGTGGGCGAATGGATCCGGCAAAACGGCGAAAGCATTTATGGCACCGCTCCCTCTCCCTTCCCCTCTGAGCTTTCCTGGGGGTTCAGCACGATGAAAGGAGATCATCTATACCTCCATGTGTTTGACTGGCCTGAGGATGGATTCCTGAAGCTGAAGGGCCTGAACAATCGTGTCAGGAAAGCCTATCTATTGGCTGATAAGTCAACGCACCTCCATGTGAAAAGGGATGAGAACAGGCAGGTGCTGATCCGGCTGCCGAAAGAACCTCCGGATAAGATTGATTCGGTTATTGTCCTGGAGATATCCGGCCGGCCGGAGGTTGATCCCTTTGTCATTCGACAGGAAGCCGACGAATCCATATCCCTTGATTATTTGTCGGCGGCAACCTTCGGAAAAGCCGTCAAGCGGTTTAACAGAAAAGGCGAGGAGGAGCAATTCCATATATCGAAAATGCAGGGACCGGAAGATGTCATCGAATGGCACGTCCGGATCAATTCTCCGGGTCGGTTTGAGGTGCTGATTACCTACGCGGCCATACCCGGGTGGGAGGACGGCTGCTATATCGTGAAATCAGGCGGACAGAAGATCAGGAGCGCCGTTAAATCAACTCAGGGTTGGTATGAATACAAGACGGAAAGCATCGGACGATTCAATCTATCGGAAAGCGGAGAAACAACCATCCGGCTTTATCCGGAAAAACAATTGGGCCATTACCTGATGTATTTCAAGTCGTTGGGCTTGGTTCCTCTTAAGTCCAATCAGTGAGACAATCTGAACGTCGCCTTCATCACGGAGCCTGCCGCAGCGGTCAGTAAATCCAGTCCTTTTTACCGTCGGGCGAAGCCTTCGCCACTTGAGCGGCCATGATCCGGAGGAGTTCGTCGCCTTTGAACGGGCTCCAGCCGTGCCCGCCTCGGTCTCCATAGCGGAATTCGCCTCCATAAGGCGGGTCGGTCATCTTCTCGAGCGTTTCTTGGAGAAGATAGCAGGCTTCATTGAGGTAAAAGTTGTCCATCCGGCCGCAGAAGACGCGGATCTTTCCCGCCAGCTTCGGGCCGACGGACGGCCAGTTTTTCTCGAGATACCGGCCCAGGTCATAGCGCTCGCCGGCCCATTGAACGGCTTCGCGGTCGATTTTTCCCGTGACCGGGTCCCAGAGAGGTTTCGGGTAGCCGTCCTCGGCGACGGAAGCGAAGACGGCGTTCCAGACGGCCCATTGCCCGCCCGAGCGGAAACGGTCGCCGACCGCTTCTTCGTAGAGGTTTTCCTGCTCCTGCGTGTAGATCAGGTTGCCGCTGGTGTCCCGTTCGCCCCCGCGCGGCACCTGCATCCACTCGTGCTCGATGTAGTAGGCGTTCTTGTCCTCGTAGAGGTTGACGATCTGGTACTTACGAAAATCGACCGGGTCGGGATAGAACGACCACGTCCCGCCGAAGAAGTCGGGATAAAAGACCTGCATGGCCAGCGAAATCCAACCCCCGGTCGACCCGCCCGAGAGGACCCGGGCCCACGGTTCGCCGATGGCCCGGAAAGTCTTTTCGATGGAGGGGATGAGCTCGGTCACGATGGCGTCGCCATAGGGACCGACGTTGTCCGAATTCACGCCGTAGGAATCGTCATAATAAGGACAAGCGTGCTCGAACGTCACTTGGATGAAGCGGGGCAGGTTATCGGCGTTCCAGGCCTTAAAGCCGGCGCCGGCGGGATCTTCGCTGAAGCGGGCGACGCCGCCGCGGGGAAAATGGCCTTGGATGTAATGGACCGGATACCGGACGCCGGGATATTCGTCGTATCCCCTGGGCAGGAGGACGTTCGCCCCGATATACATCGGCCGGCCCCAGAACTCGGAGAGGAGCTTGCTTTGGATCTTGAGATGCTTGAGGTGGGCCGTGTCTTGATAGGGAAGGATGGGGGGCACGACGTGATTGAGAATGAGCGACGGCGATTCGGCGGCGCCGCCGTCGATCCGGACCTTCACCGGATCACTGAAGAGATTCCCGGGCGAGCGGCGCCAGTTCTGGCCCTCGCCCTGGTCCATGTGCAGCTTGATCGTTTTTCCGTCAGCGCGCTTGAACGTCGTATAGACGTTGAGCCAAGCCTGGACAAAATACTCGCCTTCGGGGATGTCGCTGAGGCGGCGGACCGGATAGCCGAAAGCCTTGTCGTCGAGGATGACCGCCGCGCCGGGCTTCAGGTCGTCGACGTTCATTCCAAAAACGGGCGTTCCGTTGATCCCGGCCGAGAATTTATCGGTCCGGGAAAGGAGGAGGAGGAGGCGGCCGGAAACCGGTCCGGTCCGGACCGCCGGGTCGATAGAAACCGGGATTTGAATCGCGGGCACGGCCGGCCGCGCGGCGGAACCGGGCAGAGCGGTCGAGGCGGCGAATGCCGCGAGAACAAAGGCAAAGGAAAGAGCGGTGGATTTATTATGGATTTTGGTGAACACGATTTTTCCTCCAATCGCTTCGGGACTTTATCAAAGAGGCTTCTCCGTGTCAAAGAGAGAAGGTCCCCCCCCCATAAACCTTGCTCATCGCTTTTCCCATTTATACGTTCGCGGCGCAAAAACCCGATTTTTTATCGGGGTACAAAGCGCCGCTCAGTATTAACCCGGGACATGCCCCGGGCTTTGCGGGCTAGTCCTACGGTTTTTGCAGGATATACCCCGGGCCTTGCCTTGCAAGTCCTATGGTTTTTGTAGGGTTCAGCCCGCCCTAATTCGCTTTGCGAATGAGGACTGCAAAGCCTGGGGAAGTCGAATGGGTTTAATTGACAGCGTCTTCCGATTGACGATATATTATCAAACGGATTTTTTCCGTCCTTGGCCATTTGGCGCAGAGAAAGCGTAGAAGGAGGTTCCGATGAAAAAATGCATGATTCTGATCCTTGTCCTCGCAGCGGCATCCCTCGCCGCTCCGCTGGCGGCCAAAGACAGGAAACCTTTCGAGAGCAGGTGGACTCCGGTTCCCATCCAGATCGACGGCCAGCAGACGGAATGGCCGGCCGAGACGCTGGCTATCAATGAGAATTTCGGCGTTAACTATAACTTCATGAACGACGGCAATTTCCTGTATTGCGTCTTCGTCTTCAACGATCCGCGCTACCTAAGCTCGATAGAAGCCTCCGGATTGACCTTCTGGATCAACCCCCAAAAGGAGAAACGAACCCACGGCTTCCGGTTCTATCGAAAAATGGTCTCGGCCGACCAGCTTATCCAGGAAATGGAGAAGAAGGGGACAGGTCTTACCGACCAACAGAAAAACGAGATCAAGGCCAAACCGCGCTACACGCTCTATTCCTGCGACGTTTTGGACAAGAAGGGCAATATCATTCCTCACCTGCCTGGCACGGCCAACGGGACGTATAGAGTGGCCCGCGTCCAGAAGACCATGGTGTTCGAGTACGTCATTCCCCTCGCTCTGCTGGTCGATCCCCAGCAACAACCGGCGCTCGACTCGTCCCAACCCTTCAAGCTGGGATTCGAATGGGGCGGCATGACCGAGGAAATGAAGAAGCAGAGTACCGCCGAAATCGGCGACCAAAACGTGAAGGTAGGCTCCGGCGAAACGTCGATGACCGTCAGCGGCGGGATCGGGGAACGCGCCGAAGGGGTGGAAAGCGGAGGCAACAGCGTCTCCCTGGAGAACATCCGGCGCGGGCCGAAGAAATATAATTTTTGGATCGACCTGAAACTGGGGGAGAAGAAATAAGCCGGAAATCCGGGAATATCGGCCTTATCCGAAAATTTCTTCGGCCAGTTCTCCCATTCCGATTTTCTTGTCCGAGGAATAGGGGATAATCTTGTGGTTTCCGACGATGTCTTGGATTTTTTTCAGGTGGGCTTGGGTTTTAGACTTATTGATTTTGTCGATTTTGTTGGCGATGATGACGATGTTCTTGCGGGTTTCTTCCAAGGCCCGGAGCATTTCGAGGTCGTTGTCCGTCGGGCCGACCTCGGCGTCGATGATGAAAACGACCTGTTTCTGCCGATAGGGCGATTGAAACAGGTACCAATCGATCAACCCGTGAAGCTGTCTCTTCTTTTCCCGCGAATGCTTGGAAAACCCGTAGCCCGGAAGGTCGAGCAGATAAAAACGGCCGTTGATCAGAAAAACGTTGATTTCCTGGGTCCGGCCGGGAAAAGAGCTGGTCCGGGCCAGGGCTTTCTGGTTGGTCAGGGAATTGATGATGCTGGATTTCCCCACATTGGAACGGCCGATGAAGGCGATTTGGGGAGTCCCGTCCTCCAAAACCTTGTCGGGCCCCACGACTCCCTTGATGAATTCCGCGGTCAATCTTTTCATGGAGATATCATACCAGAAAGTGTTGCTTGATAACCGGCATTAGGCATGAATTCTTGTCCACTTTTTCTTCCGGGCGGCGATATTCATGAATAATTCAAGAAAAATCGAGGGGTTGCCAAGACGGAGGGAAGGAGAGGCGGTTGACTCCGCCGCACCGGCGGAAGTATTCTCCCGGTATGATCGGCCGAGACATGGCCCGGTCCAATGCCGGAATCGGGCCCACCGAAGCAATCGTCAACACCCGTTCTCCGGTCATGGTCCGATGAAACCGCTCTACCGCCGCATGCTCCGAGGGATGATGGTTCGGGAGGAACATTCTGCGCCGGAAGCGGCCGGGGGTGCCGTGTGGTCCCTCTATATCCTGGAATGCAGCGACGGGTCTTTATACACCGGAGTGACGACCGATATAGACCGCCGGCTCCGGGAACATCAGGAAGGCAAGGCTTCACGCTATACACGAACCCGGTGTCCCGTCGTTCTAGTCCATCGGGAGGAATGCGGCAGCCGGTCCCTGGCCTTGTCGCGGGAGTGCGCCGTTAAGTCTCTGAGCCGGGGGCTCAAGAAAAAGCTCATCTTGACTGGAAAACCCGACAAAACGAGGCCCTTTCCTCCGCTTAAAGCGGGCCCCGGCAAGGGAGTGCGGCGCGTCGCCGCGCCAAGGCGTCGGCCGGATTGATGTTTCGGCGCGACCCCTAGGTCATAACCGGCAGCGGTTTTTCGTATCCCGGCAAAACAAATGATGAACCCCGAGCGCCGATAGATGAGGGGGAGGTTATCGTTCGACTTGGCGATCAGTGCAGCAAAGAAAATATTTATCGGCAATATGAGGATCCGATGGCTGCGGCGGGAAGAATGCGGTTTCGTATCACCCGAAGGAATCAGGACCGCCGGCCGGATTGGGGACGGGGGCCCAATCCTTGCAGGTGAATTTATAGTTTTCCATCCGGGTCATGATTTCATACTTGAGGCAGCGGCCGAAGAAGGGTTTTGTTTCCTTGTACCAAAGGCAGGAGCCGCAAAATTTTTTGGGCTTTTTCGAATCGGAGCTCATCTTGCACCCCCCATAAAAAAATGAAGTCTATGCTTTCGGTTGTCCGCTGTCAAGCGGGGTTTTTTTTACCCTGCGGAATTGATATAGTATATCCGAGTCCATCCTCCTCTATTGGGAGACGTCTTCATGCCGGTCCTGGCCGAAATCCCTGTTTTGATTGATCCTTTGCGGGTCCGGCGCGCCTTGCGCCTCCCCGGGGACGAATCCGGAGACGCGTTCGTACGGGACCTCCTGGCTCTGGCCCGGCCGCTCATCCATGCCCGAGCTCTCTTTCGGGAGGCCTTCATCGACCGCCGGGAAGACGCGGAAATCGAGATTGAAGGCCTGGTTTTTCAAAGCCGGGTCCTGCGCCGGAACCTGGCCGACAAAGAAAGGATATTTCCATATCTTGTCACCGTCGGCGAAGAACTGGAGAAGGCCGCTTCGAAGGAGGACGATCTTTTCCGTCAATATGCCATGGAGATGATCGCCGATTTAGCGCTGGAATCGGCCGCCGACCGGCTCGAAACGGACCTCCGGGAGCGTTTTGGAATCGACAAGCTTTCGGCCCTGAACCCGGGTTCGCTCGAGGATTGGCCGATCGAACAGCAGGTGCCGCTATTTCGCCTGCTCGGCGATACCGAAAAGCGCCTGGGGGTCCGCCTCTCGGACAGCCTGCTCATGATTCCGCGTAAATCGGTCTCCGGGATTCTTTTTCCGGTGGAGGAGTCCTTTTCCTCCTGCCGGTTGTGTCCGCGGCCGCATTGCCACGGCCGGCGGGCAGCCTTTGATCCGGCGCTTCGGAAGGCCTACGGGCTGGAGGATCCAGTCTGACATTGCCGGCGTTTAAGGCGAGCCTCACTTTATTGTGATCAGGTTGCGCCGACGCAATTCCTCCACGGCGGGCTTCCAATGCCCGGGAGCCGCCCAGAGATAATAGGAAAAATAGCGCCGCGTTTTCTGGAAGATCGGCACCCAGGGCTGAAACTCGGCATAATAGTGGTTGGACTCGCCGTTGGAGGGGTGGTTCATCCACATATGCAGAAACTCGGGCTCGGAGACGGGGAAGGCGCCGACGAAGGCGATATCCTCGGTTTCGTCGTAGCCGGCATTCCAGCCTTCGACGGGATGGAGAACCCGGCCGAAATACTCCTCGGGCCGCATCCGGAATTCCGAGAGCCCCGTTTTTTCCGGGACGACGAAAAGGTCCTCCCGGCCGTGCTCCTTCCCGATTTCCAGAATCGGCTGGGGGCCGAGCATGTTGAGCTCGGGATTGCGGAAGTCCAGGGCGAAGCGGATTTCGACCAGAGGGGAGTCGCCATAGAGGGTGAAGATCTTTTCCATCAGATTGCCGTAGTAATCCGCCCTCATGCGGACCTGGACATATGATCCTTCGGCCCGGACGATCTCGGCCTCGTAAATTTTGTGCGTCTCGATGCTGGCCTGACCGAGAAAATCCTCGAATCCGCCGTAGGGATAAAATCCGCGTTCCCGGAACGGCCGATCATCCGTGCTTGTCTCCTTCTCCGGCCAAAGCTTGAAGAAGACGTTGTCGCCCTTCTCCTTGACGATATATTCGATCACTCGGGCGCCGACGGTCAGAAGCGTAACCCGAACGCGGTCGTTCTCCAGGCGGTATTCCATGATTCCGTCGCCGTCGAGGTCGACGGGCGTGCAACGCGCCCGGCCCGCCGCCGTCTCGACGCCGATTTGGCAGCGGGCTTCCGCGCCGAGCGCGGAGACCACGGCTTCATATCCCCCCGGAGCAAGAGGAAGCTCCACATCCATCTCCCGCCAGGTTGAAGGCGGGATCGGCATTGTGAAATCGCGCTTATAGACGAGCCCCCGGTCTCCCTTGGAGCGGAAAACATGGACTTTGAAGGGAACCTGGGGTGTTTCCGAAAAGTTGTGAATCGAAATGGGGAAGAGGACGGCCGGCGCCTGGCCGTAGAGAAGGCGATGGACGGACACGGCGGGGGGGAGGTCGGCGAGGGCCAAGGTCCGCTTTTTTCCTCCCGGCCACTCGTACTCGACGAGAACAGGATTGGCCCGGCCCATGGCCTCTTTGGATAAGGCGAGCTTGAAAAATTCCGTTCCGGAGCGATTCGCCGGCAGGGTGACGGCGCGGCGGGATTCGCCGATTGTCGCGAGCTCGGGGCCGGTGCGCACGGAAATCGTCCCTTGGATCGGCAGGCCGCCGGTATTGGCCAGGCGGACGACGAGATTCCTGCCCTGGACCTCGGCGGACAGTTGGACGGCGTCACCGAAATAATCCTCCAGGAACGCCCGGTCGAGCCACAGCATCTGCAGGGCGTTGCGGAAGAGCCGCGGTCCGAGCATTTTTCCCTGGGCCAGAATTCCGGTTGCGCGGCGCTCCAGGATGGCCCGCCACATCGCTTCCCGGGTGAAGGGCTCGCCCTTCGGGGTGAAGAGAATCATGCAGGCCGGGGAGTCCTCCCGGATGAATCCCGTGGGGAGGATGAAGGGGACATCCCCGTTGTCGATCTGCCGCTTGTTCCCCTCGACGGCGATCCGGCCGTCGTAGCGGTATTTGTCGGCATCGGGAGCGAAAACCGGACGGAAAAGAAATCCGCCGCGTTCCTTGACGAACGCTATCCATTCCTCCTCGGTCGGCATATCCTGAATCTTCAATCCGTCCCAGTCGCGCAGGCCGAAGGCGATGGTGCCCAGGCTGTGGGTAGCCTTGCCCGTGCCGACGTCGGTGACGATGTTCAGCCCGACCTTGTCCAGCCATTCGGGAAGCTGACGCTGGAGCATGAAATCCATGTATCCGCTGAAGGTGATCCAATCGTTGCCCTGGTTCATCCCCTTGGCCATGACCTCGAGCGGATGGCCGGGGAAGCAAGTTACGCTGTGCAGAAGCGTGTTTGCGCCGAACCAGCCGCGGTGCAGATCGAAGCGGCGGACGACGGATTCGAGGTCGGTCAGCAAGGTCCGCATGCGGGCGCGATCCCCGGGGCTGTCCGAAAGCACGACAAAGAGACAGCGGTTTTTATCGGCGATCCGGAATGCCTGCAGGCTGCGAAAATCCCGGGCCCGGATCTGCCGTCCTTGAGAAAGCCCCGGTTGCGGACTTCCCCCCTCCGGATGGGCGATCGTCCAAAGCCGTCGTCCGGTATCAGTCGACAAGCCGGCCAGGACGAGCAGGTTCCTCTCGGACTCGGCCAGGGCTTTTTCGATCCCCTCCGGAGAGGGATTGTCGAGCGCGCCGACCGGGGCGGCGAGATAGCCGGCCAGAAATCCCTCTTCCAAGGACAGTCCGGGCAGGCCGAGTTCCTCAGCGGTATCCAGCTTGGCCTGGCCGAGCGCGGCCTCGACGTTGAGCGTACTCATTTGGAAGAGATTCCCGTATTGATGCCAGGTCCAGGCGACGTCGTGCCAATAATTCGTATAGCCGCTGAATTCGCCCGGTGTCCTGATCATCGGGGACGCCGGAATCGATGCCGCCGAAGGCACGGCCTTGAAGCGAGCCAGGCGTCCGCTCGGCGCGGCTTGGCCGCCGGCAAAGACGACGGAGGCTGATATCATGATCAGGAATACCCGGATCATGAGGATCGGGGCCGGAATCGGAGGCCACAGGCCGGATCGGGCGGTTTTGGACATGGGCTTATCCCTCCCTGAAGATTATGGCGGCGCGGCCATTTTACCAGATTCCATGGCCCGCGGCCGAATTTTCCGCGTGTTCCCGTCTGTCCGGTCCCGGGAGCGGCGGAGCCATATTGGCGGCGGCCCGGCCATTCGTCTACAATACGATCATCGGGTTGTTGCTTCCATCCGTGAGAAAATCCGCCCCCCCGAACGTCCGGATATAGTGAGGAGAAAGATCATGGCCTCGTCCGAACCCCTGGTTTTGGAAATTCCCAGCCGTTTCCGTCCGTATCTGAAAATCGGGACCTGCTCCTGGAAATATGAATCCTGGAAAGGATTGATCTATGACCAGGGGAAGACCTATCGGTCCCAGGATTTCCTAGCCGACTACGCCAAGCGATTGCCTTCCGTCGAGGTCGATCAATGGTTCTGGAGTCTCTTTCCGGCGGGCGTCCGTCTTCCGGAGCCGCGCGACGTCCGGCGCTACGCCGAATCCGTGCCCGATGATTTCATCTTTACGGTCAAGGCTCCCAACGCTCTGACATTGACCCATTTCTACTCCAAGCTGGACGGCGCTGATAAAGCCTTTGCCGGAAAGCCCAATGCTTCCTTTTTGAAAATCGAACTTCTCGAACGCTTTCTCGAACGTTTGGCGCTCTTGGGAAAAAAATTGGGGCCGGTCATGTTTCAATTTGAATACCTCAACCGGCAGAAAATGGCGACCCCGGAAGCTTTTCTGGAGGCCTTTGGAACCTTCATCGATAAAGCGCCGAAAGGGCCCTCTTATGCCATCGAGATCCGCAACCCGAACTACCTCACGCCGGCATTTTTCGATTTTCTGGGGGAGAAAGGACTGGGGTTCGTCTATCTCGACGGCTATTACATGCCGCCGATCGGGTCTATTTTCGAAAAATTCAAGCCCCTGACGGCCGGGTTTTCGGTCCTCCGGCTGCAGGGGGGGGATCGGACCGGAATCGAAAAGGAAACGGGGGAAGTATGGACCCGGATCGTTCAACCCAAGCCGGAGGGGATCCGGGCGGCCGCCGCAATCACGGTCGAGAACATCCGCAAGAAGATCATCACCTTCGTCAACGTCAACAACCACTATGAGGGAAGCGCTCCGCTGACGATCGAGCGGTTCCTCGAAGCTCTCTCCACGGCGGCCTAGGCCCCGGGCTTTGCGGACAGGTCCTGGGTTTTTACAGGGCATGTCCCGGACTTCCGCCCGGGGAGTCCAAATGAGTTTATTCTCCGGACGGCTCGAACGGTCAGCAGAACGAGGATCAGGAATGATACCGCGCAGCAAAGGGTGCCGTAGAGATACCCGCGGGCGGCGTTCAGGAGAGAATTGACCAGCAGGACGAGTCCGAACCCGATCACGGGCAGGGCTTTCAGCCAGAGAACCGGGGTCCGATATTCGATGCGGGGCGCCCGACCGAGCTTGTCGAAGAAAGGGGCGAGAAAACCGACGGCGAACCACAAATAAAAATTATACCAGGGAACGCCGTCAAGCCCGTAATCCGAAACGCCGGAGGCCCAGGTCCATAAACCGGAGAACTTTGAAAGGTGCCATTCGATGGCCAAGGCGATGGATAACATTACCCATCCCGTGCCCAGTCCGCGGAGGACCAGGGATCCGACGAATCGTCGGGTTCCGGATTTCGGTCCCGGCTGACGGCGGCCGGAACCCCAGGCTTTGCAGTCCTCATGCGCGAAGCGATGAGGGCAGGTTTTATCTGGGGATCCGCTTCCGCCGCGAAGGCTCGTTCCTTGACCGAAGCCTAGAAAGTGGAGGATGGACGACGCCAACCAGCAGAACAGGACCCAGATGGTCGGGATCAGGATGGGAACAGGGCCCAGACGCAGGGAAACGAGGAACGAACGGTTGTAGTCGTAGAGTCCGGCCCAGACGCCGCCGGCTTCGATCAGCCAAGTCGCCGACCAGATCAGGACGGCCGCGGGAGCAAGCCTGCGCCAGGAGCGGCCTTCGACGAACTTCATATAGCGAAGGTGGGAAATAAACAAAAGAACGGCCGGTCCGGACATGAGGATCTGGGAAGCGGCGGTATCGAATTTTCCCAGCGCCAGATATCCGAATCCCATGGCCAGGACGGCCATCGTTAAAATGGTGTACTCGACGGCCTTCAGGCCGTCCGCCCGGCTGGTCATCGCTTTCTTTCGTCCATGCATCCGGCTTTTTCCGTGATGAGGAGGGGGCCGCTTACCAGGTTTTCATGATCTCGCTGAAACACTCCAGTCCGCTGGGGATGACGGCGCCATACCCGCCGCCGGGGCTGGTCCAGGCGCCCGCGAGGAATAAGTTCTTAAGCGGGGTTTTGTGGGCCATGCGTTGGGGGCCGGAATTATTAACGGTTTGGTCCCAGCCGTAGATCGCGCCGCGATAATTACCCGTGTAACGGACGTTGGTCAACGGTGTGGCGATTTCCTTGACCTCGACGGCGGCCCGCAATCCCGGCAGAAGAGTTTTTTCGACGGCCTCGATCAGGATGTCGGCCCGACGGTTCTTTTCCGCCCGGTAGGCGTCCTTTTGTTCGGCGAAATAAGCGGCTTCGTATTTCATCCACGGCTCGTAACCCTGAAGGGTCATGATCGAAAGGGTATTTTTACCCGCCGGCGAATATTCCGGAAAAAGGTTGTCGTAGAGAGTCAGGCCGAAACCCCCGCCGACTTCGCCCCGGACGCAGGCCGCGTAATCGGACTCGACGTCGTAGCCGGAGTTCCAAAAGATCTCCGTGTCCTTGATCCCGACTTCCTTGACGAGATTCTTCTTGAGGCCGAGAAAAACCTGAAAGGTGGACAGGCTGGGCGACATCCGGTCCATCCGCTCCAGGAAATCCTGCGGTCTGTCGGCCGGCGCCACCATCTTGTGGAACAGATCGTAGGCGTTGGCGTTGGAGACGACGACCCGGGCCTTGAATTCCCCCCCACCCGCCGTCGCCACACCCACGGCGGTTTTATCCCGGACGAGAATCTTTTCGACCTTGGAGGACAACCGGACCGTTCCGCCGTGATCGGCGATGAATTTGGCCAAGGCGTTGCTGATGGCCTGAGATTTGCCCAAGGGGTAGTAACCGCCCTGGCTCAAATAGCCCATGGTGGGCAGGGCGTAATAAAACGAGGACAGCTTAGAGGGCGGAAGGCCGTAGTAGCCCCACAACGAAGAGATGATCCCCTTGAGTTTCGAGTTTTTGATCCGCGCGTCGACCACGGCGCTCCAGGGTTTTCCGAAAGCTTTCATCAGATACGGATAAAGCTTGGGATATTGGGACATATCCGGCGGGGATTGAGCGCCCGATATCGCGTTGATGTCGCGGACGATTCCGGCCATGTCGTCGAACAATCCCTGAACGCCCTCTCTTTCTTCGGGAAAGCGGTCGGCCAGGAGCTTGATGTATCCGGGGACGTTCCGCGCCGGGACGCGGATATCGGCGTCCGGGTAGATGGCCCGGTAGATATCCGTATGGGGTACAAAGGCGACGTCCTTGATTTCCGGCCAGCCGGGAATAAGGTTGTGGACCCCATCCCTTTCGCCCACCGTCGTGGAGTGCAGAGAGGCGTCGAAGACGAACCCGCCGGGCCGCTTGAACGTCGTGGCGTAACCGCCGGGCTTGGAGTGCTTTTCCAGGACAAGCACTTTGAAACCCCGGCGGGCGAAGGCCGCGCCGCAGCTCAAACCGCCCAACCCGGCTCCGATGACGATGGCGTCGTAGGCATCGTCGGCCGGCCGGCTTTGACCGCGGGGAAATGAGTCCCAGTCCCATTTGGCCAGGGGGATTCCGGCTAGGACGGTTTTCAGAAAATCGCGCCGGTCGAAAAATATTTTGGTCATGGGGATTCCACTCCTCGGGGATCGATTGTAAGCGGATCGTCAATTTACCGCAAGAGCAAGCGAATCGGCCGGAACCCCATTTCCCGATGGGACATAGTACGTGTTGGCCCTCCTGCACTCCGCCTTGACAGGCCAGGGCGGGGACGTGTAAAAAGATCTTTCACCCCTAAGGACTCCTAACCATGTCTTATGACTTTCTTTTCAAGCCCTTTGCCGAGATGACCCCGGAGGACTACGCCGCCGTCGGGTTCAAGTCCGGCTTGGAAATTCACCAGCAACTGCTGACCGAGAAAAAACTCTTCTGCCGCTGTCCGGCCGGCCGCTACAGCCATGCCTACGACGCTGAGATCCTCCGCCACATGCGGCCGACCCTGTCCGAGCTCGGGGAGTACGACGGCACCGCCTTGATGGAGTTCAAGACCAAGAAAGAAATCATTTACCGCATCAACAGGGAGACCGTCTGCACCTACGAAATGGACGACACGCCGCCGTTCATGATCGACGAACAGGCGCTCGAAATCGCTCTGAGCGTGGCCATGCTCTACGAGTGCGTCCTGGTCGACGAGCTTCACATCGCCCGCAAGCAGTATCTTGACGGCAGCATCCCGACGGGATTCCAACGGACGACGATTGTCGGCGTCAACGGCCGCGTTCCGTACAAGGGCCGCGAGATCGGGATCGTCCAGCTCGGCCTGGAAGAGGACGCCTGCCGCGAAGTAAGCGACATCGGCCATCGCCGGACCTATCTTACCGACCGCCTGGGCATGCCGCTCATCGAAACGGTCACCGCTCCCGACATGCGCACGCCGGATGAAGTCGCCGAGGTGGCCCAGATCCTCCGCCGCATCGTCCGCTCCACGGGACGGATGCGGACCGGGATCGGGGCCGGCCGCGAGGACGTCAACGTCAGCGTCACGGGCGGTACACGCATCGAAATCAAAGGCGTACCCCGCATCCCCCGCATTCCGCTCCTGACTTACAACGAGGCCATGCGGCAGTGGAATCTCCTCCGTCTGGGGGAGGAGCTGGCCCGCCGCGGCGTCACGACTTCGGCGTTCAAAGCCTCCGCCGAGGACGTCACCAAAGCCGTGCGCCGCACCAATTACCAGCCCATTCAAGGTGCTCTCGGGGCCGGCATGGTCGCCATTGGCGTCCGCTTGTGCGGTTTTCGCGGCCTGCTCAATTGGCAGACCCAGACGGACACATATTTCCATGGAGAAATCTCGGATCGCGTCCGGGTCATCGCCTGCTTGACCGTGCTTCCCAATATCGTCCATTCCGACAGCCTCGGTGAGGGTTTGTCGGGCATGGAGTGGCAGAACGTCCGCAAAGTGCTGGGGGCCGGCGATGAAGATACAGTCGTCGTCGTCTGGGGATCGGAAGATGACGTCAAGCAGAGCGCTCAGGAGATCATCGCCCGCGCCCGCGAGGCGACGATCGGGATTCCTTCGGAAACCAGGCAGGCCCGCCTGGACGGGACGAACGGGTTTGAGCGCATTTTGCCGGGTGCGGACCGGATGTACCCCGACACCGACCTTCCTCCCAAGACAATCACCCCGGAACGGCTGGCCGCCATCCGGGCCGGCCTGCCGGCGAACATTCTTCGCCGGGAAGCCCGGTATCGCGCCATCGGCGTCCCCCAGGACCTCGTGCTCCAGCTCTCAGCCTCCCCTTATGCCGGAGTTTTCGAGACGGCGGTCGAAGCCTACGGGATCGACCCCAAACTGGCTTCTCTGGTTCTCCTCCACTATCCGAAGCGGCTGCGGAGGAAAGGCCTAGTCGTCGGTCCTTCCGCGGTCGGGCTTTTCGACGGCGTTCTGGCCGCGGTCGGGAAGAAGCGTCTTTATAAGGAAGGCATTCCGGCGGTTCTCGAGCGTGCTTTCGCGGCCGACATGGAAATCGAGTCTATCCTTCCGGCTGCGGGTTCGGTCGACGACGTCGTCCGTGACGCTCACCGCATCGCCGGGATGCTTAAAGGTCCGCGATACCGCGATCCCCGGAGGCGTCAACGCCGGGCCATGGGCCTTCTCATGGCCGAATGGCGGGGCCGGGTCGACGGCTCGGCCGCGGCCCGTTGTACGGCCCAGGCCTTGGAGGAGGAAAGCGCATGAGCGATGCCGACCTGTATAAAGGCTACCGGGGGAAAACCCTGGAGGTCCTCCGGCATTTCCAGGCCTTGGTCTGGTGCGATGTGACGTTTCATACGGAGGGAGGGGATTACGTCGGGAAAATTCTCCCGCGTTCGGAAACGGCCGATCCCTTCCATGTCGTCCTGAAGCTCCACTCCGGCTACAACATCGGAATCCGGGCCGACCGGATCACGTCCGTGGACATCCATGGACGCAAGGAGGCCCATTACAAGATCCCGGAGAAGGAATTTCCCTATGACCCGGTCAAGCCGCGCGTCAAACTGCTGGGCACGGGGGGGACGATCGCCAGTCGGCTCGACTATCGTACGGGCGCCGTCATCCCGGCTTTTTCGCCCGGGGAGCTGTACGGTTCCGTGCCTGAGCTGGCCGATATCTGCAACCTCGAGACCGAGAAGCTCTTCGGCGTCTTCAGCGAGAATATGGGTCCGGAGCAGTATATCGGCACGGCCCGGGCGATTGCCCGGGAAATCGAAAAGGGCGTCCAGGGTATCGTCATCGGCCACGGCACGGATACGATGCATCACACGGCGGCCATTCTGTCGTTCATGATCCAAGACTCGCCCGTGCCCATTGTCATGGTCGGATCCCAGCGGTCGTCCGACCGTCCTTCCTCGGATGCCGCCCTCAACCTGATGCACAGCGTCAAGACGGCCGCCGAGAGCGACATTGCCGAAGTCATGATCTGCATGTTCGGGCCGACCTCGGACACGTATGGATTGCTCCATCGCGGCACGCGCGTCCGCAAAATGCATTCAAGCTACCGGTCCACCTTTCGGACGATCGGAGATATCCCCATCGCCATGGTCAGCCGGGATAAGATCACGCCCTTGCGCCAGGACTACAAGCGCCGCCGCGGCGACAAGAACGTCCGGATCAATACCGCGTTCGAGGAACGGGTGGCCATCGTCTATTATTACCCCAATATGAAACCGGACATGATCGATTCCCTGATCGACAACGGCTATAAGGGAATCGTCATCGCCGGGACGGGTCTCGGCCACGTCAACAAGCCTCTCTATCCCGCCCTTAAAAGGGCCCAGGAGGCCAAGATCGCCGTCTATATGACCGTCCAAACGCTGTGGGGATACGTGCAGATGTATGTGTACGACACCGGCCGGGACATGATGGAGTTGGGGGTCGTCCCCACGGCCAACATGCTGCCCGAGGTGGCCTATGTCAAGCTGGCTTGGACTTTAGGCCAGACGAGCGACTTGGACGAAGTCAAAAAAATCATGCTGACGCCGATCGCCGGCGAAATCACCGAGCGCGAGCCGTCCAACGGCTATCTCATCCTCCAGGGGGGGATTCCGGAAGTCGAGGAATTTATTTCCAAGTACAGGAAATAAAAAAAGAACACCCACCACTCCGGCGGGCTTCTCCGCGTCACCTGACGGGAGGGCGCTCGATTCAGACTAAGAGCGACCCCGGTTTGACGGGAACGCGGTTCCCCTCGGGAGTTCAATCGCTCGGAAGCCTAGCGCTTCGGCGGGACTTGCGAGTAGGACGGGTCGAGGGTTACGTCGCGGCGGGCCGTCGAGATGGTCACCGTGAATCCGGCGATGACGTCGAAGAGCGACATCAAGGCCAAGATGAAGAACGTTGAGGTGCCGGCGCCTTTGATGACCAGGAACTCAATCAGGAAAATGATGAAAACCAACGTCGATAGGATGTGGTCCAGAATCTCCGCCTGGGATGTACGGGTCGACTTGTAGACTTCGATGAACAGGCAAATCAAGCCGACGATGACGAACAGATCGCCGACCGCCATCAGCCAAAAGGCCCCCGACATCAACTTGATGGTGAACAGACGACTAAGCATAAGATCGCCCTTTCCGAACAGGATGAAAAGGTCGATCAAGACAAGCAGGAAGCCGAAGGTCGGGATTTTGCGCAGGATTTTCATGCCGTCCTCCTTTGAAATGAGTTCATTATAACAAAACAAACCCGCAATACAATAGAATCCGGAGAGCCGGCAACCCGTCCGGCCGGGCGGGAACGAGGGTCCCGCCGGCGCCCGAAGCGCCCGCCGCGGGGTATCGCCCGTCCGGCTTATGCGATACAATGCCTTTTCCACCGATGATCAAGACAGAAATGCTCGACCCGTTTGCCGTAACGGGCCGAAAAAAAATCGATATCTCCCCTCTCCATGCGGCCATCCTGAACGCCGTGGCGGCCTTCACGGGCGGCGCTCCCCCAAGGCAACGACATCACGCTCGTGGTCATCAAACGCCGGAGGACGTCCTGACATGAGCCCCCTTGCCCACGCCGGAATGGGTCTTCTCGGCTGGCAGGTTTTCGACCGGCGTAAAACCGCCGGAACGTTGGTCATCTTTATCCTGGCGGCCAACTTCGCCGACATCGATTATCTGCTTTACCTGGTCTCCGGGCGCAATCCGGTTTTCATCCACCAATATTTTACACACAATCTTCTGTTCGTGTTGGTGTCCTGCGGGTTGTTGTCGCTGTTGGTTAAGGGAGCCCGAAGCCGCTGGGGGGTCTTTCTGACGGGAATGACCCACCTCGGCCTCGACATCATCGTCATCGATACCCTGAAACCGTTCGGGTTTCGGCTTTTCTTTCCGTTCTCCAACGCCTTGTTCAATATTGCCCTGTTTCCCTACCTGCGCCGCGGCTCGTGGCCGGTCATCCTGTCCTGGGACAACCTGTTCGTTCTCGGCCTGGAGTTCGCCTGTTTCGTCCTGCCCGTCATCATCCTCTTCCGCCGGCGGCTGGAGAAGCAGGTGACGACCCGGGCCTTCTGGAAGCTTTGAACCGCCTTCCGGAAGGACCTGGTTTGGCCTCCTGACCGATCGCGGCGGCCGGGGCAAAAAGACAAAACAGGAGAAAGTTGAAGCAGGCTTTGCGGGCAGAATTTTTCATGAAACCTCTTCGAGTCGAGGTCGAATGGGACGGCGAACTCGGGTATTATACTTCAGGGCCGGGGCGGTTATTTCCCTTTTTTGACTTCACTTTTTGCGTGTGTTATATAAGTCTTAGAGAATGTGCGGCAGTTTTTTTTCGGACGCCCGCAGGTCCGGGCCGCGGTCTTTCTCCTTACCGGCGCAGAGGAGATGCGTATGAGAAAAATCCCTTGTCATGCCTTGATGGTCTTCATCTGCTCGTTCTTGCCGCTTGGCGCGGCTTTGAGTAAACCGATCGTCCGGTACGATATCCAGGCCAAGCTCCTGTCTGAGTCCAAAACCATCCAAGGTCACCAGGTTTTGACCTGGCTTAACGATTCCGAAATCCCCGTGGGCGATCTCCGCTTCCACCTTTACATGAACGCGTTCAAGAACAACCGCAGCACGTTCATGAAGGAAAGCGGAGGCCGTCATCGCGGCTTCCGCCTGGACAAGGACAACTGGGGATTCATCGACGTGTCGAAGATCGAAGTCAAGGACGGCGCCGACTTGACGCCGACCATGGAATACATCCAGCCCGACGACGGCAACGCCGATGATCAGACGGTGATGAAGGTCACGCTTCCCGCGCCTTTGAAGCCCCAGGAGTCGATCACGTTGGTTATCGATTTCGTCGTCAAAATGCCCAAAGTTTTTGCCCGGTCGGGGTTTTCCGGCGATTTCTTCTTGATCGGCCAGTGGTTCCCCAAAATCGGCGTGTTTTGGAAAGGGGAATGGAACTGTCATCAGTACCACGCCAATTCTGAATTTTTCGCCGATTACGGTGTGTTCAACGTGGAGATCACCGCTCCCGAACGGTTCGTCGTCGGAGCCACCGGCAAACGCGTCTCCGAGCGGCGGAATTCTGATGCGACGAGAACCTATGCCTACGCGCAGGAGGATGTCCACGATTTTGCCTGGACGGCCTGCCCCGATTTCGTCGAATTCAAGGAACGATTCACCCTGGCCGATCCGGCCGTAGACACGGAAATGATTTTCCTTATCCACAAGGCCCATCTCAATTCCAGGAATCGGTATGTCCAGGCGCTCCGCAACGGGCTGGAGTTCTACAGTCAAAGCTATGGCGCTTATCCCTACGCCACCATCACCTTGGTCGATCCCGCGCCCGGCGCCACGGGAGCGGGCGGGATGGAGTATCCGACCCTATTCACCGCGGGGACGGCGAGTTTCATACCGCGCGGCTTGCGCCTGCCCGAGATGGTCACCATCCACGAATTCGGGCACGGCTACTGGTACGGGATGGTCGGTTCGAACGAATTTGAAGAAGCCTGGCTCGATGAGGGGATCAACACCTATTCCGAGATCAAGGCCATGACCCGCTATTACGGGGAAGACCGCTCGCTCATCGACATCGGTCCCCTGCAGCTCGGGGATATCCATTTTTCCCGTTTGAACGTCATAGGCGCGGGCCGCTTCGATCCCATCCTCAAAAATTCCTGGGAGTACCTCAGCGGGGGCAGTTACAGCCTGAACGTCTATAACAAGGCCGGGCTCATGCTGTTGACGCTGGAGCGTTATCTCGGCCAGGAGACGATGGGGAAGGTGCTTCGGACTTACTTCGAAACCTGGAAGTTCCGTCATCCGACGTCAGCCGATTTTATCGAGTGCGCCGAACGAGCCGGCGGGAGAGACCTGAAATGGTTTTTCGATCAGTTTTTGCGCAGCCCGGATAAGCTTGATTACGCCGTCAGCTCGATCCAGGCGGAGGAGATACCCGAGACCGAGGGCATCTTCAACGGCAAGCATGTCCAACCGCAGGTGGGAGGCCGAAAAGCGGACGGCGTTCAATACCGGAATGAGGTCGTCGTCGTCCGGAACGGCGAATGGGTCGTGCCCCAGGATGTGCTGTTCGTGTTCGAAAACGGGAATAAAATCCGCGAAACCTGGGACGGTCGGGATCGCTGGAAACGGTTTGTTTTTACCGGGCCGGACAAGTTGGCCGGTGCCCAAGTCGACCCGGACGGGATCTGGGTTCTGGATACGAATTATACCAACAATTCCCTGCGGATGACCTCCCGGCCGGGGGGAGCCCGGAAGATCGCCTTGAAGATCGCCGGATGGTTCCAACTCGTCCTATCGGTTCTGTCGCTTTGAGGAGACTCCCATGAGCGTTATGAAGAGCTTCGGTAAAGGAATCCAGGACGCGCTGGTGCGGCCCAAGGCCGCGATCATCATTTATCTGGTGAACGCCGCCTTCGCCGCCGTCATTTACTTCCTCGCCCTCGACATTTTTGCCCCGGTGTTGAGCCGGAGCCCGGCGGGAGAGGACCTCCTGGGGGGCCGAAACATAAACGCCCTGATCGAAATTCTGGCCGGATCCGGTCATGCCCTGGGCGGGTTGGTGTCGATGGGAGCGGTTCTCCTCGTCCTTTATCTTTTTGTTTTGCCGTTTCTCTACGGGGGAGTCCTCAACGATCTGGTCCGGCCGCGCGAGGCCGTCGGTTTCGGGGCCTCCTTCTGGGCCGGCGGGGGGAAGTACTATGGCCGCTTCCTGCGGCTTGAGGTCTTATCCCTGTTGCTCTGGGTGCCGGCGGCGATTCTATTTATCCTGGTCGGGAAAGCCCTGGACGCCGCCGCCGCCGATCCCCTGAAAGAGCAGCTCAACTTCTATCTGACTCTAACTCGCGTTGTCTTCGCGCTGTTCCTATTCTTCGGGGTCAAAATGATCCTCGATTACGCCCGCATCCGGATCGCCAGCGGCGAACTGCGCGGGACGCTGGCGGCGATGCTATGGGCGACGGTGTTTGTCGTGAAAAAGCCCTTGAAGAGTCTGGGGCTTTATTACATTCTCGGTCTGACCGCCCTGGCCGGGTTGGCCGCTTACTGGGGAGTCCAGTCGCTTTTCGCCAAGACGACGACCGCGGCCGTCCTGGCCGGTGTCATCCTGGCCCAGCTCCATATCCTCTGGCGGAGCTGGATCAAGGTCGCCTATCAGGCCGCCCAGGTCAAATTGTTTTCTCTCGAATCGTTCTGAACCGGGGGCGGAGGTTTTTTATTTAAAGCCGCGGAGGGCGCGGGAGGGCAGGGTGATGAGGGCCGAAAACAGCTCGAAAACCGCGTTGACGGTGATTCCGATGAGCCGGAAGGGAAGAACCAGCAGCCAGACGATCGGATAGAGAATGAGCGCCGCCAGAGCGATAGGCCAGCACAGGACGAAAAGAAGAAGCCACATCAGAAATTTCATGGTTACACCTCGTCGTCCTTAATTTGGATTATTATGAATATCCTTAATTAAGTACGGAAACGCGGGGAGGAAGGTTCATGGCGGAAGAACGGGAACAAAAGGTCGTCGTTGCTTTGGCCGGTTTGGGCATCGTCTTTACCAGGCGCGAACATCCGCCGGTGTTCACGGTGGACGAGGCGGTCCGCCACTGGGAGGGCATCCCCGGCGCCCATTGCAAGAATCTGTTCGTTCGCAACAAAAAGGGCAATCATCACTATCTCATCATCGCCGAGCACCGCAAGCGGGTCGACCTCAAGGCCCTGGCCGGAATTTTGCGGGACGACCGCCTGAGCTTCGCTTCGGACGAGCGGCTCTCCCGCCACCTCGGCCTCTCGCCCGGGTCGGTTTCCCCGTTCGGACTCCTTCAGGACGACGCGCGGGCGGTCGTGGTGGTGATCGACGAGGACTTGCGGGCCGCGGAATTCGTCAGCTTTCATCCCAACGTCAACACGGCCACCCTGACGGTGACGGTCGGAGATTTGCGGAAATTCCTGTCTTGGCGGGGGAACGAGGTCCGCTTCATCCGTTTATGAAAGCCGGGTTTCCCGCGCGGTTCGGAAGGGGGTATTGTCGCTCCGGATTATTTGATACTATGAGGCTATTGTTCGCTGGGAGGCCAACTATGACCGTTGTCGATTTATTGAAAAAACTCGTCGAGCTCCAAGGCTCGGACCTCCATCTCCTGGCCGGCCTGCATCCGGCCGTCCGCATCCACGGTGAGCTTACTCCCCTGACGGAATACGAACGTTTTTCCCCGGACTCGGTTCAAGCCATTCTGTTCGCCATGCTGACGGAAGAACAGCGCCAAAGCTTCGAGCACGACGCCGACCACCGCTACGAACTCGACTTCGCTTTGGGAGTCCCCGGGCTGGGTCGGTTTCGCTGCAACATTCACAAGCAACGAGGCACGGTCGCGGGCACTATCCGCGCCCTGTCCTTGCAGATTCCCCAGCTCGGCGACCTCGGTCTGCCCGAGTCCGTGAAAGCGTTCACCGCGGCCAAACGCGGTCTCGTCCTGGTGACGGGGCCGACGGGAAGCGGCAAATCGACGACCCTGGCGGCTATGATCGATGCCATCAACGGTTCCCGCAGCGACCATATCATCACCATCGAGGACCCCATCGAATACCTCCACAAATCCAAGAAATCCTACGTCACCCAGCGTGAAGTCGGACCGGCCGGCGATACGCTGTCGTTCAAAAACGCTCTCAAGCATGCCTTGCGCCAGGACCCCGACGTCATCCTCATCGGTGAGCTGCGCGACTTCGAAACGATCGGGATCGCCATCACTTCGGCCGAAACGGGCCACTTGGTTTTCGGGACTCTCCACACCTCGAGCGCGGCCCAAACGATCGACCGCATCGTCGACGTATTCCCGGCCGAGCAACAACCCCAGATCCGGGTTCAGTTGGCGTCCAACCTCATCGGCGTGGTCTCCCAAATCCTTCTGCCGCGGATCGACCAGTCCGGCCGCTGCCTGGCCAGCGAAGTCCTTTTCTGCACTTTCGCCGTGCGCAACAACATCCGGACCGGAAAAACCGAATTCATCAACCAATCCCTGCAGACCGGGGCGGCGGAAGGAATGCAGACCATGGACCAATCCCTGGCCCGCCTGTGCAAGGAGGGCCAGATCAGCTATGAGATCGCCAAACCTTTTATTGTCGATAAAGCCCTCCACGAAACGCTCAGGATCTGCGGACGACGATCGGTGCATGTTTCCCGCTCTTCTTCCGGCGTCCCGCCAGGGGAAAAGAAAACCTGATCAACCCGGAGGTTTTTCCATGACCGTTCTTCAAGCTCTGCGGCGAACCCGCGTTCTGTCCATACCCGGGAACGCCTGTCCCGTCGAGGAGACCGCCGCGCGTGAAATCCAAGCCGTCACCGAAGGGGCGGCGGTGGTCCGCGAAAGCGGCCGCTGCGGCAGGCCGGCCCGGGGAATTTTCCATGTCGCTGTGGCCGACGCCCTTTGGCGGAAGCGGCTGGCGGCCCGGGGCATCCGGATTTCGGGTGACCGGGAGTGGATCGTCCTCCATCTTGAGGAGGATGGATCGGGATCCCTGTTGAGCTCGACGGCGAATTTTCTATTTACGGGAGCGCGCCATCTGCTTGAGGAATTAGCCGAGGAAGATATAGTCAACGTGCGCTGGCGCCTGGTCACGCTGACGTTTGCCGTGGAAAAGTCGACCTTCGACGTGGTCCTGACCCAATATGGCCGCATCATCCGTCCGTTTGACCGGGAGCGATATATCCGCGAATACGCCCGGCTCGGGTTCTCCCATATCGAGGTCAATGCCCTGGCCGCGCCGTTTCCGGTCGAACCGGGCGTACCGGACGAATTTTATGCCGATTTTTATACCTATTGTCCAGCCCTCGATCAGTTTGTCTCATCCTCGCTGAACCGCGGTTTCTACCCCAAGGAACATCTCGACGCCAACCTGAACGTACTTAAAGAAAACGCCAGGTTGGCCTTGAAATACGGCCTTACGCCCGGATTGCTGTGTTTCGAGCCGCGGTCGATGCCCGAGGATTTCTTCCGCCGCTACCCGACCTTGCGCGGGCCGCGGGTGGATCATCCGTTCCGCTCTTTCAAGCCGCGCTATGCCCTGACCCTCGTCCATCCCGTGGCGCGTGCTCACTATGCCGAGCTGGTGGCCAACCTGCTGGCCGAAGTTCCCGAGCTTGGTTTCATGGCTGTCTGGTCGAACGACAGCGGATCGGGTTTTGAACACACGAAATCCCTCTACGTCGGCCGTAATGGAGGCCCTTATCTCGTCCGGGAATGGAAGGACGACGAGGAAATCGCCCGGTTGGCGGCCGAGAACGTGGCCCGGTTCTACCGTTTGATCCGCGATGCCGCCGCGCCCTTCAATCCCGATTTCCGCGTCATCACCCGCCTCGAGTCGTTCTACGGCGAACGTCGTCATCTCTGGCCGCTTCTCCGCGACCGCCTCGACGTCGAGGTCAATTCACTCCTGACGACGGGATGGGAGAACAACTACCCTCATCCGACTTACAAGGATACTCCGGTTCTCGGTTCGCTTTATCACAACACCCTGGCGGCCAAGGAGTCGGCCGCGGCCGCCGAACTCGCCGAGCGGGGGAGCCGGGCCCATTTCTTTCACTATTTTGCCTCATTCGGCAATCTCGAACCCCTGATGGGCATTCCGTTTCCCTGGCTGACCCACAACAAGCTGCAAGCCGCGTCCGAGCGCGGGGTCCCGGCGTTGGCCTGGGTCGGGGGACTCCATCCGCCCGATAAAGCGCCGTTTGCCGTCAATCAGGATGTTTTTCGGGCTTTCCAGCTCGACCGCGGTTTGGATATCAACGAGGCGGTCCGGCGCATCGCCGAACGATACGCCGGCCGCAGTGGAGCGGCCCGCCTGGTGAAAGGCTGGCGCTTGGTGGAGGCGGCCATCCGCAAGTTCATGCCGCTTCCTCTGTATTCCGGATATGGAACGGTCTGGAACCGCCTTCTCGTCCGGCCGCTCGTGCCGGATATCGAGGCTATCCCTGAGGCCGAGAGGGAATACTATGAGAAGGTCATGGTCAGCCCGATTCATAATCCCAATAAAGTCGACCTGGCCAAGGACGTCTTGTTCGAGCTCATCCCGACGGCTTACGCGGAAAAAGCGCTCCATCGAATCGACAAAGGGGTCTGGAAACCGCTCGGCCAAGCCATCGCCGTTTTTGAAGCGGCCCTGGAGCGGGCGAAATCGGAAGGTGACGGGAAGGCGCTGGAGGTTTTCCGTGACCAGCGGGACCGGGCCCTGGCTTTGCGCGGCTTTTTTGAAACCCTGCGCAACGCGGCGGCCTGGATCGCTTCGGTCCACGGATATCTGGAGACGAAAAGCGAATCCCGAAAAGCGCGCCATCGTATCCGGCTGGATGAAGCGATCAGCCGTGAGATCGACAACAGCAAGTCCCTGATCGCCCTGTGGCGGGAATCGCCGGTGGAATGGATGATGGTCTCGGCGACGGGCGAGACGCCGTTCATTTACGGCGAGAATTTCCCCGAACTTCTGCGGCGGAAAATCGCCCTGATGAAAAAATATCGTCGCGACGATCCGGCCATCGACCCGGATTATATGTTCCGCGTTTGAGCGAATGGTCGGTCCCGGACGCTTCCGGGAAAAATGTCATATCTTGTATGAAAATAAGAGAAATGTGAAGACCTGCCTCAAGAATCGTTAATCGAATCTTGAAACGTGTCCCGTAAAAACCCAGGACTTGCTCACCAAAGCCCAGAGCAGGCCCCGGAAATACCCGGGGTATGCCCGCCAAGCCCGGGGAGTCGAATGGGTTTATTTCAGCGATACCGTATCCCGCCAGTAACGGAGTTTCCCGCGCTCCGGAGCATCCGGGCTTCCGTCGAAGGCCAGTCCGGACAGCCATGGTTTGGTCTCGATCAAGACCTTGTTCCTGAAAAACGCCTTGGTCAAATTGACCACCGTGTAGGACAGGTTCGACCCGTCCAGGGAGGCGAACAGAAAGTCGGCGTTCGTTTCGAAGTCGCCGAGTTTAAGACGTCCGGATTCATAGGTATATTTCGGTCGTTTGTTGTCCCTGATCATATCCCGGCGCAGGTCGCTCTTGATGCCGACGACGTAGCTTTTTCCGGCGATTTCGACGGCCACGGCAAACCCGGCTCCGGCCGTCTCGACCGGGAGAATCTTGACCTTGGCCGCCAGGCCCTTGGGATCGGCCTCCTCTCCGTGGGGGACAAGGACCGTGACGAAGCCGGCCGTTTGACCGAGCTCGAAATGTTGACCTGTCGTCTGGTGGATGGTTTGCTCGTCCTGGTAATGCCGTTTCTGGGGCTCGACGCCCTCGATCTTGAAGTCCGTTTCGGGAAAGACGATCAGCAGCCGCTTGTTCTTGGGCAGGGCGTTGGACGTGGCGCCGCCGTAGTTGGCCATGGATTCGTAGCCGGTGTCGTACCAGTGATCGCCCCGGGCGTAAATTTTCTGGGTGTGCCAGAGGTTGCTCAGGGTGAACCATTCTTCGCTCAAGGACTTGAAAACGTCGAACACGACATAGAAACCGCCGTCCTTGACCCAAGCGACGATGCGATCGGTCTGATAGCCCCAGTTGTCGTCGATGGTCCTGGCCCGGGCGTAATCGATGTCGGGCAGGCTAAGGAAATCGACCTTCTGGGTTCGGACTTTACGGTAGGAGCCGGCATTGTGTAGGAAATCGAGGACGCCTTGACCGGGGACGGCGTCGCGGACGCTGTAGCGGAATTCGCCCGTCTTTTGGCCCATGTAGATCTTCTCCGGGCGCACGCACAAGCGGTTGTGGAAATAGTCCTGCCGGAACTGGCCGAAAGGTCCGCTGGGCATGTAGTCCCGGTAGCCGGCGTCGTGGAGGAGGACCGAACCGCCGGCCATCAGCAGGGGGATGGAATTCTCGTCGGCGTGGCCGTGGGTCATTTTCTCTTCCTCGACCGGAATGGTGTCGCGCAGGTAATCGCGGAAGTTCATCCCGCCGTCGCCTTCATCGCGGTAGGTCCACAACAAATACGATGAAGCGGGGTCCCAGCCGTCGCGGAAGACGATCTTTTTGCCCTGGACGTCCTCCATGACTTCCTGGGACAGGGCCGCGGGAACGGCCGGGGCCACGGCGTCGGTGCCCCAGCGTACGATATCCATGAACATATAGCCCAAGCCGACGCTTGTCGGGGCCTGAAAATCGACGGATCTGCGGGCGATGCGGGCTGCCGCCCATTTTAGATTGGGGTTATTATATTGGGCGGCAGCGGCCTCGAAGAAAACGAGATAATGCGGCCAGTTGGCGTCCCAGTGGGCGTCGCCGAAATCGGGGATCATTCCAGCCGGATTCATCAGGTTGAGGAAGTAATGACCGTAGTAATACATTTCGGGCGTACGGAGCAAGCCGTCCGATTGGCGCAGGGCGTCGGCATAGCCGAGAAGGGAATAGAGCCAGACTCCGTGGTAGATCGTGGCATCCTCGATCTCCCAGTTGCCCCAGTTGTCGTCGCCCAAGGCGCGCCGCTGCATATCCCAGGTCTTGACCGCGGGATGGTTCGGCAAGGCCCGGACCGCCCAAGCCAGGTTTTCGGCCCGCAGGACGGACCGGTTCATGGCCCCCCATTCCTGCGTTCGGAGCATGTAGCCGATGCTTTCGGCGATGAGGACTTCGCACTTGGCATTTTCGGCGGGCGAGAGCTGTTGAAGACGGTGAAGCGTGTCGTAAGCCCGGATATAACGCATGACGGTGAAGAAGTCGGGGAGAGCGGGGACCGCGTCGTCATAGTCGTAGCGGAGTTTGCGGGCCGAGTCGGGGAATTCCGAGCGGTAGTCCCCGTAAGTGAGAAGGACCTTCTTGGCCCGTACAACATACGCGGGCTTCTTTTCCCGTTCGAACAGTTGGGCATAGATGGCGGCCATTTCCAGCAGCCCGCCGGGGGCCCGGTAACCGAAGACGTTTTTGGGGTCGAAGGATTTGCGCCAGGCGGCGATCGATTCATCGTAATGCGACCAGGCCCAGTCGGCCGAGGCGCGGGCATAGGCCAGGTATTGGGCTATGGGGACGGCCTGGAGTCGAGCCGCGGGAGGAGCGGCGGCCGCTTTCTCTTGAGCGCGGGGAGATGCGATCGGATTGAGGGGAAGGAGACAAGCGATGAGAACGAGGCCGGCTGGGACAAAAAGGCGACGGTTTTTGAGATGCGGGTTCGGCATGGATGAGAGCCCTCCGGGATGATGAATACGATCCACGTCCTTATCATAAGGTAACCGCCGGAGGCATGCAACGGCCCGAAGGACGGGGAATTTTTGGAAAAATTTCAAGCGTGGGACCGGGGAGTGATACGTTCACCGGCGCCAAACCCAGATTTTTAAATCGGGGTAAAAAAGCGCCGCTCAGTATTAACCCTGATCATGCCCCGGGCTTTGGCGGGCAAGTCCCGGGTATTTCCGGGGCCTACCCCGGGCTTCAGCCTGGGGAGTCGAATGGGTTTATTTCCCCGGTTTTTTATTGCGGGCCTGGGTTATAATGATATCTCATGAGCGATTTGCCGGCCAAGATTCGAGGACGGGGGCGGGAGAGGAAGTACGCCAAGGGGGAGTCTCTTTTCCAGGCCGACGAAAGCGCCCGGGCTTTCTTCTTCATCCTGACGGGGGAGATTCGAGTTTTTAAACTGGATGATCTGGGCCGCGAGCTCGAAGTGACCCGCCTGGCCGGAGGAGATTTTGTGGGCGAGGCGTTTGCCCTGGTTCGGGCACGGTATCCATTTTTTGCCCAGGCTGTCAGGGAGTCACGGGTGATCGCCTTTGAGGCCGCGGCGGTCGAGCGCGCCATTGCCGAAGATCCGGAAACTGCCCGGTTTTTCGTCCGGCTCCTGGCTCGCAAGTGCGTTCAATTGAGCGGCCGGGTGGAGAGCCTGGGCATGCGGACCGTGCGCCAGCGCTTGGCTGAATTCCTTCTGTCCCGTTGCGGGGGGGGCGGAAGTTGCAAAGTCGATCTGCCGATGAAGAAAAGCGAACTGGCTAAAACCTTAGGGACGGTCGGCGAAACGCTGTCCCGGACTCTGCACCGGATGACGGACGACGGTTTGATCGCGGTCCTGGGAAAAACGATCCGGATCGTCGATTGTCCCGGCCTTCGCGCAGAAACAGGAGCCGAAACGGGGTCAGGTCTTAACATATAACATTTCTCATTTTCTTCAATTAAATTCAGACTTATTGCGAATTACATCCTTTGTTGACGAAAAAAAAGCTTCCAGAATGTGAAGATTTGAAGAAATGTTATATGTTAAGACCTGACCCCGTTATTATTTTTGACTTTGGTCAAAGAACTGGAGGCGAGCATAAGCCATAATCAATTCGCCCCTCTATTAAAGGTTTCTTGGGGGCGATTCTTCCTTCAGGAGAAAGACGATGACCAAGAGAAAAATTATCGAGATCAACCGCGACCTGTGCAATGGTTGCGGATTATGCACCACCGCCTGCGCCGAAGGAGCACTGGAGCTCGATTCAGAGGGCAAGGCGATTATCGTCCGGGAGCTTTATTGCGATGGAATGGGCGCCTGCCTGGCTGTTTGCCCGACCGACGCCCTTAAAGTCGTTGAAAGAGACAGCCAGGAATACGATGCCCAAGCGGCTTATAAGCATGTTTTAAAAACCCGCGGTGAAGAAGCGGCCCGTAACGTCCACGGGATCGGGGCTCACGGCGACGGCCATCCCCACGGACAGGCCGGACACGGCGGTCAAGGCGACGGCGATCTCCGCGAACACACCGAGCATGGAGATCATGGCGCTCACCACGATTCTAAACTCCATCATCATTCCGGCGGCCGGCCCGGCCATCACGCCGCCAAACAGAAAATGCCCGAGAAACTGGCCTGCGGATGCCCCGGCAGCATGGCCCGGGAAATCAAGCGTGAACCCGTCGACGAAAACCCGTCGAGCATCTCCGGCCGGTCAGAGCTGACTCAATGGCCCGTCCAACTCCACCTTGTTTCGCCTTTTGCGCCTTACTTTCAGAACGCCGACCTGCTCGTGGCCGCCGACTGTACGGCCTTCGCCCTGGGCAGTTTTCACCGGGATCTGCTCCAAGGCAAGAAAGTCGTCATCGCCTGCCCCAAGCTCGATGATACGGCGAACTATACGGCCAAGCTGGCCGAGATCATAAAACTCAATGACATCAAGTCGCTGACCGTGGCCATCATGACCGTACCCTGCTGTTCGGGCCTTTTCCGGCTGGTCGAGGATGCGGTGGAATTGTCGGGGGTGTCGATCGAGCCGCGCAAAGTCGTGGTCGGGATCGACGGCAAAATTTCCGGATAATGCGTTTTTTTTGAAAGGGGTCGCTTCGATCCAAAATTGCCGATAGAAACAATCTTCCCTGATCGGATTATAGGGTTGGATGAAATCCAGAGTATTGAGGATAGTGTTTTGCTCCGCTCTGAGGCAAGGCACATTCCATTTGGGATAGTCCCTTACGCCGTCCAGACGTAAAGGATACAAAATGAAAAAGAAAAAAGCGGCGCCCGGATTTTCCATCCGAGCGTTGCAGCAGGATGAACCGTCAGTTCAGGAGGATACTTTGAGCCGGGCCGTAGTAGATCCCATTGAACAGGAATTTAAATGTCCCGTGGGGCTGGCCGCGGAAGGTGATCAGAGGACCAAAGAGGAACAGCTTGCCTTGGCTATAGGGCGCTTCGACGGCCTCGATGCCCCGCCACAGGTACTGGTCTCCCCAGACCCAACCGCTGCGCAGGGGATTTTTGCTCTCGAACCAAGCCACCGGCTTTAAACCCTTGAGCGAAGCCTCCGGCAGAAGGTCGAAGACCGGGCTGTTGTCGTAAAAAACGTCCACCAGCTCGGGCATCCCGTAAGCCAGCGGATTGGAGGTATCGACGCGCGCCTGCAGAATGGACCCCGGGACATAGAATTTCTGGGAGGACAGCGGGATCTCCCTCCCGTCGGCCGATTTTTCCAGGAGATGGTTGGCGATGGGCAGGCCAAGGTGGTAAGCCAGAGAAGTCGAGCCGCCGACGGTCAGGATCGAGCCTCCGTCCTCCAAAAATTTCTTAAGCTGGGGGACCGTCTTGTCGGCCGAAACTCGGCCGACCATGAATTCGAACTCCTTGGGGATATTGGCCGGCGTCGGAGCGGTAAAGCCGCGGCCTCCAGCCTCGCGGCTGGGCTGGGGCAGGGCGGGAATGGCGCCGGAGGGGAAGATGAGAACATCATACTTGGCGGCCAAGTTCCCGGCGTCGAAGGCCGGAGCAAATATGAGTTCGTAGGGGAATTCGTACTGTTCGAGAACCCATCGCGTCCAACCCGAGTCCATGGAGCCGCCGTAGGTGTCCCACAGGCCGAGGCGGACCGGCTTGAGCTTGAAGGCCTCTCCGGTCGGTTTGAGGTCCAGCGGTTCGATGGGCAAACCTAATTCCTTCGCCGCCTTATCCAGAATGGGCAGAGCGGCGGACTGGGCCGGAATATAGATCGTTCCGGCCGGGTAAGTTTTGCCGTTGGCGCGCAGGGGCGTTTTCATCCAATAGACTTCCAAGCCCGCCTTCATCAGACGGTTGGTCAGGATAACGGCGTCATTGACTTGGTGGCTGAGCACGAAGCCGGCCGCTTTGGCCGCCTCGGCGCCGAGCGCAACCGCCGGCGGTTTGGCATAACCGACGACCGCTTGAAAGGGGCCGTCGAACGCGTCCAGAATACGGTCAAATTGAACTCCCATCTGAAAAGCGACCGTCCAACCGGCGCTGTCGTAAGGAGGACGCGGAGGTCCGCCGGGATAGGCGAAATCGTTGGGATGATCCTGGGGCTCGAACATGGAAATCAAATGGGCTCGGAATGCTTGCGCTGATTTAACGATCAACGATCCTTGGGGATAGGTCTTGCCGGCCACGGTGAACTTTTTCGTCGCCCGGTGGACGGCGATCCCGCTTTTGATGAGAGTATTGGCGAATTTGACGGCGGTCGGGAAATCGGGCTGGTCTGAGGGGATGATGAATCCGCGGGGATCACGCTTGGCCGGGTCGCGGAGGGCGTCGTAATACTTCATCGGCGCGCTTCCCCCGCCCCGCCCGCCCGTGCTTCCCGGGCTGCCCGCGGCGGATTGACCGGCCTGGGCCGCCGTCTGGGCGCGTTCCTTCTCGACCTGGGACTGGACGTCGGCGACGGACTTCGGTTGGAACGTCCAAGTGTCGGTTTCGCCTTTGGCGACGGCATTCCGCCCCATGACATAGCGGTTCCATAAAAGCTCCTCGCGCCGCCGGGCGGCGAAATCAAGGATGGCTTTGCAGGCCGTGATCGAATAATCGATGGATTGGCGGAATTGCCATTTCTGGGGCATGATCGGATAGGGGTAGTCTCCCGTAGGCAGCATCCGGCCGGGAATAAAAGGAATGTCCATGGGTGTCGGGTTGCCGATGATCTCGGTCAGGATGCCGATCATATTGTGGAAATAGCCCGCGCTGCGAAGCCCGCCGTTCCACCACGTCGAATAGCCGGCCCCGCCGCGCATGATGGCGCCGGGCTTGCCCTCGGCCGCGAAACGTTCGTGCATGGCCAGCCCGAGCAGGTCGGTGCCCACGGGAACGAGGGGGTCGAAGTAATAGTAGAAGGGATCTCTGAACGGCGGACAGAAAAGGACCGTCCCGGCCGGGCCCGTCTGGTGCTGGTTGTACAGGAATTGCGGATGCCATTCGATATAAAGCTGGCGGCTGACGGCCGTGCTTTCAGACTGGGTGATCATGTAGTAATCGCGGTTGTTATCGTGGCCGGCGTATTTCTGATACAGTCGGGGCAGGCCGCTCATCGACCTTTTCAGGGGGTCCTTCTCCCTCATATACCAATCGGCCACCAGGTCGAGGCCGTCGGGATTGACCGGACAGACGAGTAGAATGACTTCGTCCAGGATCCGCAGGGTCTCCGCGTCCTTGCCGCCGGCCATCCGCCAGACGAGCTCGATGATGGTTTGGCCGCCCACGACTTCGGTGGCGTGGAGGCCTCCGTCGATCCATACGACCGCCTTACCCTCAAGGGAAAGCTTGCGGGCTTCGGCGTCGCCGAGGCCCTGGGCCAAGGCCATCCGCGTCGCGATAGCTTTATAACGGGCCAGCTTTTTCATGTTGGCGGGCGAGGTGACGACGGCCATGACCATCGGCCGCCCCTCCTCGGTCTTGCCGATGTCGACGACCGTCACGCGGTCGGATTCGCGGTCGAGTTTTTTCCAGTAGGCGACGAGCTTGGTATAGTTGATCATCTGATAGTCGGCGCCGATGGCGAACCCGAACTCCTTTTGAGGGGAGGTCGGAGTTTCGGCGGCCGCGGCGAACGAATAGAAGGCGGCCATGACGAGAAAAAAGGCGAGGATCCATTTTCTTAAAGGCATGCGCACCTCCGGAGAAGTATATAAGAAATTGGATGTATATCAGAGTGTTACGGCTGATGTCAAAAATATCAGAACTGAAGCTCCACGAGCCTATGTTTGTTGAGTTTCAGTTCGAGATGGCAAACAAGATTGCCCGCCGGAGGGTAGAATTGAGCGGATAGGGGGCAAAAAAGAATACCTCGCCGCGTCCCTCTGGGAGAGGGGCGCGGCGGGACGAGGTTCGCGGAGTTCAGTTAAACATATTCTTCATGATGTCAACCAGGCCGAGCGCGTAGTCGACCTGGACGAAGGGGACTTTGATTTTTTCGGCGATTTTGGCGAAGCGGCCGTCCTTGTTGCTGTCCTTGGTCACGACGATGAAATCGGCGAATGGCGCGACGGCGTCGATCATGCGTTCGTTGTCGCTGCCGGCCGGGCCGCGCGCGGCCTCGCCGCCGACATGAACCGCGACGATGAAGATCTTGTTTTTCTTGCAGTAATCGACAAGCTTCTTGACCCGGGTTTCCTCGGTGTCGACGGTCAACCCGGACGCGCCCATGCCTTTCAGGCTGGCCCCGATGGCAAAAACGACCGCCTTGAAGGGAGACCCCTTGGGGAATTTGGCCGTGTCGGTATTGCTTTCAACGTGGAAGCCTTCCGCCGCCTGCTTGTTGCCCAGGCCGACACCGGCCTGGAGCATTTCTGGAGTGGGGACGTCGCAATAATCGAACTTGATGTCGGCCTCCTCCAGGACGATGTTTAAGGCGTTGACGTCGTTGCTCTGTCCGGCGGAAGTCGTAAGGATGGGCAACTTGGCCTTGGGGATTGTCCCCTGGGTCGCGGCGAAGGCGGCCAAGGCGGTTAAGGTGATGAGGACGAAAACCGTTTTTTTCATGGCATTTCTCCTTGAGGGCGTGATTCCCGTCAGCGGCGAGGGGCCGCCGCGGCTTCCTGTTCCTGCCAGACATCGACCATCCGGACGGCCTTCTGCCAGACCGGTCCGTACGGCGAAACGCGCTCGCGGGTTCGCTTCTCGCTGTTGTAGAATCCGAAATGGTTGTACTTGACGAGAAGTTTGTCGCCCAGCTCCCACCAGCCGTTGACGATGCGGTCGGCCATATCGATGGCGGTCTTGGTCAGGTATTCACGGGCCTTGGCCGGGCTTTTGGCATACAGGGCCAAAGCCTGTTTGTCTATCTCGGGGATTTTCTGGATGGCGCCTGCTTCGTACTCGAGTTGGGCTTTTTTGACGTCCTCGATGGCCATGTTGTAGACGACCTGGGTGTGAAAATCGACGTAGTCGAAAGCCCAGCGGGCCGAAGCCCGGTTGAACACGAAGTGATCGCCGACGGTGAAGGATTTGGGAATGGCGGTCATGCCGGCATAAAGAGGCATGTAGCACGAGGTGTCTTGGACGCCGAATGCCAGCCAGACGATGCCGCCGATGTCGTTGGGGAGGCCCGGACGGCACTGGACGAGGCTGGTGTATTCGACGTTGGCCACGGAGATCTTGCGGGTACCGGCATAATAATTGGGATTCTGGAACGGGCCGCCGCGAATGCCCTTGACCGGATCGAAGATGGATCCGTAGGATTTGTCCCGGGTCAGGTTCATGATGTCCTGCACGGACAGCTTTTTATCCGGCTTGACCGAGAAGGGCAGGTCCATATTGGCGGTATCGGGGTTGATCTTCAGGGAAGGCGCGGTGAGGTCGAAGAACCGCCACAGGCGCGAACGGCGGCCTTGGGAACTCAGGGCGCTGCCCTCGGCGGGGGAGTAGGCGCGCTTCCAGCTAAAGGGTTTGCCGGAGGCCGGGTCATAAAGTTTGTTATCCACGGCGCAGGAGATGACATTGGGTGAGGCCAGGAAGAAATCCTTGTTGGTCAGGTCGATTTCGCCGATCCTGGACTCGTTCGGGCAGACGCTGACGTGGTCGTCGGGGACGCGCTGGGCGCACCAGACCGCGCCGGGTTTGCCCGTCTCGGGCGTCCACAGCGGCCCGACGGGCATGATTTCGAAGATCCAGACCTCGTTGGGATCGGACACGGCGAACATCTCGCCGTCGTCGTTGAACCCATAGCCGTATTTCTCGGCCAGGGAGCCCATGATCTGGATGCATTCGCGGGCCGTCTTGGCCCGCTCCATCCCCAGCAGGGACAGCATGGTCAGGTCGATCGCGGCCGAGGGGGTATTGTTGACCAACTTGCGGACCGTGCCCAGGGTGGATTCGGAAATGGCCACCTGGTTCTCGTTCATGTACCCGAACATGCCGTGGTGATAGGCATAGGTGTGGGGGACTTCGGGGATGGTGAATCCCTTGTCGCCCTTGGCCGGGGCCACCACCCACTTGGTTCCTTCCGGAAACGTCGTGTACTGGTTGATGTGCCAGATCTTCCGCATCGACCCGGGTTTGTGGTCGGCGGCCGGAACGTGGCCCCAGGTCCAATCGCACGTCCCGCAATCACAGGTGTGCGTTGTCATGGTCGAGCCGTCCGTCGAGGCGGCCTTACCGACCATAATGACCGTGCAGGCTTCCTTGTCGGGGCCGAGGGTGAGGTCATAGCCGTCGTCTTTCTGGGAGAAGACGAAGGCGTACGCGGCAGCCAGGATAAGGACCGCCAGCGCGCCAATCGCCGGCCAGCGTTTGTTGATTGTCATACCATTCCTCCTACTTGAAATCGGGGGGCTGGATGGCTCGGGATCCGATGGATCCGAGCGCCCTTCCCCTTGCTTTATTTTTCCGACCAGATATCCGTCATCTGGACGGCTTTTTGCCAGATCGGGTTGTAGAGTTGGACGCGGCCGCGGACGCGCTTATCCGCGTCGTAGAAACCGAAATGGTTGTACTTCACGAGCAGCCGGTCGCCCAGATCCCACCACGCGGCGACGACTTGGGCGGCGTTGTCGTTGGAAAACCGTGTTAGGATCTGGACGGCCTTGGCCGGCGACTTGGCGTAGAGATCCGCCGCCTGCTTGTCGATATCGGAGATTTTCGTCAGTGCTCTGATTTCCCATTCCTGCTGCGCTTTGCGGATGTCCTCGATGGCCGAGGAATAGATCGCCTGGGCATGAAAGTCGGTGTAGTCGAAGGCCCAGCGGGCCGAGGCCCGGTTGAACTCGAAATGGTCGCCCACGCTGAACGATTTGGGGATTTCGGTGACCCCGGCGTAAAAAGGCATGTAGCAGGCCGTATCCTGGGCGCCCCAGGCCAGCCAGACGATTCCGCCGATGGGGTCGGGCAGCCAGGAACGGCACTGGGTTACGGTCGTGTATTCGGCGTTGGCCACGCTGATCTTGCGGGTGGCGGCCCAGTAGTTCGGGTTTTTAAACGGGCCGCCGCGGATGCCCTGCACGGGATCAAAGGGAGTGCCGTAGGATTTGTCCCGGGTCAAGGCCATGACGTCCTGGATGGAAAGCTTTTTATCGGGCTTGACCGAAAAAGGAAAATCCATGTTTTCGAGGTCGGTCTTGAAAGCCTTCGAGGGTGCGACCGCGTCATAAAAACGCCACATCCGCTGGCGTCGGCCGCCGGAGCTCAAGGCGCTGCCGGGGCTGGGGGAATATACTCTCTTCCAGTTGAACGGTTTGCCGGAGGTCGGGTCGTAGAGTTTGGCCTCCACGGCGCAGGAGATGACGTTGGGGGAGGCCAGGAAGAAATCCTTATTGTTTAGGTCGATCTCGCCGATCCGGGACTCGTTGGGGCAGACGCTGACTTCCCCGTCGGGGACGCGCTGGGCGCACCAGACCGCGCCGGGCTTGCCGCTGTCCGGAGTCCACAACGCTCCGACCGGCACGATCTCGAAAATCCAGACTTCCCGGGGGTCGGCCACGGCCAGCATCTCGCCGCCGTCGACGAACCCGTAGCCGAATTTCTCGGCTAAACCACCCATCAGGAGAATGGCCTCGCGGGCCGTTTGGCATCGCTCCATGGCCAGCAGGGTCAGCATGGTGATGTCGGTCTTGGCCGCGGGCGTGGGATTGTCGAGCTTGCGGACATTGCCGATCGTTGATTCGCCGATGGCCAGTTGCCGGTCGTTCATGTATCCGAACACGCCGTGCATATAGCCGTAGGTGTGGGCGGGCTGAGGGATCTCGACGCCCGTAAAATCCTTCTTGATCAGATCCCACTTGAGCCCTTCTTTGGGCGGCCAGGTTTTCATCTGCGAGATATGATAGAGCTTGCGCATCCCGCCCGGCTTAGGGTCGGCGGCGGGCACTTTGCGCCAGGTCCAGTCGCACGAACCGCAATCCGCGGTATGGGTGGTCATCGTCGAGCCGTCCGTCGAGGCGTCCTTTCCGACCATGATGACGGTGCAATTGTCGCTCGTCGAAAGACCGTCGGCGGGATCGTCTCCGGACGTTCGGGCCGGAAAGGCGATAAAGACCGCCGCCAGGGCCGCCAAGCCCAGGATCAGGGACATTGATAAGACCGGATGTTTCGTCGGTTTCGGCACGCTGTCTCTCCTTGGAATTCTCCGGTGGGCCGCCGTCGGCCGCCCGGGTCCGGTTATTCGTAATGGACGTTTTTCGGGTCGGCTTTGGCGGGGTCGTGGAAGTAGGCGCCCACTCCGTTTTTGGCCAGTTCGGCGTATTTAGGGACACCGGTCAGCTTCAGGGCTCGGTCGGGTGTCTTTTTAGAAAACTGTTTCAGGATTTCCAGGGCCGTGCTCATGTGCTGGCCGACGCGCTTATCCATGGGCCACCCGTTTTCATCGTAAGGAACGAACAATCTTTTTTCCTTGGCCAGGTTTAAAAGGAAGGGGTCTTTGCCGTCGAGAAGGAGTTTGACGGTTTTCGGCCCCGTCGGCTGGTCGAGGAAAGGAATGGGGGCTTCGAGCAGGAACGGCAGGGTATCCGAAAAGTCACCGATTTCCCGGTGGGAGAGCCCGCGGAAATTCTGCGGCGAAGGCTCGACATGGCTGTCGAAGCCCTCCATGGCCTTGACCATCATCGCCGTCAGGGTGGCGATTTTGGCCGATTTCTGGGGCGCGACGATGCAGTTTGTCACCGGGAACATCGTTTCGGCGCCGTGGAAGTCGATGGCCACGTCGATCTTCTCCCTGCGCATGAGCTCCATGGCGGCGAACGTGACGCGTTCCATGGGAGGTCCGTCGGGCCGGCCCGGCCAGGTCCGGTTGGTGTTGCGGACGTCGAGGTAGGACAAAAGCTGTTTGTCGGGGTAGTGGATGTAGGCGTCGGGGTCCGGCCACTGGTCGAGCGGGGAGGCGTCGCGGTTCCCCATGCGGAACAGGACTTTCCCCCAGGCGGTGGGAATGTCGTAATAAAGCGGGTAGCCGTCGCCCGGCTTGGTATTGCGGGAAGCCGAGGCGTTGAACGTGGGAATGACGTAGAGCGTCCCTTTGTCCACGACGGCGTTCTCGATGACGATGAGAGTGGCCAGCAGTCCGGCCGGTTCGTTGGCGTGGGTGTTGGCGATGAGCAGGGCTTTTCCGCCCGGCTCCCGGCCTTCCAGGACGAAGATATCGGCGTCGATCATTTTGCCCTTGAGGCTGGGCTCGAAATCGCTCAGTTTGATGACCTTAGTCACCCCGGGCCCGGCCACGAGCGGCATCCGGGAATGGCGGTGTTTGTAGAGCGGAATCCCGCCCGCGGTGACGAGGGCCAGGGCCAGGATGGTCAGGACGATTTTGATGGTGTTTTTTGGAGCCATGGATTCATTCCCCCGAATCGCTCACTTGATCCTCAGGAGCCGAAGCACGAGCGGAGCCAGGACGAGGAGATAGAGGATCATGTTGTTGACGTTTTTTTTCTCGCGGATGAAATTCCAGGCCAGCAGGCCCGTGAGGGAAGCGCTGATGAGGTAATACAGGATCATGATGATGTTCATGCCGGTTAATCCTTACATGCTCCAGCGCACCAGGAAGGATAGTTTGGCGCTGTAAACGACCATTAAAATCCCGGTGACGGTGATGACCAGCCAGGGCAGCCAGGTTTGTTTCAGGAACGATCCGTACGAGCCCTTGTATTCGGAAACCATAATGCTCAAACGGCCGATCAAGGCGGTGGGGGGCAGGCCGTCGCCCAGGGGCCAGAGCAGGCTCAAGCCGGCGATGGCGACCGTGGCGTGGAGCCCGATCGAGTCGAAAAACCAGATCAGGGGGATACCCAGGATGGCCGCGGCGCCGTAGGTCAGTATGCCTTCGGAAAAGGGGATAATCACGGCCATGGAGATATAAAGGAGGACGAGCGGGATGCTGATGACCGCGAACGAAATCATCCCCCGCACGCCCGTGGCCGTCATGATCTGTTGGAGCATGCCGACGACGATCATTGTAGCCAACAGGGGCAGGAGGCGTTTCATCGTATCGCGGGACAAGGCCAGAATGTCGATTTTTTTCGGGCTGACGAGCCAAGCCACGGCGGCGGCGGCGGTGAACTCGAGCGGCAGGCCGAAAATAGGCGTCCCGAACGGCCAGGTCCGATTGGCCATGACCATTCCGAAAAAGACCAGGAAGGGGAGGATCATACGCCATCCGTTCATGCCTTTGGGGACCGCCGGCATGGCCGCCAGAGCGGCCTCTTTATCCATGGTCCCTTCCTTCTTTAAACCCAGGGTGAGCACCGTGAAAGTCCCCAGGATAAGGACCGGGATGCCCAGCGTGTAGGTGAATCCGACATAGGGGATGGCCGTCCCGGCGCACAGGATCATGGCCCAGATATTGACCGGCGGCGCGGCAGCGGCCAAGCCGGCCACGATGAACAGGATGGCGGCCGACCGGCGCTGAGGCACGCCGAGAAACTTGAAGGCCATGGCCACCGGGGCGCCGACGACGAGGAGCGAGACACTGCCGGCTCCGGTCAGGGCGCCCGGGATGAGAATGATGATCATGAGAACAAGCAGGGCCAGGACGCGCGTGTTGTAAAAGAGGCGGATCGTCCCGCGCACGACGAAGTTGACGCCGCCCGACTCGCCCACGACGGCCATGAAGATCGTGGCCGTCGAAAAGACGAGGATGACGTCGAGGTAGGGGAACATGCCCTCGACGAGATGGCGGGGGAGTTCGGCCAGCGGCGGCGTTTTGAGGACCGCCCCGGCCAGGCCGCCGACCAACGCGGCGGCGAGGATGCTTATCTCCACGGAGAGTTTCTTGACCTTGGCCGCGGAGTACGCGGCCACCATGAGGAGTAGAATGATTCCGATTTGCAGGGTCATGGTTTGCGCCTAGCGAACATTGTATTACCCGTCCCCCCACCGGTCAAGCGGAGTGCGGGCTGACCGTAGTCCGGTTTTTCCGGCCGCCTGGCGCGGCCACCCTATGCGGTTTCTCGCTCGAAGAGAAAAGTGTCATACGGTTAGGAGCGCGGGAATTCGGGAGAGGTTGACCAATCCCGAGTTCTCGCATAATATTCGGCATCTTCAACATGAGTGACCGGTCCGAATTTTCCCATCACCGATTCCTGCAGACTCTTGTGTTTTTTATCGGCGCGATCCTTTTCGCGTCTTCCTGCAAGCGGAGTGAGCCGCGCCCTCTGACTCCGGATGAACGCGTTCGGCTGTCGATCTGGGGGCGGCTGCAAACGATCGAGGACCTTCCCCGGATCTGCATCGCCGGGGAGCGAATCCAGGCGGCGGCCGCCGTCAGCGATTTTTACCGGCGGCGGGATTTCCGGCCGGCTTGGAGCCTCGACGGCCGCCGGCATCCCCAAATCCCGGGCCTCCTGGCCGCGATCATGCAAGCCGGCGCGGATGGGCTTGTCCCCGAGGATTATCATCTGCGGGTTTTAAAGAAAAAGCTGTTCGAGCCTCCCCGGCCTTTGGACATGAACTCGGACCCCGGTTCATCCGCGGTAGAAAGAGCCGATTTGGATTTTGTGCTGACCGATGCGTTTTTTCTCCTGGCTTCGCACTTGGCCGAGGGGAAAGTCGATCAGGATGAGCGGGAAGCCCGGTGGGACGGATCGTCCCGTAAAACAGACCTGGGTGCCGTGCTGGAGAGAGGCTTGGCCGGAGGGGAATTGGGGGCCGAGCTTGGCGCCCTTTTACCCCAACATGGAATCTATGCTTCGCTGAAGCGGGAGTACGCCCGGGCCGCTGAGTTGGCGGCCCAAGGCGGCTGGCCCATCCTGCCGGGTGAAGCCGGGCTCAAGAAGGGAGACAAGGACAGCCGCGTCGCGGATCTTCGTTGGCGGCTTCAAAGCGAGATTCCCGGTCGTTTAATTCCCACCGGTCCAGCCGATGAATTTGACGAACCTCTCGAGTCCTCCGTTTGCGCGTTTCAGCAACGACACAGCTTGCCCCAGACCGGTTTGGCGGATGCGGCCACTCTAACCGCGTTGAACGTCCCTGCCGCGGCGCGGGCGCGTCAGATCGCGTTGAACCTGGAGCGTTGGCGGTGGCTGCCCTCGGACCTGGGGAAGCGCTACGCCCTGATCGATGTTTCCAATTTCGAAATGTTCGTCGTTGACGGGGGCAGGGAGGTTCAGCGGATGAAAATCGTGGCCGGGACCCAGATCTGGCCGACTCCTTGCTTCACCTCCGTGATGACCGACATCGTATTGAACCCGTCCTGGAACGCGCCGCCCCGCGTCCTGGCCAGGGAACTCATCAACTACATGAAAGCCGACCCCAACTACCTGCGGACAAACGGGATGTATCTCTTCCGCGGCTGGGGAGCGGATGAAATGCTCCTGGATCCCAAATCCCTCGAACTCAACGGTATCACCGAGAGCAATCTCGACTTCCGGCTGGTCCAGATGCCCGGGCCTTTGAACGTCCTCGGCCGGCTCAAATTCTCCCACCCCAACCGCTACGACATCTATCTCCACGACACACCGTACCGATCGGATTTCGGCCAGGCCGTGCGCGCGTTCAGCCACGGCTGTATCCGTATCGATCGGCCGATGGACTTCGCTGTTTTTCTCCTGAGTCCAGGGCCGCGATGGACGGACGAACGGCTGCAAGAGATGATCGACTCCGGCGAGGAGCGGAGGCTGGTCATTCGAAATCGGGCGGACATTCATGTTTTTTCGGGAACGGCCTGGCCGTTGGCGGATGGTTCGGTCCATTACCGGCCCGATATTTATGCCGCCGACCCCTGGCTGGCCGAAGCTCTGAGCCAAAAGCCGCCCGCAGCACCGCCGCGGATTCAGCACGAGCTCGAGGAACGCTAGTCTTTCTGGTTCTCTACCATTTTGTGTGGGTAGGTAAAGCGGCACGGTATTCGGCCCGGCGGCGCGGGTTTTTCACGCCTTCCTTGCCCGACTCTTCTCGGCGCCTGCGTAACTCCGCAGGCGTGATCCTTCGGGCTTGCGAGTCTACCCACTCCATTACTTTTCCGGGAGAGGGTTGCGTGCTCAAGCATACTCCGGCGCCAGGCATGAACCTGGTTCCCTCGAAGAGTTGCGCAGGAAGGCTAAACCCGCGCGGCTTCGCCGTTGGCCGATCACCGTGCCGCACAGGCCACACAAAATGGAAGAGAGCCGTCTTTCTTAACCACTTTGTTTCCCGCCGCACATCGGGGCGAAAAAATAAGTGGATTTTCGGCGAGGAGCCGGAAGGGGGAGCGGCCGAGATTCAGAAAACGATCCGGAAGGGAATCCCCGCTTTCTCGAGCGCATGAGCGAACAGCTGTTTTCGCTCCCGAAACCAGGCGTCCGTCAGGGTCCCGTCCAGGCCGGTCTTTTCGTAAACGGCTTGGACCGAGTGAACGTAATTCATACGGTCGATCAGGACTTCATCGACCTTTCCGGACAGGAGCGCGACCAGCCGGGCCGGATCGGAGGGCAGGATGGGGCCGATGAAAGCGGTCGTACGGATGCCCGCGTCATGAAACCGGGCCAGGGCGTCCAGGCGGTCGGCGATCGGAGAGGCTTGCGGTTCGAAGAGCCGGGCCATTCGTTCGTCGTCCGTGGTTACGGTGATCGTCACCGTTAAAGTGGTCATCGTTCGCAAGAGGACCAAATCACGCAGGATCCGGGCCGACTTGGTCTGGATGCGGACCGGAAACCCGGCTTCCCGAAGGGCTTCCAGGCAGGCCCGGGTCAAGCCGAAGCGCTCCTCGACGAGCTGATAGGGATCGCAGACCGAGGACACCCAGACCGTGCCGGGCTTGGCCCGTTTCAACTGCCGGCGGAGAACTTCGGGGGCGTTGATCTTGGCGTCGACGAAAGCGCCCCAGGGTTCCTCGTGTCCCGAGTACCGGGGGATGAATTGGCGGGCGTAACAGTACAGGCACCCGACCTGGCATCCCGTATAGGGGTTGACGCAGTAATCGTGGATCTTCGACTTGTTGAGGATACTCTGGGCCTGGATTTCCCGGATCAACATGAGACGACCATCCCGGCGCCTATCAGAGTCAAAGAAAGCGTCTTTTCAAACTCTACTTCAGCTCTTTGATATAGATGTTCCGGAAGAACGGGGGAGACTGGCTGTCGTGGTTCTGGAGCCCGATGTAGCCATCGAGTGCGATATCGCGGACCTTGCCGCCCGGCTTGGATTCCCAGTCCATGATCGGCTTGCCGTTGAGCTCGATTTTCAGGTTTTGACCCCGGAACTCGAGCTTGAAGTGGTTCCATTCGCCGGTAGGCAAAGAGGCCTCCATTTTCGGCGCCTCGATGTCGTAAGCCGCTCCGGTGTGGTGGATGCCCTTCGAATTGTCGTCGATCTGGATTTCGATCGAGTGGTAGATATAATCGTCGCTGGTCGGGACTTCGGGGATGCGCAGGAAGATTCCGGAGTTCGTCGTCATCGTCGAACACTTGAAGTCGCATTCGAGGATGAAGTCCTTGAATTTTTTCCCGAACCAGAGAAGGCCCATGCCGCCCTGGCCCTTCAGGACACCCGTCTTGGATTCGACTTCGAAATAGCCGGGGCCGTAGTGGTTCCAGCCGTGTTTTTCATAACCGCTCCCGGCCCGGCGGAAGATTTGGGTGTAGCCTTCGTAATAAGTGATGCTCTTGACGTAGTCGATGCTCTTGCGGAAAGCCGGCAGGGGGTCCCCGACTTCGCTTTCGTTCTCGTACTCCATCGTCAGATATCCGTCGTAATCCTGGAGCGTCAACTCGGCCAGCAGGTCCCGAATCGTCCCTTTGCCCGAGCCCCAAGGTACGTCGTCCACACCCTTGGCTGTGCCGAAATCGTTCCGGTCCTTCAGGTGGACATCGAGGATCCGCCCCTGGAGAAGCTTGAACGCTTCGCGGGGATCGTTCATTCCGCGCATCCAGTGGCCGTTGTCGGCGCAGGAGCCGATCCGGGCGTCCTTTCCGTCGATATGGTTGAAAACGGTTTCGGGAAGATTGTATTTGGACGGAGCGGGATGGTTGTGAAGGGCGATCTGAATGTTGTATTCCTTGACCAGCTTCTCGAGGAGGGTGAAGTCGTCGTCGGCGGGCTCGCAGACGACCGTCCGGATGCCCATCTTCCGGGCGAAGTCGAAGACCTTGCGCATGCTCTCTTCGGTCCTGCCGATGTCCACGACTCCGTAGCCGTAGAGCGCTACTCCGGACGCCTTGAGGAGGTCTTTGACCTTGGCGATCTGCTCGGGCGTCATGTTCTGGTCGAATCGGGCCCCCGGGAATTCGGCCGATAAGGCCTGGCCGGGGAATGCTTCGACAGCCGCAACCCCCAACTCATTGAGTTGGATTAGGGTCTCGGCGAACGTGAATTTGCGGAAAGTCCAGGCTTCCGAGGCGATGGGGAACTTCTTGATCCGGACGCCGACGTAATCGGTCGCCGCGACCTTGGCCTGAAGCTCGGGCGAAATATGGCGGAGCTGCGGAGCGGCGGGCGTTTGCGGCGCGGAGGCGCCGCCGATCGCGAGCGAAAGGACGGCGGCGGCCGCGACTAGAAAGACGATGGTTTTTTTCATCATGACGTTTTCTCCTTAGTTAAAAGACAAGTTGATTTGTGTGGGTGAGATCGGAGTCATGGTCGAAGCGACCCATCGAGGGTTTAGCCGTTCCAAGTCGTTTTCGAGGGGAGCCGGCCCGGAAAGAGGCCGGCGTGCCTTGCTCGTCCTATGCTTTAGCGTAGGACCGGCGAAGATGTCCGAGTACTGTTCTTTCTTTCCGAAGAACGGTGCGAGTTCTGAGCCGCCGAGAAAACGCCGCGGGAACGGCGTAAAAAACCCGAGCGGGTCGCCAGGCCATGGCTCCGATCTCATTCTCCTCCACACAAAATGGAAGAAACCCAATTTGTTAGCGGCGGAAAAACCGTTCCGGGACCCCTGCCCGCATTTCAGCGCCATTCACTTGGCCTTCGGATTCCAAGTCCCCCGGGCTACGGCCGGGACGAAATTGACCAACCCCTTAGGCGGGAAGGCGACGGTCCTTCCGGTCTCGGCGCTCATGTAGGCGGCCATGAGGAGCTCGGCCACGGCGACACCATCGGAGAAATTCTCCTCGGGACGTTTGCCGGCCAGGAACGATTGGACCATGTGGCGGTTTTCGGCGATGTAGCCGTATTCGGTCGCCTCGTCGGCTACGACGGGCATAAGTCCGATCTCGGCGTTCTGCTTCTCCACGAGATCTTCGCCCGCCTTGCCCTTGACCTGACGGCTGAAAAAGACTTTAAGTCCGGCGTCGAGGGTATTGATCTGGAGGGCGTATTCGGGGCCCAGAAGCTCCAGGCTCAGCCGCAAGCCGGCGCCGACATAGCACCAGCTCGTGGTCGTCTCGACGACCAGGATTTTGCCGTTATTGTCTTTGTACTCGACGAGCGAGCGGGCGAAATCCTCGGCCGGGCGGTTGAGATAATCGGTTTTACCGCCGCTGTTTTTAGCCAGGATTGCGGCGTATTTAGGCTCCTGCCACTTGAGACAGTTGGTGTAGGCCGTGACACTGACCGGCGTCAGGATATCGCGGGGGGCGCCCGGGGGCGTCAGCATGAACCGGGCCTCTTCGACGGAGTGGCACATCATGTCGTTGAGGACGCCGCCTCCCTGGAGCGAGCCCTCCCAGAACCAGGGCATGTGCGGGCCGCTGTGCTCTTCGGCGGCCCGGGCCAGGTAGGGCGGGCCGGCGATGGCCGCGCCGCGGGACCAGACGATGTCCTTGCCCCGGGTCACGGCCGGGGCGAAGACCTGGTTCTCCAGGTAGCCGTCGAGCAATCCGGCTTTGCGGACCAGTTCCAGCATTTTTTTTGCTTCCTTGACGTTGCGGCCGAGCGGTTTTTCGCAGGCGATGCCGACGAGTTCGGCCTTGTTTTTCAAAACGGCCTCGCTGATCTCTTCCATGACGTCGCCCCGGGTGTAATTCGGGGCGCAGATCCAGAGCGCTCCGATGGCCGGGTCGGCGGCCATGGCGGCGATGGACTTAAAAGGCCTGGCTTGGCCAACGTCGAGGGACCGGACCAGGGCGCAGGCTTCCTTGGCCCGCTTTTCGTCGGGGTCGAACACGCCCAGAATATCGGCGTCGCGGACGCCGACCCAGGACTTGATGTGAAAGCGGGCGATGAACCCGCCGCCGATGATGCCGATGCCGAGGGGTTTCTTTGTCTCCATGGTGTCTCCGTTCCGTCAAGCCGCTGGAGCGACCGCTTTTTTTTCCTTGAAAAACGCTACGAAGGCTGCGGCGCAGACGATCGTCAGGATGGTCGGAACCCAGAACACGTTGCGCCAGTTGGTCGCTCCGTCGGCGGTGAATGTTTTCTGGATCCAGCCGGAGAAGTTCGATCCGACGAAACTGCCGATGCCCAGGATGACGACCGCGATGAGGCCCTGGGCGGAGGCGCGGATATCCTTGGGCGCGATGGTGTCGACGTAGATATAGGCGGCGGTGAAGAAGAAGACGTAACAGAAGCCGTGCAGGGACAGCGAGGCGATGACCAGCCAGGCCGGCCCTCCGGCGACGAAAATGACATATCGGACGGGCCAGGCCAAAACGCCGATGGTCATGGTTTTCTTGATGCCGTATTTGGGGAGGAACTTGGGCAGAAGCAGGGCCATGACGAAGATTTCGGCGATCTGGGCGACGGTCATGACCAGCGAGACATAGGTCGATCCGACGCCGATTTTCGACGACGTCAGAAACGGGGCGGTGAGCACATAATAGAACTGGAGCTCGGTGGCGACGATGAACGAGATGACGGTGAAGATGAGGAAATCCTTGTCTTTGAGCATCTTGAACGCTTCCAGGAAGGCCAGAGGTTTGGCCCCTTCTTTCCTGGGCGGCGTATGGGGCAGGCCGAAAGCCAGGACACCCATGACGATGGAGAACAGGCCGGCCAGAAAGAGCGTGTCGCCCTTGAAGGCGATGGCTGGGACGGATTTGGCCGCCACCCGCCAGCCGGTCAGGGTCCAGCCGGCGGCAATCCAGCCGATTGTGCCCCAGACCCGGACTTTGCCGAAGTCCTTTTCCGAATCCTTGAGGTGGGCGAAGGCGATGGAGTTGGTCAGGGCCAGGGTGGGGGCGTACACGACGCAATACACAAGCATGATCCAGACCATGGCCGAATAACTCTGGACGGCCGCTCCGAGCAGAAGAATGGCGCCGCCCAGAAGCTGCAGGACGGCGATGACCTTCTGGGTCGGAAAGTAGCGGTCGGCCAACTGGCCTCCGATCATCGGGGCGATGATCGTGGCGATAGGCAGGAGGCTGTAGATAAACCCGACCTGCGTGCCGGTGAACTTGAGGGTATCGATGAGATAAGCCGACAGGATGGGCGCCCAAGCTCCCCAGACGGCGTACTCCAGGAACATCATGGCCCCGAGGCGGTGCTTGGCTTTCATGTCCTCTTTCCTTTCAACGGGACGACAGTCCGATCGGTCCCTTTGGATCAAACCCAAACTATTAGAAACCCGGGCTTTTGTCAATTCGCCGGGTCAGCGTTTTTGTCGATTAATGCGAGAACCTTCTGTTTGTCGCCGGCGGGGATGCCGGCTCCCCGCAAGGCCGGATATTTCTTGAACATGCAACTCAATACAATGAGTATCCTTACAGCCAAGTACGAATGTGTTATAAATATCCGCGGCGGCCGGGGGTCCACTTCCGCCGCCCAGGCCTATCCCTTGACGAGTTCTTGGAAGGAGCCCTCCGGTGAACGTGAAAAGGACCGCCGTCATCTTCATCGCCTCGTTCATCCTCCTGCAAGGCGCCGTCGTCGCGGCCGCCGCGCAGATGAACCCGGAGACGCTCGCCCCCCAGTTTCGGGAATGGCTCAAATTGACGACTTACATCATCACCCCAAAAGAAGGGGAGGTCTTTCTCCAGCTTCAAAACGACCGGGAGCGGGAAATTTTTATCGAAGCCTTCTGGCGGCAACGCGATCCCACTCCGGGCACTCCGGCCAACGAATACCGGGAGGAACACATCAAACGTTTTGCCGAAGCTAATCGTCGGTATCGCTTCGGGTCGGCGCGCGAGGGTTGGATGACGGACCGCGGCAAGCTGCATATCATTCTGGGTCCGCCCCAGAGCGTCGAAAGCATCGCCGGCAGCAACGACATCTATCCGACCGAACTGTGGTCCTATTACGGCGATACCTCGAAAGGCCTGTTGACGCATTTCGTCCTGGTTTTTTACCGGCGGGGAAATGCGGGCGAATATAAGCTCTACGACCCTTTCCAGGACGGGCCATCCCGGCTCCTGATCAACGCGGCCACCGAATACAACATCACCGACTATGAGACCATGTACGAGAGGATCTACGAGCTGCAACCCGATCTGGCGGTCGTGACGTTGTCCATCGTCCCGGGGAATATCCCCTTTGGGTTTCAACCGTCCATGGAAACCCAGACCCAGATGGCCGCCATCTACGAGTCGCCCAAAGGGGCCATCAACGATAGCTATGCCACCCATTTTCTGAATTACAAGGGCCTCGTCAGCACGGAATATCTGACCAACGAAATGGAATGCGCGACGGATGCGACCATCCTGTTCGACCCCATCACCGGGACCGCGTTCTGCCATTTCTCGATGGCTCCCAAGAACCTGTCCCTGGATTTTTACGAGCCGAAAAACGAATATTTCTGCAACTTCCAGGTTGATGTCAGCCTGCGCTCGGGGGCCAAGGTCATTCTTCAATACGCCAAAGACTTCCCCCTGTCCATTCCCGCCGACAGGCTGGCCGATGCGGAAGGCCTGGGTATTTCCATCCAAGACGCTTTCCCCATCATCGAGGGAAAGACGAAACTGACCGTCCTGTTCCGCAATACCGTAGGCAAGGAGTTCGCCGTTCTGGAGAAAGACCTGGATGTCCCCGAGCCTGGTCGCGGGGTTCGTCTGGTCGGGCCCCTGGTCGGTTATAAACAGGCGGACGGCTGGCCCGATACGTTCATTCCTTATCAAGCCGGAGACCGGCGTCTGCTGATGGATCCGAGGATGATCTTTTCCGCCGCCGACGAGATTCGGGCCTTCGCCCAAATCATCGGCTTGACCGACGGCTTGTGGAAGTCGGGCTCGGTGAGGATCGATGTCTCCGGCTCGCGTCCGCAGAGCCCGGCCAAAAAGCAATGGACGGCCGCGCTCAAGGACCAGCCGTTCAGGCCCGTCACCAACCTCGAAGCGTCTTTTGCCGCCGCGGATCTCACCCCGGACTACTACGATATATCCGTCACCCTCGTCGATGAACGGGGCCAAACCGTCGACGTGAAAACGGGCCATTTCATCCTGACGGCGCAGACGTCGATCGTCCATCCCATCGCCTTCTCCAAAACAATGCCGCGGACGACGGAATTTCTTTATATTTATACAGTTGCCCGCCAGTATGAGCAGGTCGGGCAGATTGAGCGGGCCGAATCGCTCTACGCCAAGGCGCAGGCCCTCAACCCATCCTATCTGGCCAAGATTCCGGAATATGCCTCCTTCCTGATCGGCCGGGATAAAGCGGAAAATGCGCTGAGCCTGATCGAAGCGATCAAAGCCGATCCCAAAATGCAGTTTTCCTATCTGCACATCAAAGGCCAGGCCTTTTTAAAAATGGGCCGCTTGAAGGAAGCCCTGGAAGCCCTGGAAGCGGGCAACCGGATTTACAACAGCGACACCACCCTGTTAAACGACTTGGGGCGCTGTTATCTGAGACTGAATCGGGTCCCGGACGCTTTGACGGTGTTCGGCGCGTCGCTGAAGCTCAACCCGGACCAGGCCGACATCAAGGCGATCGCGGCGGAGGCCTCCAAAAAGTAGGGGGGGCTTGGGTCGCCGGGGTCCGCTCGCCGGCGACCGGGACTCCGAGCGTTGCTCGGTGATCCACTTCCGCCGCCCAGGCCTGTCCCTTGACCTCGATGAACTCATTGCCCCGGTTTTCCGTATTCAATAGAGGAACGGACCGAGACCGACAGGAGGACACCATGACCGAAGAAAAAAAAGACCAAAAAACGCGGACCGAGGAATTCAAGCTTAGCGGCGGCGACATCCTCAATAAAATCAAAGAGCTCGTCCACGAGGGGAATATCCGCCGGATCATCCTCAAAGACGAGGCCGGGAAGACCTTCTTGGAGATTCCCCTGACTGTAGGCCTCGTCGGCGCGGCCTTCGCCCCTGTGCTGGCGGCCATCGGCGCCATTGCCGCCCTGGTTTCCAAGATGACCATTGTTGTCGAGAAAAACGACAGCGTGGACTAATCCAAACGGCGACTCCACGCATCCCTGCGGTTGACCGGCGTTGAATTCTCAAGCGGGATTTTGGACTCGTCGGGCTGGATACGTTCGCCGGCGGCAGGGACTCCGAGCGTTGCTTGGTGATCCACTTCCGCCGCCCAAGCCTGTCCCTTGACGGCGAAAAAACCCTGATTATTAAATCAGAGTAAAAAACGCCGCTTAGTATTAACCCCGAATCTACCCCGGGCTATGGATTTATCCCGCCTGAAGTTCGTCATTCTCTTCTGCCGTTTTTCCGGCATGCCATTGGCAGGGAAAGACGGCGAAAGGAGAATCCCATGAATCAGGGGCGGATGGAATCCAGGGGCCATCCGGGATAAAAATGAACGGTTGAAAACCTGATGCCGCAAGGACTTTGTGCCTGCGGATGGGAAACGATTTCCGGAGGACGACTTGTTTGGAATCGTCCGATTGATTATCATTCCGGCGGCGCAAGGAGACGCGAACATGAGGATAACCGCCCCCACCATTCGCTGCAAAGCGAATTTGACCTGGTTTTCGATCCTGGTTTTAACGACCGGAATCCTCGTTCCCGGACAGCGCACCGAAAAGCCGATCCTCCACGGCCGTCATTGGATCGCCATCACCGGCAAGCCGATGGCCGCCACGGCCGGGGCGATGATGTTCGCCAAAGGAGGAAACGCCGTCGATGCCGCCTGTGCCATGCTCGGCGCGGTCTGCACCATGTGGGACGTCCTGAGTTGGGGTGGGGAGACGCAAGCGCTCATTTATAATCCAAGGACCAAGAAAGTTGTCGCCCTCAACGCCCTCGGCGCGGCACCGACGGGGGCGACTTCGGAGTTCTATCGAAAACTGGGCTACGCTTATCCCCCGGCGACCGGCCCGCTGTCGGCCGTGACTCCGGGAACGCCGGGCGGCCTCCTCACCCTGTTGGCTGAATTCGGAACGATGAGTCTGGCCGAAGTGCTGGCGCCTGCACTGCAAATGGCTGAGGGCTACCCTATGGAGAAAGACACCGCCGACAGGATCGAAAAGGACAAGGACAAGATCAAAGGATGGCGGATGTCGCGCCTGATCATGCTGCCTCATCCCGGAGAACCGAAGGAAGGCCCCGTTCCGGGCGAAATCTTCCGCCAGCCCGACCTCCGCGACACCTTGAAAAAACTCATCGACGCCGAAAAGGAGGCCCTGGCTCGAGGCCGGAGCCGGTCCGAGGCGATCTATGCCGCCTTCGACCGGTTTTACAAAGGCGACCTGGCCGGGGAATTTGTGCGCGGCGCTCGCGAGGACGGGGCTTTGATCACTCTGGAGGACATGGCCCGTTGGAAGGTCTATCTCGAGGAACCGGTCCGGTCGAACTATAAAGGCATCGACGTCTATAAGCTCGATTCCTGGGTCCAGGGCCCGGTCATGCTTCAAGCCCTCAACATGCTGGAGACGATCGACCTTAAATCCCTGGGCTATAACTCCGCCCCTTATATTCATACTCTCTATCAGGTCATGAACCTGGCTTTTGCCGACCGCGATTTTTATTACGGCGATCCGCACTTCCCCCCCGAAGAGCCGATCCGCGGACTTTTATCCAAGGAATACGCCAAGGCCCGGGCTAAGCTCATCGATACCGGGAGAAACGATCCCGAATCCATACCCGGTGATCCCTATCCTTTCCAGGGACAGCATAATCCTTTCCTGCGTTTTCTGGAGAAGTGGCCACCTCCGGACTCCATCAAGTTGGAAGAGCCGCGTTCGGGCGAGAGCTTTTTCACCGGCACGACCTCGATCCAGGCGGCGGACGAAAAGGGCTGGGTCGTATCCGTGACCCCCAGCGGCGGATGGGTTCCGGCGGTGATCGCCGGCCGGACGGGAATCGGTTTGAGCCAGCGGGCCCAGAGCTTCGTCCTGGACGAAGCCGACAACCCGTTCAACGTCATCGCTCCCGGCAAACGCCCGCGGGCAACGCTCACGCCCGGGCTCGCTTTAAGGGACGGCCAACCGTTTCTTTCCTTCGCCGTCCAGGGTGGTGATACCCAGGACCAGAATCTTCTCCAGTTCTTCCTTAACATGGTTGAGTTTGGAATGAGCGTTCAAGAGGCCTGCGAAGCCCCCAACTTCACCAGCTTTCAGATGCGGAATTCCTTCGATGATCACAAGTCGATGCCCGGGAAAATGGAAATTAATGAACGCGTCTCCGCGGAAGTCAGGGACAAGCTTAAAACTATGGGCTACACTCTGGACGTTAAAAAATATACTTCGGGTCCGATCAATGCGATCTACTTTGATCGGACCCATCGAACCTTGTGGGGGGGCTCCAGCAATTATGGGGACGATTACGGCATTGTATGGTGAAAGGAATGCGGATATCTTTTGTTGGGAGCCCGGTGGTTCTTGCGGCGGCCGATTTTTGCGCCGGGCTGGCGGCATTTTGCGCCCGCCGGGAGCCCGGACGGCCCGTTTATCTTGACCCCGACGCGCCGATCGACGTCCGCGTGGACGACCTCGTCTCCCGTTTAACGCTGGAGGAGAAGGTCGCCCAGATGATGAACGATGCCCCGGCCGTCGAGCGCCTGGTTGCGGCAGTTCCCGCCTTTTCTTCGACATTCTGCGGCGGGAATGGGGATTTGGAGGCAATGTCGTATCCGATTGTGATGCGGTCAACGACATCCGCGCCGGCCAAGCTCTCGTTCCGACGGCGTCCCGGGGGCTTATTTCCGCCACCCAGGCCTGTCCATTGAAGGTTACGGACGGAAATCGAGAAGACCCCAAGCAGGGGGGATTATCATTGTCTAAACAGTTGTCACCTACCGAGGACGAAAACGAATGTGAGCAGCCTCGCCTACAGGCGGGAGGATTGGCACGTTTTTTGATATAGAGTTGGGTTGAATAAAAGGATTGGAGATGTGTTTGCTGGTGTTAATTGACAAATCCCATGGGAATTGGTAATGATAGAACAATCGGAGGCTCGGGGCCGACAGGTCCGACCTCCCGGAAAGGAGATCGTCCATGTTGCGGATTTCACATAAGCGCTGGTTTTCCAAGGGGCTTTTCATGGCCGCCGGGCTGGCCGTGGGAGCGGCGATCCTCGTCTCTTCCGCGTACGGCCAGTATTTCGGCCGTAACAAGGTCCAGTGGGAGAAATTCGACTACAAGGTCCTGCGGACCGAACATTTCGATATCTACTACTATCCCGAGGAGGAGCAGGCCATCAAGGTGGCCGGCCGTATGGCCGAGCGCTGGTACAAGCGGTTTGCCCGACTCCTCACTCATGAACTGCGCGGGAAGCAGGCCCTCGTTATGTACGCCAGCCATCCCCAGTTTGAGCAGACGACGGTCCTGTCGGAGTTCCTGGGGGAAGGCACCGGAGGCGTCACCGAATCTCTGAAACGACGCATCATCCTGCCCTTCGGCGGAACGCTCGAGGACACCGACCACGTCCTCGGTCATGAACTCGTTCATGCCTTCCAGTACGACATCGCCTCGGGTCCCGGCCCCAAGTATGCCATGCAGACCGGAGGCGGGCTGGAGCGGACTCCCTTGTGGATGATCGAGGGCGCGGCCGAATATCTGTCGGTCGGACCCGTCGATCCCAACACATCCATGTGGATGCGCGATATGCTGCGCAAAAAAAAGATCCCCACGATCAAGGACCTGACCAATCCTTATAAGTTCAACCCGTACCGCTATGGCCAGGCCGTGTGGGCTTATATCGGCGGCAAATACGGCGACTTGACGGCGGCCAAGCTCCTCAAGGATGTCATCCGAGGCTTCGATTACGAAAAGGCCATCGAAAAAGACCTCGGGATCGGCATCAAGAAGCTGTCCGAGGATTGGCATGCCTCTTTGAAAAAGGACTATGAGCCCGTCGAAAAAGCAACTCAGAAACCCACCGACTTGGGCAAGCTCATCCTCCAGGGAACGGAAAACGATCCCTACAATATCGCTCCCGCCCTCAGCCCGGACGGAAAGCATTTCATGTTTATTTCCTCGCGCGATCTGTTTTCCATCGATATGTTCATGGGCGACGCCAAAACGGGCAAAGTGACCCGGAAAATCACCTCCACCGCCGTCGACCCCCATTTCCAAAGCATCCAATTCATTAACTCGGCCGGGTCTTGGAACCGGGACGGAACCCGATTTGTCTTCGGTGCCGTCAATAACGGCAAGCCGGTTCTGGTCTTTGCCGACGCGGACGGCCAACGGATCGGCGAGGAAATCCGCTTTCCCGCGCTGGGCGAAATCCTGAATCCCAGCTGGGCGCCCGACGGAAAGCAAATCGTCTTCTCCGCCCTGGCCGGCGGATATTCCGACATTTATATTTATGACCTGGAGAGTCAAAAGCTCCGGAACATGACTTCCGATGCCTTCGGCGATCTCCATCCCGTCTGGTCCCCGGACGGGCGTACGATCGCTTTCATCACCGAACGCTGCAACTCCGACCTTCAGATTCTGAACATCGGGAACGCCAGAATGGCTCTACTTGACCCGGCCACTGGCGAGATCAAACCTCTGCCGGCGTTCAAGGACGGGAAGACCATCAATCCGCAATGGTCGTCCGATTCGAAAAACCTGTTTTTCGTGTCCGACCGCAACGGCATCTCCAATGTTTATCGGATGGATGTGGGCACGCATACTCTCTTCCAGGTGACCGACCTCTATACCGGCGTCAGCGGCATCACTTCTCTCAGCCCCTCTCTGTCGATAGCCTCCCAATCGAACGACGTCCTCTATAGCGTCTATAGTGAGGGCAACTACAGCATCTACAACATCGACAAGGGGAAGCTGGACGGCAAACCGGTGACCGATGTCGAGGTTCTGACGACTCCAGCCGTTCTTCCGCCCAAGGAGCGGCCCGGTTCCGAGATCCTCGGCCTGCTGCGCAATCCGATGTTCGGGCTCCCGGATGACGGCAAGTTCACTTCCGAACCGTACAAGGCCAAGATATCGCTTGATTATGTCGCTCCCCCTCAGGTCGCCGTCGGTGTCGACCGTTTCGGGACCTATGCCGGAGGCGGCGTGGCGTTCTACCTCAGCGACATGCTCGGCTACCACAACGTCATGGCCATGGCCCAGGTTTACAACCGCATCGTCGACTCGGCGGCCATGATCGGCTATTCCAACTCGGTCAATCGCTTGAATTTCGGGATCGTCGCCCAGCGCATCCCTTATATGTACGGGGGCTATCAGTTCTACATGGATTATGTCGGCAACGAACCCGCCTATATCGAAGAGGAAACCGTCTACCGGCAGATCAACTACGACATCGGCGGTTTTGCTTCCTATCCGTTCAACCAGTTTCAGCGTTTCGAAATCAACGGCGGCTATCGCTATCTCGATTTTTCCAATACAGTTTATCGGTATGCCTACTCGATGTACGACGAGATGCTGATCGCCAAGGAAGATTACAGCCTGCCCTCAGCCGACGGTATCCATATGCCGTATGTGGGCGCGGCCTTCGTTTACGACAGTTCGCTCAACGGCGCAACGGCCCCGATTCTCGGACAAAGTTATCGATTCGAAGTCACGCCGACCTTCGGGACGCTCAGCTATACGTCGGCGCTGGCCGATTTCCGCAAATACATCATCCCGGTTCGGCCGTTCACCCTGGCCCTTCGAGTCGTCGCCTATGGCCGGTTCGGCAAGGACGCCGCGGATCCCCGGCTCTGGCCTATGTTTCTCGGGTACGATACGATGATCCGTGGTTATAATTGGGAATCGTTCTCCGCCGAGGAAACCGGTCCGGGCAAGTTCGACTTCAATCGCCTGTTCGGCAACGCCATGATGCTGACCAATTTCGAGCTCCGCTTCCCGCTGTTCGGAGCGCTCGGGATCGGCAAAGGCTACTATGGCATCTTTCCCGTCGATTTCGTGGCCTTCTATGACGCCGGTGTCGCTTGGGGCACGGATGAAATGGGGATCAACCACAAACCATGGTTTGCCGGCGGCGGCGACCGCAAGCCCATCACCAGCGCCGGCCTCGGCGTCCGGGTCAACGTCCTGGGCTACCTGGTCCTGGGCGTCAATTACGTCGTTCCTTTCGACCGTCCGGACAGGAAGGGCGGGTACTGGCAATTCAGCTTCTATCCTGGTTTTTAACGCCCGATCGATTCTTCGAAAGTCCCCCCGATCTTTCCCCCCAAGCGGGGATGGAAAGGGGGGATTTTTTTTAGCCGAAAGAGTAAAATAAAAAACTCTTCCATTTTGTTTGGATGAGATCGGCGTCATGATCGCCAGGCCATGGCCTCGATCTCCTTTTTCTCCATACAAAATGGACGAGAGCCTTAGAATAAAAAACTCTTATCAGGAGGCCGGAATATGACGAAACGATCGATCGGCATGGCCGGACTGATTGCCTGCGCTTTGCTGGCCGGAGCCCAGGGAACGACCAAGGTGCCCCCACCCGGGATCCCCCTGGATCCGCGGACATACATCTGTTACCGGGCCGCTTCGCCCGTCGTTGTCGACGGCGAGATCGATGAACCGGTCTGGGACAAGGTTCCCTGGTCGGACGCCTTCGTCGATATCGAAGGCCCGGCCAAACCCAAACCCCGCTTCCGGACCATGGTTAAAATGCTCTGGGATGACGCCAATTTTTATGTCGCCGCCTATCTCGAAGAGCCCAACCTGTGGGCCACGCTCACCCGCCGCGACGCCATCATTTTCCAAGACAACGACTTCGAGATCTTCATCGACCCGGATGGCGATACGCACAATTACTATGAGCTGGAGATGAACGCTCTGAACACGGTCTGGGATTTGTTTCTGGTCCGCCCCTATCGGGACGGCGGCCCGGCCATTCACGCCTGGGACATCCAGGGGTTGCAAACGGCGGTCAAGCTCAACGGGACCCTCAACAACCCCGGCGACAAGGACAAGGGCTGGTTCATCGAAATCGCTTTGCCTTGGGAGATACTCAAGGAAGCCGCGATCCCCAAATCCGCGCCCAAAGCGGGCGACCGGTGGCGGGTGAATTTCTCGCGCGTGGAGTATCGTCTCAACGCCAAGGACGGGGTGTACGCTAAAGCCGCCGACGCGGCGGGGAAGCCCCTGCCCGAGGATAACTGGGTCTGGTCGCCGATGGGGCTCGTCAACATCCACTACCCCGAAATGTGGGGATTCGTCCAGTTCTCCGGCCGGGTTGCCGGAAAAGGCCGGGATTCCTTTCAGGAGAAACCGGAGGATGAGGTCAAAGGCGCCCTGCGCCGGATCTATTACCGGGAGTGGGCGCTTAAGGCTGAAAAAGGGAGCTTTTCTCCTGATTGGAAAGCGCTGGGCCTGAAAGACAAAGATTTCAAGATCAAGAACTTCGCCTTTCCGCCCCTTCTCCAAACCACCGAGACGATGTTCGAGGCCGTCTATCAGGGAAAAGATGGAACGATCTGGCGCATCTCCCACGACGGCCGCTTGAGCAAGGATTCGTGACCGGGATGGCTTTCGATTTCGATGCCGTCCTTGATCGCCGGAAAACCGGGTCCCTGAAATGGGACGCGGCCGGCCGGTTCTACGGTTTGGACGAAGTCATTCCGCTGTGGGTGGCCGATATGGACTTTCCCGCCCCTCCGGCGGTCGTCGATGCCGTTCGGCGGCGGGCCGAGCATCCTGCTTACGGTTATCCGCTGGCGGCCGCGGATCATTGGGATCCGGTTATCCGCTGGCTGGCCGTGCGGCAGAACTGGACTGTGCAGCGCGAATGGCTGGTTCGTTGTCCCGGCGTCGTTCCGGCGATCAATTTGTGCGTGCTGGCCTATTCCGCGCCGGGCGATAAAATCGTCCTCCAGACGCCCGTTTACCATCCGTTTTATACCGCCGTCGAAAACAATGGCCGTCGGATCGTCCGCAACCCGCTCCGGTTCGAAGAGGGGCGCTGGACGATGGATCTCGATGACCTGGGGCGCAAGATCGACGGCCGGACAAGGATGCTGATCCTGTGCAGTCCGCATAATCCGGTCGGCCGCGTTTGGAGGCCCGTCGAGCTCGAGCGGCTGTCGCGTCTATGCGCCGAGCGGAATGTCGTCGTTGTCGCCGACGAGATTCACGCGGACCTTGTTTTTCGGGGTCATCGGCAAACGCCCTTCGCTTCGCTCAGCGCGGAGGCGGCCCGGCGGACGGTGACCCTGCAGGCGCCCAGCAAAACTTTCAACACGGCCGGTTTGACGACCGCCTTCGGCGTGATTCCGGACGATCGGCTCCGCTCTCTCTTCTTGACCCAGGTCCAGAATCTGGGGCTGACGATCGGCAACGTTTTCGGATTTGCGGCCATGGAAGCAGCTTACGCCGAAGGGGCGGCCTGGCTCGACGAGCTTCTAGTCTATCTCGAAGGAAGCCTGGACTTGGTCGAGACTTTTTTTCGCGACCGTTTGCCGGAGCTTCGCTTCCACCGCCCCGAAGGCACTTACCTGGCCTTGATCGATGCCCGCGGCCTCGGTCTCCCGGCTGCCGACGTTTTCAAATTCATTCTCGAAAAAGCGCGTGTTTATCTCGACGACGGGGCGAAATTCGGTCCCGAGGCGTCCGGGTTTCTGCGGATGAACGTGGCCTCGCCCCGGCCGGTTCTCGGCCAGGCGCTCGAACGGATCGAACGAGCCGTCCGAAACCGTTGAAGAAAGTGCCCATGGCCCGTCCGTAGAAAAGTTTTTCCGGCGAGGCATCGTTGCCGCATGCGTTTTCTCGCTCGAAGAGAAAAGTGATTGACGGTCAGGCTGCCGGTAAATTGACTTTGTCGCGGACCCTATGATACTAAGTATTGGCCGCTGCGCGGGAAGGCGGTGGCGGAAAGGAAGGAACCGATGCTGACTATAAAAAAAATCCTGTGCCCCACCGACTTCAGTGAGGCGTCGTTGCATGGCCTCGACGTCGCCGTCGACCTGGCCGGCCTCTTCCAGGCGGAGCTCAAGGTCGTTTATGTCCTCCCCGTCCTGCCCCCCTCTCCGACCGATCCGAATTATACGTATGAGATCCCCGAATTCGAAAGAATCCTGCATAAGGATTCCGAAACCAAACTGAACGAGATCGTCAAGGCCCATGTCCCCGCGACCATCAAGGCCGAGTCCGTCCTGGGCCACGGAAACGCGGCTAAGGAAATCGTCCGGATGGCCGAGGAAGGCCATATTGATCTTATCGTCATCGCCACTCACGGCCATTCCGGCTGGCATCATCTGGTCATGGGTTCGGTGGCCGAGAAAGTCCTCCGCCACGCCCATTGTCCGGTTTTCGCCGTCCGCGAGCTTCGGAAGTGACCGACGTCGGTATCCCGGCCGTTCCCTCCGCTGGCGCTCGTTTCTCCTCGGCTTGTCCGAGGCGGCGCCGTTCTTATCTTCGCTTCCGGGCCGCCGCGCTCGGCTTGGCTGTCCTCTTCGCCCTGACCGCCTGCGGACGGAAAACTCTGCCCGGAGGAAGCGCCGGCAGTGTGGGGATGGACGCCGATCGTCTGGGCCGCGTCTCGACCATCATCCGCGAGGCGGTCGACCGCAAGGAGTTTCCCGGCGCGGTCGTCCTCGTATCGCGAAAAGGAAAAGTGGTCCTCCGCGAAGCCTTCGGGGACAGCCAATGGGTGCCCGAGCGTAAACCCATGACGGCCGATATGATTTTCGACCTGGCCTCCCTGACCAAGCCCATCGCCACGGCCACGGCCGTCATGATTCTGGCCGAACAAGGGCGCCTCAGCCTTTACGAAGAGGTAGCCGATTATATCCCCGAATTCGCCCCCTTCCAGGATGACAAAGGCCAACCGGGCGAGCCCATCCGGCTGTGGCATCTGATGACCCACACTTCGGGCCTCCCGCCTTACACGGAGGCGGCCGAGGTGGAGAAAAAATACGGGTCGCCATGCCCCGTCGAATCCCTGGTCATTCACATCGGGATCATCCCCAAGACCGACCCTCCGGGGGCCAAGTTCACCTACTCCTGCCTGAACTACATCACCCTGGCCGGCATCGTCAAGAAGATCACCCGGCGGACGATCGCCGAGTTCACCGCTGAGAATATTTTCAAACCACTGGGCATGGCCCATACGTTCTACAACCCGCCCGCGGCGTTCCTTCCTTTGTGCGTGCCGACCCAGGTTTATGATGGAAATCCGCTGATCGGTATTGTCCACGACCCGCTGGCCCGCGCCCAGGGCGGCATCTCGGGCAACGCCGGACTTTTTTCCACGGCCGATGACCTGGCCGTCTTCGCCCAGATGCTCCTGAACAAGGGTGAATTCAAAGGCACGCGAATTTTGTCCCCGCTGACGGTCGAACGAATGACGTCGATCTATCCCAAAGTCCCCGGGATGGGACGCGGGTTGGGATGGGACCTCAGCTCGGCCTATGCCAGCGTGGCCGGGGATATTTTCGGCCCGAAATCATATGGTCATTCCGGTTATACCGGAACGTCCATCTGGATCGACCCGGAAACCGAGACCGGCGTCATATTTCTTACCAACCGCGTCCACCCCGACGACAAAGGACTGATCATCCCCATGCGCAGCCGTCTGGCTAATGCGGTGGCGGCCTCGATCGTCAAGAAATAATAGTCTTCCGGCCGGCGGAGCGCCTCTTCCGGATTGACCCTCGTTCGAACTTTCACTATGATGAGTTGCATTCCCGAATCAACGGACAGGAGGCGCGCGGACCATGAACACAAAAATGAAAAAAGGGCTTGTCGGGGTCGGCCTGTTCGCCGGACTAATGGTCGGCGGCTTCGCCCAGGCGGCGGATTCGGGCTGGTCCAGCGGATTCGAACTGGACCTTAACTCCAAGTACATCTGGCGGTCGTTGGCCTGGAGCGAAGGAACGGTTCTCCAACCGAGCGTCTGGGTCGCCTCTTCGGGTTTGATGTTTTCCGTATGGTCCAATTTCGTTTTGAACAACGAGCCGAACCGCCGTCAGTTCAACGAAATCGATTTCCGTATATCATACGAGATGGAGGTTGGCGGCTTTTCCATCGTCCCGGCCTTCACTTATTATTCCTACCCGAACCAGGATAAAATGGAGAATCCGGCGACGGGCGAACTGGAAATTCAGGTCGCCTATGGGATGGGAGATTTCACGCTGGAGACGACGCATTTCCTCGACGTCTGGGAAAACAAGGGCGGCTATGTCGGAGAGGTCGGACTGGAGTTCGAAAAGGACGCGGCTGAGGGTTTGAACATCGCCGCCGCCGCCCGAGTCGTGTTGGCCAATTCGAAATTCAATGCGTTCTATGTTCCGTATGAAAAAGGAGCACTCAACGCCCTCGTTCTCGAAGCCGGCCTGACCTATTCTTTCCCCAACGGGCTCTACCTTCGCCCCCACTTCGAATGGAACAATATACTCGATAAGAATCTGCGGGCGGCCGTCGAGGCTTCGGACTGGATTTCGATCCCCAAACCCAATTTGTTCAATTTCGGCGTCGCGCTCGGTTTTGACTTTTAAGGATCTTTTCCTTTTTGTAAAACGGCTTTCATTTCTCTCATCGGAACGGTGAGAGGGATTGTCGGGAAGGGGGGGGTTCCCCGGGGGGGATCCCGGATCATGAAGGAGGCATTATGAATCCACGACGCGGACGCCTTGGCGTCGGCCTTTTCGTCCTGTCTTTCGTGATCATCGGTTTCAGCCAATCGACGGACCCCAAACCCCGTGAATTCACCGGGCGGCTCGTCGGCCACGCCCACATCGACTTGAGCTGGCTGTGGCGTTGGGAGGAGTCCGTCCATGATGTGGCCGTCAATACCTTCCTGGGCACGCTGGCCCAGATGGAAAAAATGCCCGGATTGACGTTCGCCCAGAGCCAGCCGGCTGTTTACGAGGCGATCGAAAAGGCTTATCCCGAGCTCTTTGCCGCCATCCGGGAAAAGATCAAGGAGGGCACCTGGGTTCCAGTGGGAGGAATGTGGGCTGAACCCGACCTCAACATGCCGGACGGCGAGGCGCTGGCCCGTCAGCTCCTCTACGGCAAGCGCTATTTTCTGGATAAGTTCGGCGTCGATGTCCGGGTCGGATGGAATCCCGATTCGTTCGGCCATAACTGGCAGCTTCCCCAGATTCTGAATAAAGCCGGAATCCCTTATTACGTCTTTGGCCGTTGCGCGCCCGAAAATACCCCTGCTTTCTTCTGGCAAGGGCAAAACGGGGAGCGTGTTTTATGCTATGTCCCGCAGGGCTGGTATAACGTAGCCCTGCAGGACGGAATCCGGGACGTCATCCTCGGCGCGGGCAAAGTTTCGCCCCTCAAGGATTTCCTGATCCTCTACGGAGCGGGCGATCACGGCGGAGGGCCTCGCGATTCGGATTTGGAATCCATCCGCCGGTTCAAGGACGACCCGACCCACCCGCGTTTGGAATTCGCCGTCCCCGAGACGTTCTTCAAGGGGATCGAGACCCTGGCGCCCGCTCTGCCGACCGTGGCCAGGGAACTCAATTTCACCTTCCCGGCTTGCTATACGACCCAAGCCGAGACAAAAAAGAACAACCGCCGGCTGGAGGGGCTGTTGATCACGGCCGAGAAATTTTCGACCATCGCCGTCGCTTCGGGCTGGCGCGATTATTATCCGGAGCGCGATCTCGACGAGGCCTGGAAGCTGGTTCTCCGGAATCAGTTCCATGACATTCTGGACGGGTCGAGCATCGGACCCGTTTACGACGAAGTCGGCCGTTTTTATGGGGAGGCGAGGGACCGGGGACTCCGGGCCCTGGATTTTTCCCTCGAGACGATTTCGGCTGCCGTCGATACCAGGGGCGAGGGCGTGCCTCTCCTCGTCTATAACCCCCTCGCCTGGGACCGGACCGATGTCGTCACGGTCGATTGGCCTTCCGCCGGAGCGGCCCCTGTCCGGATCCTGGACAGCCGCGGGATGGAAGTTCCGTCCCAGGTCGTTTCGGGGACGGATGAGCAAAACCGCCCCGCCTTGCGTCTTGTGTTTATCGCCGGAAACATTCCTTCGTTGGGATACAAGCTTTTTCGTCTCATCCCCAAAGACGGCTCCGCCGGCGCAGGCCGAAAATCGACCCCCGCCGGCGCCGCGCCCGCGGCATCGCGGAGTGGTTTGGAAAACGAATTCTTCAAAATCGTCCTCGATCCCAAGACGGGATGGATGACAAGTCTCTATGACAAAACCGCGGGTCGGGAAGTCCTTCGAGCGCCGGCCAACTTGCAAGCCATCGCCGACGAACCCGAATCCATGTCCGCTTGGGAATTGGGGTTGAAGGAACAGATCGGGACGGTCGGTGAGACCGGGGCTCGGATCGAGGTCCTGGAGAAAGGGCCGGTCAGGGCGGTCGTCCGGGTGTCCGCGCCCTTCCGGCGTTCGCATTTCACCCAGGACATCATCCTTTATCGAGGGATTCCACGAGTCGATCTGAACCTCCGTCTGGATTGGCAGGAACGAAACGTCATGATCAAGTCCGCGTTCCCTCTTAACCTGAAGGCGGCGGCGGCCATGTTTGAGATTCCCTACGGCGCGATCTCGCGGCCGACCGACGGGACCGAAGTGCCCGCCCTGCGTTGGCTGGATGTCGGCGACGCCTCGGGCGAATACGGCGTCGGTATCCTGAACGACTGCAAGTACGGGTTCGACGTTAAGGACAATGTGGCCCGGGTTTCCGTGGTGCATGGGGCGACCTACCCCGATCCCGAAGCCGATCGGGGTGTTCAGGAAATGGTGATTTCGCTCTATCCCCACTCCGGAACCTGGAAAAAGGCCGGGACCCTGAGAAAAGGATATGAACTCAACAATCCGCTCTTCCCGCGCACCGTCCCGGTCCACCCGGGAGCACTCCCGGACGAAACGGCGTTCATCAGGGTAGGGCCGGAGAACGTCATCTTGGCGGCGCTTAAGAAAGAAACCGGATACTTCAATAACGAGCTGATCGTCCGGCTGTACGAAGCGCACGGGGAAAAAACCCAAGCCCGGCTGGAATTGCCGTGGTCCGTCGAGGCGGCCGAGGCGGACTTGATCGAACGTCCGGCGGGGAAGCCGATCGGTCAAGGCAAGGTTCTGACCGTGGCGCTCGAGCCGTACGAGATCAAGACGCTCCGCTTGACCCGGAAATAGAGTTTTCTTGTGCGTTTCTGAAAAATCTATATAATATAGGCCCCTATTCATTTTTTACGACCCGGGAGGTCATCATTATGAACAAGAGACTCCATGTGATCCTGATTGCCGCGATGGCTCTGGTTCTATGCGCCGGAATCGCCGCCGCCCAGGAGAAAAACGCCGAGACGACCAGCGAAGTGCCCGAGCTTTCGGCTTTCCACGAGATCATTTATCCCATCTGGCATACCGCCTACCCGGAAAAGGACTACGCCGCGCTCCGCGGATTCGTGTCCCAAGTCAACGAGCTGGCCGCCAAGGTATTCGCCGCTAAGCTCCCCGGCATCCTGCGCGAAAAGCAGGTCAAATGGGACGAGGGATTGGCCGTCTTTAAGACGTCCGTCGACGGCTACAACAAAGCCGCCCAGGGTAAGGATGATGCGGCGCTTCTCGTCGCCGCCGAGGTTTTACATGCCAAGTACGAGGCCCTGGTCCGGGCGATCCGGCCGGTCCTGCCCGAAGTCGATGCCTTCCATCAGGCTCTTTATGTCGTTTATCACAAATACGCCCCGGAAAAACAGTATGACAACATCCGGTCGGCGACAGCCGATTTGGTGACCAAGGCCGAGGCCATGACCAAGGCGACGCTTCCCGCCCGCCTGGCGGCCAAGACCGACGAGTTCAAGGCCGCCGTGACGGAACTCGTATCCGCGGCCAAAGCCCTTGACGCCGCCGGCAAGGCCCATGATCATGACGGTATGGAAAAAGGAGTGGACGTCCTCCACACCAAGTACCAGGCGGTGGAGAAGATTTTCGGCTGAGGTCCGTCAGTTCTTTTTGGCCCGTTCGACGAGGATCTGCAGAATTTCGAGTTCGTCCGCGTCGAACCATATCCGTCCGCAATTCAGACAACGTTCGACCGGCAGAAAATATTGGTAGTTGTACGGCCGGGACGCCAGCCCGTATCCGCAAGCGGGGCAGGGCGGCGGGGGAGAGGCCTTGTCCCCGCGTTTCTGTTTTTTCAGCGGATTCCAAAGGACCGTCCCGGCGAATTCTTCCGCCCGTTTGACGAGGGCCGGGGAAAAAGAGATTTCCGTCCGGGCCAGAATCCGGTCGATGTAATCCTGGTGGACGAGTTTGCCCAGGCATCGGCTGCAGATCTTGACGGGAACGCCTTCGTAAAGGCTTGCCGAGAGTGGAACCAGACAGCGGGGGCACTTCCCCGCCGGAGACGCGGAGCTCTGCTCCGGCCAAGCCCCGTTTTCGGGTGGAGTGCCGTCCCGCCGCAGCTCGGCCAAGGCCGGAAAAACAAGCTTGGCCCGTTCCCGCCCGCTCTGCGTTTCTTCGATCTGCGCTCGGAGCGCGAGCGGTGTGGTATGGGCCATCTCGGCCAGGATTGCGATCCGTTTGGCGACCGGTGGGTGGGTTGAAGCATGACGGGCGAAAAATCCGCCCGCTTCGGCCTTTGATCGCGGCGGCACGATGAAGAGCGGGCCGTAGGTGCGGTTGAAATCACCGACGAAGGAATTCCGGATGTAGGCTTTGTGAATAGCTCTGGCCAGGGCGGCCGGGCTTCGGCCCAGCTCGACGGCCGCCGCATCGGCCAGGAGTTCGCGTTCCCGGCTGACCAGCAGACCCAGCATGTGGACGACGAATGAGGACAGCGCGGCGACGGCGCCCAGAACCGACCCGCCCGCCCGAGACCGGTTCCCGGGCATTCCGATGGGCACCTCGACATCGGGTTCAAGCATCTCCCGCAGGCGTTCGAAGGCGTTGGCCGTCGAACAGACGAGCGTCAGCACAAAAGCGTCTCCTCGGGCGATATGAGCCAGCTCGTGGGCAACCGCGGCTTCCAATTCGTCCCGGGTGAATTCGGCCAGCATTCCCTCGGTGACCGCGACGGCGGGTGTCGTGTCGGGCTCGATGACGGCCAGCGAGTTGACCGCTCCATCGGGAAGGACGTAGGCTTTGACTTTGGGGAGACCGGCGGCGAGGCGGATTTCCTCGACGATATTTTCCAACATCAAATGGTAGCGATCGGCGCGGTCGGGGAGTTGCGCGCCAAGACGCTTCAAAATGACGGCCCCCCCGAATTTGCGGGCGTCGAGGTATTGGACGGCGGCCAGCAGGACGGCTAGAATCCCGTCCACGATCCAAAACCGGACCCAGAAACCCGGCGTCTCGAATGGCAGGCGGCCGGAGAGGGCCCCCACGGCCGTCCAGACGATGAGCAGAAGAATTCCCAGGGCGAAGGCGGCAAAAAGGAGAAGGACGGCTAGAACAGCCAGACTTTTCGTCCACTGCTTTTTTTGGATTTCGTAAAAGTCGAGCGGCGCTCCCGGGCCGGGCCGGGCGGATGTTCCTTCAATCATGACGGAATATTATTCAATCGGCCTTGTCCATGCAAGTTTGAAGAAGGCCGGCGGCTATGGTATACCTCCCGGAGATTCTTCCATGAGGTTCGCCCTCGGACTCAGGAATTTCCACTCCAAGGAGACGTCCATGCCGTTTGCCAAGCGTCAAGCCTTTTGGATCCTTCCCGTTCTTCTGGCGGCTTTCCTGCTTCTTCCTCCCTGCTCCTTCGGCCAGGTACCTAAAAAACCTCTGACCCTGGACGAGGTCATGAAATTTCGGGCCCTCCAGGAGCCCGTGTTGTCCGTCGACGGCGCCTGGGTCGCTTTCACCGCCCAACCCGACCGGGGCGACGGCGAGGTTCAAGTCAAGAGCGTGGCCGGCGGCCGGTCTTTTCTCATCGAGCGGGGGAGCCGGCCTGTTTTCAGCCGGGACGGCCATTGGCTGACGGCCTTGATAAAGCCCAAAGCCGCCGACATGGACAAGCCGGCCAAGGACCGGCCCAAGAGTGCGCTGGCCCTGCTCGACCTGCAAAGCGGCAAGATCCAGACGATCGAGAAGGTCGAGCGCTCGTTCTTCTCCGAGGATGGCGCATGGGTGGCCTATGCGCCGTTCAAAGACGAGGAGAAATCTCCCGTGCCCGCAGCCAAGGATGCGGCAAAGGATGTGCCGAAAGAGACTGGTGAAACCGGGAATCCCCTGGTCCTTCGCGATCTTGCCTCCGGCCAAGAGGTCCGATTGGAAAACGCCGCGGCGTCGTCCTTCGATCCCCTGACGACCGTCCTGGTCTATGCGGTCGCTGTCACGGACGGCAAGGCCAATGGTCTGTTCTTTCGGGATTTGAGGAAAGACGGTTGGCCCGAATCGCCCCTTCAGACTGGGGAGCGGATGACTTTCGCCGGATTGGCCTGGGCCAAGGACACCTCCAAGCTGGCCTTTCTCTCGGCCGTGAAAAAGGATAAGGACGACTCGGGGTTGTCCTCGTTGTTTATTTGGGATGGCGCCAAGCGTGTTCTGACCGCGGCCGTCGTCGAATCTTCCGTTCCTCCGGCCTGGACCATCCCCCTTAAAAATGGGCTGACTTGGTCGTCCGACGCCAAACGCGTTTTCCTCGGTCTCAAGCTCCGATCCGCCTCTCCCTCCCCCGCGCCTGCGCCGACGGCGGCCAAGCCCTCGACCGATGATATTTTCGATTTCGGAAAAATCCTGGAAAAACGAGAGCTCGACGTCTGGCATTGGAACGACCCGCTCATCAACTCCCAGCAGAAAAAACTCTGGCCTCAGGTCAAGGACCGCACTTTCATGTCCGTTTTTCATGTCGACACCAAAAAACTCGTTCCGCTGGCCGATCTCGACATGGCCCAGGCCCTTCCGCCCGATAACCCGACGACGGCGTTGGGGTTGGCCGATAAGCCCTACCAGAAGGAAATTACCTGGGACGGAAGCTTTTCCGACGTCTATCTGGTCGATCTGGCGACCGGCGCCCGCCGGCCGATCATCACGCATTTGAGCGACCGGCCCTCGCTCTCGCCGAACGGAAAATTCGTCGCCTTTTTCCGCGACCGGCATTGGCATCTCTACGAGGCCAAGGCCGGCACGACGAGAAATCTCACCGGGGATGTCAAATCGGCCTTTTTCCAGGAGGACGACGACCGCCCGGCCGACAAGCCGTCCTACGGCTTGGCCGGTTGGATGGAAGACGACGCGGCCGTTCTCCTCTACGACCGGACCGATCTCTGGCTTTTTCCGACGGCTCCAAACGGCGTCCCGCTGAACCTGACGGCCGGCGAGGGGAGGAAATCCGACCGGACGTTCCGCGTCCTGCGTCTCGATCCCGACCAGAAAGGATTCCTCAAGGGCCAGTCCATACTTTTGTCGTCCTACCATAATCGGGATAAAAATTGGGGTTTTTACGCCGCCAAGATCGGCACACCCGGCGTCGAGCGCAGGCTGGAAGACCGCAAGAAATTCGTTTTTCTGGCCAAGGCTAAAAAGGCCGATATGATTCTTTTCACCCGGGAGGATTACACGGAATTTCCGGACCTGTGGGCGGACGATGCGCGCTTGGCCTCTCCGCGGAAGCTGACGGACCTCAACCCCCAAATCGCCGAGTTCGCCTGGGGTTCGGCCGAGCTGGTCGAATGGTCGAGCGCCGACGGCGTTCCCTTGCAGGGAGTGCTGATCAAGCCGGGCCTTTATGATCCCGGCAAGCGCTATCCCGTGCTGGTTTATTACTATGAGCTGTCCTCTCAACGTCTGTATGAGTTCAACCAGATCGTGGTTAACCACCGGCCGTGTTTTCCGGTCTGGGCCGGCGCCGGCTATGCCGTCTTTCTGCCCGATGTCCGGTTTGAGCCGGGCCGGCCCGGTCCGTCGGCCGTTAAAAGCCTCGTCCCCGGCGTTCAGAAGCTCATCGACATGGGTATCGCCGATCCCAAGGGGATCGGCCTGCACGGGCATTCCTGGAGCGGTTACGAGACCGCCTTCGTCATCACCCAGACCGATATCTTCGCCGCGGCCATCGCCGGAGCGCCCGTGGGCAACATGACCAGCGCCTACAGCGGCATCAGCTGGGAATCGGGTTTGGCCCGCCAGTTCCAATACGAGAAGGACCAGAGCCGCATCGGAGCATCGCTCTGGGAGGCCCGCGACCTCTATATCGAGAACTCGCCCGTCTTTTATGCCGACCGGATCAAGACGCCTCTTCTCTTGATGCACGGCGATGAAGACGGGGCCGTTCCCTGGTACCAGTCTATCGAGATCTACCTGGCCCTGCGCAGGTTGGGCAAGGACTGCATCTTTCTTCAGTATCGCGGCGAGCCGCACCATCCCCAGAAGTATCCCAACAAGCTGGACTATTCCATCCGGATGCTGGAGTATTTCGACCACTTTCTGAAGGGCGCGCCGGCCGCCGATTGGATCAGGAACGGAGTTCCGTATAACGGGAAGTGAGCGGGTGCGGTTCGAATTCCCCCAGCGGCATTCCTTCGACGTGTTCGTCGCCGAAAAGGGATTGTCTCATTTTAGATTGTTTTGGTTATAATAAGCGAATAATTTCCAATCAACAGGAGGTTCTCATGATCCGCAAATCCCTGAATTCAACCCTTCGAATATTATCCATCCTGGCTTTTGTTTCCGTCCCGGCTTCGGCCGTAGGCATCCGCGATACCCGGATGTTGACCCAGCCGGCCATCGGCGGAACCCATATCGCCTTCCACTACGCCAACGACCTTTGGGTGGCCGACTTGGACGGCCAAAACGTCCGGCGGCTGACCTCCGACTTGGGTTTGGAGGCCTTCCCCGTCTTCTCCCCGGACGGCTCTCTGATCGCTTTCACCGCCCAGTATGACGGGAACACGGATGTCTACACCGTTCCTGTCGCGGGCGGCGTTCCTAAGCGTTTGACCTGGCATCCCGCGGCCGACGTCGTCCAGGGCTTCGCGCCGGACGGCCTGGCCGTCCTCTTCGCCTCGAGCCGGGCCAGCTTCACCGGCGCCCACCAGCACCTCTACACCGTTCCTCTTGACGGCGGCTTCCCCGTCCGGCTCAAGGTCCCTAACGCCTTTCGGGCCGCTTTTTCGCCGGACGGGAAAAAGATCGCTTACAACCCCCTGCCTGACGCTTTTACTCAGTGGAAGAACTACCGCGGCGGGCGCAATTCGGTTATTTGGATCCAAGATCTGGGCGACTTTTCCTACGAAAAGATCCCCCAGCCGGCCGGCCGCTCGAACGACCCCAACCCGATTTGGATGGGGGACAAGATTTATTTCCGGTCCGACCGGGACGGCGAGTTCAATATCTACTCTTACGACCCCCGGACAAAAAAAGTCGAAGCGCTCACGAAATACCGCGATTTTCCCGTCCTTAACGCCGCGGCCGGCAACGGCCGTATCATCTTCGAGCAGGCTGGTCGGCTCCACATTCTCGATCCCCTGAAAAAGTCCGTCACGCCGCTGGCTATCGGGATCGCCACCGACCTGTCCGAGCTCCGCGAGCGTTTCGCCAAAGGATTGCGCTGGGTCCGGGCCGCCGCTGTCTCTCCCTCCGGTCAACGGGCGGCCTTCGAATTCCGGGGCGAGATCGTCACCGTTCCGGCCGAAAAGGGCGATCCCCGCAACCTGACCCAGACTCCGGCCGTGCACGAGCGCCTGCCTCTCTGGTCGGCCGACGGCAAGTCGATCGCCTATCTTTCCGATGCTTCGGGCGAATACGAGATCCATGTCCGGGCCCAGGACGGCAAGGGGCCGGTCCAGGCCTTCAAACCGGGGGGCTCGGGCTTTTACGATTCGCTGTCCTGGTCGCCCGATGGGAATAAAATCTGCTTTGCCGACAATTCCTGGTCCTTGTACTGGCTCGACCTCAAGACGAAGGCTGTCAAGAAGATCGCCTCGGAGAAGCTTTTCGGCCCGGCCGGGTTGAAGACCATCCATGGCTCGTGGTCGCCGGATTCCCGGTGGATCGCCTACACAGTCTCCACGGCCACTTATTTCCAGCGCGTTCAAGTCTACTCCATCGACCAGGACAAGTCTTTCCCTGTCACCGACGGCTTGAGCGAGGCTGCCGATCCCGTCTTCGATGCCTCAGGCAAGTATCTTTATTTCTTTGCCTCGACCGACGCCGGGCCGGTCAAGCAGTGGTTCGACCAATCCAACGCCGATATGCGAATGACGAGCTCGATCTACGTGGCCTCCCTGACCAAGGACGCCGTCAATCCCCTGGCCAAGGAGAGCGATGAAGAGAAGGGGGCGCCCGATAAACCGCAGGCGGGTTCGCCCGCGGTGCCGACTGCCAAAGACGCGGCCGCGCCGAAGGCGGGTTCGCCCGCGGTGCCCCTCGTCAAACCAGCCGCGCCCGAGGCCACGCCGAAAGCGAGTTCGCCTTCGGCACCGGAAGCCGGAGCCGGTCTAGATAATAAGATCGATTTCGATGGCCTGGACCATAGGATCCTGGCCGTTCCCGTCCCGGCCGGTAGCTACCGGAGTCTCGAGGCGGGTGATGCCGGCCAGATCTTTTACGTTGAAAATCCGCCCGATTTCGGGACGGCCGCCGTCCCGGGGGGCACTCTTCACAAGTACGACTTCAAGTCCCGTAAGGATGAGGTTATCCTGACCGGCATAACCGGCTACAATTTGACCGAGGATCACAAGAAAGTCTTTTACGGCGGTCCCGGCGGCGCTTTCCTGATCGCGCCTCTCGTCCCCAAACCCCAGCCCGGTCAAGGCCGGCTCAATATCGAGGCCGTTGAAGTCCGGGTTGTGCCGACGGCCGAATGGTTGCAGATCTTCGACGAGGCCTGGCGCATCAACCGCGATTACTTCTACGCCACCAACATGCATGGAGCCGACTGGCCGGCCATGAAGAAGAAATACGAGCCGTTCCTGGCCGACCTGTCCTGCCGCAACGACCTCAACCGGGTCATCCAGTGGATGTGCTCGGAGCTGGGCGTCGGCCACCATCGTGTCGCGGGCGGCGACTTCATGGCCGCTCCGGCCGGCGTCCCGGGCGGGCTTCTAGGCGCCGATTTCGCCGTCGAAAACGGACGCTACCGGATCGTCAAGATCCTGGGCGGCCTCAATTGGAATCCCCAGCTCCGGTCGCCGCTGACCGAACCGGGTGTCGATGTGCGGGCGGGCGAGTACCTCCTAGCTGTGAACGGCAAGGACCTCAAGGCTCCCGGTCAGAACCTCTATGCCGCGTTTGAAAACACCTCGGGTAAGATCGTCGACCTGACGGTCGGCCCGAATCCCGACGGCACGGCCGGCCGGACCGTTCAAGTCGTGCCCATCGCCAACGAAGCGGCCCTCCGTAACCGCGACTGGGTCGAGGGCAACCTTCGTAAAGTCGAGAAAGCCACAGGCGGCCGCGTCGCCTATGTCTATGTCCCCGATACCTCGGTCTCGGGTTGGATTTCTTTCAAGCGGTACTTTTTCCCCCAGGCCGACAAGCCGGCCATCATCGTGGACGAGCGGTTCAACGGCGGGGGATCGGTGGCCGATTACTACATCGACCAGCTCCGTAAGCCCGTCAGTGCCTACTGGAACATGCGTTACGGGGACGACCTCAAGACCCCCAGCGCTTCGATTCAGGGTCCCAAGGTCATGATCATCGACGAGATGGCCGGTTCGGGCGGCGATATGCTGCCGTTCATGTGGCGCAAATTCAAGATGGGCCCGCTCGTCGGCAAGCGGACCTGGGGCGGTCTGGTCGGAACGCTTGGATTCCCGGTTCTGCTGGATGGGGGAAACGTCACGGCTCCCAACGTGGCCATCTGGACCGAGGATGGCTGGGTGGTGGAGAACGAAGGCGTCCCCCCGGACGTCGAAGTCGAGCAGACGCCGGCCGACGTCCTGGCCGGACGCGATCCCCAGCTCGAGAAAGCCATCCAGGTCGCCCTGGACGCGCTGGCCAAGAATCCGCCCAAAACTCCCGTCCGCCCGGCTTACCCGGTGCGGGTAAAGAAGTAAATCGGAATACGGACGGACGCGGGCGGGTCCGGGTCCGTCACGTTTTCTCTCTCGGTCGAGCGTAGACCTCAGTTGAAGTTTCCCTTGATATTTTTCCACCCGCGATGGGGCAGGTGGCGTTTTTCAAGTACACTTCTCCCCAGCCGTCGGTATGACGAGGGGCAGGTCAATGTCTTTGCTCGGGGTTTGGCGCCGCGAATGTATCAAGTAAGCCCCCGTCGTCTTCACCGTTGGAACGATTCCAGTTGATCGCGCGGAAATTGCTGAGTTGACCTCTTCGCACGGCGGGTAATACAGTGCCGGTCTTTCCCGGCTTATGATGCTGACGCAGGTTTCAAACCGCCTCCACCTTGGCGAACCTCATCAGCATCAGCCAGTCCTGGGTCTCCTGGAGCATCAGCCGTTCGGTTTCCCCCAGCAGAGCTTCGAGGTCGTTGAAACCGGCCACAGCGGCGAACCTCAGGTCGAGCTCGTGCAAGGCCGCCTCCATGTAGCGGCTCCGCTTTTCTAGGCGCGAGTACTCCCGGTGGGTGCGCGCGCCGCCGATGGCCGCGCCCACGGCCGGAAGGACGATGGCCAGGAATAGAGTCGGCTTTTCCAGGGCCGGGAGAAATCCGCGATGTCCGAGTATGAATGAACCCAGGTGCCAAGCCGAAGCGCCGATGGCCGCCAGGAAGGTGGCCCGTCCCGCCTTTTCCAACAGGCGGCTGAGACGGCCGGCCTTTTCGGCTTTGGAGGCGTGGAATTTGATCTGTGTGCCGATCCAGCGGGCCCGGACGAAAGAGGCGCAATCGACGCAGGCGTCTCGATCGGCAGTCTCCGTTTCGCCGGCCCGGGCCATGATTTCGTCGAACGTTCGGACGATCCATTCCTCCGTGCGCAGGGCCGGTTGCCTGAACGACGAAAGGGAAACGGCGGCGGGCTTCACCCCGCAGGAAAAGAGAAAAATCGCTGAGCGGATCCGCTCCACCAGGAATCGCGTTTCGATCCATTGCTTGTGCACTTTCCGCCGGTCGGCCGCCCGGATGACAACATAGATGACCAGCAGGAAAATAAACTCAAAGAGAAATGCGGTCAAGGCCCAGGAAGGAACCAAAATGCCTACGGCCACGGCGGCTACGGCCAGTGGTGAGAGGGCGTAGACGATCAACCCCGATTGGAAATACCTGTTTTGATTTCGCTTAGCGATAAGCGATGCTCTTACGTACCAGGGGAGCAAGCCTTCCCGGATCTTGATTTTCACCCGGTCGGAAAGTTTTTCTCCCTCGGGAGTGGCGAACAAATCCTCATGTATCTTGGTGATGTAAGCTTGCCGGTCTCCTGCGGGAATGGGGTATCGATTGAACGTCCCGATCCGGTCATAGGCCCGGCTGCTTAACCCCGAGTCTTTTTCAATGATGGGTTGGTCGGGATTTTCCGATGAAATGATGATCAGAGGCCGTTTTTTGCCTCGGGCGTAGGCGACGATTTCGGCGGTGCCGCCCCGGCCCCGCGACGGCTTCCCGTCCCATATGGCGATTAAAACGTCACAATGGTCGACGACATGGCGGCCGGCCTCTTCATAGGCCCGTTTTTGTTCTTTTTCCAGCTCGGCAACCGAGCCTGCCCGCGCCAGGGGCTGCGGCCTCAGGACGGAGACATGCCGTGCTTTTAGGCACAATTCCTCGAACTCCGCTTTCGATTCCGCCGCGGCAAAGTCGCGAAGGCAGTCTTCCCTGGCCAGCGGCAGGACGACTTCGATCTCGGCGTTGGAGGTTTTGAGGACTTCTTTGGCCACCAGGCGATCAGCACCCTCGGCCAGCGGGGTCAGGACGGTAAAAACCAGGGGGGTTGCTCGTTGTTCGGGAGAGAGCGGTCGATCGAACAGTTCCCAGATCCGGGTGTCCAGGACTTCGCGAATAGAGGCCATGATCCGCGCCGGTTCCGGCAGTACGCGGTGGCCTGTGACGCCGAAGCGGACTCTAAACGAGATGTCGGCAAAAGCCAAACTGCCACCTTCTATTTCTGAATTTTTTCTATGGCATAGCCGGCGCGGGCCAGGATCCGCGGGATGCTCTTGATCAGGTTGCGGTCGATATTTTTAATATCCTCGTCCAGCTGTTCCCAATCGACCAGGTACTCGTTTCGCTGGGGGTCCTCAGCGGTCGGTTTCCCCGGTTTGAACCCGGCGGCGATCTTGGCCGCCATCCACAACTCGTGCTCGATCCGGGCCAGTTTTTCCAGATCGGCGCCGGGGAATTCCAAGGCCGGTTGGTTGCTGCGTGCCGGAATCATTATATAACCGGCGGCGGCCAGCTTGTGGGGTACGGTACGCACGTTGATGCGGTTGGCCTCCTTGGCCCATTCAGGCAGATCCGCATAGGGAATCAACAGCGGATTGGTCTTTTTCTCCGGGCTCTTTTCGAGACCGAAGGTGAAGCCGTCGGCCATCTTCGTTTCGCAGTATATCTCGTGGACGGCGCCGCCAAGTTTTTCCAGGGTCTCCGGAGTGAGGACGATCTGCTGGACGAGGGCCAAAAACTCCAGTCCGTTCACGTGCAGGTCGAGCTGTGATTCGGAGGGCAGGGCGGAGCGCTCGAATATGCTCTTTCCCGCCAACTGGCTCATGACCGTGATCGATTCCATGGAACGCGCCCCGTGTTTGTACTTGCCGATCCAAAGAAACGCATTCAGCACGCCGGGGTCGATCTTCAGCATTTCTTTTCCTTCGTGCTTGACCATGATCTGCTTGGCCTGTCGACTCATGAGAGAGCGGAGGAGGATGGCCCGTCGCAGGACGAAATAGGGGTCTCCGCCGGAATCATTTTGAACGGGATTGGGCCCCATGATATTCACGAAACCCTTGAGCCGGGAAACAAAATCGGGCCCCTTCACTTTGCGGAATTCCTCGTCGGAAAGATGGCTGTCGAAAGCTTCCAGCTTTTCGCTGGTGCCGCCGGCGAACACGAATATGGCTGTTCCCAGGGGATGGGATATTTGACCGTGCAGGAAAGCGCCATCCTGCATGGGCATCAGGAAATGGCGCAGCCAGCCGAGGCTTTGCCCTTCCAGAGCGGCATCAAATTCATCGAAGAACACCAACGGAATTTTTCCGGAGAGCCCGGTGTCGCGCACCTGGTGCAAGGCGTGGTGCAGGTCTTCCACTCCGGTGAACTGGGAGATGTTGAATTCCAATTTCTTAATGAGTTCGGGGAAGAGCGAGAGGGCGACCTCGTTGATACCGAAGGACTTTCCCGAGCCCGGGGACCCGAAAACCGCGATCGACAGCGGCTTGTTTTGCCTGCTCTTGCTGCAGTATTCCGCGACCAGGGAGCGGATACCGCGGAAGCTCTCGATTTCACGGCGGTCGGCGGTCAGCAAGGCGCCGAATTTTCCCAGGGGCACGTCGCGCAGCACGGTCTCCGGGCCTTCCAGCACGATGCGCTGAGCGATCTCCCCCAGGCTCGCGGCATAACGGTCCTGAAGGATAGTCCAAAAACCGGAGCCGGGTGCCTTTTCCGGCGAAGCCGCCGTCCGATGCAAGTGCTGGACCGGGTCCTGGACTGCGGCCGAGGAGCAGGGGCGCTGGTTTTCTGCCAAGGCGGCCACAACCGCCTCCACGGGAAAGGCCAGACGTAATTCGGCCTTTTTTTGACCGCGCTCTCCGTATCCCTCCCGGTGCAGGCGGCGCATGGCGAAAATGCCGGATTGGATGCTTTGCTCGATGTCGGGCTTAACCGGGGCCAGCAGAAGTTGGCGAACGATGCCCGTGGCCAGGCAGGAATTGTACCCGATCATACCGCCCGGAAAATTTCTGCTCCAGGTACCCTCGATGCCCTGGGGGTCGAAATACAGGGTGGCGGAGCGCTGATGGAGCAGGAAAGCGCCGCCGGTGTCGAACGAACATACCACCCAGGCGCAATCGGATAGGGCATTGACCCGGGGATTGTGGACCAGCTCCCAGGCCAGGTCCTGAGCCGTGCGCTCCCAGGAAAGTTCGCGGCTGATCTGCACCTCGGTGCGGCGCAAGTCGTTGGCCGTCATTATCACGATGACCCGTTCGGCCCATTCCCGGTGCAGCCGTTCCCATAGTTCACCGCGGGCCACAGGACGGGACATTTTCAACAGGATCCAGGGCTTTTTTCCGTTTTTTTTCAGCAGGTCCGACCAGAGCTCGGGATGGTCGCGGAAGCCGAGATCGGCGTCGTCCAGAACGATCAGGTCGGATTCACCGGCGTCCTGGACCTGCTGCTCGATGAATTCGGCCCAGCCGTCCTCACTACGGTCGAGGCCGATGAACTCGGCGACCCGCCAAGCCGGTGGTTCGGAGCCCCCTTTTTCGCTGTCATGGAAAAGAGACCACTGGGCGTAAGAGTGGTGGAAGCGGCTGTCCGTCGGGCACACGGGCCGCCGGGCTTCGGAAATTTTGGAAACAACGAAATCGCCCTGCCCTCGGTTTTTCAGATCCAGGGCCAGGGCCTCGATGAGGTCCCCCAGAAGGGCCGCGCCGCCGCGCTGCCAACAGGCCCGGGTGCGGTCGTCGGGGTTCCAGGCCAACCCGGCGCCGTCAGCGCGCCGGATGCGGGCGATGTTCCAGTCGATGGTGAAGTCGCCGGTCACCAAAACCGTTTTTCTGTTGGCTGCCATGGCTTTATCCTCAGTGCTGCAATTATGAACAATTTTTATACATTTGCGGCGCAAAACCCCGTTTTTTAAATCGGGGTACAAAGCGCCGCTCAGTATTAACCCATATTATACCCCGGGCTTCAGCCCGGGGAGTCAAATGGGTTTAATTATTTATTCAAACTTCGCCAAGCCTGCATTATTCATAATCCTTCCTAAAGGGACAAGATTTTCACGATCCAGACTATTTTCGCCCGGCTGGAAGGATTATTTTGGTTTGACATGGAGAAATCGCCTTTCTCCAGGAGTACAGGCAAAGCCGCTTCGACTCTTTTGCCCCCTACATCTTTGAAAAGCAGCCTTTGTTTGCTATGATTAACCATGGCTGTTTTACTCCTCGTATTGAAAATGGTTTTGTGGCAGAAACCATTTTAAATCAACTCCCTGGGGTTGGAGGAGCTTTTTTATGAATAATTGCGGATGTAAAGGAGCAGGCATGAAAAAGAAAAATATTTCAACCGTGGTTATGGTCAGCCGGAATAAAGAAATCATTGCCGGCGACATCGACGGCGAGACGGTCATGATGAGTGTGGAAAAAGGCCGATATTATGGCCTGGATCTCATCGGGAGCCGTGTATGGGCCCAGATCGAGAAGCCCATCAAGGTGTCGGAGCTGATCGATGCACTGCTTTTGAAATATGACGTGGACCGTGAGACCTGCGAAAGAGACGTATTGGCATTTCTTGAGGAACTCAATGAAGACGGGGTATTAACGGTGATTGGTTAGATGAGCGCCGTCTGTGGGATATTCAATCTGGACGGCCGGCCTGTGGCGCCGGAGATCATGGAGGGTATGCTGTCGGCTATGGACTATTGGGGACCGGACGGGTCCGCTGTCTGGCGGGAGGGCCCCGTGGCCATGGGACACCTCATGCTCCATTCTACGCCCGAATCGGTGGGCGATACACTTCCCCGGATCAGTGCTTCCGGAAACTTTATCCTCACCGCTCACGCCCGGCTCGACAATCGCCATGAATTGTTCAGGAATCTGAACATTTCCCCTCCCGAGCGGGCGAAGATGCCCGATAGCTCCCTCATCATGCAGGCCTATGAAAAATGGGGCCAGGAATGTCCGGAACACCTGATCGGAGACTGGTGCTTCGGCATCTGGGACAAAATTCGGCAGACTCTGTTCTTGGCCCGGGATCATTTCGGCAATACAGGCATTTACTATTATCAGAATGCGCGGTTCTTCGCCTTTTCATCCTGCCTGAAAGGGTTGTTTGCTCTGCCGGATGTACCCCGTCAGCCGAATCCCCTGCGCATTGCCCAGGTATTGGTGAGCTGGCCCGCGTACGGCGAGGCGACGTGTTACCAAGGGATCAAACGCCTTCCCCCCGCCCATCTGATGACCATCAGCAGGGGGGATGTGGCCGGAAGACAGTATTGGTTCCTCGAAAATACGCCCGCCCTGCGCTTGGGCTCTGATCAGGAATATGTGGAGGCCTTCGGGGAGATTTATGCCGAGGCGGTCCGCTGCAGGCTGCGCAGCCAGCGTCCGGTTGGTGTAACCCTCAGCGGGGGGCTGGACTCCGGGTCTGTGGCCGCGCTTGCCGCCCGCGAGATGGAGCGAACGGGGAACCGTCTGCCGGCCTTTAGCTCCGTTCCCATCTATGATGTGACGGATCTGATCCCCGCCTCGCGGTTTGGCGACGAAAGCCCGTTTATCGAGGCCACAAGCCGTCATGCGGGTAATATTGACGTGACGTACATTCGCGCCGCAGATATCAGCCCGCTCCGGGGCATCGAGCGGGCCCTCGAACTCCATGATGAACCGGGTCATGCCGCGGGAAATCAGTTCTGGATCATTTCCCTCCTGCAGACGGTGCAGGCCCGGGGGATCGGCGCCCTTCTGACCGGACAGGGGGGGAATGCCACCATCTCCTGGCATGCACCCGGGCATCTCGCCGCTTTGGCAAGACATGGCCGGTGGAGAGACCTCCGGTGTGAACTAACAGCGATAAAGGGTTCGGCGAAACGACCTCTCTGGCGATTGATTGCCGGGCAAATTGTAAAACCCCTACTACTGGATCCCCTGCTGGGAAAATACCGCCGGTTACGCCCTGCTCCAGAACCGTGGCTGCGTTATTCCGCCATCAATCAGGATTTTGCCCGGGAATGGAAAATTACGGAAAGGATGCGCCACAGCGGCCATGATCCTGAGTTTATAACCATTTTAAATCAGCGGGAAGCACGTTTTGAACTCATTAAACCGGGAAAATCGATCATCGGTTTTCTCTGGCAGGAAATCGGCGCCGGATTTGGTCTCGATGTGCGGGACCCCACCTATGACAAGCGGGTGATGGAATTCTGCCTTTCCATCCCGGATGATCAATATGTCCGGGAAGGCCGTGAACGGTGGTTGATACGGCGCGCCATGAAGGACCTCATGCCGGCAGTCGTTTTGGACAACAAAAGGCGAGGTCTGCAAGCGGCCGATATCGGCAGGCGAATGCTGGTCCATTTAGAAGAGACGGAGTCCGCTTTACAGCGCATTGAACGATCGGAATTGGCCGGCCGCTATTTAGATATCCCTTTGATGCAACGTACCCTCCGTCAGGCCCGCCGGCAGCTGGATACCAAGGTTACGGAAGATTTGAGAACCATTTTTTTTCGCGGGTTGATGGCCGGCTTGTTTCTCCTGCGCTTTGATGGGACAGCCGGCAGCCGAGGGGTTTATCAAGCGGGCGCGTAGAAGATTATGCTGCAGAAAAAGATTTTGCTTGACATGACAGCGCGGGGTATGAAATTATTTAAAAAAGGTGTCGGAGGCCCCGAATACACATCCCCCCCTCAGCGGGCTAGCGGGGCAGACACTGGGAGGTGATATCGGATGAGAGAACTCGAACCGAGAGGGGTAAGTAGCGGCCCGACAACCCACGAACTAAACACACCCGCAGGTGAAGCGACGAGGGGAGAACAGTGGCGTCGGCCCACAATAACCCGACTTAAGGCCCAGGGTGCCGAGAATAGTCCGAACCCGATCGAGGATGGGGTGGGGGTAGGTTCATAAGCAGCGGCGCCATCCGCCCTGGGGAGGAGGGCCGCTCCCGAATCGGGCTAGCGCTTCGCCGAGGGTGTCAAGTATAGACCCGGCACAGCCTTGGTGTCGCGGGTGGCCCCCCGTGGGGGGTTGTTCTATTCTCACGGCCGGCCTGCCGTGGCTTTGTGATAAACAACTACGAAGCGAGAGGTGATCCATGCCCCCCGCCCGTCGAACGTATTGCCGGATGCGACACGGAGTCTCACTCTGCTCATAAAACCGGTCAATACGTTCGATGTGATGGTGGATGGAGGCATAATAGCCCTTAACATCCGATTTCATGACATAGGAACCCGGAGCAAGGGCTTCGCAGGCGGTTTGGACAGCCCGTTTTGCGCCGCCATTTCCTTTGACATGATGGCATTTGTCTGAAATAATCGGGTTTAAATGTTCGGTCAGGGCAATAGCCAAAACTTCCAGAACCAGAATAATACTTATCATATCTTCGGCTTGAATATCAGTTCCGGCATTCCCTTGCCGGCCCTCCCCGTTCTTCATTCGCAACCGGATGTTACCCCGGATGTTATCATCGAATACGGCAAAACGCCCGCTGCCCTGACAAATCCCCATATCAAGGGAGTGCGCTATCAGGCAGGTCCGGGAGAGTTTTTGCTGCACGTGGACCATGTGGCCTGCTATTACGTGCAAGACGGACGGCGCGTGACCGTCATGCCGGAAACCGGGGTCGGCGCCGATGAAATTCTTCTTTTTTTAATGGGGTCGGCCATGGGCGCCCTGCTGCATCAGCGAAATGTTCTGGTGCTCCATGCCGGCGCCATTGCGGTGAACGGGAAAAGCGTCGTTTTTTCCGGACCTTCCGGCATCGGCAAATCCACCCTGGCCGCCGGGTTTCATCAGCGCGGCTACCCTTTTCTGGCCGATGACGTATGCGCAATCATGACGGTCAATGGGCATCCGGCAGTGATTCCGGGGTTTCCACGGTTGAAGTTGTGGGCCGATGTCCTAAAGAAATTAAACACCGATAAGGATGAACTCAAGAGCGTCCGCTGGGGCAAGGATCTGGAAAAATATTTTCTGCCCGTTGAGAGCATCCAGGACACCCCCGTTCCTTTAAAATCCGTATTCGTCCTTGAAACCACCAATACGGATAAAATGGAAATCACCGCTTTGAAGGGCGCGGAAAAGATTGACCCGCTCATCGACAACACCTACCGGTTGCACTTTCTTGAAGGTCTGGGCGGGAAAAAAGACCATTTCAAGCAATGCGCGACGGTTGCGGCCAAAGTCGCCGTTTACCGGACGGTCCGCCCTAACAGGGGTTTTTTACTCAAAGAGCTGATGGAGCTGCTGGAGGCGAAATTTTTATCATGAACGGCATCATCCGGCTTGCCTCATACCCGAAGTCGGCCCTGGATGAAAAGGGAAAGTTTGTTTATACGTTCGCGGCGCAAAACCCCGATTTTTAAGTCGGGGTACAAAGCGCCGCTCAGTATTAACCCCGGATATACCCCGGGTTTCAGCCCGGGGAATCGAATGGGTTTAATTGATTATGCATAATACTAACGTGACAGCATGGTTCAAATCCTTTCAGGACGCCCCCGCCAAATGGCGCCGCCGCTCCCGGGTCGAGCGTTTTCTGTTGATGGAAGCGTTTGTATTGCTGGGTATTGCACGGCTGGCGGTTCTTGCCCTGCCGTTCAAGTGGCTGGCCGTCTCTTTGGGCAGGCATATGAACGAAGCAGATGGCCAAATTGTCGCCTTTGATTTAAATCTCGCCCGGAAAGTGGGCCAGGCCGTTCGTTCGGCCGCAAACTACACCCCTTGGGAGAGCGTCTGTCTGCCCCAGGGCGTGGCGGCCCAATGGATGCTGAAACGTCGCCGTATTGCCGGCACGCTGTATCTGGGCGTGTCGAAAGATGAAGCCAAGCCGGAAAAGATTGCCGCCCATGCCTGGCTCCGCTGCGGAGACATTATTCTGACCGGCGCTGCCGGCCATCGACAATTCACGGTCGTTTCGACATTTTCCTCAGGCGACGTTTCGGCGACGCCCGGCAAAAAGGGAACCGCCCATTGAATATCCACCAGATGATCAAACAGCCTGCCGGCGCAACCGGGCAACCCCGGCGTGGCCATCTGGACCGAGGATGGCTGGGTGGTGGAGAACGAGGGCATTCCTCCCGACTTCGAAGTCGAGCAGCCGCCGGTCGACGTCCCGGCCGGCCGCGACCCCCAGCTCGAGAAAGCCATCCAGGTCGCCCTGGACGAGCTGGCTAAGAATCCGCCCAAAACTCCCGGCTGCCCGGCTTACCCGGTGCGAGTAAAGAAGTAAATCGGAATACGGACGGATGCGGGCGGGTTGCCTTATTCTCTCGGCGGGGCTTCCGCGCCGGCTGGAGGAGATCGAGCGGATTTTCACCCGGCGTTAAGGCCCGGGTCCGGGCGAACCGCGGGGGTCACCATTCGATCAGCGCGCCCGCCCAACTGAGACCGCCGCCGAAAGCCACCAGGAGGATCAAATCCCCTTTTTTAAAGCGGTCCCAGGAGTCGTGAAGGGCCAATCCGACCGAGGCGGACGAGGTGTTGCCGTATTTTTCGACTACCGAGATGAATTCCGTTTTCCCGCCGATGGATTTGGCCGCCGATTCGATGATCCGGGCGTTGGCCTGGTGGGGGATGACGTAACGAATTTCCCGGGGATCGATCCCGGCTTTTCGGGGGATGCGGTCGAACAAATCCTGAATCGTCCGGACGGCGAATTTCAGGACCGTCTTCCCGTTTTGCCAGAACCAGAAATCCTTGGTTCGGCCGGCCAGCAGGGTTTTGGCGCCCCCGATTCGAACTTCTTCGCAGAGCGAGGGGGTTGCTCCGATCTCGGTCTGGAGGATGCGGTGTTCGGGCCGGTCCTTGGTGACGACGACCGCGGCTGCCGCGTCCCCGAACAAGATGCAGCTGCCCCGGTCGGAATAATCGGTTGCCGTGGTCATCTGTTCCGCGGCTGTGACCAGGCCCGAGGTTATATCCCGTGTCCGGAGCAGACTTTCGGCGACGGCGAGCCCGTAAAGAAAACCGCTGCAGGCGGCGTTGAGGTCGAAGGCGAAGGCCCGGTCGGCTCCCAGGTCTCGGGCGATTTCATAGGACTGGGCCGGGCAGAAGCGGTCGGGAATTACCGTCGAGCTGATGATGAAATCGACGTTTTCCGGGGCCAGGCCGCCGCGTTCGAGGGCCGTTCTTGCCGCGCCCGAGACGAGCGGCCGGAGCGCGCCTTTGTGGTCCAGAACGTGCCGCTCCCGGATTCCGGTGCGGCTGAAGATCCACTCGTCGGTCGTGTCCACCATTTGTTCGAGATCGCGGTTCGTTAGAATTTTGTCGGGAACACCGATGCCGATGGAACGGATTCCGATGTCGGTCATGTGCAATCCTTTCGGCGGGTCATTCGCCGTCTTTGAGCCAGTTCAAATGAGCGGCCGTCTCCCGGGTCAATCCATGGAGAACGAACCGTCCCCGGGCGACGATGTTTTCTCCCGAGCGGGCGACCGCTTCGATGGAAACCCGTCGTCCGTTTTTTGTCACGACGCGGGCTTTGGCGATCAACCGTTCGCCCGCATGCACCGTTCGCAAGAAATCCAGATGGGCTTCACCGGTCAGGGCGATCGGCGACTCGACCACGGCCGCGGCGAGCGAGTTGAGCAGGGCGAAGAGAACATGGCCGCGGACGATATCGCATTTTTCCAGGCACATCCCGGCGTCGGTGTCCAGGAGCGAAAGACCCCCTTTGCCCGGATCAATTTCAATCGTTTCTCCGATGACGTCTTTCCGGCCGAGGGAACGGGAGACGCCGAAGTATCGCCCAGCCATATCGCGCGTCCTTCGACGCACTTCGGGGATCGCCAGTTCCGAACGATCCAGGCGGATGGTCGGGATGCTGGCCCCAAGAGAGACGGCCAGTTCCTCGTCCGTGACGAAAGGGTTGCGTTCAATCTCCTCCTGGAGACGTTCATGCCGCTCGGTTTTACGGATCATCAGGCCATTCTTTTTATATAATATTACTAGGTGATAATAAAATAGTTCTGGAAATATGTCAAGCCCTATGAAGGCGAGGGAACCATGGAATGATCGGTCGTTGGACAGACGGCGGGGCGTCCTTCGAAACGCTCTTCGGCAACCCCAAATCCGATCCACGGGCCCGAAAGAGTCGGCCTTTACACCGGTTTTATTTTCTGGTAAGACATCCGTAAACGGGTGGTCAATCCGCGGTTTGAGTAGACCGGATTTTTCCCTCGTCCGGAGCGGAAATTCGATGAGTTATAAACGCTTTCCTGCCGCAGTTCTAGTCGCCGTACTTGCCGCCGTTGCCTCATCCGCCGGCGCGGGGCAGACCGTCATCCTGGTTCGTCACGCGGAAAAGGCCGATCAGTCCAAGGATCCCCCCTTATCCGAGGCAGGGCGGGCGCGCGCCGGGGCACTTGCCGCCCTGCTCGCCAAGGCGGGCGTTGCGGCCGTTTATGCCAGTGAGTACCAGCGGACGATTCAAACGGCGGAACCCCTGGCCGCAGCCTTGAAGTTGGCGGTACAGACGATACCCGCCGCTGATTCGGCCGGTCTAGCGGATCGACTCCGGTCTTGCCACGCCGATGATGTGGTTCTGGTGGTCGGCCACTCCAACACCCTGCCCGATCTGATGCGTCGCCTCGGACACGAAACGACCGAGACGATCGATGACAACGACTATGGAAACGTGTTTGTGTTGGTGCCGAGACCCGGCCGTCCTCCGGCCGTCATCCGATTCCGGTTCTGAGGGGATCCTCGACAGCGTCCCTGGGGGAAACTTCCGTCGCCAGGGCTCGTCCCTTGACGATCCTCGGTCATTCGGCGGATGGCGGAATAACCGCGATTTCTACCCGGCCGTTTGAGCGGCGGTGTCTTTGATCTTCTGGTAAAGAAACGCGGACCGCAGGAAAGCGCCGCCGGCGTTTTCCAAATCCTTGCGCCCGAGGAACCCGTCGGCCTGTCTTTCGGTCTCCCGGGCAATCTCGAGAATCCAGGGATCGACTGCGGCCGCGGGAAGCCGGATCGCCTCACCGTTCAATCCCAGGACGAAATTCCGCAGGGTGTTGATGCATCCGGCATCATCGCCGCAGAAGGTGGATAAGGCGAAGGCTTTCTCCAGGACAAGGTAGAGGGCCTTGGCGCCAGAAAAATCGTTTTTCTGATAAGCGTCGTCGGCATTGCCTTCCTCGAATCGAGCCAGGCGGAAGAGGATTTTCTGGTCACCGGCTCCGGCTTTCTGAGCGACAACCTTAGCCGTGCCCATGGCTTTTTTGGCTGCCGTAGCGCCTTCCCGTTCGGCCACAAGGGCCAGCAATTTCTGCATGTCGCCCTGAAGCGCGGGAGGCTGTTGGGCGGACGTCTTGGCGCCTGGGGATGATTTGGGGATGGAAGGCATCTTGATTTTTCGGGACGGATCCCTCTGACGGCTGATCTCGGAAGACACGTTGTTCCAGGCATCGACCACTGGACCTTTCTCGGGCAGTAAGATCTTGATACCGCCCATGATTTTTTCCGCTGCTTCCAGATCTTTGGGCGCCATGGTTTGATAATACTTGGCCAATGCTTCCCGGACGCTGCTCATGCTTTCGGAAGGGATTCCCATGGAAACGCCCCGCCGTTCGGTCGGATTGGAACCGGGGTGATCCCTGGAAACATCCGGCCGGTCCGTGAAAACGACTTTTGAGGCCGGAAAATTTACGGGCAGGCCGGGTTTGCGTAGAGCTCTCCAGATGAAAGGCGCCGAAATCGCCGCCAGAGCCACGGCCGCCCAGATGACTAGCCGGGCCGTTTTCGGGTTTCGTTCTTTCGTCGGGGCCGGCTTAGGCGTCCGGTAATCGGCCCTGGAGACTTCCCTGACGATGGACGGCAGATCGTTCTCCACGGCAGCCAGATCGGCGGCCAGTGCGTCGGCGTCTGAATACCGCTTGGCCGGGTCCTTCTCCAGACAGCGATAGATGATTCGGACCAACGGCTCGGGGACGAGGGGATTGGTCTCGCGGGCGTCCGGTGCGGGCTCGTGCTTGTGTTTGATGGCCACGGCCAGGGGGGTTTGTCCTTCGAAGGGAACTTTTCCCGTCAGCATTTCGAACAGGATGATGCCGACGGCGTAGAGATCCGACCGGGCGTCCACGTTGCTGCCTTCCACCTGTTCGGGGGACATGTATTCGGGCGTCCCCAGCATGACACCAGGCTTCGTCAACCCGTCGGATTCCAGGAATCGGGACAGGCCGAAATCCATGATCCGGACCCGCCCGTCGCGGTCGATCATGATATTCTGGGGTTTGAGGTCTCGATGGACGACTCCCACGCGATGGGCTTCGCCTAGGCCTTCGGCGATCTGGCGGGCAATGCCTGCGGACCGGCCCGGTCCGATCGGCCCAGCCCGGCGGATGAATTTTTTCAGGTCTTCGCCCTCGACATATTCCATGGTCAGAAAATGGACCAGGCCGGCTTCACCCAGGTCGTAGAGTCGGCAGACGTGGCGATGGGCGATCTTGCGGGCGTTCTTGAGCTCGGTCTTGAATCGGTCAACGGCCGCCGTGTTGAAGCCGAGCTCGGGGCGGATGATCTTGAGGGCGACAACCTCCTGGAGCTTCTGGTCAAAAGTCTTATAGACCGACCCCATGCCGCCCTTGCCCAGTTCTTCGATGATTTCATATCGGCCGGCGAACAGAGTGCCCCGGGACAGGTTCTCGAAGGCGGCGATCAGCGTCTGGCCCTCGGGAGCGGGGGTGGCCGGAAAAGGGGTTAGCGGCGCGGCGCACTGGTGACAAAACCGGCTGTCGTCGCGGTTATCCGACCCGCAGGTGGAGCATCTCATTCCTAAGCCTATCAGTCTCCTAGAATTATCATGACCATCGGGGGAAGTCAAACCGGGGAAATCCGTGGAATTTTCCTCCCACTTATGATACGTTTTTAAGCCGCATTTGGTTGCGGGGAGAATCTTCATGACACCCACGCTGGTTATTCTGGCGGCCGGAATCGGCAGCCGCTACGGCAGCCTGAAACAGATGGACGCAGTCGGTCCGTCGGGAGAGACCATCATCGATTACTCGATTTTTGATGCCCTCCGGGCGGGCTTCGACAAGGCCGTCTTTGTCATCCGGCGCGGGATCGAAGCCGATTTCCGTGAAGTTTTCCTGAAGAAGCTTCACGGACGCGTGGAAGTCGAATATGTTTTCCAGGAGTTGGACGATCTGCCCCCGGGATTCCAGGTTCCGCCCCACCGCCACAAGCCCTGGGGAACTTCCCATGCCGTGCTCGCGGCCGCTTCCAAGGTCCGGGAACCGTTCGCCGTCATCAATGCCGATGATTTCTACGGTCTGGACGCCTATCGGTTGATGGGGGCATTCCTGGCCGAACCCTCGACCGAACCGGGCCGCTTCGCCGTGGTCGGGTACGATCTCAGGGGCACGCTGTCGGAGCATGGCTCGGTCGCCCGCGGCGTGTGTGAAGTGGACGGCTCGGGTTACCTCATGGACATCGGGGAACGGACGCATATCGAAAAGACGGCGGCCGGAATCGCCTCCCTCGAAGCGGACGGCCGGTCCCGGATCTTCCCCAGCGATACGGTCGTGTCCATGAATTTCTGGGGATTCACGCCGGCTTATTTCGACTTCGCTCGGCGTGAGTTCGAGCGGTTTCTCCGCGATCATATCGACAATCCCAAGGCCGAGTTGTTCATTCCCCTGGTCGTTAACTCCCTCATCAAAAAAGGCGAGGCGACGGTCAAAGTCCTGCCCACGAGCGCAACATGGTTCGGCGTGACTTACCGCGAGGATAAACCGCGCGTTATGGCCGAAATCGAAAAGTTGATTGCCGCGGGGGAATATCCGAGGTCGCTCTGGGGATAAATCCGGAAACGGCCTCCAGGCACGATGAACGATGAACGATAATTGACAGTCCGGCGAGGGCTGGTTATAGTATCGCATTCTCAAAAGGAGTGAATGCCGTCCATGGAGCCGATCAGCAGGCGATATAAGGAGACGATCGGGCGGATGGTTCGCTTGTCCCAAGCTTCTCCCGTCATCGATAAAGACCACGTTTTTTTGGAGGGAAATCCCGCCATCCGGGCCTTGATCGATCCGATGATCGGGGAAAACCTCGAGGAGGGGAGCGGGCTGCGGAGCGTTTCCCGACTTTTCGAACTCCACGCCCAGGCTCGGGCCGGAAGGTCGGTCCTCATCCTGTCCGAACACTACAGCAACGCCGACCTGCCCGCCCTGATCTACTTTCTTTCCCGGCTCGGCCAAGAAGGGCGCGCGGCGGCCGAGGACATCGTGGCCATGGCCGGCATCAAGCTTCACGAGGAAAACCCGCTCATTCGAGCTTTGACCGAAGCCTATACGCGGATCGTCATTTACCCCAGCCGCTATCTCGAAATCATCCGCAGTAAAATCAAGGAGCCCCGGGAACTCGTCCAGGAAGTCTTGAAAAGCAACGCCATCAACCGGGCTGCCGTGAAGTCCCTGGCCAGGCTCAAGGCGGCCGGGAAAATGGTCCTGGTTTACCCGGCGGGCACTCGTTTCCGCCCTTGGGATCCGGGGAGCAAGCGCGGAGTCCGGGAAATCGACTCCTACATCAAAACTTTCGATTGTATGGTCTTGATCTCGATCAACGGCAATATTCTGCGTATCAATCCGGCCGGGGAAATGAGCGAAGACCTGATTGTCCGCGACAAACTCATCATGACCGTGAGTCCGGTCATCACCTGCCGGGAATTCCGCGGCGCGATCAAGGACCGGGCCGGGTTTCGGGATGACAAAAAACAATTGGTCGTCGATGAAGTGATGAACCGGCTGGACGACCTGCATCGCGAGGCCGAAAAAGACCGGACCTCGGCCGGGCCGCCGCGGTCTTCAGCGTAAAACCCGGATTTTAATATTGCGGATCCAGGCCGCGTCGGTGTGATCCTGGAGCACGATATGCCCCTTGCGTTTATCGGCGAAACCCCGGATCGGATGGTACTTGCTCCGGGCCAGACGGGCGGCGAAATCGGGTGTCCCGAGGTCGTACTGCAGGACCTTCACTCCGTTCAGCCAGTGTTCGCCGTGCCGGTCATGGAAAACAATCTTGGCGGTGTTGTACTCGCTCACGGGATTCAATATCTTGTTCGCGGGTCCGATTAGGTCGTAAAGGGCAGCGGCCGTCCGGTTGGGACCGTTCTTGGCGTCGGGATGGAGGTCGTCATCCAGAACCTGGTACTCGAACCCCAGGGCGGCCCGATTGGCCGTCTGCCCGACCGACATCTCCTCGGAGACGTTGTATTTGATCCCGCTGTTGCCGCCCGGCGAAATCCTCCATTCGAAGGCGAGTTCGAAGTCCAAGAAAGAATCAATCGTCATGAGGTCGCCGCCGACGAGAGGTTGACCGTCAGCCTGGAGGGGGACGTCTTTGGACGGAACCTTTTTGATGGCTCCGTCCTCGATGATCCAGTGCTTATCGGGAACCCGGTCATAACCCAATCCGCGCCAACCGGCGAATGATTGGCCGTCGAAGAGCAGAACCCAGCCGGCGGCTTTTTCCCCGGCCGTGAGAACATTAGGGGCGGTGGCCGCGCGGGATTGGGGATCGGCGGCGGCGAAAAGCCCGAGGACGAGGACAAGAGCTGCCGGGACGAGAGAAAAAAAGACGAGGCCCATCCGGCGGAAATTCGAACGGGATTTCATGGGTTGGATCATGACACACTCCTGGCCGGGAATCATGACAGAGCGGCCCTGGCTTTTCAATCACTTTCGCGGGATTCCAGGAATGTGAGCTTGTGGAGCTTCAGGGACTGCTTCGGTTCGGATGGAATCGGCCGCTCCGGTGGGGAGTGCGTCGGAGCGACAGTCGCGATCATCCTGCCTAACCGATCGGTCTGATTTGACCCCGATCGGCCTCCCGAGTATAAATAATTGGAAGAAAACCAAATATATGAACATCTTCATCCGGTCTTGAAAGGAGCCCGCCATGAGCGCCATGAGCCGTAGAGATTTTCTGGGACAATCGACCAAAGCGTCGGCGGTTGCGGCCGTCGCTTTGGCCGCCGGCCTGGATCCCGCCGCCCGCCTTTTCGGCGGACAAGCCGGGAGCGTTGCCCCGAGCGATAAGGTCAGACTCGGGATCATCGCCGCCGGGGGGCAAGGGAAAGCCGATCTGGCCCAATTCCTCAAGTTGGCCGACGTCGACATCCCGGCCTTGGCCGAAGTGGATTCCACGCGGTTGGCCGAGGGCCTAAAGATCATCGCCGCCTCCCGCGGCAAGGCCGCCGACGGTTATGGCGATTTCCGCCGGATCCTCGACCGCAAAGATATCGACGGGGTGGTCATCGCCGCGCCCGACCACTGGCATGCCCTGGCGGCGATTCTGGCCTGCCAAGCGGGCAAGGATGTCTATGTGGAAAAGCCGCTGGCCACCACTATCGAGGAAGGCCGAGCCATGGTCACCGCCGCCCGTAAATACAATCGCATCGTCCAGGTCGGCACTCAACAGAGAAGTTCGACCCACTTCCGGGATGCGGTGGCCTTTGTCCGGTCGGGCAAGCTGGGCCGCATCCGCATGGTCCGGGCTTGGGCTTACCTCGATTGGAAAGGCGATATCGGAAACCCACCCGACGAAGCGCCGCCTTCCGAGCTCGATTATGACATGTGGCAGGGCCCGGCCCGTGAGCGTCCGTACAATAAAATGCGGGTCCATCATAACTTCCGTTGGTGCTGGGATTACTCGGGCGGACTGCAGACCGACTGGGGGGCTCACATGGTCGATGTAGTCATGTGGGCCATGGGTGAGGAGCCGATCGGGGCCATGGCCATCGGGGGCAAATACGGCTTCCCCAACGATATCCGGGAGACGCCCGACACCCAGCAAACCATCATCGAATTTCCGGGCTTTTCGCTCCTGTGGGAGCATATGATCGGCTGCGGTATGGGGCCGTGGCAAAGGGAACACGGCTGTGAGTTTCACGGCGAGAATGGGCTTCTCGTCGTCGACCGCGGCGGCTGGGAAGTCGTCTCGGAAACCGACCGCTTCAAACAGCCCGAGCGGGTCCAGCGGATGGAGGCGGTGGCTCGCCAGCCCGGGTCGGGCGATTTTCATCTCGAGCATATCAAAAACTTCGTCGCCTGCGTCAAATCGCGGCAGACGCCCACGGCCGATGTCGAAATCGGACACAAGTCCGTCACTGCCCCGCACCTGGGCAATATCGCCGTGCGGCTCGGACGGCGGGTCCAATGGGATCCCAAGATGGAACAAATCATCGGCGACCCCCAAGCGCAGGCCTTGGTCGGGCGTCCTTACCGGGCGCCCTGGACTTTGCCTAAGGACTGAGCCATGGCCGACAGAAGAACGGACCGACGGAATTTCCTCAAAGGCGCCGGTTTGGTTTTAGGCGGCGCCGCGGCCGCGCCTTTTCTGGAGTCCGAAGACAGGAACACTAGAGAATCCAAAAAAATACGCGGCGGCGCTCGAGCCGAGACCGGCCCCGTCCCGGCGACCGGGTTGCGGCTGGGGATGGCGTCTTATTCCTTCCGCGCCTTCGAGTTGGACGAGACAATCGCCATGACCCAGCGCCTGGGGCTGACCCGGATTTCCCTCAAGAGCATGCATCTGCCCCTGGAAAACACACCCGCTCAAATTACCACGGCCGTCTTCAAGGTCCGGTCGGCCGGAATCGAGCCTTACAGCGGCGGTGTGGTCTATATGACCAATGCCGAGGAGGTCGAAGGGGCTTTCGCTTACGCCAAGGCGGCCGGGATGGAGATGCTGGTCGGGGTTCCGAATCACGAGCTGCTTCCCCTGGTCGCGGCGATGGTCAAAAAATTCGACCTCAAGATGGCCATTCATAATCACGGCCCCACGGACAAGATCTACCCGTCTCCCGAAAGCGCCTACGAGAAAATCAAAGCGCTCGACCGGCGGCTGGGCGTCTGCATCGACGTCGGGCATACCCAGAGATGCGGGTTGGACCCGTCGGTTTCGGCCGAGCGGTGCTTCGACCGCCTCCACGACGTTCACATCAAGGATGTCACGGCGGCCACCGGCGCGGGGGCCACCCTCGAAGCGGGGCGCGGCGTCGTGGACATCCCCAAGTTTCTGCGGACGCTGCTGCGCCTGGGATATGCCGGGACGGTCAGCCTGGAATACGAAAAAGACGAGAAAGACCCTCTGCCGGGCGCGGCCGAATCGATCGGGTATTTCCGGGGCGTCCTGGCGGCGCTCGGGGCCAAGGCGCTATGACCGAAGGGGTCGCTTACGCTCGAGCCGGTTTGCTGGGGAATCCCTCGGACGGCTACCACGGCAAAATCATCGCCGTTTCCGTCCGCAACTTTCGGGCCCGCGTGACGCTCGAAGAATCCGAGCGGCTGGTCATTGAGCCCGCGTCCCAGGACCGGGACGAGTTCCGCGATCCCGCCGATTTTCTGGGGCGGGTTGCTTTGTACGGCTATTACGGCGGGACCCGGCTGATCAAGGCCGCTCTCCGCGAATTCCTGGACTACTTCCGCGCCGAAGGCCGGGCTTTGCCGCGCCGGAATTTCACCGCTCGGTATGAATCCGACATTCCCCGCCAAGTGGGATTGGCCGGGTCGAGCGCTATCGTCATGGCCGCTCTGCGGGCGCTTCTGAATTTTTATGAGGTCGAGATCCCCCTCGAAACCCTGCCCACGCTGGCCCTGGGAGCCGAGCGGGACGAGCTCGACATAACGGCCGGGTTCATGGATCGCGTCGTCCAGGCCTACGAGGGTTGTATATACATGGATCTCCAGGAGCGCTACATCCAAGAAACCGGGCATGGCCGTTACGAACGGATGGATGCGTCTCTCCTGCCGCCGCTCTACCTGGCATACAAGCCGTCGCTGGGAAAAGTCTCGGGGCGCGTTTTGAGCGAGATCCGGATACGGTACGATCAGGGTGATACGCGGGTGCGGGAAACCCTGGCCCGCATCGCCGGCCTGGCCGAGAAGGGGAGAGAGGCGCTGGAGCGGCGGAATACGGCTGAACTCAAGTTCCTGATGGACGAGAACTTCGACCTGCGCCGGACGATCATGACGATAAGCCCGGCCAATTTGGAGATGATTGCGGCAGCCCGAGCCTGCGGCGCCTCGGCCAAGTTCGCCGGTTCGGGCGGGTCTCTGATCGGCGTTTATGACGGCGAAGGCATGTTTGATCGTTTGTGCGCCGGCCTAACCCCCCTTGGCGCCGTCGTCGTCAAACCCGAAATTTATTGAGAGCCGATCCGAAATGAGCTCGTGCGGAGGGCCGCGAGTTCAATCGAGCGGGCGCCGGATCTCCCCTCCATGGGCGTTTTTCCAGGCCGCGACGAGCAGAACGAGGCGGTCATAGCTTCGAATCCCTTCCCGGATGCCTTGCGATTTCAGGTATTGGTTGTTAATCTTTTCCCCGATACGGCTCAAGGGACCTTGATACCTCCTCCAATTCTTTGCCTCCGCCCGAAGGTCGGCCTTCATTCCTTCCGGAATCAGCTCCCTTATGGTGTTGATGGACTGGGGGGCCAGCCGTCCCGTTTCGGCGAACACATAGCTCCAATAGGAAAGAAAGCCGGAGTAGCGAACGGCGGGATCGGCGGACGATTCGCAGGTCAGGAAGGCCAGAAAATTGGCGTCCCCTTCCTCGCAGATTCCATAGCCGTGGACCATTTCATGGGCCATCGTAAAGGGGATTTCGAAAGGGAGAAGGTCGCCGGCGATATAGCCCTCTCCCAGGAAGGGATTGAAAATGCCCGAGCCCGAGAAGCGCATCAACCAGCCGGCCGGTTGAAAAAGACGGATGCGGACTCTTCCGGCGGCCGGATAATCCAGGTTCTCCAAGAGGCCCTTCAGAGAGGTTCGAAGCATCGATTCGAGGTCTTGAGGGTAGAATCGGGGTTCCAAGGCGGCGTCGGATGAACCGGGTATCGAAGCCCGCGCTTCGACCGCCTTTCGAGTCGCCCAGTCTATTTCCGCCGCCAAGGCGGCCGGGTTTAGCGGCTCAAGCGCCAATTTCAACTGTCGTTCAAATCCGATCCTGTTGTAGTTGAACCCCCACAGAAAATAGAAAAAAAAGACCAGCCCGCCGATTGCGGAAGCGGCGCGGAGCAGGGTGCGTCCGATTTTTAGTCCCCAGGATATTGAGGGCCGGGGCCGCCGGCTGAAGAAGCGGACGATCCGATAAACCGTCCAAAAGAGAATGGCTGCGGGCACGACAATGTAGAGAAGAGGGATGGGGGAGAAACCCAAAGTGTGGTCCCAGATCAAACGTATTGCGGCGTAAATCCCTCGGGAGTAGAATTTTTCCGCTAGACTGGAATCCCGGCCGAGCCAGAGATGGACTGCATAAGCTCCGGCCCCGAGTCCGACCCAGACTCCCCGGCGAATCAACCATTTTTGTTCCCGGGTTCGTTTGGCCACGGCCCTATTGTTCCGTTTTTTGGGAGTTCGTTTCAAGCCGAAAAAATCTGGTACGGGGCGGATGGATGAACTTGTTCGGTTTTAAGACGCCTTGTGTCCGAAAACGGACAGTTCAGTAATCTTTGGAGATAGCCGTCGTGGACCGGATCATCGATCACCTGAAGTTTCGGTTTGTGGCGGCGAAGCCTCAGCCTTGCAGTCCTCATGGCTTTCATGAGGGCCGCTCTCCCATGCCTTCCTGATCCATCAACATCATGTGAGAGTATTGACGATGATGGTCAATTCCGACATAATTCATCTGTGCACCTCCTGAAAAGATTCTCTCTGATGGGGAATCTATCACAAGATAGCCACCCATCGGGAGGTGCATCACATCGTCATGTTTCCTATCCTTACTCCATGAACGAATTGCATCTGCCGACGGTTATTCCCCCGCTTAATATATTTCTCCGTCCTTGAATAAAGGAGCTTCAACATTGACAGCTATGAAAGCAGGGCGATATATTACTGTTCAATCGACGATTCGTGAAGCGATCGCCGAGCAAAATGCGGTTGGGTGAGTTGGCCTTTTCAACCTTAGAGTGAATCATGGACGTAAAAACGACCGCCAGAAAAAAGCTCGGTGAGCTTTTGGCTGAATTCGCGGCATTCAATCGAAACGGCGTTCTCAGGGGCCAGTCCGAAGCGACGGCTCGGACATGGGTCGAAAAATTTCTGGCGGTATTCGGCTGGGATGCGTCCAATCCCCGCCAGGTCAGGCAGGAGTACCGTATCCAAGGTCGCGCCGCCCGGCGGCTTAAACGGGAAGGGACCAGCCACCGGAGGCCGGATTATTGTCTTCTCTCCAATGAAAGAAGAATTCTCTATATCGACGTCAAGAAATTCGAGGCCGATCTCAAAGACGATCCCGGGATCGCCTATCAGGTTCGCTGCTACGGCTGGTCAGAAAGTTTCAAGGTCAGCTACGCCTTCGATTTTGAAGAACTTTCCGTTTACGATTGCCGCATTCTGCCCAAGGATGATGACGATGCGGATATGGCCCGGATCCAATACCTTCACCATGAAGATTATCTTGCTCATTTTGATTGGCTATGGGATTTTTTCGGCAAAGAAGCGATAGATTCGGGTTCATTATCCCGCCGCCTCCCGGACGACAAACGTCCCAAAGGCAGCAAAACGATGGACCAGGATTTCGAGGAGAAGCTGTCGAAGTGGCGGAAAGAACTGGCCAAATCAATCTTGCGATACGGAAAAGAACGGGAACCCGCCTGCATTTCCGCCGCGGCCCAAAGAATTTTGGATCGGATCATCTTTCTGAGGATTTGCGAAGAATTCGGTTATGAAGAGACCGGCACGCTTTTAGAAATGGGCCAGCATGAGGACGGATTTTGGGATCTTTTCCTTAAAGAACACGATCGGCGATATTGCAAGATATACGATGGCATTTTATTCCCCGCTTCCGGGGAAGATGATCCGACGGGAATCGATTTGCGGTTGCGCTCCTGGTGGCTCAAAGGCCGGATATTCCGGGAGATTACGGACTCGTTGTATTTTCCTTTTCCCTATCGTTTCGATGTCGTGCCGCTCGAACTATTGGGCGGAATTTATGAACGATATTTAGGGAAACGATTGCGCGTCATCGGAAATGACGTTGACGACGAATACAAACCGGAGTATCAAAGAACCAAAGGCGCCGTTTACACCCCGCCGTGGGTTGTCCGGCGCGTTGTACAGAAAACTTTGGCACCGCTGACCAAGAATAGAAATCCTGAAGAGCTGCTCCGCCTTCGCATTCTTGATCCGGCTTGCGGAAGCGCCGGATTTCTGTTGGGCGTTTATGATTTTCTGGAAGGGCGGATACTGTCTTGGTTCGAGGCCCATCCGGCTGATTCGCGGCGTTCTTCGTTTCTCATCGACGAAGCGGATGAACGTTATTTGGCGCCTCCTATTGCCCGGACCATTATTGACCAATGTCTTTACGGCGTCGATATCGATCCGGAAGCGGTGGAAATCGCCCGCATGTCCTTGGCCCTCCGTTACCTTGATCGAACGGCCGGGTTGGACGGGGAGCCTCGTTTATTGTTGAAGGGGATCGGACGCAACATCCGGCAGGGAAATTCTCTGGTCGGCCCGGACATCGTCGGCCTTGGCCTCGATCCGGAGACGGTTATCCGTGAAACGATGCCATTCGACTGGGAAAATCGGACGACGGGATTCGGCGAGATCATGGCCAACGGCGGTTTCGATGCCGTCGTCGGAAATCCTCCTTATATAGAGGTCAAGCGTTATCGGGAGTGGATGCCGTCCCAATATCGATATCTAAAAGACAGCGGCGTCTATGAAACGACCGCCCAGGGCAAAACCGATCTGGCCATGCCTTTCATGGAAAGGGGAATGAAACTCCTTCGGGAAGACGGGCGCCTGGGCTTCATTATTCAAAATCGATTTTTCAAGACCGACTATGGTGAAATCGTCCGCGCCTGGCTCAGGCGCAATAAAGCCATCTCTGAGATTGAAGATTTCCGCGATCTGCAAGTCTTCTCCGGACGGACGACGTACACGGCGATTCTCTCGCTGCAGAAAAACAGCCCCTCTTTGAATTATCGGGCTTTTGCTGACTTGGACAATGCCATCGCCGGAAAAGCTGAAATCGACGTCCGGCTGAAATGGGGGGAGATCGACGATCAGGTTTGGTCCTTCGATCAACCCGATCTTCTTGAGGTTCATCGGGAATTGGCCCGGCGCCACGGAACGATCGGGCAAAGACCCGATCTCCAGATTTCCGTGGGATTACAAACACTTTACGGGAAGCTTTATCAATTCGATCCCGTCGAAGTGAAGCCGCGAACGATTGTCGGCCGCAATGGCGAAGGAGAGGTAGTGTCCTTGGAAAGAGCGGCGTTACGGCCGCTCTGTCGGAACCGGGGATTCTTCCCTTTTCGAATCGATAATGCTGATGCTTGGGTGATCTTTCCCTATCAGATTATCGACGGTCAGGCTCAAGAGATCGGATGGCGGGATTTTACAGGCCGTTTTCCTAAAGCCGGGGCCTATCTTGAAGAACGAAAACGAAAGCTGATGAAAGCGGTCGAGGTCGAAGACGGTGCTGAACGGTGGCATTTGTACACGCGGCCTCAGAATCTCGTGAGTCAAGCCCGGCCGAAAGTGCTATTCCCGATGACGATCGAAGATGCGATAGCCGCAGTCGATAAAGCTGGAGATATTTATCAGGATAACGTGAACATTAATTCGATTTCCTTTGCCGATTCCGGTATCGATAGACTGAATGCGCTTGCTGCCGTTATTAATTCTTCTTTGTTTAGCGCGTTGGCGCGACTCAAATCCGGACTAAACGACGCAGGATGGAGGAAATTTAACCGCCAATACGCTGAACTCGTGCCTCTTCCCGCCGCTGTTCTCGAAGATGGCGCGATCATAAAAATACTTTCCAAAATGGCCGATGATATTTCCGGCCTGCAGAATAAATCGCTCAGCACAGACTCGGAAGGTGCCCGCGCCGGATTCCGGGCCGCTATCGAATCTCTCTGGAATCAATTGGATGTCGCCGTTGAAGCCGCCTATCAACTAACAAACGCTCAGAAAAGTGTTTTAAAAAAGTATCCCCGCAGAATAAATCGTTTCGATCTCCTCACCCGTCAGGCCGTTCTACCCGAGGAGGAATGAATCGATCCGCCCGAAGCATAAAAGCTTGAAGCGGAAAATCGGGTTATAGAGAATTGTTCGGAGAGATTAGAAATGGCTTTTTATAACGAGCTTAGCGATGTTACCAATTTTGTCGTTTCATTTATGGATAATCCCAAAGACGATTATGGTGTTTTTTCTAAAGGTTATCGAATGGCCGCCAATCGATTGGCAAATGCTCTTCTCGATGCATCTCGATTCTCAGATTATGAAGCTTATCCTGTTGTGTTTCTTTATAGACACGCTTTAGAACTTTCTCTTAAACATATTATCTTCCGCTCGAGATTGCTGGCGGCGTTTAAATTTCGCGATGATATTGATGTAAAAATTCGCAATACGCATGATCTTGAGCATCTTTCGACGAGCGTCGCGTACCTTCTTCCGAGCCTATTTCCTGAGGAAGAGGACATCGATAGTGTGATAAAAAAAATTATCTCGACGTGTGCGGAATTTTCGGAAATCGATCCTATCTCGGAGTCCTATCGTTATCCCGTTAATAAAAAAGGGCTGCCTTCTTCCGAGAGACATCAAGTGGTTAATCTTCGTTCCTTCGCGAATCATATGGCATCGATTCTGGATGACCTCGAAACGATCCCTTTCGGTCTTAACATGGAGATCGACATCGCACAGGAAGTGTTTGCACATATTCAGAAAAAATTCAATTCAAGAGACAAAAACGGCGCAAGTGAAATAGCATAATTGAATATCTTCGCCCGTCGATCAGCACCCCGATATAAATTGCATCAGATGCCGACGAACTGGTCAAGGGGAGACCCATGAAATTCAAACAATAGGCTGCGGTTATCCTGCTCGCGGCGGGCACAATCCTTTCGGGTTGCGCGCCGGCGATGATGTCCGGCCCGGGAACGGCGATGGCGTCGCGGCTCAAAGATTCGACGAAACCAGGCTCCAGTAACGGGACGGCCATCCCGTCGAAGTGGACTTTAGTCTGGAGCGACGAATTCGACGGACCTGCGATCGACCGGTCCAACCAGGGCTTCGAGATCGGCTATGTTCGGAACAAGGAATTCCAATATTATACCGATCGGCAGGACAACGCGGCCGTCGAAAACGGCCGTTTCTATTCTCCAGGTCGAGCGTCAACGCCGGTTGACGTTTTCTCTGCGTGATTTGCCGGTCCGCGCCGGTGTTCATGGCGTCTTTTCAGGGGAGATACGGTCATCTCCATGATGTTGGCTTGTTTCTGGAGGCCATTCTCCCTCCAGTAAAGCCATTAGCTGCATTTTACAATAAAAAACATCATGCCGAGGGCCGAGACGACAGAATCTGCGGAAGGATCAAACCGGGCTGCCAGGCGTGCCGATAAAGCCACCGCCGGGGCGCAAGAAAGGGCGGAAAGAGTTGGGAGATCGCGGGCCGGGTCGTCCGATCCGGCCCGCGATGGGAGGGACTCAGTAGTTTTCGTTCTGGATTTCGAAATAGGCCTGGGGATGCAGACAGGCCGGACAGAGGCTCGGGGCGTCGGTTCCCTCGTGGACTAAGCCGCAATTGCGGCAGACCCAGCGCACGGTCTGGCCTTTCTTGAAGACCCGGCCGGACTGGACGTTGTCCAGCAGAGCCCGGTAGCGCTTTTCGTGCTCGAGCTCGACCTTGGCGATGGACTTGAACGCCGCGGCGACTTCAAGGAAGCCTTCCGTCTCGGCGATGGAGGCGAAGTTCTTGTAGATCATCGTCCATTCCATCTTTTCGCCGTCGGCGGAGGCCTTCAGGTTCTGGGCCGTATCGCCGATGAGGCCGGCGGGATAGGACGCCATGATCTCGACGTCGCCGCCCTCGAGAAACTTGAAGAAACGCTTGGCGTGTTCCTTCTCGTTGTCGGCGGTTTCGAGGAAAATCGCGGCGATCTGCTCGAAGCCGGCCTTTTTGGCCACGCCCGAAAAATAGGAATAGCGGTTGCGGGCCTGGGATTCGCCGGCGAAAGCCGCCAGCAGGTTCTTCTCGGTCTGAGAGCCCTTGATCGATTTAGCCATGTTCATCTCCTTTTATTAATTTTAGTTTTTTAGTTTCGTTGGCTGAACGGTCCCGCGATCCGGGGAGTGACCCTCCAGAGCCATAACGGACCCGGAAAATGGCGGGGGCGAGGGGATATTGCCGCAATACAATCTGACCCGCTATCCTATCACGCCTTCCACAATCCGTGCAGGTTGCAGAATTCCCGGGCCGTGATGGTCTCGGCCTTGAGGCAGAAGTGGACTTCGGGAGCTTGCCCGGGTTTCAAAAACTCGCGGTAGGCCTTGCCATCGGCGACGAGTTCGATCCATTCGATGAAATGTTTTTCCTCCATGGGATGGGGAACGGCGCCGACTTTGACCTTGTAACCGTCGGCCGTTTTCTCGATGACCGGAACGTGCTTTTCCTTGGACGCGTCCACGGTGTTTTCGGCCAGAAGTTGCATGGGCTGGCCGCAGCAGACGAGTTCGCCGCCGCCGACGTGCAGCACTTCGACGATGTTGCCGCAGACGGCGCATTTGTAGACTTGGAGCTTTTGGGTGACGTTAGGCATTAGCCTTTCTCCTTTGTTTATGGGTTATTTTTGGAGTCGCGCGGGATTTGGACCGCCCGGATTCAACCAGGCAATCTCGGCAGACGCCCTTGAAATAGCCGTGGACTTCATCGATCCGGTGGCCGTGGAGTTCTCCCGTCCGGCTGTTGGCGCAGGCGATGTCGATATCCAGGATGCCTCTGCAGGCGGAACAATAGAAATGATGGTGGGGCGGGAGGATGCCGTCATAGCGGACTTCGGCCGGGTCGATGAACAAGGGAGTAACCAGTCCTTGGCCGGCGAAAAGCTCGAGGGTTGAATAGAGGGTCGTTTTGGACAGCGTCGGCACCGTCAGGATCAGCTTTTCGTGCAAGGACCTGATCGTCGGATGCTCGGCCAGGCCTAGGACGGCTTCGAGAATGGCCGCCCTCTGGAAAGTCGGTTTGATGCCTCGGTCGGTCAGCATCCGCCTGGCTTTGTCCGTATTTGTAATCATTACAAATTGGATTATATTTCAACCACAGGCGGCTGTCAAGGACTAGGTCGAGTCGAGATCGAGTCCGGGCGTTTGCCATCCGTTTCGGCTCGGCAAATTATTTTACGGAGTTGATGGTCAATGAAAATTTTCTTTACACTTGTCCGCCTGGAACACCGGTCCGATCGAAGGTTAGGTTATGGCATGTTTATTGCTGGCTTATAGTGAGGGGATTCCTGGGAGGATTCGTCCTGGAAAGATTCGACGGCGGCGGGGGTCCATTTCCGCCGCGAAGGCTCGTCCCTTGACTGGACCGCCGGGGTCAACCCATTAGACTCCCCGGTCTAAAGACTGGAGAATGTTCAGGGCTAATACTGAGCGGCGCTTTTTCCCTGATTTAAATATCGGGTTTGGCGCTGCGAATGTACCAAATCCGGCTGAAACAGGAGGGCTTTTGAAACGTCGTCGAATCCTAGTTGGCGTTTTTTTCCTCGTCCTGATGTCCGTGCCGATCTTCATCGTCCCGACCCGGACCTTGGATATCTCCTACGAACGGGATAACCAGACCAATATGGTCCGAAAGACCTCGAGCGAATACCTCGGTTTCAACCTCCTTCCTCGATTTCTCAAGCGGGAGAAGCGGCCTCTGCTCGAAGAGTCTTCCTACCTTGTCCGGTATGCTCTGCAAAGACACCGGATCTTCCGCGAGGTGCGGGTCTTTTGGAACATCCCCGTATTTCTGGCCGAGGTTTCTATCATAGGCGTTCTGGCCGCCTTCGATTTTGTCTTCCTGTTCAGCCGCCGGCGGCGCAGGCGCCCGATAAAATCTCCTACTTATCCGGGCTGATGGGACCGGCCGCCTCAGCGGGTCGAGAAGTCTCGAAAGGCCTCGTACATGGCTCGGATATTGGCCAAGGGAACGTCCGGGCCGATCTCCCCGCAGGCGATGATCCCGCCGTCCGCCGTCCCGCACGACTCGAATGTGCGCCGAACCTCCTAGCGCACTTGGGCGGGCGTCCCGAAGGGGAGGACGGATTGGCGGTCGATGTCGGTCCGGACGGCGACGCGGCCGCGGAGATGGCCGGCCGCCCAGTCGTGTCCGGTCACCGCGACCTGGAAATTGAGAACGTCGGCGCCGATTTCGACGAGGTCGCCGGCGATGTCATTGATGAATCCGTCGCGGTGGAACCAGACATCCATGCCGGCCGCTTTTGCCTTGCGGAACATCTCGGCGTAGCGGGGCTTGAACAGGCGGCGCCACTGGGCCGGCCGGATGAGGAGGCTTGTCTGGCTGCCCCAATCGTCCCCGAAATGGAGCCCGTCGTAGGGGAGCTTGGCCCAGCGGTCGATCCAACGCAGGTTGAAATCAAGCAGATCATCCATGAGACGGATCAGGGCGGGCGGGGAGGACGGCGTGGGATAAGGGCATTCGGTCGGGCCGTCCGAACTGGATGGCCCGCTTGACCCTCTCCCGCGAAGAACAGGGGGATTCCACGTGCGATTCCTTATGTCTCCGGAATGGGTCCCTCGCCGCAGGCGGCCAGGAGTTCCGCGATCGTCGTTTCGGCCAGCCCGACCGCCGTATCGGCAGCGCCGTAGTAAATCTTGACCCCGCTTTTCGCCAGGGCGAAGCCGTCCCCGTCATAATCCTCGACGATCATGCCGCTGGGGAAGACGACGTTCGGCACCTGGCCGGCAAGCTCATAGATCTCGCGCGGCTCGAGGATGTTGCGGCGGCAGCGCCCGATCACCTTGGATGGGTCCTGGAGATCCAGGAGAATGACGCCGGCTTGATAGATGTTGGCGCTGCCGAAATGACCGGCCACACCGTGGTAAATGTGGAGCCAGCCGGCCCGGGTTTTAACCGGCGGCGGGCCCGAGCCGATGAACTCGTCCCAGAAATGAAAACGTCCATGAATGAGCGGCGCGACGGGCGTCCATTTTAATAGATCGTCCGACTCGGACAGCCAGATCGAACTTCCGGATGTCGGCCCCTCCGCGTGCCGGGACTTGTTGGGCCTGTCCATCCGCAGGAAGCGGCCGCCGATTTTCTCCGGGAAGAGGACTCCGTTTCGGATATCCTCGTCCGAGACCTGGCCGAGAAACTCGAAGTCTTTGAAATCCGAGGTCCGGCCCAAGCCGAGCTGGCAGCCGTCGTCCATATCCATGGCGAACATGATGTAATAAACCCCGTCGAGCCAAGTGATGCGCGGGTCGTAGACGTGATAGACGCGCCGCCCAATCCGTTCGAGGCCTTTGAATTCGACGATCCGTGGCTCGACTTGGAACTTAACGCCGTCCGGGCTATGGGCCGGGACGATGTAGGTTTCGCGGGAGCGGTCCTGGACCCGGAGGAGAAGCGTCACGATCCTCGCGTCGGTTTCTCTGCGTTCGACGGCGCCCGGGTTGAAGACGGAAGTTACGTCGCGAAGGAGAGGCGGTAGGGGCGGGATGTCGTCCCGGGTCAGGATGGGGTTTCGGGGATGTCTGTTCATGTTCGACTCCGCTCTCAAATTATCATGCGGCCCCGGTTGATTCAAGAGACTTCGGTGGGCTTGAGCGGGCCGTTGTCAATTCCTGGGTTTTCGGATAGATTAAGGGACGAATCGCGTGTTTCCGCATCTCCGCGAAACACCGGGAATAGAAGTTGAATGCTCAGGAGGATTTCATGAAGAAAATGTTTGTCCGGCTCTGTCTTCTTGTCTTCACGGCCGCCCTTGTTCCGGCTGCCGTCCCCGCCCAGGACAAGCCGCATAACGGCCTGGGGATGAACATGGGCAACCTCAGCCGATTGTCCAAGGCCCAGACCCGCTCCATCTCTCCCGAGAACTTCACCGGTGAGAAAGGGAAAGCGGGCATGTCCATCAACGGCCCGGCGCTTCCGGCGGCCCGCGATCTGGGCCAGGGCTGGAAGGTTTCGCCCTATGTCCGGATCAAACCCAAGGAAACCTTCGTCATGGCCGATGTCAAAGGGGAAGGGGCCATTCAGCAGATCTGGTGCACACCGGCCGGCAATTGGCGGTTCGCCATCCTCCGCTTCTATTGGGACGGCGAGACCGAGCCCTCGATCGAATGCCCCCTGGGCGATTTCTTCGCTTCCGGATGGGGCCAATACGCCCAAATCTCCTCGCAGGCCGTATGCGTCAATCCCGGCAGCGCCTTCAATTCCTACTGGGAGATGCCCTTCCGCAAAAGCTTCAAGGTTACGATCGAGAACATCTCCGACGATCAATTCACGATCTATTATCAGATCAACTACGCATTGACCGAAGTCCCCGAGGATGCCGCCTATTTCCACGCCCAGTTCCGGCGCGTCAACCCCCTGCCGTTTAAGACGGATTACACGATCGTCGACGGCATTCAGGGCTGGGGCCACTATGTCGGCACCTACATGGCCTGGGGCGTCAACAACAACGGCTGGTGGGGCGAGGGCGAAATCAAGTTTTTCATGGACGGCGATACGAAGTTCCCGACCATCTGCGGGACCGGGACCGAGGACTATTTCTGCGGTTCGTACGATTTCGACAGCAAGCGTTCGGACGGCACCGTCCAATACACCGAACACACGACGCCGTACAGTGGCCTCCACCAGGTGATCCGCGGCGACGGGCACTATCAGGTCCAACAACGCTTCGGGATGTACCGCTGGCACATCATGGACCCGATCCGGTTTGAGAAGGACCTGAAGGTCACGATACAGGCCCTGGGCTGGCGTTCGGGCGGGCGCTATCTGCCCCTGCAGGACGACATCGCCTCGGTCGCCTTCTGGTACCAGAAGGAGCCGCACGCTAAGTTCCCCAAACTCCCGGACAAGGACGGGCTGGAGATCATCTAATACCCGGATAGTCAAGGGACGCGCTTTCGGCTCGCCACTCACCCGTAGCCTGAAACCACGGGCGAGTACGGCGGAAGTTTCCCCCCGGGACGCCGTTGGAGTTATCGCCCCATCTCCGGCGGTCGGATGGAGGGGAGTCGGAGCAATCCCCGGTTTTCTGCAGCGCGCGCCGCTCCTACCGCTGGAGCCCGGCTTGAAATTAGAGGTGGCTCTCCAAGGGGAGTTGCCGGTTCAAATTGGGGGCGGGCGCCGTCCTACATCCGCACCCGGACCCGGCAGACGAGATTATTGACGATCGGCAGGATGTTTCCCTCGATGGGACGGCCGTCGACGACGACCTCCGAAACGCCGGATTCCTTGCCGTCCGGATTTTGGAATTCGACGAAGTAACGACAGCCGCGGAAGACGCGTTCAACCCGAAATTGTTTCCAGTCCGGGGGAATGACCGGATCGATCATGAGCCCCGCGTAGGTCGGCCGCACGCCCAGGATCCAGTCGTAGGCGACGCGATACATCCAAGCGGCCGTCCCCGTCTGCCAGGAATGGCTGGCCCGGCCGGCGCCTTCGTGCTCCTCGCTGGTGATGTACTGGGAGTAGACATAGGGCTCGGCGACGAAAACATCCGAATCGACACGGTCGGGCAGAAGCTTCTTATAGTAATCCCAAGCCCGCGTGCCTCGGCCGAGCAGGCACTCGGCCTGGATGAGCCAAGCCGCTGGATGATTAAAGACGGCGCCGTTCTCTTTCTTGCCCCAGACGCAACGCGTGATCAGCCCGATTTTAGGATCGATCTCCCGGAAGGCCGGGGCGCAGATCTTGGGCCCGTAGGGGCCGTCGAGCAGGAGCTTGGCGCTGTCCATGGCGGAGAGGAGGCGGGTACGATCGGGGAGTCCAGCGATAGCGGCCCAACTTTGGGTATTGATGAAGATCTGGCCGTAGGTGTTCTCGCGCGAACCGATCCGGCGATCGTTCTCGCCGAAGGCTCTGATGTACCATTCACCATCCCAGCAGTCGGTCTCAACGGTGTCACGGAATCGGTCGCGGATCGAACGAATCTCGGAGACGCGGTCAGTCCGCCCCGTGGCTTCCAGGAGGGCGATCAAGCGGTCCAGAATGGCGGCATAGAACATCCCGCCCCAGACGCTCTCGCCTCCGTCTTTTCCGCCGATGTAATCGAGCGTGTCGTTCCAGTCGCCGCGTCCGAAAATGGGCAGGCCGTGCCGACCGGTGTTGCCGCGGGCAAATGAAACGACGGTCAGGAGATGGTCGAGGATGGTCCCCGTCTCGCCGTCAAGGAAAATCTCCTTCTCGTCAAGAATCCCGAAATCGCCCGTTTCCTTGATGTATTCATCCGCGGCCAGAATGAACCAAAGAGGGTCGTCGCAATGCTTGGTGAATTCGCCCTGCCCGTCGCCGTAGAAGTGATGATAAACTCGGCCGTCCGCCCGCATCTGGCGGGCCAGAAGGCCGATCCGTTCCCGGGCCTTGGCCGGGTCGGCGATGACGATGGCGATGGTGTCCTGGGCCGTGTCCCGGTAGCCGAAGCCGCGGCCGATACCCCAATAATAAAAACTGGCCACGCGGCCGACATCGAAAGCGACCTTGGCTTGGTAAGGCGACCAGCCGTTGAGGAAGATGTTGGCCCGGGCGTCCGGGGTGTCGGCCCGCATCCGGTTCAGGAAATCATCCCACCGCCGGCCGATCTCGGCCAAAGCCGCGTCAACGGAAGCCAAGTCGCCGTATTTAGCCAGCCGGGCGTCGCGGTCAGCCTCGAAGCTCTCTTTTGGGATGACCCCCAGCGAAAAGATGAGATCTCGCGCTTCGCCGGGGGCGAGGTCGATCTCGGTCTGCAGGGCGCCGACCGCGTTGCCGTAGTCGGTATCGCGTGAGCTGAGGCGGGGGATTTCCAGGGCCAGGGGATTGGATTCGTTTCGATAGGGGCCGATGAACCGCTCCCGCATGGTCTCATAGGCGACGATCGGGGCGTTGACGGTGAAGAACGCCCACTGGTCCCACTCCTTGTTTTCCTGCTGCTGGGTGCCGCGGGTCTCCGTGACCCAATAAGTCTTGGTGGCGAACAGGGAATTTCGGGCGCGGTCGAAATGAACTCGGTTGAAATGCTGGTCGTCGCACTGGTTAATGAGGTCGACCAGAGCGTGGCCGAGGGCGAACTCGACGTAGCCGACGACGGACAGGTGGCGCGGGCGCCCGCTCCGGTTAACCAGCCGGGCCCGCCAGACCTCACGGTCGTCGTCGGGCGGGACGAGGAAGAGGACCGATGAGGCGATTCCCTCGACTTCGGCCTCGGCCCGGGTGTAGCCGAAGCCGTGGGCGACTCGATAGGCGGCGCGGTCGTGTCCGACGGGCTGCCAGGTCAGACTCCAGAGCTCTCCGGAGTCGCGGTCCTTGACGTAGATGTACTTTCCGGGCCGGTCGGGCGGGACGTCGTTGATCCGGTATCGGGTGATGCGGCCGTGTAGGGGGCTCTTGAAGTAGCTGATGCCGCCGCCGTTATTGGAGATCGTGGCGAAGTAGCGGCCGTTATAGATGTAGTTGATCCAGGGGCTGGGGGTGGCGACGTTGTCGATGAGATACTCGCGCCCGTCGGGGCTGAATTGTCCGTAGTTCATTTTGTTACTCAATAGCTCGGGGCGATCCCGCTATTTCTTGTCGACGTATCCCGAGTCGGTGTGGTCGCGGGTCATGGTTTTCAACTGGCGGATCATGTCTCGCAGGTTGATGAACCCTCCCGTACAGAACCACACGATGACGATGATCGAGGTCCCGAGGTAGATATAGATGTAGGTCTTCCAGAACGCCATCCAGGATGCTGTCCCCACCGTCCCGGTTAGGTTGAGCGCCGTGCCTACGACAAAGATGACCACCCAGGACAGGGTCCAGACATATGTGGCGATATAGATGACCTTATCGAAGGGCGTGAACTCCCGCCCCATCCCCAGCACTTTCCAGCCTTTGACCGGCACGGAGTTGGCAATGCGGGTCTCGTCCGCAACCAAAAACCGGCCGCGGTGGAGCATGCGGTCCATATCGAACGCCCGCCCGCGACTGGTCAGCAGAGAGACGACGACATAGACGATAAAGGAGGAGGCCATGGCCAGCCCCCAGAACATCTGCCCATTAATGGGAAATCCCGGATCGATTTGGCGCACGACGATCCCGCCTACGGCCGTGATCATGCCGGTGAGCATGGATGTCCAGGCCGCGGCCGTCGTGCCGCGTTTCCAGTACAACCCGCCGATGATGACCGCCCCGCTTCCACCCGCGAAGATCGCCCCCGTCACCGCGAAAAAGAGAAAAATATATTCGCTTTGCTGGAAAAGAAGGCTGAAAAAGAAAACGAAGACGGCGACCCCGACGATCGAGAGCTTCAGCAGCTGGATGTGCTGTTTGGGCTCGAAGGCCCGCCGGCGCAGAGGCTGGAGAACGTCCTGGATGAAAATGGCTCCCCAGGAGTGAAGGTAGGTTTCGTGACAGGCGATTGAGGCGGCCAGCATGACCGCGGCGAAGGCCCCCATGAGCCCCACCGGAAGCAGACGGCTCAGAACGATGGGCACGGTCAATTGACTTCGAAGCGCCGCGTTGCCGACACCATCGATCATCGCCTTGGCCCCGGCCGCCGCCCCCGAAAAGTGCGGATGATGGAGGAAGGTATAGGCGACGACGGGCACGAACACCAGAAAAAGGCCCCACTGGGGGATGTTGCGCCAGTTCATCAGGACGTCACCCATCTTGGCCTCGTGGGCGCTCTTGGCCGAGGCGTTGTAGGCCTGCGTGCCCTGCCAGGACAGCTTGCCGTAGATGACGCCGATCATCCCGATCAGGAAGTACCAGAAATTGTAGTCCTTGGTGCTTCCCGTCCGGAACGGGTTGACCAGCGAGGCGTCGGGCGGGGCCATGGAGACGGCCGAGAAGATGTGGGCCCAATCGACCTTGAGCATCAGGACGATGACGATGACGACGAAGACGACGTTGGTAAAAACGCCCTGGAGGAAGTCGGTGATCATGACCGCGATCTGCCCGCCGCTGAGAACGAAATAGAGCGGCACGGCGATGACGACGATCATAAGCAGGGCGAATGTCGATAGATGCAACCCGAAAACATCCACCGTCCCCGGCAGGCCGCAGAAATAGATGAAGAAACGGGCGCTGACGGCGGGAAATATGCCGAAGTTGATGATCCCGGACAGGAAGGCCAGCCCCCCGGCGAAGACGCGGAAGTTGCGGCTGTAGCGGACCTCGAAGAACTGGGCCATCGTCAGACAACGCGTCTGCCGAAAGCGATACAGAACCCAGCCGGAGACGCTGATGGCCACCAGGACGACGGTCATCATCATCTCCCACCAGCGCAGGTTGAACCCGGCGATGAAATTCATCTCCAGCATGCCGACGATGGTGATGGCGCCCAAGGCGGCCGTCCCCTGGCTCAGGCTGATGAGGTACCGTCCGCCCGTCCGCCCCGCGGCCAGAAAGTCCGACACGCTCCGCATCAGGCTTTTGCTGGCCACGACGGCGCCGACGATGAAGACGAAGACGGCGGCCACGATGCTCCAATCGAGGACGGTCAGGTTCATGGGAGGAATCCTTGGCGGATGGCGGTGGCGGGATTCGGACGGATGGTCTTCATGCGCCGGGAATTTTAGGACCGGAGGCCATCCGGGTCAAGCGATTCGATGCGGGCAAGTAGGATCGGCCGGCCGCTTCGATCCGCGGGCCTCGGAGGAATAGGGGGATGGGGAGTCGAATGGGTTTATTCAGGCTCCGGTGCCTCTGCCCGCGATGCGGTTAATTTTCTTGACACCCGCTTTCGGTTGACGATATATTCCCGGCGTGATGACAGGGAAAAAATCGCGTCCGAAACTGCGGATTCAGCCGTCGGCGGAATATATTTGTTTTTTGAGGAGAACCCCATGAAACGTCGGATCATCGGTGCTCTGTTTTCGATAGCGATCGCGGTAACCATTCTCCTCTTGCCCGCTCCCGCCGGACTCGATCCGATCGGACATCGGGCGCTGGCCATTATCGCCCTGGCCGTCGGCTTCTGGGCGGCCGACGTTCTGAACACGGGCATCACTGCCGTCTTCGCCCTGGGCCTTCTGGTTGCCGTCAAAGTCCCTCCGGCGACGGCCTTGAGCGGATTCTCGTCCTCGGCCTTCTGGATTCTGATCAGCGTCCTGTTTTTCGGCCGGGCCATGGAAAAGTCCGGTTTGGCCAAACGGATCTCCTACCGCATCCTGCTGGTTTTCCGGCCTACCTACAGCGGCATCACCTTCGCCTTTCTGGTCATCGGAATTGTGCTCGCTTTCGGCATACCGTCGATGACGGTCCGAACCGCCATCATGGTCCCGATTGCCTGGGCCCTGGTGCAGACCCTCAAGCTCCCTTTGCCCAGCCGGGGTTCGGCGCTGATCATCCTCAGCACTTTTCAGATGGCTGTTCTTCCGGGCTGCGCCATTCTGACCGGAGCGCTGTGGGGGCCTTACCTGACGGGTCTCTATAATTCACTCAAGCTCCCCCTGACCTGGCTCGGTTACGCTCGGGTGATGGCCGTCCCGACGATCGTTATGTGCGTGCTCGTTCTCATCGCCAACCGCATCGCCTTCGCTCCCGAATCGTCCGCCCCGACGACCCGGGACATCGTGCGCGAACAGCTGCGGAAGCTCGGCGCGATGAGCCGAGCCGAGAAGATGACCGGCCTGGTCATCGGTTTATCCGTGTTGACGTGGGTGACTCAGCCTTGGCACCACGTCCCGGCCGAGGCCATCGGAATGCTGGCGCTCACCCTGTTGTTCGCCACGGGAGTGCTCGTCCCGTCCGAAATAGGCACCGGGATCTCCTGGGGCTTGGCGCTTTTCGTCGGCGGCGTGCTCAGCCTGTCCACGGTGATCACGACATTCAAGATCAGCGCCTGGTTCGGGAGTTTCATCGTCCCGGCCATCCAGCCCTTTGCCGCCAATCCCTGGCTCCTAGTGACGGCGATCGCATTCGTGGTCCTCGTGATGCGTTTCATCGATCCGGTCGGATTCATCACCATCGGAGTCGTCTTCTTGTCGTTGCGCGAATTTGTTGCCGCGCGGGGCATCGACTCCCTGGTGCTGGTGGGCGCCGTTCTCATTCCTGTCCACATTTTTTGGTTCACCTACCAGAACATCTGGATTGTCATCACCGATGGAGTCACCGGACGGCAGGCTTATACCGACAAGGACAGGTTCCGTTCAGCGACGATTTATTTCGTTGTCAGTCTGCTGACGCTCTGGTTCAGCGTCGGATACTGGAAATTGATCGGGGTCCTTTAAGCTTTTTCCCGACCCGGGAAAACGGACCATATTTCCCGGTTCAAGATCGGCTCCCATACGCAAGGCCGGGTGCAGACGAAATCTAGGAGATGGAATGTATCGACCGGATATTGAGGACATTATCCTCGCTCACGATACGCGGCGCATGTCGGCGCTCCGGCCGTTCCTTCCGATCGACTTTGTCCTGGAGGCCGGCCGTTTCCTACTGGCTAACCCGGGTCCGGCCTTGATTGTTACGGGTTTTTATATCCTTGGAGCAGGAGCTTCGGAAACGGACGGCCCGCCGGGCGCGGCGGCGCTTGGTTCCGCGCTTCGCTCTCTCGGTCGCGACGTCGCTTATGTGACCGATAAGTTTTCGAAAAAAGTCGTTGAGGCGGTCGCCGAAGGTGAAACCGTCATCGAATTTCCCGTTGCGGGACAGTCCGAATCCGAAGCCTATGCGGCCGAGCTTATCTGTCGCTTTCGACCCGGATTGATAATAGCCGTCGAACGTGCGGGGTTGACGGGTGATGGGACCTATCGCAACCGTGAAGAGGCCGACATTTCGGACAATAACGCCAAAACCGATGGCCTTTTCCAAGGTCATCCCGTTTCGCTGGGCATCGGTGACGGGGGCAATGAAATCGGCATGGGCAATCTTCGGGACGAGATCATTTCGCTGGAGGGATTGACGGCGAATCCCTGTATAACGACGACTTCGAGGTTGATTGTTTCCAGCATCTCGAATTGGGGGGCTTACGGGCTGGTGGCCGCATTGTCGATGCTGACGGGCCGGATATTGCTCCCCAGTGTCGAACTCGGAACGGCCCGGGTCCGGCGTTGCGTCGCCGCCGGCGCGGTGGATGGGATGACGGGCGAGAGAAAGGATTGGGTGGACGGCCGATCACCTGAGGAGGACGCTTTTTGTCTGAAAGCATTGCATGAATGGCTTGGACGAGGGCCTGAACCCAAAATTTTAATTTAGCCCCCGGGTGGTAAATATAAGAAATCCTCGGAGCGGCCGGGAAAGCGAAGAAGATTTCTCTTCTTTTGTAATTATAGGGAGTCAAGTCCGTGTGCTTTCGGCCTGAACGGGAGGATATTCCGTCCCCCGACGCTTTCTGAGCATTGATACATTTGCGGCGCCAATCCTAATTTATAAATTAGGACAAAAGCGCCGCTCAGTATTAACCCATATTATACCCCGGGCTTCAGCCCGCCCTCATTTGCTTCGCGAATGAGGACCGCTAAGCCTGGGGAGTCGAATGGGTTTAATTTTCTTGATTTTCGGGGTGATTGACATCACCGCAGGCCGAAAGTATATTGCCGGCGTGGTCAAGTGTGGAGATTTTTCGGATACGTGGATTTCTCTCCTTCCCCAAGATCCGCGGGAATGGATTGCTTCATCCGAGGAACCCGCCGCGCGGCTCCTCGTCCTTTCGACGTTTGAGGATTTTTCGTCCGCTGATCGCCGAAGCCGGACGGACCGAAAATCCCTTTTTTCCGATCCCGGAATAAAATCTTTGATCGCGCGGTTGCCGGATTGGGAAAAGGAGGCGGTCGTCTCGGGTCATAACAGCCCCTCCTTCGCCCCCAATATTCTTCATCTCCTGGCCGACCTCGGACTCGGTCCGGGGGATGATCCCCAAGTGGAACGGCTTCTTGATCAAATGCTGTGCCATCAGGATAGCGACGGCCGCTTCCAGTCGCTCGGACGCTGGCGGAATCAGCCGGAAGCGCAATGGGGATCCCTGTTCTGCGACGCCCACGCCATCGCCGAGGCTCTTCTGCGGTTCGGCCGGGGAAGCGATCCCCGGGCCAAACGCGGGATGGACCGGATGGCCGCAGACTTGGGCCCCACGTCCCAAGGGCCGGGATGGCGGTGCCGTCCCGATCCGGTGACGGGATTCCGGGGCCCGGGACGCAAGGATGATTTCTGCCCAATGGTGACCCTGGAAGCCCTCCGAGCCTTGGCCCGGCTTCCCGAAAAAGAGCACCCGGCCGGTTGTCTCGACGCCGCCCGGACCTGTCTTCGGGCCTGGCGCGAAAGAAACGCGGAAAAACCTTACATGTTCGGCCACGGGCGGCAATTTAAAATCGTGAAATGGCCGTCCTTCTGGTACGATGCCTACCGGGTTCTGGACACCCTGTCGTGGTATCCCGGGCTCTGGATGGGAAAAACCGCCCGGAATGAGGACCGGAAGGCGCTGGCCGAACTGGCCGCCTGCCTGATCGCCTATAACTTCGATGCGGAAGGGAAGGTCACCCCCCGGTCCTGTTATAAGGGATTCGAATCCTTTTCCTTCGGCCAAAAGAAAAAGCCTTCGGCCGTCACCACGGCCTTGTTGTGCTTGCCGCTGCGGCGATTATCCGAATTGACGAATGAAATCGCCGCCGTCGACACTCTTCATTTGAAGAGTTCCAAAGGCGGGACGGGAACAGCGCTTCCCCCGAAAACGGCCTGATCCCGGCGGTCAAAGCCGACGGAAATATAGTGGAAAAAATATTCATCTTGCGGAATACGGATCCATTAATAAAAACTGGGAGCAGGGCCTATGAATTCTTGGCTATCCGTCCTCAAAGCCGATCCCACGGCATGGCTTCTCGAAAAGGACAACCCCGGCGTCCGCCGTCTGGCCTTGACATGGCTCCGGGGCCGCCCGGAATCCGACCCTGAGGTCGAGGAGGCCGGGCGCGATATTATGTGCCTGGGCGTGGTCCCCAAGATCCTGGCCAAGCAGAATGCCCAGGGGTACTGGGCGAGGCCGGAAGACTTCTATATGGCCAAGTACAAAGGGACGTCTTGGACTTTGATCCTGCTGGCCGAACTGGGCGCCGACGGTCGGGATGAGCGTGTTCGGAACGCTTGCGAACTCATCTTGAAAAGCTCGCAGGATCCTGAGAGCGGCGGCTTCGCCTATCATACATCCGCCCGCACCGGAGGCGGCCGTCACAGCGAGGTGATCCCTTGCCTGACGGGCAACATGGTCTGGAGCCTGATCCGGCTGGGTTGGGCTGAAGATCCCCGGGTACAGCGCGGGATCGATTGGATCGTTCGTTACCAGCGTTTTGACGATGGCATCCCCCGTGCCCCTAAAGGGTGGCCTTATGACCGCTTGCTGCCGTGCTGGGGCAAGCACACCTGCCACATGGGCGCCGTCAAGGCGATTAAAGCCCTAGCCGCCCTGCCTGCCGACAGCCGCGCGCCGCAAGTCCGGGAGACGATCGGTCGCGGCGCCGAATACCTGCTGAAACACCATATCCATAAGCGAAGCCACGACGTGAGTTCCGTCGCCAAGCCCGGCTGGCTGCGTTTGGGATTTCCGTGGATGTACCAGACGGACATCCTGGAGATTCTCGGCCTCCTGACCCGCCTCGGCTATCGGGACGCCCGCATGCGCGAAGCCGTGGACATCCTGATCTCCAAACAGGGTGTCCGGGGCGCTTGGACGCTGGAAAACACCTTCAACGGCCGCTTCCCGGCCAATATCGAGAAAAAGGGCGAATCCAGCAAATGGGTGACGGTCCACGCCATGAGCGCATTAAAGCGATTTTTCTCCTGAAGAGCAAATAAAAAATTGATTCACCGGAAGCGATGAACAAGGACGGTTTGGGAGACCGCCCCTTGGATCAGGGAGGGGATCATTTTTCGACCAGGACACAGGAACGGGAAGGCCTCGGCGTGGCGGAAGCGGTTATTCAGGACATTGGAGCGTCTTAACTCCCATGCCCGCGGACTTAAACAAGCACGAGATCAGAGATATCACGGAACGATACGGCTCGAATCCCCGGCTGGATGGCCGAAAAGGAAGGCCCCGTCGCGGCGGGGAGATGAACAAAATACGACTCGACCGGAGATCCGGAAATACTTTTCGCCAACCTGGTCATGGCGACGACGGACTCCGGCCGGACAGTCCGCGTGGCCTTGGCTTCGATCAAGCCCAAGCGTCCGCCTTTCTTGGGAACAAGAAAATCGACCTCCAAGCCTGCACGATCTCGGAAGAAATAGAGGTCCTTTTTTCGTCCGGCGTTGATCTGGGCCTTGACGATTTCCGTGGCGACAAAGTTTTCGAATAAGGGGCCCCAGAAGGGCGATCTCTCCAATTGTCGACCGTTCTCAAGTCCCAGTAAGTGCGCTGCCAGCCCGGTATCCCCGAAGTAGATCTTCGGGGATTTGACGAGCCGTTTCCCGAAATTCTCGAAATAAGGGGGTACCAGGAGGATTTGATGGGTGGCCTCCAGGATATTAAGCCATTCGGAGATCGTGGGAACGGAAACGCCGAGAGGCGCTGCGAGATCGGTCCGATTGAGAACTTGCCCGACCCGTGCGGCGGCCAGCGCTAGAAAACGCCGAAATGTCGATAAGTTCCGTATCAAACTAATGGCGCGGACATCACGTTCAAGATAGGTTTGGATGTAGGAGCGAAACCAGACCTCGGCCGTCGGAGGATGAGCGAGGGGTTCCGGAAAACCGCCCGCGAGAAGCGTAACTCGGGAGGATTCGGCGCAAGAAAACGGAAGCAAATGAAAGATCGCCGCCCGGCCGGCCATGGACTCCGAGACTCCTTTCATGAGCGCCGGCTCTTGGGAGCCGGTTAAGTACCAGCCTTTGGCCTTTCCTCTTTCTTGATCAACCCTGGAACGGATATAGGAGAGGAGGTCGGGTGTGTTTTGAATCTCGTCCAGAATGGCGGGAAGGCGGACCGATTCCAGAAACGAACGGGGATCGCTCTGGACGCGACTGATGATATCCGGGTCCTCGAGCAGATAATAGGAAGCCTCGGGGAAAGTCCGTTTTAGGAGAGTCGTCTTGCCCGAACGCCGCGGCCCCGTCACAATTAGAACGGGAAAGCGGTTGGCTGCCGTTTTGATCGGCCCGGCGAGTAACCTAGGAACATATTTCATATGACAATAATAAACTAATACTTTAAAAATGTCAATGCACAGGAATGCCTTCGTGAATTTCGATTGAAGGCACGATCGCCTTTTAGCGGACCCTTCCCGCACAGGAAAAATGCAGCTTAATATCCGTTCCCAGCGGTCAGGTATCGGGGCGGATGGACGTTGCGGAAGAACAAAATCCCGTCGTATTGACCGGCCGGAGTGATGACGACATCGAAATAGCCCCAGGATTTGGCCGGCAGGGGCGAAAAAAGCCAATTATTGAAACCGTTGGGCGCGGTGCCGATGAGATCGAGGAAAACAGGGCTCTTTTCGGCACTTTCGAAAACGGACTCCAGGCTGTTGCTGCGAATCGGCGTCAGGGCGTATTCGATCCGATTGTTCCAGCAGGCCGTTCCCTGCCCGCTGAACAGGCCGATGGAATAAACATCGGCCCGGCGACGCTTATCCAGCCACCAGCCCATGGTCTGCAGGTTGCCGTCTCCCTGTTCCGCCCCGGCGTCATATTGAAGGTGGTAGTTGTGGCCCCAGAGGATGATTTTCCGGCCGGGATAGATGATGTCGGCCAGGACATCGACGTTGTCGGCCATGCCCTTGTCGCGATGGTTGGTCTGGTCGACGCCCTCGGCCAGGAGTTCGTCGATGAACGGCCCCATCGAACGGACTGTCTGCAGGAGGACCTTGGGTATCTCGGGCTCGGCGCGATAAGCCGCGGCAAGAGCCTCTCGCCTGGCTTCCATCCACCAAGCCAAATTGGAGTAGAAGGTCTTGAAGGCCGGACCGTTGACGGCGATCCAGGCGGGGTCTCCGTAGTTTCTGATGAACGTCGAATCCCGGTCGTAGACGGTTTCCGCAAAGGCCAAATCCGCCTTGGCCACCGCCTCGCGGAAAGCCGCCGGCCGGCCGGCCGCCCCCCGGATCGAGCTGATTTGAACGTCGAAGCCGGCCAAAACAAGCGGATGATCGGTTTCTTTCGTGGTTCGAAGATACTCGAACAATTCGAGTGTTTCCTCGGTATGCCAGACGCCGAAGACAGCGTCCCGCAGGGTCGTTTCGGCCGGCCGGACGGCCGCCAGACGGTCGGCGGCGAAGCACTCGAAGATCGAGCTTTCGAAGGCGATGACGTCGAAGCCCAGGTTCTCGTGCAGATACTTGACCAGCCGAACCTTGGCGGCGCTGAACTCCGAGACGCCGTGCCCGCTCTCGCCCAACCCGACGATCCGTTTTCCGGACAGCGTTTTTTGGAGGAAGTCCAGATCGGAATCGTCCAGGGTGTTGACGTCGAGAGTGGTCAGGGCATGATGGTTGGCCCGGATCCAGGCGCGCCACTCGGGCCGGACCTTGGCTTGAGGGAAGGAATTGGAAAAAGAAAAACCCGCGGAGACGGCGATGAACAGAAGGGTCCCGCCGATTCGAAGCGCCCGTCGGGTCTTTTTTTTCATCTTCTTCCAGGAGCGATCCCCTTCGTTTCCGCCCCCGGAGTGGCCATTATAACAGAATTCAACACTCCTGGAGAATCGGTCCTTCTCCAGGAGTACGGTCGACACCTTGTCTGTACTCATAAACCGGGAACGGTTCATGAGTGCGCTCCAACGCCTTGAGTTTAGGATCGAACTCCACGAAAGCAAATCCGTGGAGCTTTAGTTTCCGATGTTGATGTTCACCCTCTTCTTGGCCGTTCCGCCTGCTTTGGACCGGACTTCGAACTCGACCCAGCCGTTCGACCCGTCCATTTTGACCAGATAGGCGAACGACTTGGCGTCTTTGCCCAGGAGCCGGAATTCGGTCGATTTTCCGGCCGCCCGCACGGGCGCCTCGGCTCCGAGAACGCCCAGCGAGGAGTCCTTTTCGGGGACCTCGACCAGCTTGATGTTAGCCGAGCCATTGAAGGCGATTTTGTCCATGACGGCCCGTTTAAGCTTGAGCGAGCGGTCGGAAAACGTCGGATAGACTCGGTCGTTCCGGACCGCGACTTCGACCCAGAAGAGATCATCGGTGGCCGGCCGGACCTCGATGTCGCTGATCTCGACTTTGGGGAACTGCCCGGCGCAATAGAGGACGAATTGCATATTGCGGAACGCTTCGTCCTCGATGTAGCGCGAGGGCGGCGTTCGGGTGATGTGTTTCTTGGCCGAGCCGCCGATCCAGATTTCGCCCAGGTCGGGGTGTTGGACCTTGTGCGGGTCGATCCAGCCTTCGCCGCCGAGTTCGATATCGATCCATTTCAGCATTTCGGCGTCGTCGACCCGGCCGTCGCCGTTGACGTCGCCGTCAAGGGGAATGCCCCACAGTTCAATCAAATAGGCGAAATTACCCTGCGTTCCATAAGAGGAGGCCTGAGCCTGTCCGACCATGCCGCTCGGTGTCGGCCGGTAGTCTTTGAGAATTCGGGCGCCCATGGCCACGATCTCGGTCTGGACTTCCATGTCGTTGCGATAATCGGGGTCCACGACGCGATCGAAGAGCTGGGCGAATTTATTCGTCTTGCGCATCTCCTCGAGCCGGCGGGCCGCCAGCTCCTGGGCCTGCCGCTGTTGTTCCGGTGTCGTCGTCGTCCGGGCCGCCGCCGGAGCGGCGAACATGATGAGCTTGCCCGTGTTGTGGTAGTGGAACGAGGCGAAGATGTTGGGATGGCCGAGCCAATAGGTGTAGACGTTCCGTGTTTCCGCCTCGCTTAGGGGATAAGGGCTTCCGTTGGCCAGCGACCAGTCGTAGGGGAAATTGCGGTTGGGGTCGGGTCCGCCCAGGTCGTCTTCATTGATGCGGCCGTCGCCGTCATTGTCGAAGCCTTCGGCCCCGATGCGGCGGAAACGCAGGATGTCTTCGCGCGGGTCTTCGATGGGGATGAAACGGCGTTTGTCGGGGGACAGCTTGAACTCGCCCTTGGAGTCCACGATGTACATCATCGATAGTTCCCCGTCACCGTCGACGTCCTCGGTCTGGTCCTCGTCAAAGAGCCCGTCGCCGTCATCGTCCGTCGGCCGGAACGGCTCGCGCGGGTTGTTGGCCGTATTGGGGAGCCGGGCGTAGGAATCGTTGGCGTCCACGTTGAGGCCGGGCAGGATGTAAAACGTCAGCCGGTCGAGGAGGTCGTGGACCTGGGCGTCGTAATCGTACCGGGTCAGCAGATACCAGGCCAGGTAGAGCGAACAGGTCACTCCGTTGATCTCGTTGCCGTGGATGGCGCCGTCCACCCACATGGCCGGCTTGGTCTCGGGCTTGCCCGTGGCCTTGGCCGTCAGGGTCAGCAGAAACTGGTCGCGGCCGAAACGGCTTTTTCCGATGCTGGCGATATCCGCCAACTGGGGATACTTCTTCTGAAGATCGTGCATGATCTTCGTCCATTCGTTATAGGCGTAGTAACGCTTCCAGGAGATGGGGAAGTCCATTTCTCCGTGGTCACCGCCGGGCGAATATTGCAGTTTGGCCGGAGCCGTTTGGGACGGCGATGGGGAGGGGAGCAGGAAGAAGGCCAATAGGATAAGACCGAGGACGGGGATGAGTTTCGTTGTCTTCATAACATCCTCCTCAACGGACCGTAAGTTCCTTGACCATGGTGCCGCCTTTTTGCGAAGACACCACGACTTTGAGCGGGGCGTCGTCTTCCACCGCCACCAGCCATTTGACCGCACGGCGTGTCCCCGTTTGGGGCGGCTCCGCGGCCACGACGCTTCGGCCCCGTTGGCCGGGAATGCCCGGCATCCTCGGCATACCGGGCATTCCCGGCATCATCTGCGGCGGGCTTCCGCCGGGTTGATCCGCTCCCGCGGCCGGGCGATCGACGATTCCCGGGATCTTCAGTGTTCCATCGATCGTCCCCAGCCTCTGGTAGGCGCCGCCCTGCAGGTAAGTGACTTTATCGCGATCGCCGCCCAGCCAGACGACGTCCTCGCGGTTGCCTTCGAGACGGGAGCCTCGGACCGACTGGGTGGCCAAGGGGCCCTGGTTTTCAATGACAGCCGTGACTTCGACGATCTTATACTTGCCTTTGCTCGCGCCCTTGCGGATTGTCACCGTGTCGCCGGTGACCTTGGCTTGGGCGTCCTTGGCGCTGTTGGTCGTATACAACACCTTGGCCTGGGCTTCGGTGATGACGACCTGGGGCAGTAAGCCGGACCGAAACAGCTCGAACTTCCAGTGCTTTTCGCAGACCTCGCGAAGCGGGTCGCCGGGCAGGGCGTTGCCCCGGTAGGTGGGGATCCAGCCGCCGATCTCGCCCTCACCTAATTCGGGATGCTTGAAGGATTTCCAGTTGACGAATAATTTTCCGCCGTATTTGGCGTCCTGGTATTTAAGGAGAGAGCGCTCCTGCCAGAGGCGGGCTTCGGGATTGGGCATTCCTTCCGCGGCGGGAGCCGGGGCCGGGCCGACGATCTTCTCGAAATCCGGAATGTCTTTGGCCGGATTCCACAGCTCGGTTGTCACGGCGTAGGCTCCGTATTGCTGATACCACCAGTCGATAACCATGCCGTAACCGTAACGCCGGTCTTGCACTTCGTTATAGCCGGGAATCCAGGCTCGGGGCATTTCGTAGCCGCGATCGAGGGCGTATTTGTTGCGGGTTGAGCTCCGCATCTTGGCCTTGATTTCGGCCAGTTTGTCCGGGTTGGCCCAGGCTTCCGGAAGCGGCTCGCCGAGGATCTCGAGATACGCTTTGCCCAGGATGTAATCGTAAACCGCCACATCCTTGGGAGCCAGGGTGGCGTCCGATGATGTTCCCGGAACTCGATAGGTGAATCCTCCGGAGGTATGGAAATTCTGGACCATGAGGATGTTTCGATGGGTAACGGCGAATTCGACCAGAGCCCTGGCTTCGGGGGAAGAAGTGGCGAATTCGCCCGTACCGCCGGGCAGGGTCTCCTCCGTCCACCAGCCTTCGGGGAAGTTGCGGTTGACGTCGAAACCGGCCTCGGAATCCTCGCCGCGTTTCCCGTCGCCGTCGTTGTCCTTATCCTCGGTCACGACGGAATAACGGACCTTGGTCGTTGATTCGTTCTGGCCCAGGCGGACCATGAGGCGCGGATCCTTGTCGTCGATGACGTAGGAGCCTTTGGGATCCTTGTGCCGGAACTGGGTGATGTGTCCGTCGCCGCTGAGATCGTCCGGCCCGTCCTCGTTGACCTTGCCGTCGCCGTCGTCATCCTTCAGGGCGCTGTTTCCGCGCTGGGAGAGCTCGCGTTCGGCGCTGTTGAAGACTCCGTCGGGGTTGACCGTGGGACAGACGTAGATCGTCTTGGCGTCCAAAAGCCTGGTGATCTCGGGAGTCTCGCCGTAGCCGGCGACGAGCTTGTCGATGATGTAAAGACAGACCTCGGTCCCGGTGTATTCGTTGCCGTGGGTGCCGCCGTCGATCCATTGGCCGGGTTTGCCCTCGAAGGGCCGGGACAGCGGCGGATTTTTGACTTCGGCGTTCCGCATGCGGCGGAGCTGGACCTGGCTGTCGATCGTCGTCCCCGTTGTCCTGTTGGTCAGGACAAGGACGTAGATCGAGCGGCCCATGGTGCTCTTCCCGATCTCGAGGAGCTCGGCGATGTCCGGGTAGGCGGACGCGACCGCCTTGAGATACGCGACCGAGCCGGTGTAGCCGTGGTAATCGTCAAAAGTGACCGGAACTTTTCGCGCCGCCGCCAGGGGCAGGGCGAGGATCAGACAGACCAGGACGAAAGCCGTTTTTTTCATGGATTCCTCCCAGGGAAACATCTTCGACTATATATCACAGGAAAAATCGGACGGTCAATGGCCGGAGGCGGACTCGACTCTTTCATCCGCCCGCCCAATTATTCCCGGAGGATTGATGTTGACAGACCCAAACCGTGGTAAAATACCCTTAGATCGATTCTTTCGGGAGGTACGCATGAACAAGAAAATGATCGGAGTACTTTTCGTCGGCCTGTTCCTGGCCGCGGCAATGTCCGCCTCGGCTCAGCTTCGGAACGGCGAAGCCGCTATCTTCTTTAAGAGCGGCGACGTCATCATCGACAAGGTCATTGACATATCCAGCACACGCCTTGTCCTGGAAACCGCCAACAACGGCGAATTTCCCTTGCGCGATCTGTGGATGATCAACTACGTCAATGAAAACTGGGATTTCCCCAACGAACGCGAGCAAATGGAAACCAACGAACATTATTTCTTCCTCAAAAGCGGCGACGTCATTTCGGGGAAGATCGTCGATTTCAGCTCCGAGCAAATCGTTTGGGAACTGGAGACGGGCGAAAAAATCGCCCCCGGCCGCATCCGCCGGCTCTACTTCTCCAAGCGCGTGCCGGCCGGCCTGCAGGACCGCGACGCTTCGGGCGGCGGCGTTACCCCCGACGGCGGGGCGATGAGCGCCGTCGTCGGCACTTATCGGGGGCTCGGTGATTCCCAAAACGTCGAGCTGGTTCTGAACGATAACGGCGAAGCCCGCCTGACCCAAATGAATAACGGGCGCCGCGGGGTGGTCACAAGCGGCAATTGGTCGTTCCTCAAAGGCGATACGGCTATCGTTGCCGTCAACCTGGGATCGCCCGGTTCGCGCACGGCCATGACCTTCGGCCGCGACGGGAACGACCTTGTCGGTCTCAACTACGACAAGGACACTTACGGCAAGCTTCGGCTGCGGAAGAGGTAGGCTCTCCGTCGCTACTCGACGATGATCTCGTCGGCAAAAAGCCAGGCCTTGCTGCCGGCGCTCGGATGCCAGTCCGGGCAGAGGCCGATCGATTTGGCCGTAGCGCGAATGTAACGGGCTTTCGCTCCGCGGGCGTCGGCCCGGACGTCTTTGAGCAGAACATCCGTTACGCGGTCGGAATCGCCGGCGGCGACGGTTCCGATGATGCTCCAATCCCGGCCGTCTTCCGAGATGGCGAACTCGACCATCCGGGGCCAGAAAATCCAGCTTTCCGTGTTTTGCAGAAATCCGGCCGTAACGGACCTGACCGACCGCCGTTTGCCGAGGTCGATCACGGCGATCAGGTCGTCTTTTTCGAATCCCTGCCAGCGGCCGTCCGCGGTCGATTTTCCGCCCCGTAAGCCGTCCGTCAGGCCGATGGGACCGCCGCCGCTGTAGCGCGGCTGGAAGGGAAATTCGAGTCGGGGCGTTTGGCCCAGGGCTTGATGGGACTGAAAGCGCGTTTCGGAGATCGGGCCTTGGAGCTTGCCGGAGGCGAAGACCCCGGCTTTGATGACCACCGATTGACGAAGATCCAAAGGTCCCGCATAAATCCCCGCTTCCGCCGTCGGAGGCGTGCCGTCCAGGGTATAGCGGATGGCAGGACGAAAACTCTCGCTCTCCATCGACACCCGCAGTCGTTTCGTCCGCGCGTCCAATATGGGCGCGATTTTGACCGCGTAGACGCTGCGGGCGTAGTTGATCCCCATCCGATCGTACCGCCGGAACTGGCCGACCATCCGGCCCAGAAAATCATTCCAGTCGCGGCTTTCCTTGGCCGTCCAACCGGCTTCGGACATAGCCGCGATCCGGGGCACGGTCATGTACAGGGCGTGCGAAGGGGTGGCGATATATTCCGTCCAAAGGTTGGCTTGGGCGCCGATGACGAAATCGGCTTGTCGGCCGTCCAGTTCGGACGGCACGGGTTCGAATTCGTAGACTTTCTTGAGCGGTAAAAATCCGCCGATAGCGGCGGGCTCCAGCGCCGGATCGCCCTGGTAATAGTCGAAATAGCAGTGCGATGTCGGGGTCATGATGACGGTGTGGCCGGATCGGGCGGCGGCGATCCCGCCCTCGGTACCGCGCCAGGACATGACGGCCGCGTTGGGCGCCAGGCCGCCTTCCAGGATCTCGTCCCATCCCAGGAGCTTTTTGCCCCGAGAGTTGAGGAATCGCTCGATCCGCCGGATGAACCAGCTTTGGAGTTCTTCCTCGTTCTTCAGACCTTCGGCCTTCATCCGGGCCTGGCATTTGGGGCAGGCCTTCCAGGTCGATTTGTCCACTTCATCGCCGCCGATGTGGATGTATTCGTTTGGGAAAAGCTCGACGACTTCGCCGAGGACGTCCTCGAGGAAATCGAAGGTTTCTTCATTCCCCGGGCAAAAGACATCCTTGATCGGCCAGACCCCCCCGGGGGGGACGGTAAAGGGCCCGCCGGAGCAGGACAGTTGGGGATAAGAGGCCAATGCGGACAGGCAATGGCCGGGCATCTCGATTTCCGGGACAACGGTCACCTGGCGCTGTTTGGCATAAGCCAGGATCTCCCGCACGTCGTCCTGCGTGTAGAATCCCCCGTAGCCCGCTTTTTCCCCGGGTTGTTGGGGAGGACGGCTGTTCCAGTGCTTGTCCTCGCGATCGACGCGCCAGGCCCCGTACTCCGTCAGGCGGGGATATTTCTTGATTTCGAGCCGCCAGCCCTGATCATCGGTCAGATGCCAGTGGAACGTGTTCATCTTGTGCATGGCCAGGATGTCGATGAAGCTCTTGATGAATTCCTTGGGGAAGAAATGTCGCGAACAATCGAGGAGCATGCCGCGCCAGGGAAAGCGGGGCTTGTCCTCGATCCGGACGCAGGGCAGGACGGCCGGCTTGGCCGTGCTTCCGCCGCGGCCGTAGGCTTCGGGAGGAAGAAGCTGAAAGAGCGTTTGAACGCCGTAATAAAGACCGCCGGTCTCCGGCGCGGAGATGCTGACGGCGGCCGGCGTCACGGTCAGCTCATAGCCCTCGGGGCCGAAGCCGGACTTGTCGCTTCGCCGCAGGATGATGAGCTGTTGGACTTCGACCGGCGGATTCGTCGAGACCGCCAAGTCGATCCCGAAGCCCGTCCGCAAACGGTCGGACAGGAAATGCCCGATGTTTTCGAATTCGGGGTCGTTCGCCGGAACGACGATCCGGGCCGCGGCGGTGATGGGGAAAGACCCCGGCAGACGTTCCATCTGAAGCGGCTTCGGAATGACGCTCAATTCCGGGCCCCGAGGCGGGAGTTCGACCAGTTTGGGCCGGACGCACGATGTGACGAGGGCGGAAACGGCGATTGCGGCGAGGATGATGACAAGGTGACGGTTTTTCATGCGGCACTCCTTCCCCGCTGGGTTTATAACACAGCCGCGCCCGGCCTTCAACGCAGCTTTTTAGGGTATAATCGCGGCATGATCAAAGCCCGGCCCGAGGATTTCGTCGTCGATGAACGAGCCGACCTTCCCCTGGAGGAGTTCGGGCCTTATCGTGTTTATCTCCTGACGAAAAACGGCTGGACGACCCTCGATATTTTGCGGCGTCTGGCCCGGGTTTGCGGCGTATCTCCCGAGGCCGTCTCCTATGGAGGGAAAAAAGACAAGCATGGCCTGACCTCCCAATTCATCGCCATCCGCGATGAGCGCGACTTCAGCCGCGAGGAACGGGGATTCCGGCTGGAAGCGAAAGGGTTTATGGGCCGGCCAATGGGTCCCGATTTGATAAAGGCAAATGCCTTCCGGGTCGTCGTCCGCGACTTGGCCCGCCTTGAAGGCGTCGAGGCCGGCCTGGAGGCCGTCAGCGAGTCCGGGTTCCCCAATTTCTTCGACGACCAGCGTTTTCGGAGCTACGATCCCGAGCGCGGTTTTTTCGCTGAGAAAGTCATGCGGCGGCACTATAACGGCGCGCTTCAGGTCTATGCAACCTCGTTGACGCCGGAGATGAGCGGTCCGGAGAGAACACGCCGCCGGGCTTTGTTTGAACACTGGAAAGATTGGCCGGCCTGCCGGAAGCTGGCGGCCGACCGGGAGGAGCGGGAGATTTTTGAGTTTCTCGCCGCTTTTCCCCAGGACGTCGCGCGGGCTCTGCATAAGCTGCCCCAGGACGAAATCTCCATGCGGTATTCGTCCTTCCAATCGCATTTGTGGAACGAGCTTCTGCGCGTGGTGATCCGCGAGGCCGTCCCGCATCCCATCGCCGTCCCGGGAGCGGAAGGCCCCTATCTTTTCTGGGAGCGCTTGGAGGGGGAGCCGCGCGACCGTCTTTTCGGACTTGACCTCCCGACCGCCGCGACGCGCATGGCATTTCCCGACGACCGGACCCGCGATATCTTTGCCGCCGTTCTTCGCGGACGTGACCTCAAATTCGGCGACTTCCGGACGCGGGCTTTGCGCAAAGTTTATTTCAAGTCTTTTCCCAGGCGCGCGGCGATCATCCCCCGGGACCTGGCCATCCTGGAGAAGGGCGCCGATGAATTCCATCCGAGCCGCTTCGCCATCACCCTCTCCTTCGTCCTGCCGCGCGGTTCGTACGCCACGATGCTGATCCGGCGGCTGACGCTGTGGGACTGAGAGGGGAACGCTCTCCGCATCCGGGCTTGAATCAGGCCGGAATCTGGAGGAATATAAGGGCCCATGCAGAACTCGTGAGGCTGTCAAAAATATTAATGAATTCCGGCCCGCGTCTTAGAAAGGAACCCATGGAATTTCATCATTGGCTCAAGGAATTTACCGGCGCCGTCACTGTCTGCGACAAGGACGGCGTCATCCTGTCCCTGAACGATAGGGCCCTCCGGGTCTTTGCCACGGACGGCGGGGCGGCGCTCATCGGAACGAACGTCCTGGACTGCCACCCCGAGCCGTCGCGAACCAAGCTCCGGTCAATGCTGGCCGCCGGCCGAACCAACGTTTACACCATCGAGAAGTGCGGCCTGAAAAAGCTCATCTACCAATCTCCCTGGACGGAGAACGGAGTCTACGCGGGCTTCGTCGAGCTGTCGCTCGAAATCCCCTTCGATATGCCCCACTTCGTTCGCGGATAAGGGGTTGAAAAAAACTGTTATTAAAGCCGTCCGCCCTGAGCCGTCCGCCCTGAGGCGTTTGCCCTGAGCCGTCCGCCCTGAGGCGTTTGCCCTGAGGCGTTCGCCCTGAGCCTGTCGAAGGGTCGAAGAATCGAAGGAAGGCTTCCCCCGGTCTTCATCCCGGGGGAACGAATGGATTGATTTCTCGGGCTCCCGCCGTTATGATGAGACCCGCTGGCGGGCGCGCCCGTAGCTCAGCTGGATAGAGCGTCTGGCTTCGAACCAGCAGGTCGGGAGTTCGAATCTCTCCGGGCGCGCTTATTTTTATCGGCGCCTATGGGGAAGTGATTTTCATCCTGGAGACTTCTCCGGGGTGATTTTTAGGCGCGGATTAAACTTGATTTATTCCTCCCTCTGATATAATAAATTCTTTGCCAAACACCGGACCTGTTCCATGAACCGAGATCCAGGCGGCGTCTTTTCTTCGGCCGTCATTCCTTTGTCTATTTTCCGTCCGCGGACGGTCACCTTTTACTTTCCCCGATACGAGGAGGCTTCATGAAACGCGCAGTCTGGGCCACAGCCCTTGTTCTCGTCCTCATCCTGGGAGCGTTTTCGTCCCTGCCGGCGGCGCAGGCGACCCCTCATCAGAAGGCCAACGTTGAACTGGCCTCGCGTTGGACGGCGGCGAAAGTCGGCAAGCTCGTTTTTGATACGGCCGTCCAACCTCACTGGATGGAGACGGGCGACCGGTTCTGGTACGCCTATGAGACGAGCAAAGGGCGATCGTTTACCATCGTCGATCCGCTGAGGCGGACGAAAACACCTGTTTTCGACAACGCTAAAATGGCCGCCCTGCTGACCACCGTCGTTTTGACTCCCTATGACGCCCAACACCTGCCCATCCGGACCCTGAGGTTCATCGACAAGGAAACGGCCGTCCGGTTCGATCTTGACGTCGCCCGCGATTCCGACGTCCGCCTGGGCGATAAAATCATCAAGGCGGGCGAGGTCGTCAAGAAGATCGAGGACAGGATAAAGGCCGAAAAGGAAGCCGCCGCGGCCGCCGATAAAAAAGACGAGAAGAAAGACGAGAAGAAGGAGGGCGACGAGAAGGTCCCGGAAAAACCGGAACCCGAATCCAAGACCGTCAAGCTCTATTTCCGTTATGAACTCCCGACCGGAAAGCTCGCCATCCTTCCGGATTACGAGCCCCCGACACCGCGGCCCCGCTGGGCGTCCGTATCCCCGGACGAGAAAACGGTAATTTTCGGGCGCGGTTTCAATCTCTATATGATGGATTCCGCCAGTTTCGCCCTGGCCATGAAAAAGGCCGACGACAAAAATATCAAGGAAGTCCAGCTCACGACCGACGGAGAAAAGGATTATTCTTATAACCGCGATTTGAACGACGAAGAAAAGAAGGAATACCAGAAGGACGAGAAGGACCGCAAAGACTATCGCGTCCCGGCCGGCGGGATCATCTGGTCCCGGGATTCCGCCAAGTTCGCCTTGACCCGGGACGATTCGCGCAAGGTGGCCGACCTGTGGGTCATCAATACGCTGTCCAATCCGCGGCCGACTCTGGAGACCTATAAATACGCCATGCCGGGCGAGGCAAATCAGCCCCAAATCGAACTCCTGGTGTTCGATGTCGCGGCCAAGTCCAAAACAAAAATCAAGGCCGACCGGTATAAAGACCAGGTGATTTCCATATTCACCGCGCCTCGAAAGACCGTCGAAATCGACCGCGACTATCCGCTTCCGGCCATGTGGCTCTCCGAGACTTCGGACAGGCTTTATTTCGGCCGCCAGAACCGCGATCTCCACCGTTACGACGTCGGCCTGGCCGACACGGCCACGGGCGAGGCCAAGATCCTCATCGAGGAAGTCCTCAATACCTATGTCGAGGTCCAACCCTTGGCCCTCCTTGGCGGCGGCAAGGAGATGATCTGGTGGTCCGAGCGCGACGGCTGGGGACATTATTATCTCTACGACGGCGCCGGCAAGCTCATCCGCCAGTTGACCACGGGCGAGTTCACTACCCAGGGCGTCGGCGGAGTGGATGCAAAAACACGGGTTCTTTATTTCAACGCTTGCGGGCGCGAACCCCATGAAGATCCCTATTTCATGCATTTTTACCGGGTCAATCTCGACGGCGGCGGTTTGAAGCTTCTCACCCCCGGCGACGCCAATCACGGGGCCGCCCTAAACGACGGTTGTCTCTATGCCGTGGATAATTTCTCCAGGGTCGACCTGGCGCCCAAAGCCCAGCTTCGTGATACTCTCGGTAACGTCCTTCTCGACCTGGAGACGACCGATGTCACGGCGCTCCTCGAAGCCGGTTTCAAATATCCCGAGCCGTTTAAAGTCAAGGCCGACGACGGGATCACCGACCTCTACGGCGTCATGTACAAGCCCTTCGATTTCGACGTTCAAAAACTATATCCGATCATCGAATACGTTTATCCGGGGCCGCAGACCGAGAGCGTCTCCAAGGCATTCGTTCCGCGGAGCGGCAGCATGTGGCTGGCCCAGTTCGGGTTCATCGTTATCGAGGTCGGCAACCGCGGCGGGCATCCCCAGCGCTCCAAGTGGTACCACAATTTCGGCTACGGCAACCTCCGCGACTACGGCCTGGCCGACAAGAAACGGGCCATTGAAGAATTAGCCTTGAAGCATCCCTTCATCGACGTCGACCGAGTGGGTATGTTCGGCCACAGCGGCGGCGGGTTCATGACCGCGGCGGCGCTTCTCGTCTATCCCGACTTCTTCAAAGTCGGCGTATCCTCTTCCGGCAACCATGAAAACAACATCTACAATCGCTGGTGGAGCGAAAAGCATCACGGGGTCAAGGAAGTCATCGAAAAGGACAATGTGATCAAGTTCGAGTACGCGATCGACAAAAACTCCGAGGTGGCCAAGAATCTCAAGGGCCGGCTCCTCCTGACTACGGGCGACATCGACAATAACGTCCATCCGGGGAACACCCTCCGCCTGGCCAACGCTCTCATCAAGGCCAACAAACGCTTCGATTTCTTCCTGTTCCCCGGCCAGCGCCATGGGTACGGCGATATGGGCGATTACTGGAACTGGATCAGGGCGGATTATTTCTGCAAATGGCTCCTGGGTGATTTCTCCCAGACGATCGATATGTGGGAGCTCAACCGGGAGAAGGAGCAGACTGGCGCCAAAGCGGCCGCGGCGACGTCCGTGGTTCGCCGCTAACCCCGATTGTGTTTTTTTCCCGGGCGTTCCTGAAGAGATCCCGAGGCGCTTCTTTTCTTTTTTTTCACTGGGTGATCCGATGACAGCAAAAAATGGCGATCGGTCCGAATGCAGGGTCCGCGATTATGAGCCCGGTGATTTCGAGCCGGTTCAACGGATCTGGGGGGAGGTCGGAATGGCCGGCCCCAAACGCGGGGACACGGCCGCCGTCATCGCCCGGACGCTGACCATCCCCGGGGCGCGATTTTTTATTCTCGAAGATACTCGGGTCGGGGCGATCATCGGAACGTCTTGGATAACCTGCGACGGGCGACGCCTTCACCTGCACCACTTCGTCGTCAAACCGTCGCATCAGGGACGGGGCTTGTCCCATGTCCTGCTCGAGGCGTCGCTCCGCCACGCCCGCATCGCCGGAATCCAGATCAAACTCGAAGTCCACCGGACGAACGATCGAGCTGTCTCGCTCTATCGAAAGGCAGGGTTCGAAACGATCGGCGATTATGAGGTCTATATCATCCGGGACCCGGCGATCAAAGGCTGATGATAAGTCCGTCATAGCGTTGGCCGTGCCCGATTCCCAGGCTCTTTGGCTGAAAGGCAGAAACCATGCCCGGGATGATGATCAAGACGGCAAGAATGGTTAGGAATATCGCAATCTTTTTCAAAAGGCCTCCTTTGGTGAATGAAACCCATTCGACTCCCCGCTTTGCAGTCCTCATTCGCAAAGCGAATGAGGGCGGCCTGAACCCTACAAAAACCGTAGGGCTTGCTCACCAAAGTTCAGAGCATGCCCTATTAAAACCATAGGACTTGCCAGGCAAGGCCCGGGGGATATCCTACAAAAACCGTAGGACTTGCTCGGGAAAGCCCCGAGCATGTCCAGGATTAATACTGAGCGGCGCTTTGGCCTGTACTCATAAAGCACGGCTTCTGCTTTATGAGTGCGGCGCTTTGTACCCCTATTTAAAAAATCTGGTTTTTGCGCTGCAAATGTATAAAATTGGGTATTCATATTATAAAATCCGGCGCAATGTCCATTCGCGGGATCAACTTGGCGGGCGGCTGCGACCACGACCGAAAAAGATAATGAAATATCCAGGGAATGGTTGCTTTTCAGTAAATGAGGGTGATATATATAATATCAGGGGCACGTTGCGGGTTACGTTCGCCATATTGCGACCAGGACTTTTAATAACTACGGCCCCGGCGCTCCCGTGCCCGGGCCTATTCTTAATGAAAGAAAGAAGCCATGAATATCTCATATTCACCTTGGGCGGGTCGGCTGCTTGCAGCTTCGTTTTTCGCCCCCAAAATGAAGCCCATCCCGATGAGCGGGACCTTGACGCGCGCGCTTTCAAAAAAAGGATCATCTAAAATAAAATGAGCGGTTCGCTGCATTTTCATCTCTTCAAATTTAAAATGGAGGAGGGATTCATGAACTTATCCAAGCGTTTCGTTCTCGTGTTGAGTCTCGGTTTCGCGGTTTCGATCCTCGTCGTTGCGGGTGTTCAAAAAGGCGCGCCCCCGGCCAAGACGACTCTAAAAAAAGTCGAGAGCACCGACCCCGCTCTCCGCTGGAAGTGGTTCGACCAATTCCAAGCGATGAAGACCCAGACGCCGCTGAAGGACATGAAGTGGCGCCACATCGGTCCGTTCGACGTCGGCGGCCGGTGCACGGACGTCGAAGTCCCCAAGGGCAGCCGGCTCACGATGTATGTCGGGACCGCCACGGGCGGGGTTTGGAAGACGGACAACGCGGGCATTACCTGGACGCCCCTGACCGACGAGCTGCCGACGCTGTCGACCGGCGACCTGGCCATCTCCGAATCCGATCCTAACATCGTCTGGCTCGGGACGGGCGAGGCGAATCACTTCCGGGCCTCGATCGCCGGAATAGGCGTCTACAAGTCCGCGGACGCCGGAAAGACCTGGACGCACATGGGGCTGGCCGCGACGCAGACGATCGGCCGGATTCTCGTCCACCCCACCAATCCCGACGTCGTCTATATCGCCGCCACGGGCCACGAATGGACCACCAATCCCGACCGCGGCGTATACAAGACGATCGATGGCGGCAAAACCTGGCAGAAGGTCCTGTACATCAACGAGAAGATCGGAGCCATCGACCTCGTCATGGATCCGACGAAGCCCGACGTCCTGATCGCCTCGATGGTCAACCGGATCAGGCTGCGCTGGAGCGACCCGACCCCCGGCGGGGAAGGCCTCTTTAAAACCACGGATGGGGGCAAGACCTGGAAGCCCGTGACCGCCGGCCTGCCCGCCGACAAGACGAAGCTGAGCCGGATCGGACTCTCACTCTGCCGGACCAAGCCCAACGTCGTCTACGCTTTCGTCGACAATCACACTCCCACCCGCATGCCCCCGCCCGGCGAACGCGACTCGTACGGCCGGCTGAGAACATATTCCGACATCGTCGGGGCCGAGGTCTATCGCTCCGATGACCAGGGCGAAACGTGGCGGAAGATGAGCCCGGCCGACCGGGTGTTCGAGCGCTTCGGCGGGACCTACGGCTGGGTCTTCGGACAGATCCGGGTCGATCCCAACAGCGCCGACGTCGTTTATCTCATGGGCCTCGGACTCACCCGGTCGAGCGATGGGGGCCGGACTTGGGAGCGGATCGGCCAAGGCAATCACAGCGACCAGCACGGCCTGTGGATCGACCCCGCCGATTCGAACTATCTGATCAACGTCAATGACGGCGGAACCTATGTCTCCTACGATTACGGAAAGAATTGGAGGAGCTTCCAGACCGGCATCCCGGCGACTCAATTCTACAACGTCGCCTACGACATGCAGAAGCCTTTTACCGTCTACGGCTCGGTTCAGGATTTTGGAAGCTTTCGCGGTCTGGGAGTCGCTCCCCTGTCCGCTCCGGCCGCCGGCCAGCGCCGCCGCCCGCAGGCCGTCCGGTGGGAAACGGCCCCCGGGGGGGAGGGATCGTTGATGGCCGTCGATCCCAACGATCCCAACACGGAATTCGCCTCGGGCTATTACGGCCGGGTCGAGAGATCGGTTTACAAGGACGGCGCCTGGACGAGCAAGGAAGTCTATCCGAAATCCCCGGAAGGCGAAAACGCATACCGCGGCCAGTGGCTCGCCGGCCTGGCGCTCTCGCCCCACAATTCCGGGGTCCTCTATTGCGGCTTTCAATACCTCTTCCGCTCGATGAACAAGGGCGACACCTGGGAAAAAATCAGCCCCGACCTGACGACCAACAATCCCGAGTGGCAAGGGGAGCTCCCCTATGCAATCCCCTACGAGAGCATCACGGCCATCGCCGAATCGCCGTTCAAGTTCGGCGTCGTCTATGCCGGGACCGATGACGGGCTCGTGCACGTGACGAAGGACGGCGGATCGACCTGGACCGAGATCACGGCCGGACTGCCTTACAACAAGCACGTTACCAACCTCGTCGCTTCGAATTACGATCCGGCGACGGTCTATATCGCCCAGATCGGACGGGAAGACGACGATTTCGCCCCCTATATTTTCAAGTCCGCCGACTACGGCAAGACGTGGGTGAGCATCGCCGCCAACATGCCCGGCGGTCCGACCAATGTCATCCGGGAGGATCCGAAAAAGAAGGACGTCCTCTACTGCGGCACCGACCAAGGAGTCTTCGTCACGACGGATGGGGCGAAGACCTGGACCTATCTCGGCAGCGGGCTGCCGAACGCCCCGGTTTGGGACCTCCAGATCCACCCCCGCGATAACATGCTCGTCATCGCCACCAACGGACGCGGCATGTGGGTCATTGACGACGTTTCCCCGGTCCAGAAGTAAGCTTGAGCGGGGGTCGGGCCGGGCCCCGGCCCCTGTTCTCTTTCTCTCCGGACGGCGATTTCCGGCCCGGGATCCGAGGGGCGGATTCCGAACCGGAGGCCTGACGTCATTTTCCCGGATTCCCCATCATTCCGACAAGCTCAACTTCGTAGATCAGGACCGTGTTCGGGGAGATGTGGAATCTTTTTTCGCCCTTGATTTCCTTGGCGTAAAAGCCGGGGATCCCGTATCCCTGGCCCCCGGGAACGATCAGGATCCTTTTCTCTCCCGCCTTCATCCGGGCCGCCGCGGCGTCGAAGCCGGGCGTGACGTGAGTCGATCCGACGATATACTCAAACGGCTCGGGTTGATCGCCCCAAAAGGGCCGGCCTGCTTCGGCCGTGCTGACGAAAGCCGTTCCTTCCAGCGTTTTGCCGGTATAGGACAGCTTCAGCCGGGCGCCCGCGGCCGGAGTCTTTCCTTTTCCCTCGCGAACGACGACATAATTCACGCCGTTTTCTCCGGAGACCGCGTTCGGCCAGTTTTTGGCGATCGTCTCATCCTCGGCCTGTTTCCGCTTGGCGTCGGCCTTTTGAATCCGCGCTTTCGCTTCGTCGACCAGCCGCTGGAACGACTCGGTCGTCGGCCGGAAATTCTTGGCCGCCTTTCCCACACGCACGATCTTCACGGTCTGGATCTCGTCGCCCTGGACGATCGATAAGACGACGTTCATTCCCTGATGGACGCGGCCGAAGACGGTGTAATCACCGTCCAGATAGGACCGATTCCCGAGCATGATGCACCACTGGCTGCCGTTCGTATGCGGGCCGCTGTTGGCCATGTTCACCATGCCGGCTTGGTCGTGATTCAGGTCCGGACGGATTTCGTTCGGGAATTTGTATCCCGGGCCCGAGTCCTTGGCGTCCTTGGCGATTCCCGTCTGGATCACGTGCCCGGGAGCGACGCGGTGCCACGTCGTTCCGTCGAAATAAGGCGTTCCCGGCAGCGCGGCCGAATTCTTGATCGTACCCTCCGCAAGACCGACAAAATTGGCGACGGTCATCGGCGTCTTCTCGAACTCCAGGCTAAGGACGATCAGGCCCCGGTTGGTCATGACCTCAGCATATACGCCGTCGGGATATTTCGGCGCAGCGCATCCCGCGGCGAGCCCCGCGAGCATGGTCACAAGAATCAAAGCCGCCATTCCGGGGAATCGTTTCATGTTCTCCCTCCTCCGTTCCTTGAACTCATTCGTCAATATTCATCAAAATCGAGATGTGATGTTATCAGGATCGGGACAATTTTTAAAGACGAGGAATCATGCCCAAGATGAACCGCAACCTGCCGGGAAAGGGCTTGGCGCTGAGTTGCTTGGCCGAGGGGATGGCAGCCGCCGATCAAAAAACGCGTTTGCCGGCCGCTTACTAAAAGTGGATGGACGAAGATGTGTCCTGATCAAGCTCGAAGTCCACTGGACCAATGACCGGACCGTCGCGCTCTACCGAAAGGCGGGGTTCGACACAATCGGCGATTATGAGGTCTTTATCATCCGGGACCTGACGATCATAGATTGACCCGCGATGGTGAATTTCGGGGGAGATCCATTCGCCCTCGATCCGCGCTCTCGTTCCCTTAAGGCTCTCTTCCATTTTGTATCAAGGGACAGGCCCAAGGCCCCTACCGCCGTGGAGAAAAATAGAGATCGGGGGGTTGGCCTTAGGAAGGGCCCGGGTTTCGATAAAAGGCCGAAACCAGGTTGGCCCGGCGGATGATTCGGTTCCAGCGGTCAAGGTCGTTGGGAGGAGCATTCGGCCCCGCGACAAAGATCATGAAGATTTCCCCATCCTCGATGAAAGCCGTGACGGATGAGCCGGAAGGCCTTGTCGATGGAGTGAGCGCGGCCGCATAGGCGAGTGCGGCGGACAGAACTTCCCGCCGCTCCGACGCTGGGCTTGCCCGGCGGTCCATTTCCGCCGTCCGGGCCTGTCCTTTGACTTTCGAAAATCCGCCCGGCGCGACGGCGGGCCGAGGCCCGCCGGGGAAAATAATCCGGCCTCCCGGAACCAGCCATCGGAACTTCCCGGCCAGCGCGGACGGTGTCGGATCGTCGGCCGGCCGGAATCGGCCGGTTTTCGGTCCGAGAAAATCGGAGGCGACGGAAGCGGCAGCTTCGGGGCCGGAGGCGAAACGAGCCGATATATCGGCCTTTCCGATCAAGCCGGCCCCCCGGGTCAAAATCCAATCCGCGGTCAAGCGGAGGCGATCGCCGCCGTTTTCAAACCAAACAAGGCGGGCCGGACCGCCAAAGGCGACCGCTCCATGCCGTCCGAGCTTTTTGGCTGCGGCTTCGGCCGTGCGTCGATGAGCCCAACGATCCTCTTCCTCCCAGCGGACCGGTTCGTCCAATCCGCGGTGAGAGGACCCCGGGCTGAAAACAGCGATACCGAGAAAAACGCTTCCGCATATTGACTGCAGACGATGAATCCAATCCGGGAGGGGGAGCGGCCTGGCCGAAGCCGCGTCGGTTTCATCTCGTTTTCCGGCCTCGGACAAGACGAGCCCAACAGCGCCCCCGCAAAGCCCGGCGATTCCGGCCGCCATCGCCGGCAAAGCGTTGCCGCCGAAAGCCCCGGCCGCGATCCAGCCGGCCAATCCCAGGCCGGCTGAAACGAACAAAGGCCGGTATCGGCCTCGCGCGAAGGCACGCATTTCCAGAGAAGCCAGGGCCGAGCGGACGATGAAGAGGACCAACAGAACGGCGCTGAAGGCCAAGGTCATTCGTCCGTAAATGAAAAATCCCAGAAGCAGCGCAGCCGGCCAGATGGCCGCTCCGATGAGAACGGAAAGAGCGAGCAGGCGGCGTTCCAAGCGCATCCGAACGCCGTTCAGGAGAAAAGAGTCCAGTCGTTTCAGGTCAAAATAGAAAAGTTGAACCCAATCGAAACCGGCCCGGACAAGAGGGCCCACAGCCAGGAAGAAGGCGGCCAGAGGAGAATGGAAATGACGGCTGGAGGCCGCCAGTGCGAGCACCACAATGCCGTCCAATCTCATCAGCGCATAGGAAACGCCCGCGTTCCACCAATCCCGGGATTTCCAACCCCTGGGCGGCCGTTTTGCCTTCGAGCGGAGGTGCGGCCGGGGATCGAACCCGGAGTGGCGGTAGGCCCGCTGGGTGAAGACCAAGGTCAGAGCGTTCGATAGAACGGCCGAGACCAAAGACGCCGCCGGCAGAGCCCAGGGACCGACGAGAGGCCAGCCAGCCAAAACACCGCCGAAGCCGATGATCTCGACCCCGATGAGCGACCAGAGCGGGCGATAAACGCGGCGTATGGCATAGATGCCCGAATGATAGCAACGGGTCACGAGATCGAGGCCGAGACGGACGAAAATCGTGACGATGAAAAAATCGGCGGCGGTGAATTCTCCGCTTTGGCCTAGAAATGCGGCCGGAATCCATAGCGCGCTCAAGGCTAGAGCGGCTGCCGCCAGTCGGATGGAACGGTACAACCAGGGGGCGATCTCCCCGGCCGCATCTTGAGGGCGGCCGTCGCGCCTAAGGTCACGGACTTTCTCCCGCAGAACCTCCAGTGAACCCCACCAGAAAGACGCCCCCAGGGAAGCCGCCGCTTCGACCAGCAGAATGACGGTGAAGGTCTTCGGCGCAAAGAACCGGAAGGCGAGCAGGATCCTGACAGCGTGGAGGACGGCGGAGACGGCGGTTCGGAGGCCGAAAAAGCGCAAGCGGTAGGCGGCGTAGGCGGGAAACCTTCCCCCTAACAAAGCCTCTTCGATCCGGACGGCGCGATCGGCGCGGGCGGCCGTCCGTCGCAGCCAGGTTTCGATGTCTTTCAAACCGGGACCCGGATTTTTCGATGGGGATTATTCCGGTCATGTTCAAGCGAGTTGAGTCCCCATTCCCCCCGGATCCTGGCCGGGGTTGCGGTCCGGAAAGCCCGCGGTCCGGCCTCGCCGGTTACCGCGCGGGCGACGATCCGGGCGATCAGGAGATCCACATGCTTAAGGTGCGCGCGGTCGGTGACGATATGCCGGAGAATGTCAGCCGACCTCTGCCGGAAGAGCGCCGCCTCGGAACTCAGGGCGCGATTGAGGACGGCGCAGACCGTCCGGCCGATCACTTCCGGCGGTCGTCCTTGTAGGGCTCGGGCCGCCCGGCCGGCCCGGTCCGCCAAGTCCCGCAGCAGAGAACGGGTCTTGACGCGATCCAGGGTGATCGTTCCGTCGGCTTTGATATCCGTGCCTAGAAACGGTACTGCCGATGACCCGCGGGCTTCGGGCCAAGCCTCGGATGAACGTCCCGCCGGAGTCAGGAAAAGATCGAGACTTTTTTCCGGTTTGAGCCGGAGGCCGAGCCGGGCCAGCTCATCCTCGATGGTACGCGAGGCTCGCCGGGCGGTCGGGGCATCGGGATGGGCGAATAAAATATCATCGGAGTAGCGGGCGTAAAATCCTCCGGGAACGGCGTCCAGAAGGCGATCGAGTTCATGGAGGTAAAAATTGAACAGGACGCAGGAAATGGGCTGGCCGGTCGGGACACCGCGGATGAGTCGGACGGGCCCGCCATCCTTCCACTCGACGAGTGGGCGGACGACGTCTTCGACGATGCGGCGATCGGCGGCTGGAAGCCGTCCGTCGGACGGCTCCAGGAGCTTGAAAAGCATATCCCAGATAGGGGAGGCGGGATCGACGGGGATCGAGTCCGTGTAAGAATCGACGTCCCGGCGGATGACGGTGAGCCCCCGGCGCCGGGGATCGCCCAGCGATTTCCGATGCCGGCGGATGAAGCGGGCGAAATCGAAGACCGCGTGAAACCATGATATTTTAGGCCGGTAGGAATAGAGGCGCGGCGACTGGAGCGGCCGGGTCGCCTCGGCGATGACCTCCGTGACGACGCCCTGGACGATGAGGTCGGTGAGGCGGAAAGAAAAGACATCCCGGGATTTGCCGTTCACTCGAATTGTCCGGATCCGACCGGGGGCGAACTCATAGCGGTTCCCCGCCAGGGTCCGGGCCAGGATCCGGGAGATCGGGCGCTGGCCGTCGAAAAGGGCGTCCAGGGAAACGCCGTCCTGGCGCAGGGCGTGGCGGGCGGGGGAGAGGAGCGTCCGGTCGAAAATCCGCTCGATCTGTCGGCGAAAGCTTCGGGGAGAAGTCAGGGCGCGGCGAAGGTCGGTCGTTTTTTCTTTCGTCCTGCCCGGGCGGATCAATGATAATTCCGATCTTAGAGGATCCGAAGCCGGGCCGGGGTTCGGCGTGTCGTTGAGTCTTTGATTTCCGCAGGGGACGGGTTGCACCCGCCGTGGGAGGTGGTCCCCTTGCCCAAACCTTCTTTTTTCGGCGACGGCAAGACCGCGGTCTCTACCGGCGTCCCGAACATCGCGGCTCCCGCCGCGAGAACCGCCGAACCCCCGGCCCGGCCCGGACCGGAAATTCATTGTCGGTCAAGCCCGGCCGGAAGTCAATCCGATAGAAACATCCGATAGAAAAAACTTGACAGCGCATTCATCCGCGGCTAAGATGACGCCCATGTCCACTCTGGAAAGATCCGCCATCGACGCCGGAACTCTTTCCTTCTCCCTCGTTTTCTGGTGGGCGGCCCCCCCCGCCCGCTAATACCACCCCTCCACCTTTTTTTTTCTCGGGAGCCGTCCGCCATCGGCGGCCGACCAGGTCATACCCAGTTTCTGAGAAGGAGAATTTCCAATGTCACGATTCGAACGGTTCGCGCCCCGGGATGCCAATTATCTGCCCGAGGCTTTTTATAACATCAAAGCCGATCTTCCCATTCCTCCCCAACCCGCCCTTCATCCCGGGACGGGGCAGCCGCTTACGGCCGCCGATTGGGAGCCGGTTTTTTCCAAAGGATTCATCGCTCAGGAGATGAGCCGGGATCGATTCGTACCCATCCCGAATGAAGTGCTGGAGGCTTATGCGGCCTTCCGTCCCACACCGCTCATTTACGCATCGGCTCTCCGCGAGGCCCTGGGTACGCCCGCGCATATCTTTTTCAAATATGAAGGGGCCGGGCCGATGGGGAGTCATAAAAGCAACACCGCCCTGATGCAGGCCTACTTGGCGGCGCGCGAAGGCATTCAGACCCTGGCCACGGAGACCGGCGCGGGACAGTGGGGGAGCGCTCTGGCCCATGCCGGCGCCCGGTTCGGGATCCATATCCTGATTTTCATGGTCCGCGTCAGCTATCGGCAGAAACCCGGTCGCCGCATCCTGATGGAGATGTTCGGGGCTGAAGTTGTGGAAAGCCCCAGCCCGAAGACCGTTTTCGGCCGCACGCTTTATGAGAAGGATCCGGAGAATCCGGGCAGTCTGGGGATTGCCATCTCCGAAGCCATGGAGACCGCGCTCCAGGGGACGAACAGCCGATATTCCTTGGGTTCCGTCCTGGATGCCGTTCTCATGCATCAAACCGTCATCGGTCTGGAGGCGGAAAAGCAAATGGCGGCTATGGGGGCTCAACCCGACGTCATCATCGGCTGTGTCGGAGGAGGCTCCAACTTCGGCGGCATCGCTTTTCCATTTATCCGGCGGCGCTTGGCCGAAGGGTTGAATATCCGTTTCGTGGCCGTCGAACCGGAAGCCTGCCCGACGCTGACCATGGGGGAACTTCGCTATGACCATGGCGACACGGCCGGACTGACTCCGCTCCTTCATATGCATACACTGGGCAAGGACTTCATGCCCGCGCCTATCCATGCCGGGGGGCTTCGCTACCACGGCATGGCCCCGCTCGTCAGCTGTCTTGTCGGCCAAAAGATCGTCGAGCCCCGGGCTTATGCCCAGAACCGGATCTTCGAGGCGGCGCGCCTGTTCTACAAGGCGGAAGGAATTCTGCCCGCTCCGGAATCGGCCCATGCCATTGCCGCCGCAATCGATGAAGCCCTGGAGGCGAAGCGTCTGGGACGGGAAACGACGATTCTGTTCAATCTGTCCGGGCATGGGTTTCTCGACGTCAATGCATATGCCGCCGACGGCAACGGAAAGCCGCACCCTTGACGGCCGGATCGAACTTCTCGATCTTCCGGTTAATCTGCGTCGGGAGATCGGCTGAGATTTTGCTATAATAGCGGGCCGGAGGCGGGCCATGGAAAAAACCGGCCCGTCTTTTTGCAGCCTCTTTTGATAATGGCTATCGAGATCTTCCCGGGCCTGTTGCTGCAGGCTTGATCGAAAAGCGCGCCCTGAAAGGACCGGCCGTTTGACCATGCAAAAATCCGAGATTGAGCCGCGAAAAATCGCCGCCGAAATCATCGCCCGCCTTGAAGCCGGGGCCGATCCCGTTCGGGCCGCGGGATCGCGCCGGTACTTCAAGGAACAGGTCGAATTCTACGGCCTGACCACGCCGGAGATGCGGGCTATCTGCGGCGAGTTTCATGAAAGGATCAAAAAGTCCTGGACGCTGGATGAAGCCATGGCGCTTTGCGAAATCCTCCTGCCCCGGAAAAAAATGGAAGCCAAGGCGGCCTCGATCGTCCTTCTTCTGAAATTTAAGAAAGAGTTCGGTCCGGATACTTTCCGGCGGATCAAGGCCTGGCTGGCCGCGGATTATTGCGACAACTGGGCCGCCGTCGATATCCTCTGTCCCGAGGGGCTTGGTTTTCTGTTGGACCGGAACCCGGCGCTCATCAAGGACATTAAAACCTGGACCGCTCATCCGAACCGCTGGGTCCGGCGGGCTTCCATCGTCGCCTTCGTCCCCTTGGCCCGGCGGGGCAAGTATTTGGACGCCGCTTATGACATCGGCCGGAGGATGTTCGCGACCGATGACGACCTATTGCAGAAAGCGGCCGGCTGGATGATCCGCGAAGCGGGCAAGACCGACATGGCCCGGCTGGAGGCGTTCTTGCTCGAGCATGGTCCGGCCATCCCCCGAACGACTCTCCGCTATGCCATCGAACGGTTTTCGGAAGTGTCCCGCAAGCGGCTGCTTGCGGTTACGAGAAAAGCGCGGTAACGAGATCAAAGAATATCTCTGGCTTAAAGCAGAGTCGAGAAAATACGACAATTTTGTCGCTTGGCCGACGAAAATGTCGGTTTAGTGCTTTCGTCTTGACTCTCATATTATTTATTTACAACAATATAAGTATTGGCACGCCTCCTGCATAAGGAATGGCCTCAACTCATTAGGAGGTAAAACAATGAGTTACAAAAAGCTTCTTTTGGCCGGATCGATCCTGATCCTGGGTGTGAACGTCGTCGCCTCCGGTGCTTACGCGCAGGCGAACAAGAACTCCGCCCGCGATGCGGACCTGACGCGGACTCAGCTCCGGGCCATGTTCATGGACCAGGATTGCGACGGGATCAACGACAAGCTCCGCGACCATGACAATGATGGCGTGCCCAACTGCCAAGATCCCGACTGGGCTCCTCCCAAAGATGGAACGGGCTTCCAGGAGCATAAGGGTAAGGGCGGCGGAAACGGCAATGGAACCGGTTGGAACAACGCCTCGTTCCGCGGCCAGGGGCGGGGTTTCGCGGGATCGCTCGGCACGGGCGTGTGCGACGGCACGGGTCCCAAGGGCAGAGCCGTCCGCAGAGGCGGCCGCTGATCCTCGATCCCCGAACGGCGCGGCACCGGCTGCGCTCCTTGATGAGTCGGAAGGGAAAGGGGCTTTCGGGCTCCTTTCCCTTATTCATAGGAATGATCGGAGTCACTAATGAAACGAATCCCGACCCTTCTGGCGGTCGCGGCCATAGCCGCATTATCCGCGGCTTTGCCCGCGGCTGCCGATTCCCTGTCACTGTCCTTTTCCCAAAACTGGGCCGAAAACTTCTTCCAGACCCGGCTGCCCGGGGCTGATGCGGTCACGGTTGCCGGTCTTTCCTGGGAGAAGTCGCTTTCGGCCTTTTCACTCATGGCCGGGGCGGAATATTCCGCGCTCCGTGTGAATACGGGACTGAACTCGGCCTCGTTCTCCGCGGGAGTCGATTACCTTTACGCGGCCAGCGAAAAGACAGCCCTTTATTTATCCCTTATGGGTGACACGGCGCTCTTCCGGTCCGAATACGCCGACTTCAACCATTCAGCGGCCCGGTTCTCGGCCGCCCTCAAATCCTACGTTTCGCCCTCGTCCATCCTCAAAGCATCGGCGGTCTCGGAATACCGTTCCTACCGTTACACGCAATTTGATTTTTTCAGCCAGGGAATGGCTGTCTCGCTCGATAAGTACTTCCCCTCGCGGACCACGCTTCAGGCGGAGCTCGGCTGGGGTTATAAATATTTTCTCCACCCGCAGGTGATCGTGGCCGCGGTCGTCCCTGCCTCGGGGATGCTGTCAACATTGGGAGGCCAGGGAGGGACGGGTTTGGCTTGGCGCGGCGGCCGAGGCGGGCCGGGCCGCTATGCCCTGACTTCGACCCGGTCCGAAGGAAAAAGCATCCAGATCGCTTCGCTCCAGGGCCGTGTCGCGCAGGGACTGGGCGATCGGATCGGCCTGCGTCTGGCCGGGATCGTTCAATGGAACCTTTCCGGCGAGAATCCCTTCACGACGGTCGAAGAATACGCCTTGATCGAAAATCCAACCAACGATATGTACGCTTGGAAGGGCACGGGTTGGAATGCTCAACTCACACTTCTCCTCCCCTGGAACGTGGAAGCGCGCTTGGGTTATACTAGATCGGACAAGACGTTCCCGGGGATTGAGAGTCTGGACCTGGACGGAACCAGCCTTGGCCTCACCCGGAAAGACGGTCGCGACCAGCTCGAAGTGAAGCTCGAAAAGAACTTTATCAAGTGGTCCGCGGTCCTGTCCTATGCTTATATCCGGAATAGATCGAACGATCCATTATTCGATTGGCGCGGTCAGTTCATCTCGGGAGGTCTGCAATGGAACTTCAACTTGGGCGGCCAACGATGACTTGTTGCGGCCGTCTCCTCCCGCACCGGCTTTTGCCGCTCCTTCTTCTTGCCGCAATGGTTCCGGCCGCCACTGTCATGGCGGCCCCGTCCATCCCGGCTTCCCGGACCCTGCCCCCCGTCAGCTCAACCCAATCCTTGCCGATCCAAACCAAGTCTACTCCCGCTCTCGCCCCTTCGGCCGCCCAGGCCTCCCCCCACTATTACAACGTCAAGAGCGAGATCCGCATCGAGGGCCTCGTCCAGGACATCCGCTTTGAACCCCGCTACGAGGGGACGGCGCCGTTCCTCATTTTGGCTCTGGAGGAGCGGACGACGAAACGGTTGTTCCACGTCGAGATCAGCCCGGCCTGGTTCTTCGAGCGTGATGTGCATAAGGGCGAGCCGATGAAGATCGTCGGCTCTTTGGTCGCTTCGGAGGGTCTGCCGTCTCTTCTAATCGCCCGGGAGGTCCAGGTCCCGGGCGAGACCATCAACGTCCGAGATGCCCGCGGCTTTCCCAATTGGAGAGGCGGCCCTATGCAACGGGGGAAGCGGAAGCGGGGCGGCTGAGTTGAGAAAACGGGGCTTCCTGGTTTTCTTCATCTTCCCCGCCGCCGGGATCCTCGTCCTCTTCTTCGTTCAAGCCACTCTGAACCGGAGCGTCATCCGTCAAAAGACCGAAGCCCTGGTCCAGGAGCAGCTGGCCGCTTCGGCCCGTATCCTGGGGATTGAGCTGGAGCATCGGCTCGAGGAGGGCGACTCCCCCCAGACCGCCATCGAGCGCTTCGCCGGGGAGGCCGATATTTACTTCATCGCCCTCGTCGACGATGCGGGCGCGATCCTGGGCTGGGCTTCGCAATTTGAAGGATATCTTCCTATCTTCGGGCGTCCTCCCGCCGAACCGGCCAGCTGGACGATTGACTCGCCCGCAGGGACGATCCTCAATGTCGTTCGATCCACCAAGACGAAGGAGGGCCGGACCGCTTCCCTTTTTCTAGGCTATTCCCTCGAAAGTCTGGACGAGATGCTGGTTTACTCCCGCCGCAGCTTCCTCCTCCTCTTCGCCGCCCTGGCCGCGGTCGGTCTCCTTATCTTCAGCGGGATCTATCGGATGCACCGGCTATCCCTAGCCCAGTCCGAGGATGCGACGGCCGAGCGCGAGGAGAAGGAGCGATTCCGGGAGATCTCCGGTTTCACGGCCGGAATCGCCCATGAGATTAAAAATCCCCTCAATAGCCTCGCTCTCCTCTGCGAGATAATGGAAAGGAAAGCCCCCGGTGAGCTGGCTGGAGAGGCGGCTTTGGGCCGGGCCGAGGTCCAGAAGATAGGCCGTATCCTCGATCAGTTCTCGGCCGCCTTGCGTCCGGTCGACCTGCGGAAGGACCTCGTCGGCGTCGATGAGCTCGTCCGCGACGCGGTCCAAGCGCTGGAGCCCTCGGCTGCGGCCAAGGGCGTCCCTATCCGCTGGGAAACCCGGCCCGGTCTGGCCGTCCGGGCGGACCGGGGCCTGCTTGCTCAGGCTCTTTTCAATGTCGTCCGCAATGGTCTTGAAGCTGCCGAGACGGGCGGCGGCGGGGTGGATGTCCGGGCCGAGCGGAGGAAAGGCCATGTTCTGGTTACGGTCGAAGACACGGGTCCGGGCATCCCGGCCGGAGACTTGGAGCGTATCTTCGAGCCGTTTTTCTCAACGAAGGCCGACGGCCTGGGTGTCGGACTTTTTCTAGCCCGCAAGATCATCGAGGCCCATGCCGGACGGATCACCGCCGAGCGGCGGGCGGGTGGAGGGACCGTTTTTCGGATCGAGTTCACGGGAGGAAAAGAATGAGCAAACCGGTCATTCTGGTCGTCGAAGACGATCCCTTGCAGCGGCGGCTCATCCGGGGGAACCTGGAGAGCGAGAGTTTCGTCGTCACCGACGCGGCCGGCGGAAGGGCCGCCGTCGAGGAGATGAGGCGCCTGCCGGCCGAGGTCGCCATTGTCGACTACAAGCTTGGCGACGAGACGGGGATCGACGTTATCCGTCTCCTTCTCGAGGAAAACCCCGCCCTGACCCCGATCATGGTCACGGCCTTTGCCAGTGTCGAGACCGCCGTCGGGGCGATTAAGGCCGGGGCTTACGACTATATCGTGAAACCGATCGACTTCAAAAAACTTCTCCTGGTCATCGACCGGGCCCTGGAGCGGCACCGGCTCCAGGCCGAGGTCCGGGTCCTTCGCGAGACTCTGGAGGACAAGTTCAGCGCCCGCAATTTCGTCTTTGTCTCTCCGGCCATGGCCGCCGTATCGCGCCTCATGGCCAAGGCCGCCGGCAGTGATGCCAACGTCCTCATCACCGGCGAGACGGGGACGGGCAAGGACCTCGTCGCCCGGTCGATCCATTTCGCCTCGCGGCGGGCCAAGGCGCCCTTCCTGGCCATCAACATCCCCTCCCTCCCCGAATCGCTCATCGAGAGCGAGTTGTTCGGGGCGGAGAAAGGCGCCTTTACCGGCGCCCATGAGCGCAAGGTCGGTAAATTTGAAGCGGCCGGAAGCGGCACGGTCCTCCTCGACGAAATCGGCGACTTGCCGGTCCATCTCCAAGTCAAGCTTCTTCGTTTCCTCCAGGACCGCGAATTCTCCCGATTGGGTTCGACCGCGGTCCTCCACTCGGACGTCCGCGTCCTGGCCGCGACCAACCGAGACTTGGAGCGGGCCGTGGCCGAAGGCGCCTTCCGGTCCGACCTCTACTACAGGCTCGACGTCATAAGGATCGCCGTCCCGCCTTTGCGGGAGCGCCAAGAGGACATCCCGCCTCTTATCGACTATTTCCTTCACAAGTTCTCGGCCAGGGAAGGAAAGACGATCCGGGGGATTTCCATCGAGGCCATGGCCGCCTTGGGCGCTCATCCCTTCCGCGGCAACGTCCGGGAACTGGAGAACGCCATGGAACGGGCGGTCGTCTTTTGTGACGGGTCGACCATCCGGCTGGAGGATCTCCCGCCGTTCCTTGCCGCGCGCCCTGAAATGGACACCCCCGGCGGGACGTCCTCGCTTGAGGAAAAGGTCCGCCGGCTTGAAGTCCGGGAGATCAGGGGCGCTCTTGAATCCGCGGACGGGGTCAAGAGCAAGGCCGCCCGCCTCCTCGGCATCACCGAGCGGATGCTGTCTTATAAGATTAAGATCTACGGCCTCATGCCCAAGCCGCTCCGTTAGGCCGATGCATCGAGCTTGAAACCCTTCTCCCGGAAAAGGAAAGGCAGGCCTCGACGACCGCGGCGTCATAGAACAGGTTCTCCAGACGCGGTCATCGCCAAGCAAATCCGATCCGGCCAAGATCATCCGCACGGAAATGCCGCAACAATAAGCGGAACGCAGGGCGTCCGGGATCTTCAGAAATTCAACCCGGATGTTCCCAGTCGCGGATTGCCGCCAGGGCCTCGTCCGGCGTCCGCACGGAACGGAGGATCCCGCGAAGATGGCGGTTTTGGGCCAGGCGGCCGGCCATGCCCAGAAGTTTTACTTGCATGTCGGGATCATGGGCCGGAGACAGGATGAGCACGACGAGCTCGACCGGTTTTTCCGTTGAGACGTCCGCAACGCCGGCGTGCGTCAAACCCAGGGCGACCAAGGGAGCGGACAGGCCGTCGAGGCGGACGTGGGGAAAGGCAACGCCTTCGTTAAAAAAGGTCGAGCCCAGTTCCTCGCGAGCGAGAATTTTGGCGAATAGCGCTTCGGGATTCAATCCCCCCGCTGTCCCTGTGAGGGAGGCCGCCAGTTTGTGGAACAAGGCGTTTTTGGCGACAACATCTTCCCAGAGTAAAATATGGTCTGCGGAAAGCCACGGACTGAAAAGCGGGTGGTCGGCAGGCGGAAAAGGACGCTTAGGCGAACTCGTCAGGGGACCTTTTTGTCCCGCCGTCTCCGTGTTCGGTTTGGCTGGAATCGTCTTCGAATCGCAGGTGTCGAGAACGATGACGGCGACTCCCTTGGCGGTCTTGACCAGGCTTTCCACAACGGCCTTGTTCTTCCCGAACCTTTTCCAAAGAGGCTTGGGGCCCGACCGGCCGACGACGATATGGCCGACCCGATACTCTTTGGCGAATCGAAGGATGGTGTCGACGATGTCCTCCCCTTTATAGGTGAACACCAGGGCGCCCAATTGCTTGGCCAGAGTCAGCGTGTCCGAGAGGATGCGCTGGGTTTGAGCATCGATGACCAGGGCCTCCTCGGACGGCGTCTGGACATAGACGGCGTACCAGTTGCGGTTAAGTTTGCCGGCGAGACGCGATCCGAAACGCAATAGCTTTTCGCTATTGGGCCCGTGCGAACTCAGACAGACCAGGACCTGGTCCGAGGCGGACCCGCTTTCCTCGTCATGGACGGAGCGCCGCCGAAGGTCGATCTGCGAGGCCAGCTCGCGCAGGGTCAGTTCGCGGAGCTTGTCCAGGTTGGACGGAGTGAAGAAATTGACCAGGGATGCGGCGATCCGGTCGGGCGGATAGATCTTGCCTTCCTCGAGGCGTTTGCGAAGGTCCTCCGTGGCCAGGTCGACATCAACGATCTGGTCGGCGTCGCCCAGGACGGAATCGGGGAGGCGCTCGCGGACCTTCACCCCGGTGGCATTCTCCACGATGTTGTAGAGGCTTTCCAGGTGCTGGACATTCAGCGTGGTCATGACGTGGATCCCGGCCGCCAGGATATCCTGGACGTCTTCGTACCGTTTGGCGTTCCGGCTGTTCGGGGCATTGGTGTGGGCGAGCTCGTCGATGAGCGCCACTTGAGGGTTACGGGTCAGGACGGCGTCGGCGTCCATCTCTTCCACGATGATTCCGCGGTACTCCTGGCGTTTCCGGGGAACAACCTCCAGGCCCTGAGCGAGCTTGGCGATCGCTTCGCGGCCGTGAGTCTCGACCAGGCCGATGACGACGTCGATGCCCTCGGCTTTAAGCCGATGGCCTTCCTGGAGCATGTGGTAGGTCTTGCCAACTCCCGGGCTATAGCCGAGATAGACCTTCAACTTTCCGCGCCGGGAGGTGCGGATCATTTGGAGAAAAGCGTCGGCTCTATCTTCGGTCATCGGAAACTCCGTCCAGGGCCAGGTTCAACTTTAACACGTTTACGCGCGGATTGCCGAGAAAACCAAGCTGGCGGTTTTGGGTGTGGGCGGCGATCAGCCGGAGGACGGCCGCTGTTTCCATGCCCCTAGCCTTGGCCACCCGGGAAGCTTGGAGGCGGGCGTTTTCCGGGCTGATGTGAGGATCGAGGCCGCTTCCCGACGCCGTCACCGCATCGGCCGGCACCCCGGCGCCGGCGGCCATGCCGTTCTCCATCCGATATTCGGCCAGGCGCCGTTCCACGGTCTCGGCTAAAGTTTTCGAGAGCGGACCGAGGTTGCTGCCGCCGGACGCGAAAGCGTCGTAGCCTGGCCCCGCCGCCGACGGCCGGGGATGAAAGTACCGCGACCCCTCGAAGCGCTGCCCGATCAGGATGGATCCGACAATCGTTCCGTTTCGGACGATCATGGAGCCGTTGGCTCGAGACGCGAATAGGGCGTGATTGAGCAGCCAAACGGACAGGGGATAGACGCCTCCGAGGATGACGGTCAAGACGGCGACCGCCATGATCGAGGTGCGGATTTCCGTCCAGCTGTTCTTCATGTCTGTTCGTCCTTTCGATTCAGGAGTCATCGGGGCTAAACGAGATGGAGCGCGTTGACAATCATGTCCAGGAGTTTGATTCCCGGGAACGGGGCGATGAGTCCACCCAAACCGTAGAGGAGAAGATTGCGTTTGAGGAGGGCCGCCGCTCCCAGCGGCCTGAACTTGACGCCGCGCAGGGCCAGGGGGATCAAGGCGACGATGATCAGAGCGTTGAAAATAACGGCGCTCAGAATCGCGCTCATCGGTGAGCGGAGTCCCATCACATTGAGCGGGGCGATGACCGGAAAGACGCCGACGAGCATGGCCGGGATGATGGCGAAGTACTTGGCCACATCGTTGGCGATGCTGAACGTGGTCAAGGCGCCCCGGGTGATGAGCATCTGTTTTCCGATCTCGACAACCTCGATCAGCTTGGTCGGATTGGAGTCGAGATCGACCATATTCCCGGCTTCCTTGGCCGCTTGGGTTCCCGTATTCATGGCCATGCCGACGTCGGCCTGGGCCAGGGCGGGGGCATCGTTGGTCCCATCGCCGGTCATGGCGACGAGATGGCCCTCGGCCTGTTCCTTGCGGATAAGCGTCAGCTTGTCTTCAGGTTTGGCTTCGGCGACGAAATCGTCGACACCGGCTTCCCGGGCGATGGCCGCCGCCGTCAGCCGGTTGTCGCCGGTGATCATGATCGTTTTAATCCCCATCGCCCGGAATCGTTCGAAACGGTCTTTCAAGCCGCCCTTGACGATGTCCTTGAGATGAACGGCTCCCAGGACGCGGACCTCGTCCGCGACCAGCAACGGCGTGCCGCCCGAAAAAGCGATCCGGGTGACCGCATCATCGACGGCGAGGGGGATTTCGGTCCGGATGAAGGATCGGATGGCGTCGGGCGCGCCCTTGCGGATGCGGCGTCCGGTCCAATCGACGCCGCTCATCCGCGTTTGAGCGGTGAAGGGGATGAACACCGCGCCGGGGAGATTTGAAACCGACCGGCCGCGCAATCCATACTGTTTGGCCAGAACGACAATACTGCGGCCCTCCGGCGTCTCGTCGGCCAGCGAAGCGAGCTGGGCGGCGCCGGCCAGCTCCTCGACCGTGACCCCGGGCGCGGGGATGAAGGCCGCGGCTTGGCGGTCGCCCAAGGTAATGGTCCCGGTCTTATCCAGGAGAAGAACGTCCACGTCCCCGGCCGCCTCGACGGCCCGTCCGCTCATGGCCAGGACGTTTTTTTGGATGATCCGGTCGATGCCGGCGATGCCGATGGCGTTGAGCAGGCCGCCGATCGTCGTGGGAATGAGGCAGACCAACAGAGCCGCCAGCACGGTCATCGTCAGGGTCACTCCGGCATAATGACCGAAGGGTTTCAGAGCTAGGATGACGACCAGAAAAATGATCGTCAAGGCCGAGAGCAGGATGGTCAGGGCGATCTCGTTGGGAGTCTTCCGGCGCCGGGCTCCTTCGACGAGGCCGATCATGCGGTCGAGGAAGCTTTCGCCCGGACCGGCCGTGACCCGAATCTTGAGCCGGTCGGACAGGATCCGCGTGCCGCCTGTGACTGAATTGCGGTCCCCGCCCGCTTCCCTGATGACGGGGGCGGACTCGCCGGTGATGGCCGATTCGTCCACCATGGCGGCGCCCTCGACGATTTCGCCGTCGGCCGGGATAACCTCTGGGGCGACGATGAGGATGAGGTCCCCTTTCCGCAGCCGGTCGGCTTGAACCTGTTCGACCGAGCCGTCGGATTTCAAACGGTTGGCCGTCGTCTGGATGCGCATTTTGCGCAGTTCGCCGGCCTGGGCCTTGCCCCGCCCCTCGGCCAGGGCTTCGGCGAAATTGGCGAAAATCACGGTGAACCAGAGCCAGATCGTGATCTGAAAGATGAATCCGTGCGGTTCGCCCGGGGCGTGAAAAAAAAGGCCGGCCGTCGTCAGCGCGGCGCCGACCTCGGTTACGAAGATGACCGGATTTTTCAGGAGAGAGAAAGGGTTCAATTTGCGCCAGGCATCGACCGACGCCCGCAGGACGATTTTTCGGTTGAAGAGGGAAGGGGTGGATGCGGGCATGGATCTTTTCCTCTAGAATAGTGTGCTCGATCCGGTCATGAGGAAATGCTCGACGACGGGGCCGAGGGTCAGGGCGGGCAGGAACGTCAAGGCTCCGATGATGAGGACAGTCCCGATCAAGATCATGATGAACATCAAGCCGCCGACGGGGAAGCTTGATCCGCTTTGAGCCAGGCGTTTCTTGCGGGCCAGGTTTCCGGCCAGAGCCATGATCGGCACGATCATGAGAAAGCGGCCGGCCAGCATGGCCAGCCCCAGGGTGATGTTAAACCACGGCGTGTCGCCGTTAAGCCCGGCCATGGCGCTGCCATTGTTGCCCGCGGCCGAGGAATAGGCATACAACATCTCGCTGAAGCCGTGGGGGCCGGCGTTTTTGAGGCCGGCCAGGCCGGCGCGATTTACTATAGCCAAGGCGGTGAAGCCGAGAATGCAGAAAATCGGGACGAGAATGGCCAGAACGGAGGCTTTCACATCAAAGGATTCTATTTTTTTGCCCAGGTATTCGGGCGTCCGCCCGACCATCAACCCCGTCAGGAATATGGCCAGGACGATGAAAATAATTATCCCGTAGAGACCCGAACCGGCGCCGCCGAAAATCACGCTGCCGAGTTGGATGTTGAAAAGGGGAATCAGGCCTCCCAGCGGCGTCAACGAGTCGTGCATGGAATTGACCGCGCCGCAGGATGCCGCCGTGGTGACGGCGGCGAAGAGACTGGAATCGAAAACACCGAAGCGGACTTCTTTTCCTTCCATGTTGCCGGCGGAAGAATCCAGGCCGAGCGCGGTTAATCGCGGGTTGCCGGCGCTTTCCGCCCGCCAACAGATCAGCGCCGTGGCCAAGAAAAGCATGGCCATCACGCTCCAAACCGCCCAGCCGTGTCTTTGGTTCCCGACTTTTCGTCCGAGATAATAGGTGAGGGCGCTGGGGATGAGAAAAATGGACAACATCTGGATAAAATTCGACAGGGGAGTGGGATTCTCGTAGGGATGGGCGGCGTTGGCGTTGAAGAATCCGCCTCCGTTCGTCCCCAGCATTTTAATGGCCGCTTGCGAGGCGGCCGGGCCTTGGGCGATCGTTTGCATCGTTCCGTCCGCCGACGGAACCGGCGCAGGGACGGATTCGAGGTGCGGAGCGGATACGGCGGGCCGAAAATTTTGAATGACGCCTTGGGACCCGAGAAAGAGGGCCAGGACCAGGCTGGCGGGCAGCAGCAGGTAGAGATGGAGGCGGACAAGGTCGGCCCAGAAATTTCCGATCGACTCCGCCGCAGGACGGGCGATACCCCGGACGAGGGCGGCCGCGACGGCAATACCCGCGGCGGCCGAGACGAAGTTGTGGAAGACGAGGCCGACCATTTGGGAGAAATAGGAGAGTGTTGATTCGCCCGCGTAGTTCTGCCAATTCGTGTTGGTGGCGAAGCTGACGGCCGTATTGAAGGCCAAATCGGGCTTGAGCGGGCCGAGACCCTGCGGGTTCAGCGGCAAGAGGTGTTGGAGACGGAGGATGGCGTAGGTCAGGAGCAGGCCGATCAGGCTGAAGTAGAGCAGGGAGAGAGTGTAGCGCTTCCAATCCTGTTCCCGCCGGGGATCCACGCGCAGGATCCGGTAAAGAAGATGCTCGACGGGTTTCAAGACGGGATCGAGGATAGTCTTTCCGTCAGCATCCAAGACGCGGACGAGATGGAGCCCCAGCGGCTTCGTCAGAAGCAGGAGAGCCGCCATGAAAAGACCGAGTTGGATCCAGCCGAAGACGCTCATGGTTGTTTCAAACCTAGAATTTCTCGGGATACAGGATGGACGCGAATAGATAAATGATCAGGAGGAGCCCGACAACTAAACCGATAACACCGGTCATGATCGAATCCTTTCGCAGAACCGTATATATCCGCCGCAGAACCCGAAGAAGGCGATCGATAGGATGATGAAAACAAAGTCGGTCATGCCGGTTTCTCCTCATCCCGCGCTCGGTCGGCTCGGCGCAAGGTAAACGTGAACATTGAGCCCTGACCTTCCCGACTTTCGACGCCGATCGTCCCGCCGTGGGCTTCCACGATTTCCTTGGCGATGGCCAGGCCGAGCCCGGCTCCTCGCGTGTTAGCCTGACCGGGAACGCGGAAGAAAGGCTCGAAGATCTTGGAGAGGCTTTGGTCGGGGATGCCGGCCCCCGTGTCGGAGATGGAGAACCGGACGAACTCCGCTTCCTCCTTGGAAACGACCGTGATCTTCCCTCCGGGCGCGGTGTGTTGGAGCGCGTTGGTAATGAGATTGGCGAAAATATGGCCGGCTCGAGACCGGTCGACCAGGACGCTCGGGATCTGCCCGCGCAGTTCGATATTCAGCGTCACGCCCTGATCTTGAACGGCCCGGCGGAAAGGCTCGAGCGCGTCCATCACCAACATTTGCGGAGAAATCGCCTGCAATTCCAGTCTGGCTTTCCCGGATTCCAGGCGGTTGATGTCGAGGAGGTTGTTGAGGATCTCATGGAGCCGGTCGCTGTCCTCCCTGGCCGCGACGAGAAGCTCGGCCTGCTTTTCGGTGAGGCCGCCCAATTTCTCCTCCAAAAGAAGATGGACCGCCATGCGCATGGAGGTCAGGGGGGTTTTCAATTGATGGGAGACCGTCCGGATCATGTCCGATTTCATCTCATTCTGCTGGCGGAGCTGGGTGACGTCATGGAGGACCAGGATGACCCCTGTTGGACGGCGGTCCTGGTCAAGGATGGGCACGGCTTCGGGTTTGAAGAATCGTTCCCCGCCTTCGATGAACTCCTGGATGATTTTATGTTCGTCTTTGAGTGAGACAGGCCGGCCTTCCTTCAGAGCGTCGTTGAAGAGGCCGCCGAACCCGAACGACAAGTCAAAGATTGAGGCGCCGAGCTTGAGGCCGAAGACGGTTTTGGCCGAGGCCGTAGCCGCCTCCACCTTGCCTTCGATATTGAGGACCGCCACCGCGTCGGGGAGCCGGTCAAAGGCTTGTTGGGTGGCGAGTTGGATGCGGAGAAGCTTGGCTTGGTCGGTACGGCGGAATTCCCGCAGGCTGACCGTCATGGCGTTGAACGCTTCGGCCAGATGGCCGATCTCATCGCGGGAATCGATAGGCACGATGAGATCGAGGTTTCCCCGCCGGATCTCATCCGCGGAGCGGATCAGGCGTCGCACGGGACGGAGAATCCACCTCCCAGCGAAAGCGACGAAGGCGAGGGCGATAAACGCTCCGGCCAGCAGAAGAACAAACATCTGCCGGCGGGCGCGGGCGGCGATGTCGCGGGCGTTGTTGTTTGCATCGTTCATGTTTTGCTGATTCATCTGGAGGATGGCGTCGGCCGTATTCTTGATCTTTCCGAACGTGGGGAGGAGGACGGTGAAGTAGGACTCTCGGCGTAATGATGAAGATTGTTCGGGGTCTTTGACCTTATCCAAGACCGTTTTGTACCGGCCGTAGAGATCGCGGAGTTCCGTGGCTTTCTCTCTCTCCCCAGGGAGGGTGATTGTGTTCAGTTCGATTTGCAGGGCTTTCTCGAAAATCCCCTCGTTTTTGAGGATTAAATCTTCGCCCTCTTTGGTCTCGCCGAGAAGGGTGAAAAGGAGTCCGCTGTCGATGCGCTCCAGGCTTTCCTTCATCTGCTGGCAGGCGATGACGCTTTGGTAATTCTCCCGCAGGATGACATCGATGGACTGCCCTAACTTGGTCAAATACGTGATGCTTTGGATGCCGATGACCAACAGGATGATCATCAGAACACCGAATCCTAAAGTCAGTTTATCGCGAAGTTTTAACATGGCCGTTCTCCTCGCCCTTTCTTTTGCAAGTTATGGGCCAACGATGGCCAGTGTGTAATGCATTGATTATAATGTTAATACTAGGATTCAGGTGTTTGGATGGAGTGCATTTGTCAAGGGTTGATATCGACGGACGTTGCAAATCGCAAGGCCGAAACGGGGCTTAGATTCCGTATTTCTTGCGGCGGCGCCAGAGAGTGGCTTGATCGATGCCGAGGATGTCCGCGGCTTCCTGCAGGGATTTTGCGCCGGCCAGAATCCGACGGACATGGTGCTCTTCCATCGTTTCGAGCTTGACCGGATCGCCGATCTTCGGCAGGACATCGGCCGGCAGAATGTTCGCCGGCAGGCTTTCCACGCCAATGCGGTCGGCCCGGCACAGAATGGCAGTCCTCTCGACGACGTTGCTCAGCTCCCTGACATTGCCCGGCCAGCCGTACTTGGCCAGATTTTGAAGCGCCTCAGCGGTGAATCGCAGCGCGGGTCGATGGTTCCTCCGGCCGTGGAAAGCCAATAATCGTTCGGCCAAAGCGCCGATATCGTCGGGGCGTCGCCGCAGGGGAGGAATCTCGATTTGAATCACGTTGAGCCGATAAAAGAGATCCTCCCTGAAAAGGCCGTCTTTGACGGCGCCCTCCAGGTCGATATTGGTGGCCGCGATTAGGCGGACGTCGGCTCTCCGTGTCAAGCTGTCCCCGACACGCTCGTATTCTTTATCCTGGGCGAAACGAAGAAGTTTCGGCTGAAGGGGAAGCGGCAGGTCGCCGATCTCATCGAGGAAAAGAGTCCCGCCCTCTCCCGCCGCGATGCGTCCGGGATTGTCGCGAACGGCTCCCGTGAAGGCCCCTTTGACGTGTCCGAAAAGCTCGCTTTCCAGAAGCTCGGAGGAGAACGAGGGGCAGGAAACGACGACCAGGGGATGGGCCGCCCGCGGGCTCCAAGCGTGAATGGCGCGGGTCAAGACGGTCTTCCCGGTTCCACTTTCTCCGCGAAGGAGAATCGTAGCTTCGGAAGCGGCCGCTTGGCGGGCCAGATCGACGGCCTTCCGCATTGCCGGGCTCGTGCTGGACAGATCGATTTCAGGATTCTCGCGTCCCAGGTCTTCTTGCAGGGACTCGACCTTTTGTTCCAGCGCCCTCATCTCCAGGGCTTTGCGGACCGCCATTTTGATCTGAGCCGGTGTAAAAGGCTTGGGAATGTAGTCGGTAGCCCCGCGGCGCATGGCCTCCACGGCGGTGTCGATGGAGGCGAATGCGGTGATAACAATTACCTTGAGCCAGGGCTGGGCGGCGAGCAAGGTCGGAACGAGGTCCAATCCGTCTTCCGCGCCCAGACGCAAGTCGACGAAGGCAAGGTTGAAGGACCGCCGGGAAGCTTCGATCAAAGCGTCGGAAGCGTTGCTGACGCCGACGATCTTGTAGCCTTCGGTCTCCAGGCAGACCGACAAGGTCCGGCGTATATTGGCCTCATCGTCCACCACGAGAATATTCAATGATTCTGGCATAGCGATAGAAGAAGCATAATGAACAATCGGAGAAAAATCAATTTTCTAAATCATCAATCCGGATTTTCGACGACGGAAAAGGAATCGCCGTCGAGGTCCAAAACAACGACTTTCTCGAATTCCGAAACCACTGTAAACCTCTGCACATCGACTCGGATTACCGCGCAGTCGGAAATATTAAGGAAGTCGGTCAATTCCGGATTTTTGGCCAATAACAACTCATATAAAGCTTGCCCATCAGGATCATCGGCTTCCATGGCCCGTCCGGTTGCGCACACGGCAGTGGCTTGGCCCAGGTCCGAGCGTTGATTCGTTCGATCGTCGATCATCAATGCCACGCGTCCGTCCCGGCACAAATTGGCAAATTTGCGCGTTGCTCGCGCGGTCGCAAACACGATTTGTCGCAGATCCCGAGTTGCGGCAAATGACACCAAATTGGCGTAGGGTTGCCCGTCCGCTTGAGTCGCCAGAACGGCGAAGCGTTGGGATTGAAACAGAGTCTCCATGTTACGCAGGATTGGCAATACATCGGTCATGGTTGCGCAACCTCCACTTCGGAAAATATTAATATATACAAAATCGAACCCAGCCTTAAGTATACTTCAGAGGCTTCTTTAATATCAGATGGCGCGATTCGCCAACAGCGCGATTCGGCGACTTGACTCGGAACTTCCGCAAGCCCATAATGCTCTGGTTATACAAGATCGGATCTTTCCCCCCTTCCTCCCAAAGGGCGGTTTTCCAGCCGTGCCCCGGGAGGGGTGTTGATAGGAGGCGGTGGTATGAACGGCGACGAATCTTTGAAGGACAAGATCAAGCACACCTTGATCGGCAAGCCCAAGAGCATCAAGGATCCCACCCTTTTCCACAAGCTGGCCCTGATCCCGCTCCTGGCTTGGATCGGTCTGGGCGCGGACGGCCTGTCCTCCTCTTCGTACGGCCCCGAAGAAGCCTTCAAAGCTCTGGGTTCGCACACCTATCTGGCCCTGTTCCTAGCCTTGGCCACCGGCTTGACCGTCTTCATCATCTCGTACGCCTACAGCCGGATCATCGAATATTTTCCCTCCGGCGGCGGCGGCTACATTGTCGCCACTCATACCCTGGGCGAAAAGTACGGCGTCATCTCCGGCGCGGCCCTGCTGGTCGACTATATGCTGACCATCACGGTTTCCATCGTCTCCTGCGGCGACGCCCTGTTCAGCTTCTTTCCGGCAACCTGGCAGCCGCACAAGGTGGAATTCGAGATGGCGGCCATCATCTTCCTGGTCTTCATCAACCTGCGCGGCATCAAGGAGTCGGTCACTTTTCTGGCGCCGATCTTCATCACCTTCGTGCTGACCCACGCTTTCATGATCGGCTACGGGATCTTCTCCCACATCCCGCAGATCGGGCCGGTCGTGAAGGGCGTGCGCAGCGGTCTGAACGAGGGGCTGGCGACGCTCGGATTCGGCGGCTTGGCGCTTCTGTTCCTGAAGGCCTTCTCGATGGGCGGCGGCACGTACACCGGAATCGAGGCCGTCTCCAACGGTATCCAGATTCTGCGCGAGCCGCGCGTCCACAACGGCAAGAAGACCATGGTCTACCTGTCGACCTCGCTGGCCGTGACGGCGGGAGGCATCCTGATCCTCTATCTCCTGGTAGGGGTCAAACCCGTAGCCGGCCAGACCCTGAACGCGGTCCTGGCCAATGGCCTCTTCTCCCACTGGAGCTTCGGATATCTCCTGGCCCTGGTGACGATCTTCTCCGAGGGAGCGCTCCTGCTCGTCGGCGCCCAGACCGGATTCGTGGACGGGCCCCGGGTCATGGCCAACATGGCCGCGGACTACTGGTTCCCGCACCGCTTCGCCTCCCTGTCCGACCGCTTCACGATCCAGAACGGCGTCCTGCTCATGGGCGGTGCGGCGGCCATCCTGCTGGTGTATTCCAAGGGAAAGATCACCACCCTGGTGGTCATGTATTCGATCAACGTCTTCCTGACCTTCAGCCTGTCCGAGCTGGGCATGTCCCGCTTCTTCATCCGCCACCGCAAGACGGACCCGAACTGGAAGAAGCACCTGCCGGTCCATTTGACCGGCTTGACCCTCTGCCTGACCATCCTGATCATCACCACGATCGAGAAGTTCCGGGTCGGTGGCTGGCTGACCCTGGTCATCACGACGGTCGTCGTCGCCTTGTGCTATCTGACTAAATCGCATTACAACAAGGTCCGGAGCGGGGTCCGGGAGATGGACGACCTGCTGACCACCATGCCGACCCGCGGCCCGGTCAACACCGCCCCCCCGGACCCCGCCGCCAAGACGGCCATCCAGCTGGTCAACGGCTACAACGGCTTCGGCATCCACACCTTTCTGTCCATCAACCGCGAATTCGCGGGTCTGTATAAAAACTTCATCTTCGTCTCGGTCGGCGAGGTCGACATCAGCTCGTTTAAGGGCGCCGACGCCGTCTCCTGCCTGGAGGGATCGACATGCGAAGCCTTGACGAAGTATGTCGACCTGGCGCGGCGGATGGGGTTCCCGGCCGAGTCTCGCTTCGAGCTGGGGACCGATATCGTCCAGACGGCCAGCCGAATGATTGAATCCGTGGCCAAGGATTACCCCAAGTCGACCGTCTTCGCCGGCCAATCGGTCTTCCGGCAATCCAGCATCATCCACCGCCTCCTCCATAATGAGACGGCCTTCGCTATCCAGCAGGAGCTGCGCTGGCGGGGCATCACGACGGTCATCCTGCCCATCCGGATAAACATCTGAGCGCCGGCCGCCAGCCCCGGTTCGTTGAGCGGACTTTATTTCTTGACCCAGGCGCCCTCGGCGTTCTGGATCATCCAGCCGGCATGGGCTTTCCCGATCCACTGCTCGGCGAATATTTTTTGAACCCTATCGATCTGGCCGGTGTCGATATTGAGGGCCTTGGCGACTTCGGCGTAGAGGTCCCGGCGGTCCTGGTTTTCATCCTTGACCAGCTTTCTGAGCGCGGACTTATTCTGCAGGGATAATCCGTCCTCGTTCAGGTTCCAAAGGCTTCCGTCATTCGTCTCCCCGATGCGGCCGGCATCGAAGTGAGGAACAAGCCGGCCGAATCGCTCCTTGATGGACTCCTTGAGGGCCCTGATCCTGGGCGTGGTCACCTCGGCTTCCTGCTGGGCATAAAGACTCGGGACCAATGAAAAACCGGCCGAAAATATTTTTTCGTCTTTTTTGACCTCGTCTTTGATCGTCTTGTCCGAGCCCCGGACTTCGTTGACGATGTCCTCGGCGGTTTTCTTGACAACGCTTTCCGGGAAATAAATATTGACCGTGATGCAGGCGAAGAAGGCCAGGATGAATCCGACCTGGAAGGCTGCTCGCACAGACCTGTTTTTCATGGGGAACCCCTTTTCTGGAATTTTTATCGCTAAAGATATCATAGCAAAGGAAGTTCGCTCGGTCACTTTTTTTCTTGACTCTTGCCGATGCGTTTGATCCGGCTGAGCATGTCCTGGAAGCCGATCCTGTTGACCGGTGTCCCGTTGACCACGTCGATCCCGAAAAACGCGGACCGCCGGACCAGGTACTGGATTCCTTCCTCGATGATGGTCCCTTGGAGCGAAAAGACATCGTTCTTGAGGGAACAGGCGATCCCGATTCGGCTGTAGTTGAAGCTGTTGATGAACTTGGTCAGGATGTTGCTCGAGGGAACGGCCGAGGGCCCATTGGAGCTGATGACCGAGAGATTATCCACGGCTTTCAAGCTGAATTTCCGGGCCACGCCCTTTCGGGGAACGGACACGATGGATAGGACGAAATTCTCGGGCTGGCCGTAGGAGAGTGAAAAATCCCGGATAGACACATCGACAATTCCCGTAACCTCGCCGAAAGGCACGGAGTCCGTCAATTTTTTAAGGTCCAGGCCGGCGATTTCCGCTTGGAAAATGATCCTTCGGCCGGGGGAGAAAACTTCCATGAGGCGGATATCGTCCATGGTTAATTGTCCCCCGAACATGTCGGCCAGCAATCGCCCCTTGAAGCGGAATTCGCCCGGTCTGATCTCCAGTCCGATGGAGGGGATCGAGGCTCGTCCTACGAGATTGAAGCTCTCAGAGTTAAAGGGGAGTTTGGCTAAGTCCAGTTCCGAAAGGGTCAAGCTGGAAACCCCCCAGATTTGAAGGGACGCCGGACTGATGAACAGGACGGAATGCTTCAGTCCGAGACGGGACCCCCAAAGTCCGATGTCGAAGGGGAAAAACAGGAAAAGGTTCCTGGCGGATAAAAAGTCGACCCGAAGCGGGCTCAAAACCGCGACCGGCGTTTTAATCTCTTGGATTTGGATGTGTCCGGGTGTGATAGAGTAGTTCTTTTTTTCATCGCCCGGCCGGGCACCGTTGGAAACCGAAAAAGGAAAATCGGCCTCGATACCGGCCAGTTTGAAGGAGCCGTCTTGTTGCGCTACCGCGGTCTCGCGGATTTTGACCGTCCCCCGAATTTCAAAGGAGCGTCCAAGACGGATATCGGCCTCCGCTTCGGCCGCACCCCGGATGTCCCAGGCCGAGGGCTGACCGGGTTTCAGTTTTCCCCAAAACGCACTCATCGAAGCCAAGTCGATCGACGGCGCGGCCAGATGGAAATCAAATCGAGGCTGGGGCCCGAAGCCCAACGAACCCCCGACCCGGATTTCTCCCAGCGGAGCGAAAGACACGGCGGCGGCGATATCGCGGATGTGCTTGAGTCGAGGTTCGAAAGTTCCCTTGAATTCCAGCCGGATGGGCTCGCTTAGCCAGTTGAAATACATGTCCTTCCAGAGCGATTCTCCCTTGGCCAGGTCGACTTGGAGGGAAAATGGAACGGCCTGGACCAAAGAAAGGACGTCTGCTTCAAACCTCAGACGGGGCTCGAGCCCCTCAGAGACGATGGCCCCGGAGGCATCCTGAAAAGCGATTTTGGATAGATTGCCTGTCCCTTTGACCTTAAAGCGCCGTGGATCGGACGGCCCGTTTTTGATCTCCAAAGAGAGATCGAGCTGTCCTCGGGGCTTCCAAGCCGAAACGGCGGCCGGGTCCAAGCCCGGAAAATAGGCCAGGACGTTGCCGACATTAAGATTCCGGCTGCTGAAGGCCAGGGCGACCTTTCGCTTCGGGTTCAAGCCCACTTCTCCGGCGAGAGTGATGTCGCCCAGGCGCGGGACAGCGACGGTCAGGGAACTGATCTCGGCCGTCCGGTTGAGCAAATCGATCTTGGTTTTTCCGCTGATCGATAGGCCTTCCAGCTTCAGCTTCCGGCTTCCGGCCGATACGACCAGTTCTTTGGACTGCGCCTGGAACGAAGAAATATTCACCCTGCTTCCCTGGATTTCGATCGGGAGGCGGAAAGAAAATCCCTTGGCCTGGACAGAACCAAGGTCCAATCGGCCTTGACGGCCTTCAATAAAACCGCCGAAATGCAAACCGTCCGGCGCTCCCTGGACATGGAGTTCCGCCTGGAGTACCTGGTCGACGGCAAGGTCGGCCCGTTTCATGATGAAATGAGCGGGCGGCAGACGGAGCGTCCCGTTGACCGAAATTTTCGCTGCGCCGGAAGCCGCCTCCCGGGTCACGTCTCCTTCCCACAGTACTCCGCCGCCTGCGAAAAAGGACGGCAGGCCCGGCGGGAGAAAAGGGGCGAAAGCCTTTTTCACAAGTTCGATATTTTTGATATTCAGCTTAGAGGAGGTCGTTATAACGGCACTCCGGCCCCATTCGACCCGGCCCGATCCCGACAAAGCCACGAGGTCGGGCATGTCAAACGTCAAGGACGAGACGGCGACGCTATGCTCGCCGGCCCGAAAACCGGCCGTCAGACCGAAACCCGTCCCGCTCCATGGCTTTTCCGGAAGAGAAACGGAAATGGCCGTCAAGTCGAGGTTTCCTTCGAGAGAAAAAGGGTCCGATCGGGGCCAGATCACTTTTGCGTGGAAGCCCGCGGCAAGGGCGGCCTTGGGCTTGTCCTTGCGGACATCAAGCCTCGTCGCACTCAATTCAATGGCGGTTGAATCGGTTTCGGCGGCCTTGAGGCTTACGCCGGCTGCGGAAAAGTCCATCCCATGGACAGGCAGGCTGAGGTGGAGGGTCGAGTCCTTGATATCCAAGTCTCCGATGTATTCAAGGGCGCCGGAGACCAGGCGGGCAAGATCGCGGATATTGACCGGCTTTGAGGGCCCCGAGGGCGGGGGATTCGGGTTTCCGGCGAATTCGAGTTTCAAACCGGAAACGGTCATGAAGTCGAAATACGGTTTTTGATTGTGAATCAACCGCGAGAAGCTGCCCGAGGCTTCGGCCCTGCCGACCCGCATATCCATCCGTCCCAGTTTGCCGGCGAAGACGACCTTGACCGAATCGGCCTCCACGCGGAGGGGGAAAAGCCGGTAGTTTAGCCGGCCGATCTCAACGGTCAGGCCTATCTTTTTCTCGAGAGCCTTTTCGAGATAGTTTTTGAGAATCGGTTTGTTAAAATAAACGAAGAGAGAGAAGGCGATGACGAGGAAGAGAACAGAGGCGATAACGACGGCGCCGATCCGGAAAATTCTTTTCCAACGATTCTTCATGAAGCTTTCCGAAGAGGCGATCGATTTTAAAGCAAAGAAGGATAATAATTCGCTTTCCGACGGCGCCGGCCCGCGGGCTCGGTTTCGCCCCGAGGCCCCCTCCAACCATCGTGAGGAAGCTTAAGGCGGAGTAAAGAACATGTCAAGGACGGGTCACGGCGACGGCAGCCGATCAGAGGGACGGGTAGAGGCTCTCGCCCTTGTCGTTATAAATAAGAAAAGCCGGCAGGTCCCGGACGATGATTCTCCGGACGGCTTCCATGCCCAGGTCGGCGAAATCCACGACTTCGCTCGAGACGATGTGCTCCTTGGCGATCAGGGCGGCCGCGCCGCCGATCGTCCCCAGGAAAAACCCGCCGCCGAGGCGAAGGGCTTCGACGGCGCGCGGCGTGCGGTTGCCCTTGCCCAAGGTGATCTTCGAGGCTCCGGCCTGGAGAAAATCGGCCAGATAGCCGTCCATGCGCTGGGCGGTCGTCGGCCCGAAGCTGCCCGAGGCCAGGCCGCGGGGTGTTTTGGCCGGGCCGGCGTAATAAACGGCGTGGTTTTTGAAGTAATCCGGGACTTGTCCCGTCTCCCGGAGCGTTTTCCACAATCGGGCGTGGGCGATATCGCGGGCGACGATGAGCGGCCCGGATAGACGGACCAGGGTCCCCACCGGAAGGCCGGACAGGTGGCGAAGAATATCGGCCAAGGGCTGTGCCAAATTAATGGCGACTCCGGCCCGCGACGCGGAACTGGCGGAGCCGACCAGAAAGCGTCCGGGATGGCGCTCAACGGTTTCGAGAAAAACTCCGTCGGCCGTGATTTTGCCCCGGAGTCCGCGGTCGGCGTTGCAGGATACACCGATGCCGATGGGACAGGATCCGGCGTGGCGCGGCAAGCGGATGAATCGCGCTTCGTGGGCCAGAAAGCTTCCGCCGAACTGGGCGCCCAAGCCGGAATCGTGGGCCAGCCGGAGGAGGCGCGCTTCCCAGTCGTCATCCCGGAAGGCCGAGCCCGCTTTCCGTCCGCGCTTGGGCAAGCCGTCGTAATATCCGGCCGAGGCCAGCTTGACCGTTTTAAGGGTCATCTCCGGAGACAATCCTCCGACGATCACGGCGATCCGATAGGGCGGGCATGCGGCAACGCCCAAGGCGCTGATCTTGTCGGCCAGGAAGTACTCCAGGGCGGATTCCTCGAGTAGCGCTTTCGATTCCTGAAAGAGCGCCGTCTTGTTGGACGAGCCGCCTCCCTTGGCCATAAAGAAAAACTTGTATTCTCGTCCTTCGCCGGCCTGGATTTCGACCTGTGCGGGAAGGTTGGAGCCGGTGTTGACCTCGTCGAAGACGGTTAAGGGGGCCATGATGGAGTGGCGGAGATTGCGCTGGGCATAGACTTCGGCTGCCGCCCCGGCCAGCGCTTGCTCGTCTCGGCCGTCTGTTTGAACAAGGTGGCCTTTGGAGGCGAATACCTGAATCGATCCCGTGTCCTGGCAGAGAGGGAGCACGCCTTCGGCCGCGATGGCGGCGTTGCCGATCAGAGTTTCGGCTACATAACGGTCGTTGGCCGAGGCCTCCGGCGCATCGACGATCTCCCGCAGGCGGGCTAGGAAGGACGGCCGCAGGAAGAAAGCCAGGTCGGTAAACGCCTCGCGGGCCAGGATGTCCAGAGCCAAGTTGTCCACGCGGAGAACGGACCGGCCGCCGCAGGCGGCACGGCGGACATGACGATCCGTCAACCGACGATAACAGTTCCGGTCGGTTCCCGTGGGGAAGAGGCGGAAATCGCGGACGTTGCCCATGGGAAAATCCTTATTCGTAGATGTCTTCCAGGTCGAACATATCTTCGAACCCGGCGTCTGTTTTGCGGCCGACCAGGCCGACGACGTAATACTCTTTGCTGATATGGTCGAACCGGAACTCCTGGAGAAGCCGGAAGTTTTCGATCTGACCCGAAGATTTGACATGGGTTCGGGGGCCGGTGCAGGGCATCGAGCCTTTGCCGATACGGATGCGGTTTTCACCGCAGGCGGCGATGGGAACGTCCTGGGCGATGACATCCAGGATTTTGCGTTCGAGCTCGCGCAGGTCGACGTTGGGACGTTCGGGGAAGTTGAGGACAAAGCCTTGCCGGACGTCGGAATGGAGGGTCGGGAAGGCGATATGATAGTCCCGCTTTAGGATGGAGCAGGTGATGTCCTCGGCCGAGTGGGCCATGAGCCGGAAATGGATCGTCCGGTCGACGATGGACTTGATGGCCTGCGGATTGGGTCCGAAAACGGTCGGTCGGGCGACGATGATCTCCTCGCCGATGCCGATTAATACCTGGGCGTTGTAACCCAGGGCTTCGTGAAGCAGGTCGAAATGCTCGATGATGACCCTCCGGCCGTGGGAGACGGCTTTGTGGACGGCTTCGGCCAGCTCGAATTTCTGATGAAAAGCCAGCTCGTAGCGGGCGTCGACATGGAACGTGTGGCCGGAAAAAAAGTCCTCGGGATCGAAATCATAAAGCGGCGTCGGCCGGACATTGATGCCCTCATCGTCGTTGGTCAGCTCCAGGCCCGGAAAAAGCCCCTTGATGAGCGTCGATTTGCCCGACCCTTCAGCCCCCAGAATGCCGATGACGAGGTCCGTCGGCGACAGGTATTTCTGGGACAGCTCGGCGGCGACCAGGTAGAGGCGGTTACGGCCCCGCGGCGCATAATATGTCGCGTATAATAGCGTCTCCCGATGGGCCATTCCCGGGGCGTATTTCATCATGGCTGCACCCCGTTTCAGTAGGTGATCTTCAGGAGCGGGGCGTGCTGCTGGGCGCCGTAGATGTCCGTCTCGCCCGGGTGGCCGGACGGGAAGGGCCGGCGCATGGTGATTTTCAGGGCGTTGGACGGATCAAACCACACGATCTTGAAGATGTCCTTGGCCGGACGGCGGTAAAGGGCCGCGATCCGGGCCTTGGTGATGATACCGCGCCGCTGGAACATCTCATAATGGCGGCGGTCTTTGAACAGGATATCCAGGGTCAGTTCGTAAGGCCCGGAGTTCTTGGACCGGATGACCTGGGCCGCTTTGAGGATGCTGCGTTTCATGATGGTCTCTCCTCTCAAACCGCGACTTGGCGGAGCGGGAAGTCCTCCGGGTGGGCGACGGGCATCAGGTGATAGATGGAAAACTCAAAAACCTCCCCCATTCTGGCATCGGACGGGGAAAAAGGGAAGGCCAGGTTGCCGGCGGTGGAAATCCGGCCGGGATACCCGTAATGCAAAAGCGTCGACCGGGTGACGCTGCAGAGCGAATCGGCCGCTTCCTGGGTCGGGCCGACCGCTTCGATGACGATTCCCAACTCGTGACTGCGGGCCCGGCGGTCGGGCTCCAGGGCGCCCATGACTCCGTCTTTACCGTAAACGTGAAATTGGATGCGGCCGCCGGCGGCCTTGACCTTGAGGATGTCCCGGACCTGGGTTTCCACGCCGGCCAGGATGTCGTCGATCTTGCCGATCATGATGGGATCCCGAGTTCCGGCCACGGCGATGGTTCGGAATCCGACCCGGCGCACGCCTTCAAGCTTGACCTGATAAACGGGGGATTCGATATGGCGGCTGCCCCGAACCTCGACCTTTCCGCCGGGCCGCTCGGTGAACGAGCAGCCGGTCAGGTCCAGCTCACCGCCCGGTCCGGGCAGATGGTAGGGATCGGTTTTTTCATAGAGCGTATGGGCCGCCGTCGATTCCTTGGTGAAGCGGCGGGCGGGATTGAGCGCTTCGAGGACGAAGGATTTCCGGCGCAGCGTCCCCAGGGCGCAGTCGGCGCCCGAGCCGGGGGTTGCGGCGATGGCCGCGCATTCCAGGATTTTGCCCATGTGCAGAGCCAGCCCCGGATCGTACCCGAGCTGCATGGGCAGGGCGGCAAACACGGCCGGATCGTAACACCGTCCGGCCAGGACGACCTGGCAACCTGCGGCCAGAGCTTTCTGGATCGGTTCGACACCCATCTGGGCGACGATATTGACGGAGGCGTCGAGAATCTCCGGAGTCAGCGGCGGAACGAAGGTCAGGGGCGTGATTTCCTTCCGGCGCAGATGAGCCCGGATCAGTGATTTCTTGATGTCGGCGGTGATGACGCCCATCTGGAAATGGAGTTTTTCTTCGGCGGCGATTTCCCGGATGATCGCTTCGCACCAGTCGACATGGGGGCGGGCGCCGCTGCCGCCGGCCGTGCCGATGACGACGGGAATCTTCCGCCGCACGCCCGCGACCAGCATGAACCGGAGATCGCGTTTGACGGCGGCGCGGTTGGTGAATGATTTCCCCGCGCCCAGGTAATAGGGGCCGGGATCGGTCGAACCGGCATCGACGCCGATGAGATGGGGGCGGCGCTTCAAGCCCTCGCGGAACGAGCGCTCGGGAAAGCCGTAGCCCAGGATGGCGGTCGGGGACAGGACGCGGAATTCGTCGGGCTTGGCGGCCATGTTCAATTCTCCTTCCCGCGCGAACGGAGCACGGCCAGGGTTCGTTCCATTTCGTTGCGGACGATCATGAATCCTTCATCGAAGCCCATGCCGGGCTTGGCCAATAGGCGTTCGGCCCGGGCGGCCAGGGCCGCATGGACGCAGACACGGGCGGAAACGTCGGTTTCATTACAGGTTCCTCCCTGGTAGGCTTCCATGCCGTGGCGGCGGCAATACAGAACGCTTTCGACGGTGTTCTGGATGCCGCCCAAGTCGGGTGTCTTGATCTGGACCATATCGCAGGCGGCGGCGTCGGTGAACTCAACGACGTCCTCATAGGTGTTGCACCATTCGTCGGCCACGATCTTGACCGTCGAACCCTTGGATCGGAGGGCGCGGCGGATGTCCGCCAGGATCTCGATCTGGCGGGGTTTTTCCTCGGCGTCCACCGGGCCTTCAATATAGAGCGGGAACTCGGCCGAGGCGGATTGGAGCGAGGCCAGGTAGTCGGCCACCCGGCCGGCGTGCAGGCCGAAAATCTGGCCGATATTCCCGTACACGTCGATGTGGATCGTCGGCCGGTAGGAAGCCTCCGACCGGACTTCGCGGATGCGTCCGGCCAGCCACTCGATGTAGCTAAATAGCTTCTCGCCCCGGCGGCCGAGCTTTTCCTCGACGTTGTTGAAGAGGGCGTGGGGGAGGACGTCGGCTTTTTTCATGATCATTTTATCGGCGTTGGCGTAGCGGTCGTCGCCGCTCTGGCCGAAGATAGGCACGGGTTCGGCGATGACGGGCAGGTTGTATTCCTCGCAGATGATTTCGACCATGAGCCGGCGCCGTTCCAGGGCGCGGGCTTGGAGCAGGGCTTGGGACAATCCGTAGCGGATCGCCGTATGAAGCCTGAGGCCCTCGATTTCCAGGGCTTCGAACTCGGCCGCGGCGGCCCGGAAAGGACCGACCTCGCGGCCTTCGAGGAGCGGGCGGATGCGGCCTTCGAGCAGAGGCAGGGATGCGGCGGCCAGGAACAGCGGATCGCGTCCGCCGGCGCCGGAATACTGGACGGCCGCGCAGTCGCCGACGGCCAGGGAACCGTCTTCCAGCGCCAGGACGATCGACAGGGCTTCTCCGGCCACGCGCACGGCCCGGAATCCCGGCGTTTGCGGAATCCCGCGGTAAAGCGAGCCGTCGTGCGAAGCCCCCTCTTTAATGGCCCGCTGGTCATCGAAATAATAAGCCGATGATCCGGGTACGAACAGCGCTTGGACAATTTTCATTTCGGCCTCCCGATCAGTTTACCCTTGCTGATGGCGTAAATGTCGTCGGTCACCATCTGGAAGGTGACAGGGCGCCCTTCGGCCTTCGACCTGTCTAGCAGGCGCTCCCGATGATAAGACATGATGTCCTCGCCCAGGGGAAGATTCCCCTTGGCGAAGACCCGGATATAACCCTCGTTGTCGCGGATGGGCAGAATTTTGCCCCGGTTGTAAATGGAGGGAGCAAATGGCACGTCAAGAATCCCGGCGGCGAATCCTTTGACGACCCCGGCGACGAGATCCCCGCTTCCCGCTTCCAGGACGGCGTCTAAAAGACACGTCGTCTCGCGGCGGATAAGGTCTTTTTCCCTTTTCAGAACGTCGGTGTCGGCGCAGATCTTCTGGTCGGCCAACATGCTCAGGACCTGTCGGGTGGCCTTGAGGCCGGAAGCGTTGGCCTCTTTGGTCGGGATGCCCATGGCTTCGTGGGGCGTTTTGACGATGATTTTTTCCACTCCGGCGGCGGCGGCGACGAACGAACCCAGTCCGATGACCGCGAAGGCCTTGGCTTCGTCCTCGGGAAATCCGCCCATCCACTGGTGGAAAACGAGCGTTAAATCATAGTCCGTAAAACCCGCTCGGCCGAAATATTCCGCGGCCAGCTCGCGCAGGCTGGCCAGCGCGGCCAGGTCCTGCAGGACATTGCCGCCCTGGCCGTATCCGAGCGTCAGCGACCGGACGCCTTGATCGAGGGCCAGCAGTCCTTCCAGAATGGCCACCGCGTGGCCTACGAAAGGCGGCAGGAGCGTTCCCGTCAGGGGGCCGAAGGGTTCGCGGTTGACGGCGATGCCGTTCTCCTCATAGTAGCCGGTCAGACGGTCGACATACTGCCAATGACGGATGCATTCTCCGACCTCCACTCTCTTGGCGTAAGGAATGTTGTAGGAAATCCCCCCGCCCTCGTAGGAGGTGAATCCGCCGGCCAGGGAAATCTCGGCCAGGAGGCGGGCGTCGGGGGTACCGTGGCGGACCTGGATCGGCCGGCCGACGCTTTCGGTCACCCGGCGGCAGCCGTCCCGTCCGTGGTTGACGGCCGGAAAACCGTTCAGCATGGAGTGTCCCGCAGTGGTCGACTTTTCAATCCCGCGGGCGGCTTCCTCATAGCGATTCTGCCGGGTGTAGGCGTCGATGGTCGTCGGAAGCAGGTCGGCCGTCCCCTCTGTTTCCAGGAAGCGCAGGAGGCGGATGTGGTCGTCGATCAGGGCGACCCCGGCCCGAGGTTGAATCAGGGTCCGACCCTCGGCTTTGGCCCGGTTCATGGCCCGGGCGAAGCTCTTGCTCTCCGGGAGCGTCCGTTGATAACGCAAGCCTTCCTCGATATCGGTCACGTCCCGGCCGGTGGGCCAGGTTTCCAGGACAGCCCGGCGCTGGGCCAGAAAGTCCTTCCAGGGCATTTGTTCGTGTTTCATGATGGTCCTCATATTCAGGGTCGATCCGCGAGCCGGCGCAGACCGGCAACGGCCGCGCGCGCGGCGGCGTCCGGATAATCCGGCGCCAGGTTTCCCAATAAAGGCATACGATTGTCCCCGTCGGCGTAGGCGACGGGGCTTTCGGGGAGCAGGGGACGAGCTTCGGATTCGGCCAGCGCCGGAGCGCAGGCTTCCAGAAGGAGGTCGGGCTGCCGGAGACGGGAAAGGTAACCGCCCGAGCCGATCAGCCGGTCTATCCGGCGGAGATCCTTGCCTTTCTGAACCTCCACTTCGCCTCCGGCCGTAAAAACCCGGGATATAACGCCGGCATGCCGCAAGGCGGAAGCCCTAATGCAGGCGGCGGCCATAAGGTCGTCGTAATACCCCTCGATTTCCCCCGCCGGCCGATATTCCGTGTGACCGGCGACATCCCGGACATAACGATGGAAAGCCTCGATATCGCGGCCCGCTTGGCGAAGACGGGCTTCCAGGAATGATTTCTCCGATTGCAGAAGCGCCTCGGCCGAGACCCGCATCCCCAGATCGCCCTCGACCGTCCGTTTCAACAGCGGCTCCGGGAGTCCGCGCAGGATGACCGAGCCGCCGCCGTGAAACGCTTCGGTGAAGGAGTAAAAATCCGTCGTCGCCCCGCCCATGTCGATCAGGGCGAAATTGTCCCAGCCGGGGATGCCCTCTCCGATCCGGCGGGCCAGCTCGAAGACGGCCAGCGGAGTGGGCAGGGGATCGCGGCCGATTTCCCTGACGACCGCGGTCAAGCCTTTTCCGTCCACGATCCGGTCCAGAAAAATGCGGCGGATGACCTCCCGGGCCGGTTCAATATTGACCGTGCCGACATCGGGCATCACGTTTTCGGCGATGACGACGTCCTTGTTCCGGAGAATATGGAGCACGCGGTCCTTGATTTTGCCGTTTCCGGCGAACAGGATGACGGATTGGAGGGGACAGGCGGCCAACTGTTCGGCGTTGTGAAGGACGATGCGGGTGTTGCCTCCGTCCGTCCCGCCGGTAAAGAGGATGATATCCGGGCTCAAGCCCTCGAGGTCGGCCGTGTCCCCGGCCGTCAATTCATACGAGTAGGCCCGGACGATTTTACCCCCGGCCGAGGCGGCGGCCATTTTGGCCACGGACAGAGTCAAGTCCCGGGTCAGCCCCAGGGCGGCGATTTTCAGCCCGCCGCGGGCGGAGGAGGACAAATAAACGGGAACGGAGGTTGATTCCCCGGATTTCAGGCCGGAGACGGCTGCGGCTCGGACGCGCTGAAAGCCGAGACCGAGGTCCTCGACCGTGGTCGGGCATTCGGCCCGGGCGACCATTCGAAGGTCTCCGTTTTCGAGGGAAAATAGCGCCCCTTTCGTGTACGTCGATCCGATATCGACGCTGAGAAGGGGCCGTTCGATCATGACTCGGCCTTCGCGTCGATGTCCGCGCGGAGCAGGGCGTCGACTTCACTCAGCTCGATGCGGGGGGAGAAGACGCGGTCGTAGCCCATGGCTTTGAATTTGCGCTCGACCTCTTCGAACGGCGTCTTTCCGATGACCAGATTCCCCCCGACATAGAGCAGGATTCCGTCCAGACCGCGCTCGACGCATTTTTCACGCAAACCCTCGCAATCGATCTCGCCTTGGCCGTAGAGCGAGGAAACCAGAATGGCGGCCGCGTCCGATTCGATGGCCGCGTCGATGAACTCGTCCTGGCCGACCATGACGCCCAGGTTGACGACATGGTAACCGGATTCGGTGAAGAAGGCGTCCAGAATCTTGTTCCCCACGGAGTGGCAATCGGCGCCGATGACGCCCAGGACGATGCGGTGGGCGTCCATCACACGCTCCGCGGGCTTTCCTCGAGCAGCGATCGCAGTCGCTCTTCGACATGGAGGAGAGAGCCGCGTTCGATCTGGTAGTCGAAGGAAACGATCAAGCCTCCGCGCTCCGTGAAGGCCTGGAGGGCGGCCAGGTGATCCCTGTTCCGTTGGATCGAATACCCGGCCGGGACGACGACTGCGTCCAGCGTCCGGATGAATTCGTCCAGCCGGCCGATGTCCGACCAGAACAGGGAAACGACGGCCGAGGAGGGAATATCGAAGGCCCGGAGATGATCCAGGATGATATCGAGGAACCGCTGCGACTGGCAGACCACTCCGATCTTCTGGGACGGCGTCAGCCGGGCCAGATTGACGATGGAATCCCGGGTCGGGGCGACGGCCACTTGGACGGTCCTGGCTCGGAGCGCCGGAAACCGGTCCAGAAATTCCTGGTGATGCGTCGTGGTTGAAAGAAGCAAGTCGAAACTGCGCAAGCGCTCTTCGGCGGCCGGGTCTTTGACCAGGTCGTCAAGCAGGATTGTGGCCATGTTTACGTTGGGGATGAGCAGGAACTGACGCTCGAAAATCGCCAGGGCTTCGGGGTTGCAGTCGATGGCGGCGACGGACAGGTTCTGCAGCTCCTCCTCGCGGCCGAGGAGACGAAGGTCGAAGAAGACCCGGGTTTCGTGGGTGCTGAATTTGAGCCGGGCCAGTTCGTCGATGAGTTCGTCGATAAGCCGGATGGCTTTGTTCTTCCGATTCTCAACGGGGATTTCCCTTGGTTTGGTAACGAATGATCCTCGCCCGGGAGTGGCGTCGACAAGCCCTTGTCGGACAAGCTCCTCGTAGGCTTTCTTAACCGTGCCTCTAGCCGTATTGAGACTGAGGGCTAATTCCCTTTCGGTGGGGATTTTTTCGCCGGGCGCGATTCGGCCCGTTTTGATCTGATTCTCGAAAAAAGTATAAATCTGTTGATAGACCGGAAGGGCGGATGGATTTTTGTCCAGCTTGATTTTTTCCATTCTTCCTCCCTATGGTATGAACCAATGTCAATTGGACGATACCAATGATAAAACAGTCTAAATAATTTGTCAATAATAAATTATTAAAAGCATAGTAGACCAATCAATTTGTTGTTTTGTAATAGTTAGTCGTATGGTATAATTTTTTTCAGTTATTTCGGTTCCAAGGTTGAGGCCATGAAACCAATAGCCGCCCAAACTCCTCAAGCATATTTCAAAGAGCTATCCCTCTTGGGACAAAAATGGGGAGTCGAATTTCCTCTTCGAGGGGATAAGGCCGGCTTCGCCTTTCCGCTTCTGGAAGGCGCGGAGAAGCTTCTAGCCGGAGGCCCGGGGCCCGGGCCTGAAGCGGCCGGAGCTTTCCTTCGTCTGACCTCGCGTCCCGAATTTTTGCGGGACCTCGGCTCCCCCGAGCGGCTGGCCCGCTGGGCGGAAACCTGTTTCGCATTAATTCGGCGGATCAATTATTCCCTCCGGGATCTTTTCGAGGACCGGGCCGGCGAAGCTCCCGGCCGGATTTTTATCCAGGACATGTCGATTTCCTCCGGACGAAATTGGACCTATGAAACGGTTTCCCGGCATGTCCGGAATATGGCCGGGGCCCTATTTGCGCTGGCCGATGGCGACGGTGCGGTTCCCCGCGTGGCCATCTTCGCCGAAAATCACGCCCAAGGCGCTTTCGTCGATCTAGCCTGTCTTTTCCACGATATTCTCGTCTCGCCCTTGAACCCGCATTTCGACCCGGGCAACGTGGTGCAGATTTTTGACGCCCTCGGCATCAACCTGGCGATCGCCGACGACGCCGCGCGCGTCTCGATCCTGCGCGAAGCGCGCCGCCTCACCGCCCGCCCCTTTCGCATCGTCGTCACCAACCCGGACCTCAAGGCGGAAACCGGCGCGGATGTTTTTTTGGATGAATTCGCCCGCGGACTTGATGTCCGCGATATCGACGCCCGGCTGGAAAAACGACGCCGCTTCCGCTTGGATGAAGTGGCCACGGTCATGTTCACTTCGGGCTCGACGGGCCGGCCGAAGGGCGTTTCTTTCTCCCCTTACAATCTCATGGCCAAGAGGTTCGCCCGGGCGGCCGCTCTCCCGGAAGTCGGCCGGGACGAGGTCTTCCTCAGCTTTCTTCCTCTTTACCACACCTTCGGCCGTTATCTGGAATTGCAGGGCACGATTTTCTGGCGGGGGACCTATGTCTTAGCCGGGAATCCATCCGCCGAGACGCTCTTCTCGCTCTTTCCCCGCATCCGTCCGACCGGATTCATCAGCGTTCCGGTCCGCTGGGTCCAACTCCACGAAAAATGCCTGGAAGCCGTCGATGCCGCCGCCCCCGGGACCAAGGACCGGGACGCCGTTCGCCAAGTCGTCGGACCTCGCCTCAGCTGGGGGCTCTCGGCCGCCGGCCACCTCGATGCTCGTGTTTTCCGGTTCTTCGAATCGCACGGCATCGGGATATCAAGCGGTTTCGGGATGACCGAAGCCACGGGGGGCATCACCATGACGCCGCCCGGTCGGTACATCGACGAATCCCAGGGCTTCCCCCTGCCCGGATTGACCGCGCGGCTGCTTGATTCGGGAGAGCTCCAAGTGAGCGGGCATTATGTGGCCCGCTATCTCGCCGACAAGGGTCCGGGCGATTTCATCGATTTCCCGAGCGATCCGAAAACCGACTATTGGCTCTCCACGGGCGACATCTTCCGCCGCCGGACCGAAGGCGATTATCAGATCGTCGACCGGATCAAGGACATATACAAGAATAACCGGGGCCAGACGATCGCGCCGCGCAAAGTCGAGGACAAGTTCCTGGGTGTTCCCGGGATCAAGCGGACGTTCCTTGTCGGGGACGGGCGCCCCCACAACGTCCTGTTCATCATCCCCGATTACGAGGACCGCGTTCTGGCCGACGCCCTCAGCCCGGAGAACGCCCGCGAATACTACCGCCGCATCGTCACCGCCGCCAACCTCGGACTGGCCCCTTATGAACGGGTGGTCAATTTCGCCCTCCTGCCGCGTGACTTCGACCCCTCCCTCGGCGAGATCACGCCCAAGGGTTCCTTCAACCGCAAAAAAATCACCGCCGCTTTCGGCGCCGAGATCGAGGCGCTCTACAGCCGCAACGCCGTCGAGCTTCGGGTCAAAAACGAGCAGGTCCGAATTCCCTTGTGGGTTTTCCGGGATTTGGGCATTCTGGATGACGAAATCATTTCCGGAAAAGCTGAACTCCGCGATGTCAACCGCGGGCGGAGCCTGGTCCTCGAACGGGGCAGGGAAGTTGGTTTCTGGCGGATCGGCGACCTGGAGTATGAAATCCCCGGCGGGACGATCGATTTAGGCCTATTCGCCCGTCAGCCTCTGCTTTGGGCGGGGAATCCTTCGCTGGCCGCTTTTGCTCCCTGCAAGGAAGGCTGGGACCTGCCCCTGGAGCCGGCGACCGGCCGCCTCGCGCTTCCGCCAAGGAAGAAGACGAATTCGAGCAGCCGGACAGCCGGTCCTTCACTTCCAGCCGTGCGCGAGGAACGCCTGAAACGGCTGCATGAACTCCTGGCGACGGTGTTGTTCGCCGCCGAAATTCCTCCCGACGAGGCGATGATCGAACTGGAGAGATTGTTTAATACGTCCGATCTGCGTATCTCCGCGCTGATCCGCGGCCGTTTAAGGGCGCTCGCCCGCCATCCCCTGGAAAAAATCCGCTGCTGGGCTTATCGGCTTCTTTTCCTGGACGAACCGAATGTCGACTACAGCCGTCTTTTGCCGGCTTTCGTCGAGTCGGGTCTATCGTTCCTGAACCGGGACAGCATCGACGAAATCGTCTCCTCTCCGATGGGTCAAGGGCGTTTCGACGCTTTACGGAAAAGAATGCGGGCTTACCGCGAGACCATGTCCTGGCCGGCCGGGGCGGTTACGCGCCGGCAATTCGAGCGGATCTTTCGCCTGTTCGTCGATTTGGCGCGCCGACAACCCGATTATTACGGCCCCGTCCGGGCCGAGTTTTCGAGCTGGATTCTGCTCCGGAAGGATTCCGTTTTGGCGGCGTCCGCCGAAAAACACCTGATTCGGCTGAACGGGGATTTCCGCCGTCGTTTTAGACGTTCGTCATGCCAAACCGGGGCCGGAGTTCGGACGCCGGCCTTAGATCCGATGTTCGACGACAGCCTTGATCCGGGTGAAGCCGTCCGGGTCGGCAAAATATTGGCCGACCCGTCCTTTCTTGCGGAATCCGTCCGCTTGACTTATAAGGACGCCGATTTCGACCCTCGGACTTCGGCCGTAGAGGGGCTTTGGGTTTCGCGGATTTATAATGCGCCCCGTCGTTCCACCTATCGGATCGGCATCAATACGAACGATCGGCGCCATTTCGACTTGAAGCTGGTTCTTCCCGACGGACGCCAAGACAAGGCTGAACGGGAAGCGAATCTCTGGTCGGCGGTCTTGGCCGACTATCCCGAAGGAGACAGGGTCCTGCCCCCCTTGGGTTCGATGCGGACGGATTCGGGCGCCGTCTCTTGGCGTCATATCGGCGATCTGACCGTTTGGGAGAAAATCCGCGATTTCGCCGGCCGCCGGACCGTGGACTCTCCGCTGCCGGTCCCGTCGGTCTGGCGAAAGCTCTTTATCGAAGCCCTGGCGGCGATTTTCCGAGCCTGGAGCATGAGCGGCTTCCGGATGATCCCCGGCCGGGTCTCGCCCGTGAACATCATCGTCCCCGAGCTCGACTTCCAGGACGATACCGTCCTGGCCTCGCTGGACGGATGTCGGGAGTCCGCCGGCCCTATTTCGCTCGTCCGCCCGATGGTCGATAATTTTTTCCGCCGGGCGGCGGCTCATTATCCTTGGTGCCTCGACCATTTGGACCTGGACTGGATCTTCGACGCGGCTTATGATGCCTTGGGCCGGGAGCGCGCCGCGGGCTTTTTCGCCGAGCTCCAGGCCGCTCTTGACGCGGCGCCGGTCCCGTCGCTTCCGGGCCAGGATCTGGCCGTCCGCCTGCGCCGTTATCGCGCCGAATTCGACCGGACCTATTTCCTTCCCATGCCGGCTCAAAATGCCGTGGATGCTTACCGGGAATGGCTGTCGGCCGATCCCCTGGCGCCCTCCCGCGACCGGGAACGGAAAGTCCTCGACCTCCATCGTCGTTACCGTCTCGAGCGGTTCCCCGAAATCGTCCGCTATTATCTCTACCGGCACACGTATTTCTCCGGCCGAAACGAGCGTCTGGAGACGGTTTTCGACCGCCTTCTGGCCCGCATGAACGAGCATCCGGAGGATCCGGCCGTCCAACGCATCGAACTCTCCGACCTGCAATCGGCCCTCCGGGACGAACGCGACCGCCGGGTTTACAGCCGGATGGTTTTCCCCCGTCTCGAGCCCGATCGCAAGCTGGACGTCGTCGCGCTCGGTGAAGAAGGATCGCGACGGGTCGTCATCCAATCCACCCTCACCGACCGCCGCGGACGGAATTATGTCTTCGGCGAGACCGTTGACCCAGCCGAGATCGGACAAATCTATCGGCTCCTATTCAAAGCGAACTATCCCAAACTCGTCTCCCAGCAGGACCTCCATTTCGTCCTTAAGGACGCCCAGGATCGTATCGTCGGCGGTTTGTGCTACCGGAGGATGTCCGGGACCGTCGCCTTTATCGACTCTATCGTTGTGACCTCCAATTTAAAAGCATCCGGCCTGGGCGGTGCGGCGGTGGACGATTTTTGCGCCCGGATGGCCGGGCAGGGAGTCCGGATCGTCATGACCCATTTGTATTTGCCCGGATTTTTCATTCGCCGCGGATTCAAGCTGGATAAGCGTTGGGGCGCCTTGGTCAAGTCTATGTAGGGAGCCGGTCTCCGAGAGAAAGAGGGGATGAAGCCGGCGATATTTTTTTCCCGGACAAATTGACGGGTTGAGCGGGAGTTGTATAATGAAAAGTCCCGGGCCCGCCGGGTTCGGACAATGGACTCGGAAAACCGGCGAAAGGTGAGAGTATTCCATGAACGATAAAGTGAAAGTCAGCTGTTTGGGGTGCGGGGCGACCAACAACTTCCCGCTATCCGCCGGAGATAAAGCCGTGGTCTGCGGCCGCTGTAAAACCCCCCTGCCGGTCCCCGGCCGGGTTCTCGAACCGACGCCGGAACAGGTGGCTATGCTCGTCCAAAACGCCTCCCTGCCGGTCTTGATCGATTTCTATTCGCCGACCTGCATGCCTTGCCATATGATGACGCCGGTGGTGGAGAGCTTGGCCAAACGGCGGGCCGGCGATCTCATGGTGATCAAGGTTGAAACGAACCGGGAGCGCGACCTGGCGGCGGCCTTCCGAATCAAGGCCGTGCCGACATTCATCGTGATGAGAAAAGGGATGGAAATGGGACGGACGTCGGGCGCCATGAATGAAACGGATTTTTCGCTCTGGGTTGCTTCGAAGTCGTAAGAGGAGAGAGTGCCGAAGAGGGGACTTGAACCCCTACGAGCTAATTAGGCTCACTAGCCCCTCAAGCTAGCGTGTCTGCCAATTCCACCACTTCGGCACGAACCGCGGATGCGGATTATTTCTTGGCGGCCGGCTTGTTTTCCGGCTGGGCCGTCGAGGGCTTGGTCAGGGGCGCAGCGGCCTTGTCGCCGGGCTTGGCTGCCGCGGCGGCAGCAGTGCTATCGTCCTTCTTCACATCCGTTTTAACCGGGGGTGTGGTCACCGGAGGCGTGGCCGTCTTGGCGATCGGGGCGGGCGCCTGGACGCCGCTCAAGGCCGACTTGCTCTCGTGCCCGGAAAGAATCCACAACCCAAGTGAGGTAACCATAAACAAAATGGCGCTGATTGTCGTAACTTTGGACATCAGCGACGCCGAACCCCGGGGCCCGAAGGCTGTTGCGCTCCCGCCGCCGCCGAAGGCGCCGGCAAGATCGGCCGACTTCCCGGACTGGAGAAGAACGGCCATAACGAGGACCAGGCAGATAATCACGTGGAGAATGGTCAATAACGCGGTCACTGGATTTCCTTATACGCCTTCACGGCTTCCCCGGCGATACCCAAAAAGGACGCCGCTTCGAGTGAAGCCCCACCGACGAGAAACCCGTCGATGTCCCGTTCTTTGAACAGGTAATAAGCGTTGGCGGGTTTTACCGACCCACCATATAGAATTATAGCACAGTCCGAAGCCGGTTTTCCATACTTTTCTTCCAATCGGGTGCGGATAAAAGCGTGCGCTTCCTGAGCCTCGGCCGGCGAGGCCGTTTTTCCGGTCCCGATGGCCCAAACGGGCTCATAAGCGAGAACCAGCGAAGCGAATTGCGTCCCGTTCAGGCCGCTCAAACCGACCTCGAGTTGAAGGCGGATCACATCGAATGTCCGCCCGGCCTCCCGCTCCTCGAGCGTTTCCCCGACGCAGACGATCGGCCTCAGTCCGACGCGCAGGGAGGCTAGGATTTTTTTATTGACGGCCTGGTCGGTATCGCCGAAGAGATGCCTCCGCTCGGAGTGTCCGACGAGGACATAGCGGCAGCCGGCATCGGCCAGAAGAGGGGCGGAGACTTCGCCCGTGAAGGCGCCCTTGTCTTCCCAATAAAAATTCTGCCCGCCCATCGAGACGGCCGATCCGGCCATGCGTGCGGCCGCCTCGGCCAGCGCCGTAAAAGGCGGCAGGAGGACGAACTTGGCCGGAGCGAGCTCGGGTGCGGATTGCACGACAGCCTGGACCAGCGCCCCCGCTTCGGCGCGGGTCAGGTGCATTTTCCAGTTGCCGGCGATAAGGGGCGGAGTCTGGGGGCGCATCTCAGGCTTTCTTTTCCAGCGCTTCGATGCCGGGCAGCGTCTCGTTGGCGATGAACTCCAGGCTCGCCCCGCCGCCCGTCGAAATATGGGTGATCCGGTTACCGACACCGGCTTTGTCTACGGCGGCGATGGAGTCCCCGCCGCCGACGATGGATACGGCGCCCGAAGCGGCCACGGCCTCGGCGATTTTGATCGTTCCTGAGGAGAAGGCCGGCGTTTCAAAGACTCCCAGCGGGCCGTTCCAGAAGATCGTTTTGGCCCCGGCGATGATGGCCGAATACCGGGCTACGGTCTTCGGCCCGATGTCTACGCCCATGAGATCGGCCGGGTAAGGGAATTCTTCCTGGATCCTGTCCACGAGCCCCGATTCGATCGAGGTCGCCAGGACGTTATCCACGGGGAGCTCGAACCGGACGCCTTTCTCGGCCGCTGTCTTCAGGATGGTCCGGGCGATTTCGACTTTGTCCGGTTCGACCAGGGATTTCCCAACTTCACGGTCCTGGGCCAGGAAAAACGTGTAGGCCATGGCTCCGCCGATGAGGATCGAGTCCGCTTTGTTCAGAAGCGTCTCGATGACCGGGATCTTGTCCTCGGTCTTGGCTCCGCCCAGGATGGCGACATAGGGTTTGGCCGGGTTGACGATGGCCCGGCGGAGATAGTCGACTTCTTTCTTCATCAGATAGCCGGCGGCGGCCACGGGCACGAAATCGACGATTCCCACGACCGAGGCGTGGGCGCGGTGGCTGGACCCGAAGGCGTCGTTGATGAAAATGTCGATGCCGGCGGCCAGCGCTTTGGAAAAGACGGCGTCGTTCCTGGTTTCGCCGGGGTGAAAGCGGACATTTTCGAGAAGCAGAGCCTGCCCTTCCTTGAGGGCTGCTTTGAAGCTGTCGACTTCGGGGCCGATGACATCGGGTGCCATAAGGACGTCCCGTCCGATCAGCTCGGACAGACGCGCCGCTACGGGCTTGAGGCTCATGGCGGGATCGGGTTTGCCTTTGGGGCGGCCCAAGTGGGAAGCGAGGACGAGCTTGGCGCCTTTGCTCAAAGCATAGGTGATGGACGGGAGCGAGGCCTTGATACGCTTGTCGTTCCGGATCGTTCCGTCGTCGGTAAAGGGGACGTTGAAGTCCACCCTCATGAATACGATTTTGCCTTTGAGGTCGAGGTCTTCGATGAACCGCATGACGGATCTTAAGCGATGAACTTGATCAGGTCGACCAGACGGCAGGAGTAGCCCCACTCGTTGTCGTACCAGGCCAGGACTTTGAGGAACGTCTCGCTCATGACCTTCGTCGACAGACCGTCGACAATGGCCGAGTGCGGATTGGATAGAAAGTCGCAGGAGACGAGCGGCTCGTCGGTGTACTGCAGGATGCCTTTGAGCGTGCCGGCAGCGGCGGCCTTGAAGGCGTCGTTGACGCCCCTGTCGGTGACCGGCGTTTTCATCACCGCCACGAAATCGACCAGGGACACGTTGGGGGTCGGGACGCGGATGGCGATGCCGTCGATCTTGCCCTTGAGCTCGGGTATGACGATCCCGACGGCCTTGGCCGCCCCGGTCGTCGTGGGAATCTGGGATACGGCGGCGGCCCGGGCCCGGCGCAGGTCCTTGTGAGGAGCGTCCAGGATTTTCTGATCGTTGGTATAGGCGTGGATCGTGGTCATGAAGCCTTTCTCGACGCCGAAGGCGTCGTGGAGAACCTTGACCACGGGGGCCAGGCAGTTCGTCGTGCATGAGGCGTTGGAGATCATGTGATGCTTGGCCGCGTCATAGGTCTTCTCGTTGACACCCAGAACAAGCATGACATCAGGGTCCGTCGCCGGGGCCGAGACGATGACCTTACGGGCGCCGCCCTTTTCGATGTGCTTAAGGACATCGGGCCGTTTGGTGAATTTGCCGGTCGATTCGACGACCACTTCTACGCCCAGGCTTTTCCAGGGCAATTCGGCGGGATCTTTGACGGCCAGAACCTTGATGGGCTTGCCGTCCACGATGATGGAATCGGCGGTGGCCTTCACTTCGCCCTTGAAGGGGCCGAGGACCGAGTCGTATTTGAGCAAATGGGCCAGGGTGGCGGCGTCGGTGATGTCGTTGACGGCGACGAATTCAATTTGCGGATCGCCAGAAGCGGCGCGGAGCATGTTGCGGCCGATGCGGCCGAACCCGTTGATCCCGACTTTGATGGACATATGAAACCTCCTGTGATACCCGGAAAATTCCGAAAAAAATTTGGTTTTATGGAAGAGATCCGATTTAAATTATCATGAATGGGCTTTCTGGGGCAAGAGGGTTCGGGGTGGAGGCGGCCAAACACGAGCGTTTCCCCGGCGAGGAAACGCGCTCCGACTCCTTCTTCGCTCTTTTCGCTTACGGCGAAAATCCATGCCCGCTCAGTCGTCGACCCTATGTTAAAGCATAGGGCTACAAAGCCTGCGGGGATGGCCTCCTCCACCCCTCACCCCTGCACCCTGACGAGGGTTCCCGTCGCTCCGGAGGACATGGCTGTGCCCTATACGTCATTTCGCACGAAGAGAAAAGTGTTATTTTGTCAGGAACTTTAGTTGTTAACGTGCCGGTATTCGAACTCCCTCAAGTCGACGTTGCATCGGGATCAAGGATAAGCGGCGGAGGACAAACGACTTCCATGTCTTCGCCCCCGTCGGGTCGAGGGAACCTGATTTTCCAAGAATGCAGAAAATACCCGCCGTCCCCGGGCAGGGGAGAGTATTCGTCATCCTTGCTCCCGGCCCGAGGAATTCCGCCAGTTTGATAGAGCGGATCGCCCACCAGTGGAAATCCCGCGAAGCTGAGATGGATGCGGATCTGATGGGGACGTCCCGTTGGAATCGTCACTTCCAGAAGTGTTGTGTTTTTCTTGGGGCATCGATGGAGTACTCGGACATGACTAATCGAGGGCCGGCCCTGGGGGGAATAAGCATGAATAGTTGTCAGGGGTTGATACGGAACCGGCCCTATAGGAGCATCGACTGTAAAGGCATCCGGCATGGCGGTTCCGGAAGCCAAGGCCAGATAGACCTTGAGGATTTGCCGCTCCTTCAGGGCCTGTCCCAAAAATCGCGCGGTTCCGGCGTTGCGAGTAAATAGGATGGCTCCCGAAGTACAGCGTCCCAGCCGATGAAGCGGCGAACAATCGGCCCCATAATGTCGGCGCACCAGGTGGAGAAGTGTGTTCTCTAAAAAACCGCCGCCGGGTAGGACGGGCAGCCCGGACGGTTTGGCCAGAACCAACACATTTCCGTCTTCGAACAGAGTGATAAAATTCCCGGGGACGGCGGGTTCTTCCCATGGGGGACGATGGTAGTCGAGGTTGTCCCCGCGGGTCAGGACATCGTCGGGGGAGGCGGATTGTCTATTGAGAAAAATTTGTCCCGATTGAATCCGCTGCCGCCAGTTTTCCTCGCTGGAGTGAGGGTAACGAAGGGCGTAGAAGTCTAATACCAAACGACCCTCGTCCGGTTTGAGGACTCGGTCCGAATAAATATAGCCGTTGTTTTTCATGGCCATCTCTATTTTATCATTATCGGCTCTCTTCCATTTTGTGTAAGTAGGTGAGGCGGCACGGTATCACCGTTCGGGGGAACGGAGCCATACGCCGTGACCGGACAGGCTTTTCAATAAAGCCTTGTGTGATCAAAACGGCGTATGGTCGGCCCGGCGGAGCGGACAGGGCTTGATACATTTGCGGCCAAAGCGCCGCTCAGTATTAACCCATATTATACCCCGGGCCTTGCCTGGCAAGTCCTATGGTTTTTGTAGGGCATGCTCTGGATTTTGGGGAGCAAGCCCTACGGTTTTTGTAGGGTTCAGCCCGCCCGGGGAGTCGAATGGGTTTAATTTATGATAAAATCCCCTTTGGTGCGACCATGAAAGTACTGAATTCCAAGCAGATGAGGGAGATCGACCGGACGACGATCGAGGACATCGGCATTCCCAGCCCCGTCCTGATGGAAAACGCCGGAACGCGGATCGTCGCCGAGATCCTGAAGCGTTTCCCCCTGCCCGCTTGCGAACGCATCGTTGTCGTGGCCGGCAAAGGCAACAATGGCGGCGACGGGTTGGTCGTCGCCCGGCATTTACGCAACAGGGGAGCCGCCCCGACGGTCCTGCTTCTCGCCCCCAAGGAGGAACTCAAGGGCGACGCCGCCCTCAACCTGGGCATTGCTGAGAAATCGGGCGTCGAAGTCGTCGACGCTTCCACCGAATTATGCTGGAAAAAACAACGTCTGACGCTGGCTCACGCCTCCCTGATCGTCGACGCGATCTTCGGGACGGGACTGGAGAAACCGGCGGCGGGACTTTATGCCACCGCCATCGGCGAAATCAATAAAGCGCGGGGATTCAAGGTCGCGGTCGATATTCCCTCCGGCCTATTCTCGGACACATTCGCCGTCCTTGGCCCGGCGGTCAAAGCCGACCTGACCGTCGCTTTGGCCGCCCCCAAAATCGGGCACCTGTTCCCCCCGGCCGAGAATTTCGTCGGCGAGCTTGTTGTCATTGATATCGGCATTCCGCCGTATCTGTTCGGTTCCGCGTCTCTCTCTCTCGAGACGATCGAACGACAAGAGATCCTCCCTCTTTTCGCTCGCCGCCTGCGGGACGGGCATAAGGGAACCTACGGACATTTGGCCATTTTGGCCGGCTCTTTTGGGAAGTCCGGCGCGGCCGTACTGGCCGGTAAAGCCGCCCTGCGCTTGGGGGCCGGATTGGTCACCATAGGGACGGCGAAAAGCGTTCTTCCGGCCATCGGCCGCGGGATGATGGAACTCATGACCGAACCCCTTCCCGAAACGGCCTCCGGGACCATATCGGCCGAGGCGGCGGCCGCGGCCGAAAAGATTCTGGCCTGGAAGGACGCCGTCGTTGTGGGACCGGGACTCTCCACCCAAGAGTCGACCGCCGTGTTCGTCCGAACGCTTCTTCCCCGCCTCAAAATTCCCATGGTTATTGACGCCGACGGGCTCAATATTGTGGCCGGAAATCTCGAGATCCTCCGTAAACTGGCTTCGCCGGCCGTTCTGACGCCCCATCCCGGCGAGTTCGCCAGGCTCGTCGGTCTATCCGTCCCCGAGGTCCTGGCCCGGCGTCTCGAGCTGGCGCCGGCTTTTGCCCGTGAGTGGAAGGTCATCCTCGTTCTCAAAGGACATCGGACGCTGGTGGCCACGCCGGACGGCCGCACCTTCGTCAATCCCACCGGAAATCCCGGCATGGGCACGGGCGGGGCGGGTGACGTACTCAGCGGGATGATCGGGTCGCTGATAGTCCAGACCAAGGATATCGCGGCCGCGACGCGAGCGGCTGTCTATGTTCACGGGCTGAGCGGAGACTTGGCCGCGGCCAAGTTGTCTGAGAAAGCGCTAGTCGCCGGGGACCTGATCCGGTTCCTCCCTGCGGCCGTGAAATCGCTCGAAGACGGATCGGAGCGGACTTGAGGAACGCGCCGTCTCCAGGCCGGGCCGGCGGCTCGGAGTCCCCGCCATCGAAACGAAACCGCCCTCCGGCTAAAACGTTACCAAGGAAAACCAAAACCGTCTTTCAGACGAATTCGGCCAGGGAGACCATGACCTTGGCCAAACGCTTGGCGGCGGCCTTCAAGGGCGATGAGGTTGTCTTCCTCATTGGGGAGCTGGGCGCGGGAAAAACGGTCATGGCCAAGGGCTTCGCCGCCGGCCTCGGAGTCAAAGACATCGGCCAGGTGTGCAGTCCGACCTTCACTCTCATGAATGTCTATCCGGCCCGTGTCCCGATCTATCATCTCGACCTCTATCGGCTGGGGAATTCTCCCGAGATCCGCGACCTGGGGTTCGAGGATTATGTCGGCGAGGGAGTCATCCTCATCGAGTGGGCCGAGAAAATCGATTTCCCCCTGCCCGCGATCCGCGTTTCGATCCGCGTCGATTCCCTCAGCCGCCGGACGATCACCATCCAGGGCGCGGTCGTTTGACAATCCGCCCCTCTTGTTTTTAAATGGGAGCGATTTTAAATAGGAGAGGACCCCATGGATACTTCCGCGCTTAAAAAACGAATCATCGAGGTCATGAATTATCCCAAGCCGGGCATCGGCTTTAAGGACATCACCCCTCTGGTGTCCGATCCCAAGGCTTATCACGAGACGATCGACGCCCTGTCGGCCTGGGCTCGGACGAAGAAACCCGACCTCATTGTCGGCATCGAATCGCGCGGCTTTCTGTTCGCCGCCCCGGTCGCCCGGGACTTAAAACGGGGATTGGCCGTTATCCGCAAGAAAGGCAAGCTGCCCCGGAAAACCATCTGCGTCCAGGCGCCCAACGAGTACGCCATCGAGTTCTTTGAAATGCACGAAGATGCCATCAAGCCGGGCCAGAGAGTCCTCATCATCGACGATCTGATCGCCACGGGCTCTTCCTCGATCAGCGCTATCGAACTGGTCAAGCGTCTGGGCGGGAATCCCGTCGGTTTCGCCGCGGCCGTTGAATTGTCTTTCCTGGACGGGATCAAGGCCATCCGGAAAGTCCATCCGGAGGTTAACTTATTCAGCTTGATCAAGTACCGGAAGTAAAGCCCGGAGAACGAGGGAAAGGGGGGGGCCTTGTTCCGGCAGAGGAGTTTTCTCATGAAGCTGACCGCGGGAAAAATCCGAAACATCATCCTCCTGACTACGGTTGTCGCCGTGGCCGGGTGCGCGCCTGTCGGGCTCAAACCCGGTCTGACCATGGAACCCGACGGCGCGCGCTGGGTGAACCGGATGATGAGCCGGATGTCGGTCGAGGACAAGGTCGCCCAGATGATCGCCTGCCGCTATGCCGGGGATTTCCTTCCCGCGGACGGGGATCAACTCGCCTTCCTCCGCCGGCTGGTGGCCAAACACAAGGTCGGCGGCCTCGTCCTCTTCACCGGCGATCCCTACGAGACCGCCATATTAAACAATACCCTGCAGGCTATGGCCGATGTGCCGCTGCTCATCGCCGCCGATCTGGAGCGCGGCGCGGCTGTGCATATAACGGGGTCGACTCTTTTCCCGACGATCATGGGACTGGGCGCGGCCGATTCCGAGGCGCTGGCCTACGAGATGGGAAAAGTGACGGCGCTAGAAGGCCGGGCCGTCGGCATCCACCAGACCTACGCCCCCGTCGTCGATGTCAACATCAATCCCGACAACCCGATCATCAATACGCGGGCCATCGGCGAGGATCCCGTGCAGGTCGGCCGGATCGCCGCCGCCTTCATCAAAGGCTGTCAGGAGAACGGGATGATGGCCACGGCCAAGCATTTTCCCGGCCACGGCGACACCGATGTCGATTCCCACATTCTTCTTCCGGTCATCAAAGCCGACCGGGAACGGCTGGACAAGGTCGAGCTCCTGCCTTATCGATCGGCCATCGCCGCCGGTGTCGGGTCGGTCATGGTTTCCCACCTCCTCGTGCCCGCGCTCGACCCGACGCCCGATCTGCCGGCGACCTTGTCGTACGCCATCCAGACCGGGCTCCTGCGCCTAACGATGGGTTTCCAAGGATTGATCGTGACCGATGCCATGGAAATGGGCGGCGTCACCAATGCTTATTCACCCACGGAAGCGGCCCTCAAAGCCATTCTGGCGGGCATCGATATCGTCCTGCTCCCGCTCGAGCCCGAGAGGGTCGTCGAATTTCTCAAGGAAGCGGTCCGCAACGGGACGCTCCCGGAAGCCCGGGTCAACGAATCGGCGCGGCGCATCCTGGAAGCCAAGGCCCGCTTAGGACTGCATCGGAACCGCTTCGTCGATGTCGAGTCGCTCCCGGCCAAGCTGGGCGGCAAGGCCTTTCTGGAGCAGGCCTTGAAGACTTTCCAGGCCGCGGCCACGCTGGTCAAGAATGAGGGCGAAGTATTGCCTCTTGCAGGCGCCGGAAAAAAGCTCGCAGTTTTCAGCCTGAGTTCCGACCGGGGCGATTATTTTGCCGGACGGGCCTTCGCCGCGGCCGTCAAGGGCCGCAATCCCGAAACCCAGATTCATTATGCCGACGGCGATACGGGACAGGAATCGCTCGACGACGCGGCGGTGAAATCGGCCGAGGCGGATGTGGTGGTATTCGCCCTCTTCTCGAGCCTAAGCGCGTGGAAGGGGACCGTCGGAATCGATCCGCGCCATACCACGCTGATCAAAAAAATGAAGGAGTCCGGCCGGCCGGTCGTCGTCGTCTCGTTCGGAAGTCCCTATTTTCTCCGCGATTTTCCCGAAGTGGATGCCTATCTTTGCTTTTACCGCAATCAGTCCCAGACTCAGACCGCGGCGGCTCGGGCCATCTTCGGCGAGTTTGATATGACCGGAAAACTGCCGGTCTCGATCCCGGGGCTTTTTCCCATCGGGCATGGTGTCGAGCTGAAAAAGCGGTAGTCAGACCTCGAAGCCCATGCTTTTCATCAGAGCCAGGGCGTTGAAGCTCTCGCATACTCCAGGCCGTAGCTTGAAATCGAAGTCGATCAGGCCGTCCCCGACGAAGCTGTCGAAATGGAAGTTGCGGACGTTCGGCCGCTCGGCGGAGAGATGGGTCAGCTCGATATCGTGGGTGGCCACGATGCCGTTCGCCCCGGTCCGGAGGAGTTGACGGACTAGGGCGACCGAACCGGTATGGCGGTCCATGGCGTTCGTCCCCTTCAACATTTCGTCGATCATGAAAAAAACCGGGCGGCCCTTGCGGACGTCGTCCAGGATCATTTTAAGCCTTAAAAGCTCGGCGTAGAAAAGCGACATCTTTTTGTCCAGGGTGTCGCTCGTCTTCATGCTGGTTGCCAGCCCGAACGGCGAAATCGACATGTCCGCGGCGCAAACGGGCGAACCGGCGAAGGCCAGGACGGCGTTCACTCCGACGGTTCGGAGAAAAGTGCTCTTGCCGGCCATGTTCGGGCCGGTGATGATGTCGACACCCCCCGGCGGTTCCTGGGCGTAATCGTTGACCGTCCGCTCTTCGGAAGGGATGAGGGGGTGGCCGAGAGCCGAGGCCCGCAGCTCGAACCCGGATTCGACGATGCGCGGGAAAGCCCAGCCGGGATTGTTGAAGGAGAGATTGGCTAGGGAAGACAGGGCTTCTGTCCGGCCGATGGCCGCAAACCAGCCTCCAACGCGGGCCGCCGACGTCGAACGCCAGGCTTCGATCAAGCGGACGCAATGGAGATCCCAGAAAACGAGGTTGTTGAGGAAGAAGTGTATGGCCTTGTTGGCGCGGGCGTCGAGCCATTCGAGCCGGGAGGCCAGTTTCCGGATGGCCCGGGAGGCCGTCCGGCCGTCGGCCGTCAGGGCGTTTTGGATTTCGATCATCCCGGGCGAGGAAAACGGCTCCCGTTCGATTTCGCGGATGATGTCGGCATAGGCTTTCAGAAGCCGAAAATGCCGGGAGGTCGAGCCGTAGAAGGCCGCGACTCTTTTGCCCGTCAGGGCGTTGATCAGCCATTGCAGGAGGAAAAAGCCGGCGAACACCGGCCAGGGAATATTGATGAAGGCCAGGACGAGAAGGGCGAGAGTGAGCAGCGGCAGGCCGAAGAGAAATATTTTCCACTTACCGAGGTCGGGGAGGCCGGAAGAAGAATGGAAAAGTCGGGACAGGGTTTCGAGCTTGGCCGAGGTATCGGCGATTTCCGCTCCATGCGCCCTGACCGTCTGGCGGAACGGCAGTTTCGGGGCCAGCTCGCGCACCGCGTCTTGTTGGATTTTAATTTGACGGGCCTCCAGCGGACCCAAAAACAGGTCGGCTAAAGCCCTTTGACCAAGACTGGTGACGGCCCGCCCGACCAGGTGGAAAACCGAGTGCCGGCCGAAGAGGTCCAAATCGGGCGCGTAGACATGATCCAGCGAAAGAAACTCCTCCCCGGTCGGCCCGTCCTCGATGATCGAACCGGACAAGGCGGCGGCTTCGTCCTGGTTGATCCGGCGGAGAGCCTGAGCGAAACGGGTTCGTCTGAGGACGATTTCATGCCCGACCACCGTCGCCGCGAAAAGTATGGCGAAGGCGGCGAACAGCAGCCCGGCCCGGCCCCAATGGGCGGGGATGGATTGGGTGACGCCTACCAGCCAGGCAATGAGAACGACGGTTTTGGCGGCCAGGAACAAGCGGTCCCTTTTCTTCAAGCCCGCCAGGTCGCGGTCCAGAGCCTCGATGCGGGCCGCATAGGCGGAAGCGGGCGTCGGATTTTCGATGAAAATCTCCCTGTTTAGGATGAGGGGTTATTTTAGCCCAAGTACGCCCGCTCCATCCAGTTTCTTGTCGATGCGTCAGACGGAGCTATTGTGGCGCGGTTCCGCTCCTCGAGAAGCGGTCCATCGATCGGGATCCTTTCAGGCCTCGGTTTCGTTTTTTGTCTTGCGGAACATGATGGGAATGGTTTTATCCATCGGCGCGCCGACCTGGACGAGCTGCCAGTCCTTGTCATATTCCCTGATCACGCGCTTCAGGACGTCGACCCGGTCTTCGTCGGACTTGGCGGCATCTTCCCAGGCGATGATCTCCACCCGGTAGCGCAGGGACCGGCGCTTGCCGTTGATGCGCACTTCGATGTCGATGTTTTGTTCGGATTCCAAGGTCGGGATGGACAGGGAAATTTCTCTCATTATTGTCTCCTGTTTCAGGCGATGGATCTAAGCAAGGCAACTCTCCCGGCGTTGCCAAACAAAAACTGCAAGAACGATGCCAATCCGGATAGGATCGACGCTTTTTCATGGGGCGGGGAGAGGCCAATTTGGATTTCAGGGGGGATGATCCGTTTCCGCCGTAGCGTAAGGATTAAAGAATTGAAGTTGCGACGAAAAATGCTTGCGGCGACTGTCCGAATGCGCACAATCCTTGTGCGGATGCGGACAGTCGGATTTAATAAATAATATCACGGCTGTCCGGTTAAGAAAATGTGAATCCCTTCTAACATGCACATAATTAAGAAAATGCAGTCGGTTTCGACCGTAATCAATTTGAATGTGATTTTCAGTAGTGTCCCAACGTTGAAAATAAATAATCTTGCATTACGCACATAATGAATAAGATAAAGGACATTTCGGCCGTAATCGATTTGAATGCGATTTTGTATAATCGGCGCTCTTTCGCCCTCCAAGGAGCGACCGATGAACACCCAGCCGACCGTCTTCGCCCAGATCATGGCCTTTCTGCCGATGACCGAATTCCGAAAATGCGTCCGGCGTTATCATGGCAACTGCAGAGTCCGAAAATTCTCCTGCTTCGATCAGTTTTTCTGCCTGGTTTTTGCCCTACTGACCTGCAGGGAAAGCCTCCGTTGGCAAGTGGAACTGTTCTTCCGTTGGATCAAACAAAACTTGCGGATCAAATCGTTTTATGGGACATCGGAGAATGCCATAAGAAAGCAGATCTGGGTGGCCATCGCAATTTACGCTCTCGTCGCAATCATCAGGAAAAGGATGGACCTGAAGCCCCCACTCTACAATATTTTGCAGAATATTAGCGTGACGGCATTCGAAATAGTCCCATTGAATCATCTGCTTAACGAAACAGACGATCAAGATTCAATGGCTGCCGATTGTAACCAGATAGTTTTGTTCGACTTATAATGGGACACGCGTGATTACTCGTATTTCAATCCCCTTCGCGGGAATTCATGAACGCAAGTTCATGGAACTTCAGGGCCCGCCCAGGATCGGCTTGGGAGGCCGGGAACTCCCGAAATCTAACGGTTTTAAAGGCGATAATCGGAGTGGCGGTTGCTTGAGCTTCGGAATCGCGCGGGGTAGGTCTCGCCCGGGGGAGTAGACGATAATCCTGGCTAAATCGCGATGTCGACAAGGGTGGGTTGCAGAACTTTTTGCAGGCCGACCGGCGCAATCTCGGCCAGGAGTCCGCGTTTGCCGGCATTGATGTAGATTTTCGGCAGGCCGAGGATCGAACTTTGCATTTGGACTTTCAATCGTTTCCGTGTCCCGAAAGGGGAGATGCCCCCGATCTGATAACCCGTGTGCCTGGCGGCGGTGTCGGGGGAAGCGGGCGAGACAGTCTTGACGCCGAGAATTCGTGCCAGCGCCTTGACCGACACTTCCTTGTCTCCGTGCATGAGGACGAGGAGGGGCTCACGGGCGTCGGTTTCGAAAACAAGCGTTTTAATGACGGCGTGTTCATCCGCCCCCAGTTCGCGTGCCGCGACGGGTGTTCCCCCATGTTCCACGTATTGATAAGAGTGGATAAGGAAGGGGATCCCCGCGTCCTTGAGGGTCCGGATGGCCTGGGTCATGGGATAGTTTGTCTCGATCATGACTTCATTTTAACACTCCTTGCGCCGGCTCGGCCAGCCGGCCGGACTATGCGGACTCGCCCCCGGAAACGGCGATGATTGTTGACCCGTCCTTGCGCTCTGTGATATTTTCTATTCCACTTTGTCCAAATTGTTGGATGCGTTCGCTGGCCCCGAGCTCCGATTTCTGTATTGGGGTCATAAGCGCCGCTCAGTATTAACCCTGATTGTATCCCGGGCTTCAGCCCGGATAGTCGGATGGGTTTATTACGCCGCGATTCTTTTCCGTAACGGCTTTCCGTCTCCAACGAGATATCCCCATATTTCAAACCTTCAAGAAGGAGGAATCATGTATTCCCGTAAACTAAACTGGCGGCTTCTGGCCGTCGCGGCACTTCTCGTCCCGCTGACCGGCGCGTTCGGCCAAGCCGCGGCGCCGGATCTTTTTAAGACCATCATGTACCGCAATATCGGCCCGACCGCTCAGGGCGGACGGTTCGTCGATTTTGCCGTCCCGCTTCAATTGCCGTATACGTTCTACGCGGCGGCCGGATCGGGCGGCTTGTGGAAGACCGTCAACAACGGCGAGACCTTCGAGCCTATCTTTGACTTAGAGAATTCCTATTCGATCGGTGATGTCGCCGTTGCTCCATCCGACCCGAACGTCCTTTACGTTGGCACCGGCGAGGCCAACAGCTCCCGGAGCACCTATTGGGGCGACGGGATCTACAAATCCACGGACGCCGGAAAGACCTGGAAGAACGTCGGTCTCCCCGAATCCCACCATATCGGCCGGATCGTCGTCCATCCGGCGAATCCCAATGTCGTTTATGTGGCGGCCCTCGGACATCTCTACTCCGAGAATCCCGAGCGCGGTCTGTTCAAAACAGCCGACGGCGGCAAGACCTGGCAAAAAGTCCTGTTCGTCGATAATCGGACGGGATGTGCCGATGTGGTCATGGACCCCGGGAATCCGGACGTGCTTTACGCGGCCACCTACGACAAGCTGCGTTTGCCCTGGACCTACCAGATCGGCGGATTCGGAAGCGGGATTCACAAGACGACCAACGGCGGCACGACCTGGACGAAGCTCACCAAGGGGCTTCCTTCCGGGATCCTCGGCCGCATCGGCCTGACCATCTATCCCAAGAACCCGAAGATCCTTTATTCCGTCATCGAGAACGCCAACAAACCCAACGTCACGCCCGAAGCCCGGTGGAAGGAAGTCCTGGAGGGCAAGCTGAGCTCCGGCATGATCGACGGAGAGGTTTACCGCACGGACGACGGCGGCGCTTCCTGGCGGAAGGTCAGCCCCGAAAAGCAGAGCATCGGGTCGGGGCCGGGCTATTATTACTGCGACGTCATCGTCGATCCCAATGACGACAAACATGTCTATGCCCTAACGGTCGGTGTTCAAGAATCCAAGGACGGCGGCAAAACTTGGGGCTTGCCATTCCGTTTCGGAGGGGATAATCACGCCCTGTGGATCGACCCCAAGGACAGCAAGCACATGCTTTTAGGTTATGATCACGGCCTGGGCGTGACTTTCGACGGCGGCAAGGCCTGGCATCGTCCCGACCACCTCCCGACCGCTCAGTTCTATGCCATCGATTTCGACATGTCCACTCCTTACCGTGTGGCCGGAGGACTGCAGGACAACGGTTCGCAAATCGGGCCCAGCACAAAAAAAGGCGGGACGGCCATCCGGTTGGAGGACTGGGCGACAGTCGGCGGCGGCGACGGCATGTATAATGTCTTCGACCGCAAGACCAACCGTTATCTCTACAACGATTCCCAGAACGGTCCGCTCCAGCGCCTCGACCTTCTGACCGGCGAATCGAAAGGAATCGCCTACCGGAAGGCGGGTTTTCGCTGGAATTGGAATTCTCCCGTCCTGGTTTCCAATTTCAACTCCGACACGATTTATCACTGCGCCAATATCGTCGTGAAATCGACCAACCGAGGCGAGAGCTGGACCGAAATCAGCCCCGACCTGACCACCAACGACAAGGCCAAGCTCCCCAACGGTTCCGGAGGCGACGGGAATATCGTCTACTGCTCGATCGTCACCATCTCCGAGTCCCCCCTGGCGGCCGGGATTCTCTGGATCGGCACGGACGACGGTTTGGTCTGGGTTACGAGTGATGACGGTAAAAACTGGACGAAGGTCAGCGATAAAATCGCCGGCAATCCCGGATATTGGGTCAGCCGGGTGGAAGCTTCGGGTTCCGCGCTTGGGACGGCCTATGTCTCGTACACCGGCTACCGGAACGATGATTTCCGGCCCTTCCTTTATAAGACGACCGACTTCGGCCAGACCTGGGTTTCCATCGCGGCTAATCTGCCCAACGAGCCGATCAATGTCGTTCGGGAAAACCCCCGGAACGCCGACCTGCTCTTCGTCGGGACGGATTTTGCCGTTTATACCTCCCTGGACGGCGGCAAAAGCTGGGCCAAGATGAAGGCCAATATGCCCACCAACGCCATCTATGACCTGAAGATCCACCCGCGCGAACACGACCTCATCGTCGCCACCCACGGCCGCAGCGCTTGGATCGCCGACATTTCCGTTCTGGAGGAGATGACAACCCCGCTCCTGGCCCAGGATGCAGCGCTCTTCCCGGTCGGGCCGGCCATCCGCTGGCGTGAGAGTTCTCGTCCCCATTCGGCTACGACCAATTTTAATGGAAGAAGCGAGCCCGCCGGTGTAATGATCAATTACTATCTCAAGGCCAAACCCAAGGGCGATGTGATGGTGCAGATCTTCAAGGGCGCCATGCTGATCAACGAGATCAAGGGAACAACCGAGGCCGGGCTGAACAGCGTGATGTGGAACCTGATGGCCCGGCGGGAACGGACCGAGGAGGAGAAAAAAGCCGGCGCCGGCCAGCGCCCGAGATTCGCGGGCGCCGACATGGGCGATATTCCGCCTGAATTCGCCGCCCAGATGCGGGCCCAGTCGGACCCGAACTTCGTCTCTTTCGCGGCCCTGGACGGCGATTATGCCGTCGTCCTCCTTGTGGACGGCCGGAAGATGACGACGACGGCCTCTATTCTACCGGATCCCACGGCGGCCAGGTAGAAGGTATGGGGTCAGGTCTTAACATTTAACATTTCTTTTTTTTGTTAGGTATGGAATGGATATTTTATACATTTGCGGCGCAAAACCCCGATTTTTAAATCGGGGTACAAAGCGCCGCTTAGTATTAACCCATATTATACCCCGGGCTTCAGCCCGCCCTAATTCGCTTCGCGAATGAGGACTGCAAAGCCCGGGGAGTCGAATGGGTTTAATTTCCGCTCGGGGAAAAACCGAAACCCAATGTTATATGTTAAGACCTGACCCCGTTCGGGAAGCCCAAACGGGGCTAGGCAACCTGGCTTCTGATATGATATATATCCGCCGATAAAATCCCCAGGGACGGGAGGCTGCGCATGGTCAATTTCACCGCCATCGATTGGGTTGTCGTTGCCGCGTATTTCGCCGTTGTTCTCGGCATTTCCTTCTGGAGCTTCAAACAGAAA
>CAZLAM010000027.1:0-63576 GCA_964557435.1 uncultured Eubacteriales bacterium
AATCCCACGTACCCCAGGCTTTTAAAAATCCCCAGGGTCACCCAATAGACGATGACGATCCCCAAGCCCGCCCCGATCCCGACCAGCGCCCCGCGCTTGCCCATGGAAAAGGCGAACGGGAGACCGAGAAAGGTCATGACCAAGGCCACCCAGGGGAAGGAGAGTTTGACGCTCAGATCCACCTTCATCCGCCGGGTATCGAAACCCAAGTCGTCGATCTCGCGGATATGGCGGCGCAGTTCTCCATAGGTCATTTGCCCCGGCTCCTTGGACTCGTTCACAAAGAGAGTGCGCTCATCGGCCATCGGCAGGTCGAGACTATTGAACTTGTCGATACGGGCCGGCAGGGCCTCCTGGAATTCGCGGATCCAGCCGTTTTCCAGACGGATCGTCCCGCCCTGAAGAACGGCCTTGCGGGCAAAAAAGCGCCGCCGGACCGTCCAACGCTCGGGATCGAGGTCGAAAACGGACAATTCGCTCCACTCCGATTTCCCGGGATCAAAGAACCGGTAATAATAGAACCGGTCGCGGGCCTTGTTGGCCACCCAGCGCCGGTTGAAGGCCGTCGTTGTCCTGGCCGGGGCGTCGTTCAACTTGTCCCAGGTTTCCTGCGCTTTCCGGTTCGAGGCGGGCAGGATGCGCTCCTGGATCTGAAAAGAAAGAAGCCCCAGAAGAACGGCGATGACCAGGGCGGGGAGGACCGCGCGATAAGTGCTCACGCCACACGCTTTCAGGGCCGTCATTTCGTTGGTCTTCGTCAATAACCCGAAAGCGAGCAGCGTGGCGATGAGGGCGATAGCCGGCAGGCCGAGGTGGATGAATTCGGGGATCCGGTATCCGACGTAGGCCAGAAGCACTCCCAGGGGCTTATTGTGGGCATAGAGGTTGTCGATCTGCTCGAAAAACGTGACGATGACGGAAACCGCGATCAGGCTGGCGAACGCAATTCCGGCGATAAACAGATATTTGCGGAGGATGTAGCGGTCCAGGATGTTGGGAAAGCGGAGCATCGGCCAAGCCCGGCGGACCGGCTTCACAGATTCCGGCGCGGGAGCGGCCCCGGAGCGGGCCCGCCGGCGGTTGAGAGCGGCCACGAGCGGCAGTTCCCGGGCCGAGAAAAAAAACAGCCGCAGGCCGATGCCGCCGAGGAGGATGTTCGCTCCCCACATCCCCAGCCAAGGCGGGATCCGTCCCTTCATGGCCAGGTTTTCCCCCGCCGTAATGAGGACATAGTAAAGAAAAATGATGACGACGCTCAGGGTGAACCCGCTCGTCCGCCCCCCCTTCCTCGTTGAAATCCCCAGCGGCAATCCCAGGAAAACAAAGACCCAGCAAGCAAACGGAAGCGCGAATTTTTTTTGGATCTCGACTTTATGACGGCGGATTTCCCCAGTGGTCATGGCATACTCGTTCTCGGCCCGGCGGAGGGCGTTTTGCGCCGAAGCCGCCGCCTCGAGAACGCTCCGCGTCCGCTGCAGATCGGCCCGGCGCGCTTCCGCCGCCAGAAGCCCCTCGCGCAACTCGCCGATCGTTTTTTCCCGCTCCCGCTTGACGGCCTGATACCCGCTGAAGAAATTCGCGGCGTCGAGCTCCTCCTCGACATGGCCGAAAAACCCCGGATGGTAGCTGTCCGGCTCGTCCAGGACGACTTCGTGTTGGACGACATCGAAAAGATTCAGGACGGCCCGTTTGGACCCGGGGTAAACGTCGAGCCGGCCGCGGCGGGCCAGGAGGATCCGCGTTTCCATGGGGGACCGTCCGGTGGAGATGAAGACGTTCGTCCAATCCCGGTTCGGGGCGGCATCCTGGTAGTAAATCATGACGTTGGGGACCGGCTCGTTGAACGCGCGGGGGGCCAGCTGGACCTCGGCCCGCTCGGCCGCCGCCAAAGCCGACGTCTGGATCCATTTGAAATTGAACGTCGGCGATATTTCCAGGGCCAAGACCGACGTCACCACCCAGCCGCCGAAAGCAAACAGGAGGAGGGGCCTAAGGAGACGGGCGTGGCTGACCCCTAGCGTCTTGAAAGCGATGATTTCGGCATCCGACGACAGCCGGCTCAGCCCGGCCAGTACGCCCATCAGGACGGACATGGGCACGGTGAAGGCCAGAATGGAAGGGATGAGGTAAAGAAACAGCTTGAGCGTCGTTCCGAGCGGCACGCCATGGGCGATGAATAACTCCGGATACTGGAGGAGCTGGTTCATGAGCAGAACGAAGCTGTAGGCAGCTAAGCCCATGAAAAACGGGGCCGTAATCTCGCGCAGGATGTAACGATCGAAGTATTTCATCGGTCGGGAACTCTCGGACTTCCGGGGCCGGGACCCATCGTACCAAAATCAAGCCCCCTCGTCACAATATCAAGACCAACGGTTCGATAAAAGACCAAGCCTCGTAGCCCCGACTCATTTCCTATCGGCAATTTACGGTTTGCTCATTTTCTTGACAAATACATTGAAGCTTGTGTTATTCTCTAATTGGTATTTTAAAGTGCATAGGGAGATACAAGAGGGTACCATGCAAAACAAACGTAAAACACTCATCCGGCGGCCGGAATTGATTTTGCTGGTTGTTTGTCTATTCGGTGTGGGCTGTCCCGCCCACGATACTGCCGATTCTTTTCTCCTGGATACGTCCGAAGTAGAACTGACAGTGAACATCCTGGGTTATAGCCTTAAGGACAACCAGCCGTATGCGACCCTGGAAGTGACGCTGAGGGAGTTGAAGGGGGATCGTTGGTATTTTCTCAACTCGGAAATTATCGTCAATTGTGATAACCAGGTCAATCCCGATTATCCTGCCGTCAATATTGTTTCGACCTGGTTTGATAACACAACCACGGAACTGTCGCCTAATGCCCAATTGTCCTACCGGTATGATTTATGTTTAGACCCCAAATCGTTTGCCAACGCGAATTTGCGGCAGCGCAATGCGATCACTCGCTGCACCGTGAAATTGAGTCTGGATGATAACCTCAGCGAAGGAAATGACTCGTGGTTTGTGAATAAAAGTGTCGATTCCGTTTATAAAGCCGACCCCAACCCGGAAAGCCCGGCCGGAAACTATAACTTGCGGTTTATCGCCACAGAAATCAGTCATCCGGAATGCATGACCGCCGGTGTGCGCGATTATTCCTATACAGTAGCCGTCAGTATTCAGGCGAGTACCGCGATCCTTACATTTTCAAACGGATCAGGATCGGGAAGCATGAATGGTCTCTCTGCTACGGGAACGGTGAATAATCAGAATATCAGTTTTGGGTTTGACCGGGATAATACAAACGGCACCTGTATTTCCGGGAATCGGTATGACTATCTCCTCGCCTACGCAAATGGGGCCCTTAAAGGAACAGGAACCTTGCGATCCCTACTGAAAACGGGCTGTTCCTGCTCGGATGGACTTACGATAATAATGATTCAGAGCGTTACTGGACAGAAGCTGATCAATACATCCCGGTATAAGTTGCGCGGCTAAAAGGATAGGAATTTCGTCTTTCAGCAGTTATGGAAAGACCTTCGAAAGAGACGGATCGGCCTGTCGGCGTTGGCATCGTCCATCCCTTAAAATACCATCCGACCGGCGAAGAAACAGGACTATCAAGCCGAAACTGTGCCCCCCGGCGGGCGGAGCCGAAAAATAATTTATCATCCCTTAAAATGGCAACTCCACACCCGGCCCCATTCGTCAATTTTCCAAATCCTCCGAAAAAAAGGGACCGGGATGTCCCTCCCTCCGCAGGGGTCAGCCCCTTTCGGCAGCGGCGTCTGCCTGCCTTTCCGCATTTACGGCAAAGATATAAGGGACCGCGATCATGATGGCCGGAAAGCTCAAAACCCCCGGCGAGCCGAGACGAATGCTTTCAAAAAACTGCATGAAGACATAAATGAGGAAAATTCCCAGTACGGCCTGCGAGAGCGGGGAAGGGTCGATGCGCCAGAAGCGAAGCAGCAGGAGGATCAAATAAAAAGAGTAGGCCCACATGGCCGGGAGGCCCGATCCCAGGCCCGTTTCCAAAATGGCGTTATGAGCCGGAAAGTGAAATGGCATCAGCCCCGTGACGGCTTTCGCTCCCCACCCGAATACGCAGCGCTGAGAGATGGCCGGGATGGCGATATTCCAAACCATGATCCTCCCTTTCGAGGTGATGGGCAGGCGAGCCAGGAAACTCATATCCCATTTCAGGATCACGGCGAAGTTGAAAAACAGAACGACCGCGATGAAGACGGCGAGGATGGAGCGGCGCCAGGCCGGTGCTCGAGCCGTCCGAAAGAGAAGGAAGGCCGCGGCAGCAGAGACCGCGGCGATTACCGACATTGAAACCAGGACAGCCGCCAGGCCAACGACTATGGCGGCAACCAGACAGCGGCGGCCGATGCGGGTTCGGCACTCTCGTTTCCAGGCTAGAAAGACGGGGATGGCCAAAACGGACATCATCCCGAGTCCCTGGGAATGGCTATAGATTCCCCGGACGATGAAGGGAAGGCCGAGGACACGAAGCATTTCCTTTTTTTCCAGGTAGAGGTCTGAAGTCAGGACGATGCCGAAATCCAGTCCGAAGGCCATCTTCGCCAGGCCTAGAATCAAGGAAGCGGCTGCGGCCAGGCTCAGTAAAACGGCCAAGACCCTGATCGTGACAGTCAGATCGTCCCTTCGACTCAGGCCCAGGGGTAAAACGAGGTGAATGAACAGAAGCGCGGCCGTGCTTCCGAAAAGGATGGAAGCGACGGGTTTCCAACCCGTCTTGAAGGCTGAAATCCACAACCAGGAAAGATAAAGCGCCAACGCGGCCAGAACCGGGCCTTGGGCGAGGATTAACGCGCGGACGCGACCGGGTAACGGCCCCTCTTTCTGCAAGGCGAGAATGACGGCCGTCAGACAAGCAACGAGAGCGCCTCCAAAAAGACCCAAACCGGCCCAGCCGGGCATACCGTTGAAAGCCGGGACCAGCGAACTACCCATCAACAAAGCGGCCAGAAAGGGGACGGAGGCGTCTTTGAACCCGGCGAAGGAAGAAGAAGCTCGGGTATTTCGCCCTCCCCCAGCGGATTCGATCACGTCCCCACCTCCGTCTTTTTTCATACCACGAGTCCGAGACCCCGTCAAGCTTGGACAAACGACTCGGCTTCAAGAAGCCCGCTGCTGAACAGGTTCCATTCGAGACGTTCGCGGGCGAATTCCTTGAAACCTACTTCAAGCCGAACAAAAAGTCGTATAAGGGGGACGCCGTCACTTGATCAAGCGTTTCTTCATCCGCTTGACGCCGAAGACAAAGGCGATAATCCCCAAAATGATCCCCACAAAGACATTGAAGAGAATCTTCGTCGGATAGACCCCGGAATAGACCGCTCGCGAGATGTTCACGGCGTGAGTCAGGGGCATGAACTGGGCCAGCGTTTTCATCCAGCCGGGGAAATTGTCAAGGGGGAAAAACACGCCGGAGAAGAACAGCATGGGGGTGATGACGAGCTCGGTATAATAATTGAAAAAATCGAAACTCGGGGCGTAGGAAGTCACGATCATGGCCAGGGAAGCGAAAAGAATGCCGACAAAGATCATGACGACCAGGAGAAGGAGGAAACTCCAAATGGAAACCGGAAAGATGCCCATGGCCGCGGCGACGATCATCATCAAGGCGCCGCTTATCAGGCCCCGGAAGGAAGCCCACAGGATATCGCCCGTGACGGCGTCCTCGGCCGAGACCGGGGTGGCTACCAGCGAGTCGTAAAGCCGTTCGTGGACCATTTTGACGAACGTCCCGAACAGGCATTCGAAGGTGGACGACATCATGACCGAGGAAATCAAGACTCCGGGAACAAGGAAGAAGAGATAGGATTTTCCCCCGAAAGCCCCCATATAGGAGCCCATGCCGATTCCGAAGGTGATCAGATAGAACAGCGGCTGGATCAGGCTGGCGATGAAGGTGGTCAGGACGAAGCGTTTATAGGAAATGAGGTTGCGGATGAATACATGGGCGACGCGGTAGGAGATGTTCATTCGACCAGGCTCCGCCCCGTCAGCTTCAGGAAAACATCCTCCAGCGTCGCCGGCCGGTGAACGGTATTCGGCAGGTCGAGTTCGATGAGTTTGCGCCGCAGGTCATGGCCGTCCCGGCAGTAGAAATACAAGGTGTCGCCGACGCGCTCGTGGCCGCAGGCACCCGCGCCGAGTTCGGCGATCAACCTCCCGTCTTCCTCCCGGGGAATGCGAATCTCCACGACTTCCCGCCCGATCTCCTCGTCGATAAGCAGATTGGGAACCCCTTCCTTAAAGATTTTGCCTTTGTCCATGATGACGAGCCTGTCGCAAAGCTGCTGGGCCTCGTCCATGTACTGGGTGGTCAGGATCAGGGTGACGCCTTCGGACTTCAATTGCCGCAGTCTCTGCCAGATGAGGTGGCGGGCTTGCGGGTCGAGGCCCGTCGTCGGCTCATCGGCGATGATGAACAGGGGGCGGTTGATCAGGGCCCGGGCGACGAGCAGGCGCCGCTTCATGCCCGTCGAGAGCTGGTCGATCTTGGAGTCGCGTTTGGCCTCGAGCTCGACGAATTTAAGAAGCTCGTCGACCCTGGTTCGGGCCTCCCGCCGCGGGATGTCGAAGAATCGGGAGAAAACCATCAGGTTTTCCCGGACGGTCAAATCGATGTCCAGGGTGATCTCCTGGGGGATGACCCCGGTCATGGCTTTAATGGCCCGGTTGTCGATGCCGGCCGGCTGGCCGTTGACGACCAGCGTTCCCGAAGTCAGGGGGGAAACGCAGTGGATCATCCGAATGGTGGTCGTTTTGCCCGCTCCGTTGGGGCCGAGAAATCCGAAGCACTCGCCTTCTTGAATCTCGAAAGAAATGCCGTCGACGGCCGTGAAATCTCCGTACTTCTTGACCAGGTTTTCGGCTCGGATAATCGTTTTCATGGGCATGGAAGCAGGTATGATAACAGAATCGCGGGCGGCGGGAAAGTTCGGCCGGCCGGCCGACGGGCCGACCGGTCCTGAGAAAGGGAGGCTCGCGGCGGGCCGGATTCGTCTTGCGGCCGGATGGGGGAGCCGCTATACTGGCCGGATGATGACGCCCTTGAAGCCGCTTCAAATCGGAAACATCCGGATCGATTTTCCGGTCATCCTGGCCGCTTTGGCCGGATACAGCGACTTGCCTTATCGCCTCATCTGCCGGTCCTGCGGGGCGCCCTTCACCACCACGGAAGTCATGCTCGATCGGTTTCTTCTCCACGAAGGAAAGCTGCGCCGCTTTCTCTTGCGAACCGATCCGGCCGATCATCCGGTCGGCGGTCAAATCATGGGCCATGATCCGTCCGTCATGGCCCAGGCCGCGGTCATTCTCCGCGAACTGGGCTTTGACGTCATCGATCTCAATTTCGCCTGTCCGGTCCGCAAGGTGGTGTCCCGAGAACGCGGCGGTTTCCTAATGAGCGATCCGGACCGCACGCTGGAGATCGTCCGGGCCGTCCGGGCGGCCGTTCCCGACCGTCCGATCATGCTCAAGCTCAGAAAATCTTTCGCCCGAGAGGACTCCGACTGCCGGGCTTTCTGGACCATCGCCGAGGGGGCGTTCGAGTCCGGAATCGACGCTCTGTGTGTTCATGCCCGGGCCGTCGAACAGATGTATTCGGGAGCGGCGGATTGGGACTTTCTCGGCCGGGTCAAACGCCGGTTTCCTGACCGGACGATCATCGGTTCGGGAGACGCCAAAACGGCCGCCGACGCCCTGCGGATGTTCGAAAAGACCGGGGTGGACGGTGTTGCCGCGGCCCGCGGGGCCATCGGTAACCCGTGGTTCTTCGGTCAGGTCCGCGCCCTGGCCGCCGGGGAGCCCTGCCCCGTTCCGTCGCTGGCCGAACAACGGGAGCTCATGGAACGTCATTATGCCCTGAATATCGTTCAATATGGGGAACGGAAAGGGAGTCTCCAGATGCGCCATTTTGGGATCAGCTATGCTAAAATGCACCCCCACGCCAAGCGTCTCCGCATGGCTTTTGTGGCCGTTAAAACCGCTGCCGACTGGCACGCCGTCCTCGACGCTCATTACCCATAAGGGAACGCTCCACTTTCTGCCTTTTTGACCGAAGTCAAGGACTGGTTTGGTCATCGGATATATCCTGGTGAAAATCCACTAACAGGAGATTCGAACCATCATGAAAAAGATCCTTTCTCTTCTGGCTCCCGAGACCGAGAACCCCCACGGTGTCAGCGTCCGCAAGCTTCATGAAACCGAACATGTCGTCACCGTTCTGATAACTCTCCAACCCGGTCAAGCCCTGAAGCTTCATAAAACCCCCGTCGACGCATTCTTTTTCGGTCTGGAGGGAGAGGGAACGGTTGAGATCGGCGGAGAACGCGAAAAGCTCGCTTCGTTCACTCTCGTCGACAGCCCGGCCCGAATTCCGCACCGGATTCTTAATGAGAGCGACGGCCTTGTCCGGGTCCTCGTGGTCAAGACGCCCCGGCCTGGAGAGCGTACGAAAATTCTTTAAGAAAACACGGGCCGGTGCGCTACAACCTGGGGAGGACAAATAGACGGTTATCGATGGTCCGGACATCGACTTCCACCCCATAGGTGGCGCTTAAATTTTCCGCGTTCAGGACTGAGGCGGCCGAACCTCCGGCGAGGATCCGTCCTTCCTTCAGAAGGACGGCTTCATCGGCCACGAGCGCCGCGACGTTGGGATCGTGGGTGGTCAGGATCACGGTCCGTCCTTCCCGCCGGATGGACTCCAGAATCTTCAGGATCCGGCGGGTATTGGCCAGATCGAGATGGGACAGGGGCTCGTCAAGTAGATAGACATCGGGTCCCTGGGCCAAGACTCTGGCGATAGCGGCCAGTTGACGCTCTCCGCCGCTCAAGGAATGCACGGGCCTCCGCCGCAGCTCCGTTAAGCCCGTTCTGTCCAAGGCCGTTTCGGCCGCTTTACGGTCTGCTGGTCCGGGCCGCTCCAGAAGGGCCAGATGGGGAGCCCGGCCGAGAAGAACGTGCTCCTCGAGCTCCAACTCGAAGGCCGGCGATTCGTCCTGGGGAACGAGGCCCACTGTCCGGCTCCACTCGCGCCGGGTGGACGAAACCTGCGCCCGGCCGTCGATCCGGATCCGCCCCTGTCCCGGCGAAAGCCAGCCCAGGATGAGGTTCAGGAGGGAGGTTTTCCCAGATCCGTTCGGGCCAAGCAGGGCCGTCACGCTAGCCCTTCGAAAGTTCCAGGTGACCTCGGACAGAACGACCGGGCCGTCCGAGTTATAGGCGAAGGAGACGCTTTCGACGACGACGATCGGATCGCCGGCGTTCATGTCCGGACTCCGGGGCGGTGCTTGATGAGCAGGGCCAGGAAGGCGAGGGTCCCGAAGAGCGAAGTCAGAATGCCGAGAGGGATCTCCCCGCTGAGCAAGGTGCGCGACAGGTCGTCGCAGATGAGGACGAAGGCCCCACCCAGGAGAAGGGAAACCGGGAAGGCCCTTTGGGCGTCGGAACCCGCCAGGCGGCGGGCGATATGCGGGATAACGAGCCCGACCCAGGTGATCTGACCGGCCTTGGCCACTACGGCGGCGGTCGCAGCGACGGCGGCGATTAACAAGATGATCCGCTCTCGCCGGGGTGCGGCGCCCAGCGAAAAAGCCGTCTCCTCGCGCAGGGCCAGCAAGTTGAGACGCCAGCGCATCAGGAAAATCAGGGTCAGGGCAACCAGCGTCACCGGGAGTATTTCCAGGACATCCGGCCAGGTGATGTTCCACAATCCGCCCATCATCCAGAACGTGATATCGGGGAGCTGTTTGTGCGGATCGGCCAGGTATTTAAGGATACCGATGCCGGCCGAGAAGAGGGAGCCCACCGCAATTCCGGCCAGGACCAGCCTGAGGATGCCGCCCCCGAACCGGATCCGGCGCGATAAAGCATAGCTCATGGCCAGGCCCAGGAAAGCAAAGACGGCGGCTCCGGCCTGGACGAAGGCGGCGGACCCGGCGGCGAAGACGATGGCCGCCGAGGCGCCGAATGCCGCGCCTTGGGAGACGCCCAGAAAACCAGAATCGACCAGGGGGTTGCGGAAGACCATCTGAAAGACAAGTCCGGCCGCCGACAGGACCATCCCCAGCAGGACGGCGGCGACGATACGCGGAAGCCTGAGGCTCGTGACCAAGTCGAGCGCCAACTTGTCATGGAGGATGGTGGAAGGGGAGCTCAGGCCCGGTCCCGGGTAGCGTCCCAGCAGCACGGAAGCGACCAGAACGACGAAAAGCGTTGCTGCCAGGACCGGAAACGCCCTCCTCATTAGAGTCCTTTCAGCGCAGGTCCATCCGGATGGAGGGTCTGATCTTGGTCTCCACGGCGGCGTGATCAAGGCCGTACAATTCCCCGAAGAACCTGTCCAATTCGGATTCAACATCATAGCCGGGGAACCTATCCGGATGGTTTCGGGCGGCCAGCCAGGTCAGCCCGAGGATCCAGCGCGGATCGGGCGTGTCCCAGCCGTAGATATCCGCGGGAAAAGCCCGAAATTCACCGTCCCGGACGGCCTTGAGAGCGGCCCAACGCGAGTCGGCCTTGAAGTCGTCCAAGGCTTTCTGCGGGTCCATGGAATGCCAGAAGACGATGGTGATCTTGTCCGGGTTCCAACTGGCGATTTGCTCCAGGTTGACCACGGTCCAGCCGGTCACAGGATGCGCGGAGTCGAGCCAAACGGGGATTCCTCCCGCTGCCTGGACCTGAAGCGTTTGCATCCAACCGCGAGCCGGCACCTGGACGGCTACTTTGCCGGCTCGGGCTATGGCCATGGCCAGGAGGACGCGCGGCTTGGCGGCATCAGAAAGGCCGGCCAGACCGGCCTCGACCGCCTCACGCCGGCTACGGAAATAGGAGGACACCTCTTCGGCCCGGCGGGGGTTTTCGAGCAGCAGGCCGATGGTTTTCAAGTCTCGTTCGTATTCGGCGGGCGTTTCCAGGCCAAGAAAGGCGACCTGGATCCCGATTTTGGCCAGGGCATCCGTCTTGGGATCGGCGGAGGAACCGCGCATCAGGACGAGGTCGGGGTGGAGGCCGGCGATCTGCTCAGGCCCCGGGTTGGGGTCGAGGAATGTTTTTTTGCCGAAGTCCGGGTCGACCAAGGGCAGAAACTCGCTGGCCGTCCGCCCTTTTCGTTCCATGCCGATCATCCGGGCTCGGCCCTCGGGGAACATATAGAGCAGGTGAGCCAGGATATAGGGGCCATCGCCGATGACCACGATCCGATGGGGTGCCCCGGCCAGCTTAACGGTGCGGCCGGCCGCGTCCGCGAAAACGATGGGGGACTGATGGGGGCAGAACGTCCAACCTGTGAGAGGGGAAAGCGGCAACCATATGGCCAAGCACATCGCGGCGATGGCCAGACGGTGAATTTTCTTGAGCGGCATGGTATCTCCTTTCCGATTCGGGGGGCGGGGGCGTTTCCACCCCGGCCGTTGGCCGGCCCGGTGCCGGTCCTGCGCCCGCGGGCCTTGGGGCGGCGCCCTTTAGGAAACGCGGGTCGGAGAACGGCCGCATTATAGCATGATTTATACGTTCGACGGCGCCAAGACCATATTTTTAAATTGGGGAAAAGCGCCCCTCAGTATTAACCCTGAGCATACCCCGGTCTTCAGCCCGCCCTCATTCGCTTCGCGAATGAGGACTGCAAGGCCCGGGGAGCTGAACGGGTTTATTGACGCGCGGTGCCGTTGCCGGTAGGATAGGCTCCAAGGAAGGAGAAAACCATGGCCCTCGGTGACAAGAAACTGTCCGGGAATTTGGCGGCGGACGAACGGATCGCCGATGAAATTCGCCCCCGTCTTCGGGATGGATTACTTTTTTGCGCGGCCGCTTTCGATGCTGCCCGGAAGCTTGGCGTTGCTCCGAGCGAGATTGGGCAAACGGCGGATACTCTGGGGATTCATCTATCGGTTTGCCAGATCGGTTTGTTCGGATTTCCCGGACATGCCAAGGGCTGGAGCGCGGCCGAAGTCGCGGTGCAGCCGGTGGCGGAGGGCTTCGAAGCCGCGCTGGAAGCCGTCCGTGACGCGAAAGGCGTGCTTTCCTGCGCGGCCATCTGGAAAGCGGCCGACCGGTTCGGCGTTTCCCGGATGCAGGCGGGATTTGTCGCCGATAGACTGGGCATTCCCATCCGCCACTGTCAGTTGGGGGCTTTTTAGCCCGGATTATTGGCGGTCTTTGGCCGGCCTTTTTGCCGTCGGCCCGTATCGCTTCAGCAGGGCCGCTCCCGTCGCCGATTCCGGCGATGAAGCGATCGCTTCCAGCGGTCCCGCGGCGACCACGCGGCCTCCTCGGTTCCCCCCCGCGGGTCCCAAATCGATGATATGACGGGCGCGGGCGATGATGTCGAGGTCGTGTTCGACCACGACCAGGGTGTGCCCCTCCCGCACCAAGCGGCGGAAAACCCCCAGAATTTTTTCGATATCGACGGGGTGGAGCCCCGCCGTCGGTTCATCGAAGAGATGCAGGACGGGGCCCGCGACCGGCGCGGCCAGTGCGGCGGCCAGTTTCATCCGTTGGGCTTCACCTCCCGACAGAGTGTCCAGCGTCCGGCCGAGCTCGAGATACCCCAATCCGACTTCGACGAGCGTTTCCAGCGAGCGCCGCGAAGTCCGGTGATCGCCGAGCAATTCCGCGGCGGCGGCGGCGGAAGTCCGAAGAATATCGGCGATCGTCAATCCGCGCCAGCGTACGGCCAGAACGGACGGTTTGAATCGAGCGCCCCGGCAGTCCTCGCAGACCGTTTCGACATCGGCGAGAAAATCCAGGCTGATCCGAAGGACGCCCTCGCCCCCGCAGGTTTCGCATCGCCCTTGCGGCGTGAGGTAGGAAAAATGGGATTTTCCGAAGCCGCGGACTTTGGCCTCTGGCGAAGAGGCAAAAGCGTTCCGGAGGGGATCGATAATTCCGGTGAAGGTGGCCACGGTGCTCAGCGGGCTGCGGGCCGGCGGATCCTGACCGACGATCGTCCGGCCCGAAAAATTTTCCAACCCCTCGATGGAATCACAGGCCACCGCCTTTCCCTTTTCCGCGGATCGGCCCAGGATGTCGAAAACCAAACTCGTCTTCCCGCTGCCCGAGACGCCGGTGACGACGGTCATCGCTCCCCCCGGAATTTCGACATCGACGGCCTGGAGATTGTTGGCCCTGCCTCCCCGGATTCGGATGGCCGAGCCGGACGTTGAGGGCCAGGGGGCGGGCCGATCCCGGGCCGCGGCCAGGGCCCGTCCGGTGGCCGATCGCGCCTCGGCGGCGATCGCCGCGGGCGGCCCCTGGGCTTCGATTCGGCCTCCATCTTCTCCGGCGCCCGGTCCCAGGTCGAGAACCCGGTCGGCGGCGGAGATCATCTCGAAATCGTTGTCCACGACGATCATCGTGTTTCGTTCTTGAACCAAACCGCGCAGGAGGCCGATAAGGTTTTCGATATCCCGGGGATGAAGTCCGAGCGTTGGTTCGTCCAGGATATAGGTCAAACCAGTCAGCCTGGCGCCGAGAAGCGCGGCCAAGCGGAGCCGTTGGGCTTCACCGCCGGAGAGCGTCGCGGAACGGCGGTCGATCGTCAGATAGTCGAGTCCGACGTCCCGCAGAAGGCTCAATCGTCTGGTGATTTCCGGCCGGATGGCTGATACGGCGGCCCGCCGGACCGGAGACAGGGCGGAGAAAGCAGCCTCGTCGGCGAACAGGCGCAAGGTTTCCTCCACGCTGAGGGCCGAAAACTCGGCGATATCGAGTCCCAAGAACTTCGACCGGAGCGCCTCCGGGCGGATCCGTTTGCCGCCGCAATCCGGACAGGATTCATCTTTCATAAGAAAACGCATGGATTCGCCGCGGTGGTCGGCGTGCTTTCGTTCGTATTCCTCGTTCAGCAACCCTAGAAAGCCCTTCCACGGTCCCTGAAAACGGAAATTTCCCTCCCGTCGTCCGCGCTGATAGGCCCAGACGATGTCGTAAAGGCGCTCCCCCGAGCCTTCCAAGGCCAGACGCTTGGCGCTCTCGTTCAGTAAGGCGAACGGCAATCCGAAATCCACTCCGGCTTCCGCGCCCGCCGCTTTGAGGGCGGCGATAAACTGGCCTTGCGGATGACCGTAAAACCGCCCGGTTTTTGTCCCGTCGAGCGCTCCTTTGAGAAGAGAAATGCCGGGATCGGTGACCAGGGCTTCAGGGTCGCCAACCGCCAGGATTCCCAGGCCCGTACAGCGCGGGCAGGCGCCCCGCTCATGATTGAAGGAAAAATGGGCTGACGTCAGAACGGTGTGCTCGAGCCCGTCCGGAATCGCTCCGGCCCGGGAGTAGAGCAGACGGTAGTAATCGTAGATCTCGGTCAGAGTCCCCACCGTGGAACGCGGGTGATGTCCGGAGGCGCGGGGACTGATCGCGATCGGCGGCGTCAGCCCCCGAGCGTCGTCGCATTCGGCCCGGAGGCCTTGGTCCATCCGGGCGCGGACAAAAAAGGACAAGCTCTCCAGGTAGAGTCGCCTCGATTCGGCGAACAGCGTGTCGAACACGAGCGAAGACTTGCCGCTTCCCGAAGGGCCCGTGACCGCCGTCCAGCGCTGGAAGGGGAATATGGCGTCGATATGTTTCAGGTTGTGGGTGGCGACGCCGTGCAGTTCGATCGGGCCTTCCTTCGGGGCGGGAACCGTCGGCCTCTCGGTGGTCGCGGCCGGGGTCGAGCGTTTCCGAAAGCGACGCAGGGCCGTTCCGGTGGGGGATTTGTTCATCGCCTCGACGTCCTCCGGAGTCCCGCAGACGACGATGCGGCCGCCCCGTCCGCCGCTTCCGGGACCCAGCTCTATAAGGCGATCGGCGGCTCCGATAAACCAGGGATCATGTTCTACGGCAATAACCGTATTTCCCTGCTCGATTAAAGCCTGGAGGGAGTCGAGGAGCAGGGCGGCATCATGACGGTGAAGGCCCGTCGTGGGTTCTTCCAGAATATAAAGCGTATCGCCCGATTCGGGGCGCATGAGTTCGGCCGCCAGCCGTACTCGTTGGGCCTCGCCGCCGGAAAGCGTCGTCGAACTCTGGCCCAGCTTGAGGTATCCGAGCCCCAGGCGGACCAGCATCTCGAGCTCGAGGCCAAGGCGCGGATGGGTATTAAAGAAAACCGAGGCTTCCTCCGCGCTCATCTCCAGAACATCGTGGATATCCCGCCCCCTATACTTCACGTCCAGCGTTTCGGCGTTGAAACGCCGGCCGTCGCAGGCAGGGCAGGGAAGGTCCACATCCCCCAAAAAATGCATGCCGACGGAGAGCAAGCCCGCGCCCAGGCAGGTCTCGCACCGGCCGCCCGGCGTATTGAAAGAAAATCGGCTCTTGCCGTAGCCCCGGCCCCGAGCCTCCGGGAGCGACGCAAAAAGATTCCGAATCCGGTCGAAAACGCGGGTATACGTGGCCGGATTGGAGCGCGGCGTGCGGCCGATGGGCGATTGGTCGATCTCGACGATCTGGCCGATTTTCCCCTCGAGGGTCAGGCCATCCGCATCCGGTCCGGGGCCGAACCTGCCCTCCTTCAAGCGTTTTCCCAGGATGTGCCGGACAAGGGTCGACTTTCCCGCGCCGGTCACTCCGCAGACGATGTTCAAAGCGCCCGTCCAAAACTCCGCGGTCACGGATTTCAGGTTGTAAAGCCTGGCGCCGCGGACGAGGATCGCTCCCGTCTTCCGTCGCCGACGGAACGGCGGCGGATGTCCTTCCCCCCCGGCCAGTAGATCTCGGGTCGGACCGGCGGCGGACGGCGAATCGACCATCCCGGCCGGCGGTCCCGCGTAAAGAAGCCGTCCTCCGGATGCTCCGGCGCCCGGGCCGAGATCGATCAGTTGGTCGGCGGCCCGGATGACGGCTTCATCATGCTCGATGATGAGGACGGTGTTCCCTTTGTCGCGGAGCTCTCGGAGCGCCTCGATCAACTCTTCGATCTCGTTGGGATGAAGGCCCGCGGAGGGTTCGTCAAAGACATAGAGCAGTCCCCGCAGTCCGTTTCCAAGCTGGGAGGCCAGCCGGATTCTCTGCGCTTCGCCGCCCGAGAGGGTGGTCGACTCGCGGTCCAGAGAGAGGTGGCCGAGACCGAGGCGGAGGAGGATTTTCGCGCGGGCTAAAACGGCCGCCCGAATCGGTTCCCCGGCGGCTTCGGCCGAGGAATCGAAATCGAGGGCGCCGAAGTCTTCCTCGAGCTCACGGATGGATAGGGCGCTGAGGTCCGTGATCGTCCGGCCTTGGAAGAGGACCTGGAGCGCTTCGGGCCGGAGGCGGGATCCCCGACAGGCACGACAGGGCAGCGTCCTGGCATAGCGCAGGATGTTGACATTTCGCTTGGATTTAAGGAGTCCCTCCATGACCGGGAGAATGCCCTTGTAGGTGCCTTCCTGGCGGGGCTTGGCCGTGATGCCGGTCCACCGCATTCTCGATTCGAGGGGGTGTTTGCCGTAGGCAATCCGGATCCGATCGCTTCCCTCGAGCACGATTCGTCGCTCAGCCTCGCCGAGGTCTTGCCAGGGAACGTCTACGGAAAATCCATGCGCGCGGCAGACTTGGTCGAGGACGTCCATCGTCACCTGGCTGTAGATGATGTAGCCTTTCGGAGTCGTCAAGGCCAGCGCTCCACGGCGGATCGTCCGGGTCGCATCGGCGATGAGGAGATCGGGATCGATCCGGTCTTCCACCCCCAAACCACGGCAAACGGGGCAGGCGCCTCGGGGAGAATTGAAGGAAAAGAGGCTTCGTTCGAGCTTCGGACTGAAATCGGGAGGAGTTCTGCCGAGTCGGGCAAACAGCAGGCGGAGCAGGTCATGGATTTCCGTCAACGTCCCCACCGTTGAACGGGGGCCGGCGGATGCCCCCTTCCGTCCCACGGCGATGGCCGGCCTAAGGCCCTCCAAATGATCGACATCCGGCCGGTGCAGTCGGTCCAGAAACTGGCGGGCATGGGCCGAAAATGATTCCAGGTACCGGCGCTGCGATTCGCGAAAAATGACGTCAAAGGCCAGCGATGACTTGCCCGATCCGGAGATTCCGGTAACGACCGTGATGAGATTGTGGGGAATATCCACATCCACGGCCCGCAGGTTGTTTTCGCGGGCGCCGCGAACGCGGATGGCGGAGAGGGTCGGACGAGGGGGGATCACTCGGTCCAGGGTTCTTCAGCGGGCGCTTCGGGGATTGTTTCCGGATCGTTGAGCGGAGGGACGCCGGGGTCATAGCTGGGGAATTTTTTATGGTGCCGGCGGAAGATCGACTTGAAACGCGTCCATAGCGAGGCCCGCGCTTCGCCGTCCTCGATCGCGCACGGCATTGTGGTCTTCCGGGCGACGGCGGGATCGCGGTCGTGTTCGTCTCGTTCGAATTTCATCGGCATCGGGATTCTTAATCTTAGGGAATTCCCGATCAAAACTCAAGGATGGCTCGGGGGCGGTGGGGCCGAATACACGCGTTTCCCCGGCGAGGAATTGAATTTCCCGGGTGATTCTGCTATAGTACCACCTTCCAACGAATTCAAACCCGAAGGAGATTACTTCCTTTGCAGACGTACGGCAAACTCGACAGCAAATTCAGGTTCATAATCGTGGCCTCCAAGCGCGCCAAGCAGCTCCTCAAGGGCGCCAAAGTGAAAGTCCGGTCCAAATCGCGGAATCCCATCCGTCTTGCCCAGCTGGAAGTGAAAGCAGGATTGATCGACTTTGATATTCTGCAATCCCGTCCGGAGGATCTTCTCGAGGCCGACGAACAGGTCTTTACTCCCGAAGTTGATGGGGACGACGTGGACGGCGGCGGCGCCGTCGACGAAGACGTGGAGGGTACCGAGGATCACGATCACGATCACGAAGAGGGGGCCGAGTTCGAGGAAGAACCCGAAGCCGATCCCGGGGAAGACCGCTCCGACGAGTGAGCGGTTCCCTTGGGGAACCCCGCTTCGATCAGCATCTGGATATAATCCTTCCGGATCCACTCCGTCGAAGGGATTCCCAACTGCTCGGCCAGACGGGCTATGTGTTGGCGTTCCCCTTCCAGTTCGATGAACGCGCCGATGGCCAATTCATCCAAGCAGATCGTAACCCGGCCTTTGCGGAGAATGGTCCGTTTTTTAACGTACCGGAATACCGGCGAGAGACCGAGTGCCTGAAGGATTTTGCGGGCTTGTTTTCCGTCGCGGACTTCGGTTTCAAATTCCGGACGGATTTTGAATCTTCGGGATTTTTGCGGTTCACCCTTGAACGTTAAAATTGTCCGCTTTCCCGCGGTCCGCAAGCGCAGGGCGCGACGGCCCGCTTTCAATGTCCCATCCGGAAAATCGTAGAGGGTATTGTCTTCGAGATGACGTTCTTTGGCGACCGTGGCGCCCAGCTGAACCAAGCGCTCGCGGGCGGCGGGAAGGTCGGATACGCGGACCTTGATCTCGATTTCGATCATGTCAGGAGGTCCTTTCCAGGAGAAGGTCCGTCAATCCGATCAGGGTAGCGCGAGCCGGGGACGAGGGTAGAGCGATCAACGCATCCTTGGCTGCCGCGGCATAGCTCCGGGCGCGATCGAAGGTTTCCTCCAGAACGCCCTCCTCGCGGATGATTTCCAGAATTCGGGAAAACATCGATTCGCTCGTGGCCGAGTTTTCGATGAGGTTGATGAACTCCCCGTGCCGGGTCTTCTCCATCCGAGCCAGACACCGGATCACCGGGAGAGTCATACGGCCCTCCCGCAAATCCGACAGCACGGGCTTTCCTAAAGCAGCAGCATCGCCGGCGAAGTCCAGCCAGTCGTCGATGATCTGGAAACAAAGCCCGAGGCTGCGGCCGAACGATTCGACCCGGGCTTCGTCTTCGGGAGGGGCTTGCCCCAGCACCGCGCCGATCCGACAGGCGCCGGCGAACAGGGAAGCCGTTTTTTTGTCGAGAACGTCGATATAAACCGATTCCGGAATCTCGAGCCTGCCGTTCCAGGACACTTCGATGAGTTCCCCTTCGATCATATCGGCCGTGACGTCGGCCAGAATATCGATCAGCCGGTAGTTTCTCCGGCGCAATGACAGGACGATGCTCTTGATATACAGAAAATCGCCCAAGAGGACGGTGACGTTCGGCCCCCATTTGGCGTGGACTGTGGCTCGGCCCCGGCGCAGGTCGGAATCGTCTACGATATCGTCATGGATCAAGCTGGCCGTGTGGATGATTTCGATCATGGCCGACCAGAACGGCGCGTCGTCGATCGCCGGCCGGCCGTGGAGCCGGTTGCAGAGAAGCAGCAGGGCCGGACGGATGCGTTTGCCGGCGATCTGGAAGAGGTAATCGTTAATTTCGCCGATCAGCGGATTGGGGTGGCGGCAGACTTCGCGCAGATGCGTCTCGACACGTTCGAGGTCGGGCCGGATGGATCGGTAGAGCGAATCGAGAGCAGCGGCAACGGGTGTCTTGTGCATACCTGGGCGGTAATCTTAGCATTGAACCTCGACATCGTCAAACCCGCAGGGGTGGGGGGGGGGGACGGGGCGTCTTCCGATCAAAGAAATCTCGCGGCCAGGAAGGCGGCGAAGTTCCGGGCCGCCGCGGCGACGAATTCAGCATAGGGGAGTTCCCGGATTTCGGCCAGCCGCCGGGCGGTGGCGGCGATAAAAGCGGGTTCGTTTCGGCGGGTCCGGCCCCGATAGGGAACGGGGGCCAGATAGGGAGAGTCGGTTTCAAAAAGGATCCGTTCGAGGGGAAGATCCCGAGCCGTCCGGCGCAGGTCCCCGGCGTTGGGAAAGGTGACGATTCCCGAAAACGATATCCAGAAACCCCGTTCGATCATCCGGGCGGCGAAAAACCCATCCTCGGTGAAACAATGAAGGATCCCGCCGTGCGAGAATTTTTCCTCCTCGACGATCCGAAGAATATCGGCGCCGGCGTTCCGGCTGTGGACGATGATCGGGAGCCCGAGCGTTTCGGCCAAGGCGACCTGGGTCCGGAAGGCGGTACGCTGCTCGAGGGGGGAGGAAAAATCGTAATGATAATCCAACCCGATTTCGCCCAGGGCGACGATCGATCCCAAGCGGAGAAGGGCGACGATTTCGGACGCGTATTCCGTCCGCCACTCCTTGGCCAGGTGAGGATGCAGGCCGGCGGCGGCGAGGAGATTCTCGTCCCTTTCCTGAAGGTCCCCGATGAGACGGCGGTTCCGGGCCGAGGCGATGTCCATCGGACAGAGAATTTTCCCCACTCCGGCGGCCCGGGCTCGGGCCAGGACTTCGGCCCGGTCGGGATCGAAGTCCTCCATGTCGAGATGGGCGTGGGAATCAAACAGGACATGGGGAGCGGCGGGGACGTCTTCGGTTTCAAAGGCCAACGGCTTTCTCCTTGGCGGTTCCCTCGGCTCGGATCAAAAAAAATCCGGCTTCCCTCGAACCGAGGGAAGCCGGAGAAGTCACTTCGCGGAGAGGGTGCGTTATTGACCGATTTTAGACTTCAAGGAACGAAGCGGCAGGGGGCCGTGGCTGAGAAGTTTGTTGACGAACTCCTTCTTGTTGAAGGACTCTCCCTGGGCCTGCTTGGCGCTCTTTTCCAAATCCAGGATTTCCTGATAACCCATGTAGGGGTATATGGAATATCCCGGATTAAGCATGATGATATCCCACTTGCGCTCGGCTTCGGCCGGAGTTTGGAATCCGCCCTTCACCATGTATTCAATGGCCTTTTCCTTGGTGTAATTGCCCTGGTGAATGTTGAGTTCGAGCTGGAAATCGATGACGGCCTTGAGCATGAGCTTAAGCTGATTCAGGCGGAGGCGCAGATCGTATTCGCCGAAACCGGCATAGATGAACATGTCTTCGATGTACAGCGGCCAGCCGGCCAGGAGGGGCCGACTGGGATAAAGCTTACGCAGGATGTTAGCGTTCTTGCGGGTAACGGCGGTGGGGAAAAAGGATCCCGGATAAACGCGCTCGATGGTCCAGACCGGCACATAAAACTCAGTGAATTCATCGAGCAGCGATTTGGCCTTGTCCTCCGGCCAGTCCGAGGGGATAGGCTGGACCTGTATGGTATAAGGGCCGGCGGTCTCATACGGGGCCGGTCCGAGGAGCTTCAGCCAGGTCATCCCCTGATAGAGGGGAGACATGGTCTCGATGGTCAAATCCACATCGGGGATATCGATGATCTTGGTCTTGGCCACGAACGACTTGATCGCCTCGGCTGAAGCCTTGATCTTGTCGGTCCATTCGTCGCGGGTCATGACATTATCCTTGATCTTGTCCAGGACGCCCTTGATGACCAAATTGCGATTGGCTTCATCGCTGCCGGCGCTTATTTTGGTCAGGTCGACGTTTGGGTACATGATCGGGTAATAGGCCACGCAGATTAGGGCCATTTCCCGCTTGATGTTGTTGATGTCGGCCTTGGACCGTTCGATGAGCTCCTGGATCATGATGTCGTTTTGGCCGGTCAAGCGCAGGAGCTTGGCGTGGGCTTCAGGACCGAGCCGGAAATTGCCGGTCGATTTGGCCAACAGGTCAGCGGATAGGAACTTGGCATAATCCTCGACGGCCGCCAGCGCCTTGGGCCACTCGGCCTGGAACTTGGTCTTGGCTGCGGCGGCACCCGGCTCGATGAGCTTGGGGATCTCGGTTTTATAGAAATCGAGGATGGCCGCCATTTGTTTGATGGCCGCGTCCGTGTATTCCTTGGGCGGGGTCTTGAGGTTGGCCTTGGCCTGTTTGATCAGATCGGGGAGCGCCTTGGCCCGGGCCGCGGCGGCCAGGAGCCTGGCGTCGGTGAGATCCTTGGCCAGCAAACCGCGGAGGCTGTTGAGAATGATGTCGTTATAGTAGAGAGGGTTATACTCCTGGGGGACTAGGCTGTCCAGCCGGAACAACTCGAAATCGATGGCGTCGAGCAAAATTTCGCGATCGATCTGGGTTTCCGGGCTGAGCTTGTCGACGGCGAGCTTGGTTACCAACTCCTTGTTGAAGGCATCCAGGGCATTGCCGCGCTTCTCGACGGCCGATTCACTCAAATCCTCCAGTTTGTCGTTGTATTTGGCGAATCCGGCCATCGTGGCCGCCGAGGGGTGGAATTTCCAGTATTCATCCAGGAACGAATCCACGGTCTTGATGAATTTGGCGTCTTCGCCGTTCTGCTGCGAAAGCATCCAGCCGGCGCAAGCCAGAATTCCGATCCCGCCTAAAAGCAGGATAAGCTTTTTTTTCACGGCCTCCTCCTCTGTAAAAAAAATTTACTTCTGGAACACGATAATAACGCGTGCATCCTAGCATAAATTTCGACGAAATAGCAATTTTCAGGCGAAAACGGAAGCGATTAAAATAAACTTATTTTCCCGCTCTTCATACAAGAAAATGGAGCAATTATCGTGCCAAAATTAACCCATTCGACTCCCCCCGGGGTACAGTCAGGCTTACTGAGCGGCGATATAACACCGATTTGCAATTCTTTGCAAATCGGTGTTTGGCGCCGTCGAACGTATCCGTCCGGCGTATTCTTACCATCGCAGTGCGGCCGAGGCCCAGGTGAAACCGGAACCGAACGCGGTCAGAATGAGCAGGTCGTTTTTTTTCACCCGCCCTTCCCGGACGGCCTCATCCAAGGCGATGGGGATGGAAGCGGCCGTGGTATTGCCGAAGCGTTCGATGTTGCGGACGACTTTATCGAGGGGGATCTGAAGTTTTTTGGCCACCATTTGGGAAATGCGGTCGTTGGCCTGGTGGGGAATGAGAAGCGAAATATCGGCGATCGTCAATCCGTTAGCCTGTAGGGCGGCCTGGACGGCCTCGGGCATCCGTTCCGAGGCGTTCATGAACACCCGTTTCCCGTCCATCCGAGGGAAACAGAGCTTCTTGTCGACAAGCTCCTGATGGACATAGGGCCGGGTCTTGATCGTGGGATAGGGCATCCACAGATCCTCGATGAACCGGCCGTCGGCGAACAGATGCGTCGACAGAAGTCCGCGTCCGTCGTTGCCGTGGCCGGGCTCGCAGATGACCGCGGCCGCTCCATCCCCGAACAAAACGGCCGTGTCCCGGCCGGCATCCGAAAAATCGAGGTTGGTCGATTGGACCTCGGAGGCGACGACCAGGATCCGTTTGTACATTCCGGTCCGGATGAACTGGTCGGCGACGGACAGGGAATAGATGAAGCCGGTACACTGGGTGCGGACATCCATCGCGCCGACGCCGACAAGCCCGAGATTGGCCCCGATCTGGACGCCGATTCCCGGAAAAATGTAATCGGGGGAAACCGTGGCCGCGATGATGAAATCGATCGAGGATCGATCAACGCCGGCGGCCGCGATGGCCCTGATCGCCGCTTCCGTTCCCAAGTCGGAACTGCCGACGCCTGGCTCGACATGGTGGCGGGTTTTAATGCCGGACCTTTGCTGGATCCACTCGTCCGACGTATTCATGAGCTTTTCCAGGTCGAAGTTGGTCACGATGCGGGGAGGGACAAAATGGCCCGTTCCGGTGATGGTTGTGCGTATATTCATAAGCTCCTCGGGTGCGGCCCATTATAATGAAGGAAATTTTAAAAAGTAAAGCAGAAATGCAGGGACGTTTTCTTGACTTGGGGGAACCGGCGGCCATAGACTAGGTCCGATCATGCGACGAACGATCGTTTTTCCGCTCCTCTTTATGGCCGCCGGACTGGTTTTCGGCGGCCAGTCCAGGGACGGAATCGTCAAGGTTGAGGCCGGAGTCAACCCGCTTCGACTCGTCCGCGGCGAGGAAGGGAAGATCATCCTCAAGATCACCGTCAAGAACGGCATCGTCGTCAGCCCCCAGCCGTCCTTCATCATCGAGTTCGAACCGAACGATACGCTCGTCTTTCCCAAGCCGTTTTACACCGCATCCGACCTAAACGTCGATATCGTCGATGACAAGGGACGTGAGGGACTCAGTTTTAAAAAGCCATTGGAGATCCCTTTTACGGTAGCCCCCAAGGCGTCCCGCGGAGTGCATGTTCTCCATGGAAAGGTCAAGTTCTATGCCATTTCCAAGAGCGAGAGCTGGTGTCTGAAAAGCACGGCCCGGTTTAGGGCGACCTATTCCACACGGACCGGTCCGGTCAAAATTCAGCTTTAAAGCCAGCCTTGGTCGAGATACCAGCGCAAGGTTTCCCGCAAGCCGTCTTCAAGTGATGTGGCGGCGACGAACCCAAGCCCCAGCCTGGCCTTTTCCATGTCGGCCGTCCAGCCTTTTTGCTTGAGTTCGACGAACTTGTAACGGTTAATGATGCTCGGCTTTTTGGTCCAGTGACTCCAGGCGTCGGAAGCCAGAGCAGCGGTCCGGACGGCTGAAAGAGGAATGATGATGCGCCGGACGCGGCGTTCGAGCACGCCGGCCGCGATCCGCCCGATCTCCTCGAAGCTCGAGGGAACCGCGTTTCCGACATTGAAAATCTCTCCGGAGGTGGTTTCGGTCTCTGAAGCCCGCCCGATGGCTTCGACGAGATCCCGGACATAACAGACGCTGAACGGACGGATTCGCCGACCGAACAGGGGCAGGATCCCACGGCGGATCGACCGGAAAAAATTCAGAAAATCGGAATCGCGAGGACCGAAAACCACCCCGACGCGGATAATGGTCACGGAGAATCGGTCGGTCCGGGACAGCGCTTCGATTTCGCCGCCGCGCTTGCTTTTTCCATATGGGGATACGGGGGCCGGGGGATCGCACTCTCGGCGTCCGCTGACCCCGTCGGAGGGTCCGCAGGCGGCCAGGCTGGACAGAACGACGACCTTGACCCCCGGATTCCGCGCCGCGACGGCATCGAGCAGGCTTGCCGTCCCGCGTTCGTTTACAGTATAATACGCGTTCGTTTGGAGAGCTTTCGTCAAGCCGGCGAGATGAAAAACCCGGTCCAATCCCGGCGGGATGGCGGGAACGGCGGTCAGATCGCCGGGCAGGACCCGGACTCCGGTTCCCCGAAGGAATTTGATGTTCGCCGGGTCGCGGACGAGCGCATAGACCTCCACTCCGGCGGCCGTCAAGGCTTCGGCCAAGTGGCTGCCGATGAATCCGGTCCCGCCGGTGATTAGAGCTTTCATGAGACGCCGTCTCATTCTATGACAGCGGGAAAGGGCGGTCAAACCCATTGTCCCCCGCGAGGAGGATGTTTTGGACCTGTCCAGATCCGGAATCTTACGCCGCATGGCGCCGCTGGTCATCGCCGTCCTCCTGGGATCCGCGCTGACCCTCGCCGCGACGGCCATTCTTCCCCTCGACCAGATCAAGGTGGGAATGAAGGGCAAGGGCAAGACGGTCTTTGTCGGGACGGCCAGCGAGGAATTCGATGTTGAAATCCTCGGCATTCTGAGCAATCCCAATCCGAAAAGATCCATCATTATCGCCCGTCTGTCGGGCCACAAAGCCCTGGAGGGGAGCGGGGTCATCGCCGGGATGAGCGGAAGCCCCGTCTATATCGACGGCAAAATCGTCGGCGCGATTGCCTACGGATTCCCTTTTTCCAAGGAACCGATCGCCGGCATCACTCCGATCGGAGAAATGCTGGCCATCGTGACGGATCCTGCCAAACCACCGTCTTATTCCGCTCCATCCATTCCCTTTACTCAAAAAATGACGATCGACGACCTCCTGTCCCTCCAGGGGCCGCGGCTCGGAACCTCACCCGCGGCGTCTTTCAACGGCTCGGCCCTCTCGCCCCTGAAGGTTCCGCTAGTGCTGGGAGGATTCTCTTCCTCGGCCGCCGACGAAGTCCGGTCGGCGATGGGACCGCTCGGTTTTCTTCCCCTTCTTGCCGGCGGGAAGTCGACGGTCCAGGATAAAACTCTGCAAGCCGATCTATCCGTTCGCGAAGGCGATGCCCTCGCTCTTCAGCTCGTGACCGGCGATTTGGATGTTTCGGCCGTGGGCACGGCCACCTACGTGGACGGCGATAAAGTGCTGGCCTTCGGACATCCGCTCTACAATCTGGGCGGTGTAGGTTACGCCATGGCCCGGGCCAAAGTCATTACCGTCCTTCCCGTTCTGGACAATCCGTCCAAGATGGCTGCGCCAGGGGGACTCATCGGCACATTCATCCAAGACCGGACGGCGGGAGCGCTGGGTATCATCGGTCGTCCGCCCAAGTTCGTTCCCGTCAATGTCAATCTAATGGGCGAAGGAACGACCCTGCGCGAGTTCAAGCTCCAGGTCGTATCCGATAAACTCCTGACACCGCTGCTGATCAATATGGCGGTTTCCTCCCTTTTGGGCGGAGAAGAGAGATCCCTCGGCGACCTGACGCTTGAACTGCAGGCCGATCTCTACCTGGACAACGGGCAAAGCATCCATCTCGAGAACCTTTACTCGGCCAGCCTGGGTTCGGCCGTCAGCGACCTGTCCGGGTTGGTCACCGCCGTTGTTTATTTCCTGACGAACAACGAATTCGGGGATGTCGGCCTTCACCGCGTCGACCTCAACGTCCGAGCCATCGAAGGGATCCGCCAAGCTCGGCTTGAGCGCGTCTGGCTGGATAAATACGAGGCGGCGCCCGGCGAGACTCTGACGATCCGGGTTTATTACCGAGGCTACCGGGGCGAAACCCAGGTTGAGGAAGTGCCGTTTTCCACACCCCGGCTTCCGGCCGGTTCGGAATTCCAAATCGTCGTCGGCGATGCCGCGTCCATGGCCCAAGTCGAAGCGGGACAATACCGGGCCCAGGGCGTCACGCCGCGCAGCCTGGCCCAGGTCATCAGGCTCCTGGGCAGTCTCCGCAAGAACAACCGGATCTATTTCAAGGTTTTGACGTCCAAGCCCGGGTTGTTTCTGCGCGGCGAGGAGCTTCCCAATCTGCCGCCCGGCCTTAAGTCGATGTTCACATCGCCCCGGTCGGCGGCCTCGTCGCCCACGGAGCTCAGTACGTCGACCCTGACGGAATATCAGATGCCGGTCCCTTACGTGTTCAGCGGGCTGGCGATTGTCCCGGTTAAAATCCGGAAGTAAGAATCGGACCCGGGAAACAAGGAGTGAAGCCATGAGAAAAATATTCCTTTCCGCCGGATTGGCGGCGGCGATCGCCGCCGGCGTCGTCTGGGCCGTCGTTCCCCAGAAATGGACGTTCCGGACCTACGACGATTTCCTCCGCGGGAAGTTCGACGGGGTGTCGCTCTCCACCGAGGGCCTGCTTTCGCTCGCTCCGAAGGAAGAGCCGATGGAAGGGCCGACCGAGGAGTTTTACCTCTCTTATGTCACGACCGTCGATGAAACCGCGTTCGTCGGTACGGGACACGGCGGCCGTGTTTTCAAGCGGGCCAAAGGCCTCCCGGGAGAGCTCTATTTCCAGACTTCGGAAATGGACGTAACGGCGCTGGCCCTGGACGCCAAGGGCGTTCTCTATGCCGGAACCGCGCCTCACGGCAAGGTCTATAAGATCACCGAAAAGGGGAAGGGGACGGAATTCTTCAACCCGGACGAGAAATATATTTGGGACCTGAGATTCGAGGGGACGGGCAATCTCCTGGCCGCGGTCGGGGAGAACGGGGGGATCTACGAGATCTCGCCCCAAGGCCAAGGCCGGCTCCTCTTCAAATCCGAGGAAAACCACATCCTTTGCATCCTCCGGGATCGCAACGGCAATCTCATCGCCGGGAGCGGTGGAGGGGGATCCGTCTACCGGATCTCTCCGGGCGGTAAGGGCCAAGTCCTCTTCGAGACGCCGTTCGAAGAGGTCCGCGCCGTCGCCGTCGACGCCCAGGGGAACATCCTGGCCGCGGCCGGCGGAACGGTGAAAGCGAAGAAGGAAGACCCGACCCCTACTTCGAGAAGCGGAGCGGGCGAAGTAACCGTGGTCGTGTCGGCCGCTTCGGCGGGCGGACAAGCCGGCGCTGCGCCTCTCCCGCCGGGCCTGGCGAAATCCGCCGGTCCGGCCGGACCTTCCGCGGGCGAGCCGGGGGCGCTCTTCAGGATTTCCCCCGATGGGTCGACGAAGAAGCTGTGGAGTGCGCCCGACGAACTGCCTTACGCCCTGTCCTGGAACGAAGCGGAGAAAAAAATCCTGATCGGTACAGGACCCAAAGGGAGACTCTACGCCCTGGACAAGGACGACCGTCTTTCGCTCGTCCTGCAGAAAAACTCCGAACAGATTTTCCTCCTCGAGCCCGTCGGCTCGGCGCTTCATCTGGTCGCCAATAATCCCCCGCAGATTACCGCCGTTTTTGCCGAAGGGAGGGCGGCCGGGGAATTTCTGAGCCCGGTTTTGGACGCCCGCCTGCCGGCGGCCTGGGGCCGCATCGGATGGGAATCGACGGCTACCCCGGAAGCGCTCGTCCAATTGTTGACCCGGAGCGGCAATACTTCCGAGCCGAACTCCTCCTGGTCCGATTGGTCTCCTCCCTACCAGAAAGCGGGCGGAGAGCCCGTCCTGAGCCCAAAGGGTCGTTACACGCAGTTCCGGATCCTGTTCAAGGTCGGGACGGCGCGCACGTCTCCCGTGGTGTCCAAAATTTCTCTCAACTATCTGCAGGCTAACGAGGCGCCCGTCATCTCCGGTCTCGATCTATTGGCCTCCAACGAAGTGTATCTGAAACCGATCGACCAGGATGAGATCATTTGGGGACTGGAGCGCCGCACCTTCGAACCGCCGCCGGGACGGAAAGACGATATGAAGTTCGCCATGGCCAGGCGTGTCGAACGCCTGGGTTTCCAGACGATCGTCTGGGATGCCGGTGACGAAAACGGCGATTCGCTGTCCTACGCCGTTTGGATCAAAGCCGACGGCGACTCGAAATGGCGCCTTCTTGAGGATCGCTGGATGGAGTCGCTCTTCACGTTTTCCTCGACCGGCCTGGCCGACGGGGTCTATTCCTTGAAAGTCGTCGCTTCGGACCTGCCTTCCAATCCGCCCGATCAGGAGAAGAAAAGCGAGCGGACGAGCCCGGCTTTTATCATCGACAACGGACCTCCCGTCGTGAAAGCCGTACAGACGCAGCGAACCGCCGAGATGCTGCTTCTGAGCTTCACCGTGGAAGACGCTTTTTCCGCCATTAAAGAAGTCCGCTATCTGATGCGCCCCGACGATTGGCGGCTCGCCTTTCCCGAAGACGGAATCTGCGATGGCAAGACCGAGACTTTCAAGCTGAAAATCCCCCTGGCCGCCGGGGCCGACAATATCCTGACGATTCAGGTCAAGGACACGACCGGCAACACCGCCTCGTTCAAGCAAATTTACTGAAGGCGGGTTTTACTGGACGCGCTCGAGGTATTTGTCTTCGCGCGTGTCGATCCTGATGACGTCGCCTTCCTGGACGAAGGGCGGGACGGCGATGACCAATCCATTTTCCATGGTTGCCGGTTTATAGGAGGCGGCGGCCGTGGCTCCCTTCATCGAGAGGTCGGTGGCGGCGATCTTCATTTCCATGAACGTGGGGGGGATCACATTGACCGGTTTTCCGTCGAACATCTCGATCGTGAAGATGACATTGGGGACGAGGTAGCGGATGGCGTCGCCGATCGATTCTCCGGACAGATGGACCTGGTCATAAGTCTCGTGGTTCATGAAAATATAGTCATCGCCGCTCTGATAAAGAAATTCCATCTCGGTGGAGTCCAGATGAATTTGTTCGACGCGGTCGACGGAACGAAAACGGTGGTCCTTGATGGAATTGTCCCGGAGGCTGCGTAATTTGGTTTGGACCATGGCCTTCCAACGGCCCGGCGTGATGAGCTGCATTTCCACGACGCGCCAGAGCAGGCCGTCGTCCATTTTGAGGATCATGTTCTTGCGGATGTGAGTAGCGTCGAGCATCAAATCGCTCCGATCTGAATTTCCCGCCGGGCGCCCTCGCCCACGCGGACGATGAACGGCTGGCCTCCCGCCCCGGCGATGGCCGCGGCGATTTGATCCGGGTGTTCGGGGGCATAGGCGAACATGCAACCCCCGCCGCCGGAGCCGTTTATTTTAGCACCAAACGCGCCGGCGTCAAGCGCCGCGGCGATCATGCCTTCGATCTTGTCCGTGGAAATGCGAAGCTCATCCCGGAGGACCGCATGCTGGGCGTTCAACAGGGCCCCGAATTTCCGATGGTCGAACGGCTGGGCCTGGAACAGCGCCGCCCCTTCCCGGGTCAGGTCGCGCGTCAGGAGCGTCCCTTTGAGAAGTCGACGGTTGTCTTCAGGGAGCGCTTCCATCGCGGCCAGGACGTCAGGAGTGAGGACGCTATGGAGATCGAAATCCGGGATTGAGCGCCGAACGCGGATCGCGCCGTCGAGGACATGGCTTTTGATGAACCCGAGCGTTCCGGTGGTATCCTTCTTTTGAAGCGAATTGGCCAGGACGAATGTCCCCAGCGGGTTTTTCAACGGGTCGAATTTCATCGGATCGTCGAACCGGATCCAGACGATCCCGCCGTAAGCCGAGGCATAGTGGTCCATCTTGCCGCCCGGTTCCTTGAATTCGGCGACTTCCGTATCGAACCCGAGCTCGGCCAGAGCGTGAGGGTCCCCGGCCCGCGGATCGCCGGCCGCTTCAAGCAGGAATTTGTTCCAGGCCACAACCATGGCCGAGGAACTCGACGTCCCGGCATTGATGGGGATGGTCGAGCGGATGAGGCAGTCCCAGCCGGTCATGGGCAGGCCCGCCCTCAGGTGGATGTTGACCGCGCTCTTGAGGTAATCACGCTTCTTATCATAGGGCATCGGGGCCGCGACGGAGAGCTCTTCGCGTTCGCCGATGTCGGGCATGTCGAGGAGGATCCGTTGATCGGGCCGCCGCCGGCCGGAAATAGTGATGCGCAGGTCGATGGCTGCGGCGATGATGGCCAGACCGAAATAATCCTGGTGTTCGCCGAACAGACACATACGTCCGGGCGAGGAGACGCGGAGTTCGTTGGTGTCCACAAACTCTCTTTTAGCGGAAGACGGACCGGTTGTCAACGATGTCAACGATGCGGATTGACAACCTCGGCGGCCGCGGCCTATAGTTGGCCCGGATAACACCCGGAGAAGGACCATCATGAAAACCAGGACGGCCTTCGCTTTCGCGGTATTCGGCTGGGCCGCGGTCGCTCCCATCGTCTCCTGCCGACAAGGACTTCCCATGAGCGCGGATACAATTTTCATCGACGGTAAAATTTTTACCATGGACCCGGCCCGGCCTTGGGCGGAAGCCGTGGCCGTGCGGGAGGGGATTCTTGTCGCCGTCGGAACCACGGCCGAAATACGCCGCTTCGGCGGACCTAAAACCCGCGTTCATGATCTCCGGGGCGGGTTCGTTTCGCCCGGGTTCATCGACAGCCATGTCCATTTCATCAATGGCGGCTTTGCGCTCCTCAATATTCAACTTCGCCAGGCCAAGACCCGCGAAGATTTCACAGCTCGCATCGCGGCCAAGGCTCGGGAGATTCCGAAAGGGGAGTGGATCCTCAACGGCGACTGGGACCATCAGCAATTCAACCCGGTTGAACTTCCCCGACGGGATTGGATCGACGCCGTGACCCCCGACACTCCCGTCTGCGTCAATCGCTTGGACGGCCATATGATCCTCTGCAACACTCCCGCTCTCCGGGCGGCCGGAATCACCCGGACGACACCGGTCCCTCCGGGCGGGGAGATCGTCAAGGATCCGGCCACGGGCGATCCGACGGGAATTCTCAAGGACGCGGCCATGGACCTCGTCTATCGGGTCATTCCCGCGCCGTCGGCCGCGCAGACCCGACGGGCGGCGGAAGCCGCTTTGCGTTATGCTGCGGAAAAAGGAGTGACCTCCGTTCACGACGTTTCAGGGGAGGCGGGATTCGACCTGTATCAGGAGATGCTGGCGTCGGGCCGGCTGACCGTTCGCATCTATTTCTATGTCCCTGTTTCGACGGTGGACGCCGTGCGGGGGATGAAGCTTCGCGGCGGATTCGGAAATGACGTCCTCCGCTTCGCCGGAATGAAAGGATTCGCCGACGGTTCGCTGGGGTCGGCCACAGCCGCTTTTTTCGAACCATACACGGACGAACCCGGAAAGACAGGCCTTCTCCATGGCGACATGTTTCCTCCGCAGATCATGGACAAACGCATCCTTGAAGCGGATGCCGCCGGTCTTCAAACCGCCGTTCACGCCATCGGTGACCGGGCCATCGCCATCATTCTCGACATTTATGAAAAAACATCGGCCCGAAATCCGGCCCGGGACCGGCGCTTCCGGATCGAGCATGCCCAGCATGTCCGCCCGGCCGATTTTTCCCGTTTCGCCCGGCTTGGAATCGTGGCCTCGGCCCAACCGTACCACGCCATCGACGACGGCCGCTGGGCCGAGACGAAAATCGGAAGCGAACGGGCCCGGACGACTTATCCTTTTCGGACTTTCCTGGATCAGGGTATCCGGCTGGCTTTCGGTTCGGACTGGCCGGTGGCGCCCATGGACCCGATCATGGGCATCTATGCCGCTGTCACCCGCGCGACGCTGGACGGCCGGCATCCCGAAGGTTGGGTGCCGGAGCAGAAGATCACCGTAGAGGAAGCCCTTCGCGCCTTTACTCTGGGCGGGGCGTATGCCGAGTTTGCCGAGGACCGCAAAGGATCTCTGGTCCCCGGCAGACTGGCCGACCTCGTCGTCCTCGACCGGGATCCTTTGGCCATCCCAGCCGCGGAAATAAGCGGCTTGAACGTGGTTATGACGGTGTGCGGAGGAAGAATCGTTTTTCGAAGATAAGCCATCCGCCCGCGTTGCCCGCCCGAATCGAATTTGATATATTTCCCCCTTGGGTTGTGTCTCCATGACAATTTTATAATGATTTCTAAATATCAATATTGTAAAGATGAATCGAAGACACAACCCTAGGTCCCGATGAGCGAATGTTTTGACATCCTGGATATCCTCCGCGAGTCGGGGGCCAAGCAGCGTCATGTCATCGACATCCTTCATCGAATCCAGGCGCGATTCGGTCATGTCCCCCCGGCCGTCCTTCCCGCCGTGGCCCGGCACGTCCGCATTTCCGAAAGCGAACTTTATGGCCTCCTGACTTTTTATCGCGCTTTCACCCTCCAACCACAAGGACGACACAAGGCCTCCGTTTGCCTCGGCACGGCCTGTCATGTCCGGGGCGGAGAAGCCGTCGCTGAAGTGCTCAGCCAGGCGCTGGGGATGAAGCGCGGGGAATCGACCCCGGACGGCCGGTTTTCGCTGGAGACGGTCAACTGCCTGGGGTGTTGCGCGATCGGCCCCGTCTTTGTCCTCGATGGAACCATCCATGCGCGTGTCACGCCCCGCAAGGCCCGCCGCCTTGCCGATTCCCTTCTGTCGGGTGGGAGGAGGAAGGGCCATGATTAAGCTCCTCCATCCCGGCCACCTCCTCGACTGGCGAATCCGTCTCCGGGAGGACGCTCCGGTTTTCGAGAGGACGATCGTGGTGGCGGCTGGGACATGCGGACGCGCCTCCGGGGCGATGGGAATCGTGGAAGCCTTCCGGGCCGAGATCGACGCCCGCGCCGCCGAGAGCCGGATCGGGCTTCTGGTGACGGGGTGTCACGGCTTCTGCGAGAGGGAGCCAAGCATCGTCGTTCAGCCCGAAGGGATTTTCTACGGTCCCATCGATCCAGAAGATGTTGCCCCCATTGTCGAACGGACCGCGCTCAAAGGCCAAGTCGTCTCGCGTCTGGCATACCGAAATCGATCCACGTCCAAACCCATTCCTCTCCTGAAAGACATTCCTTTTTATCGCCGCCAATTCCGACTTCTGACGGAGAACAACCTGCGCCTTGATCCCGAGCGGATCGAAGATTACATCGTGATCGGCGGTTATGCCGCGCTGTCCAAGGCTCTTTTCGAAATGACGGCCGAAAACGTCATTGACGTGGTCAGGGCGTCCGGCCTGCGCGGACGGGGCGGGGCCGGTTTTCCGACGGGAATGAAGTGGGAGATGGTCCGGCGGGCGGTCGGGCATTCAAAAATCGTCGTCTGCAACGCCAACGAAGGCGACCCGGGCGCGTATATGGCACGCAGCCTGCTCGAAGGAAACCCGCACTCCATCCTGGAGGGACTGATCATCGGCGCTTATGCCGTAGGCGCTTCCGAAGGATATATTTATGTTCGACAGGAAGATCCCCTGGCGGTGAAGAATATCCTTCAGGCCGTCGCCCAGGCGTCCGAACTGGGCCTGCTCGGAACGTCCATCCTGGGATCGGAATTTCATTTGGAAGTCCATGTCGTCCAAGGGGCTGGAGCTTTCGTCTCGGGCGAGGAAACCGCGCTTTTGGCCTCCATCGAAGGCCGCCGGGCTTATCCTCGTCAGGGGCCGCCCTATCCGAACGAAGCGGGGCTCTGGGGGCGCCCCACGATGATCAACAACGTCGAGACCTGGGCTAACGTCCCTCCGATCATCGACCGGGGGCCGCAGGAGTTTGCTTCAATCGGGACCGCGACGAGCAAAGGGACCAAGATCTTTTCCCTGGTCGGGCAAGTCCAACGGACGGGGTTGGTCGAGGTTCCCATGGGCCTGGCCCTTCGGGAAATCATCGAGCATATCGGCGGCGGCGTCCGGGACGGCCGGACCCTGAAAGCCGTCCAGCTGGGGGGTCCTTCGGGCGGTTGCCTCCCCGCCGACCGGATCGATCTACCCATTGATTTCGATACCTTGAGCGAAGCGGGGGCCATCATGGGGTCGGGCGGGCTCATCATCATGGATGAAGGCTCGTGCATGGTCGATATGGCCCGCTTTTTTCTGAGTTTCCTGAGCCAGGAATCGTGCGGGAAATGCGCCCCCTGCCGTTTGGGAACGCGTCATCTTCTGGACATTCTGAATCGCCTTACCGAAGGCCGCGGCGAGGATGGAGATATCGAACGGATGGAAAGCCTGGCCGGTACGCTCCGCTCGACTTCACTGTGCGGATTGGGCCGGACGGCGGCCAATCCGGTGCTGAACACTTTGCGGTATTTTCGCGACGAGTATCTCGATCATATCCGTAAGAAGGAATGCGCGGCGGGCGTCTGTAAGAATTTGACCGTTTACTCCATCGATCCGAAGACCTGCATCGGCTGCGGTTTATGCCTGGAAAATTGTCCGGTCGGAGCCGTCTCCGGAGCCCGCAAGTCCGTCCACGCCATCGAGGCGGCCCGTTGCATCAAATGCGGCGCCTGCTTCGACGTATGTCCGCCCCGAGTACACTCCGTCCACAAACGGACCGGCTCATCCATTCCGGCGGCGACGGCGAGGCCGGAAACGGCGAAATCATGAGAGCGACGATTGACGGTCGATCCTTTGCCTCGGCCGGTCGGACCACCATTCTCGAGGCGGCCCGGACCCTCAAGATTTTCATTCCCGTTCTCTGCGATCATCCCCGGCTTGAGCCGTTCGCCGCTTGCCGGATTTGCCTCGTCGAAATCACCGGTCGCCCAACTCCCGTCCCGGCTTGCGCGACACCGATCGAGGACGGGATGGTCATCCGGACGGACTCGGATGATATCCGGGCCCATCGGCGGGCCGTTATGGAGCTTATCCTGTCCGAACACCCCAGCGCCTGTCTTGCCGGCGCCGAAAAGGAGACCCGCGAGGACCGCAAAGCGACGATCCGAAAAACGGGGGAAGTCACCGGATGCGTGTTGGTCCCCGTCGATACCCGGTGCGAATTACAGAGAGTCGCCGCTTTCGTCGGGGTGACGCGGACGGCCTATCCCGCGGTCTTTCGAAACGCCGCGATACGGAGGGACGATCCGTATATCGACCGTGACGACAACTTATGCATTCTGTGCGGTCGCTGTGTCCGCGTCTGCCATGAACTGCGCGGCGCGTCCGTGCTGGCTTTCCTTCATCGCGGCGGACGGACGGCGATCGGCACGCCGCTCCGAAAATCGCTCCTCGATTCAGGTTGCCGTTTTTGCGGCGCTTGCGTCGATGCCTGCCCTACGGGTGCGCTGATCGAGCGGGCGGCCCGGTATGAACGTCCGGACCGCGGGTGCGAAATCCTGTGCGCGCTGTGCGCCCAGGGCTGCGCGCTTCGCCTCGATTTCTCCGGCCAGAGGCCTGTCGCGGCCCGGCCTTCGGATGGACCCGCCAACCGCGGCCAAGCTTGCGTCAAGGGGAGGTTCGCCCTGCTCGAAATCATCGGCCATCCCCGCCGGCTGCTGCATCCTCTGGTCCGCCGCGGCGGCACGCTCGTCGAATCGACCTGGAAGGACGCCTTGGAAACCGCCGCCCGCGGACTCGCCGGGTATGCCGGTCGGGTCGGAGTCGTCGCTTCGGCCCAAAACTCCTGCGAAGATCTTTGGGCTCTCCGGGTCCTGGCCGGCGACGTTTTTGGAACCTCGCGTTTGGCGGTGGCCGAAGGGTTGTTTCCCTACCGGCGAATGAAGGAACTGGCCGCCGCGGGCGCCGTTTCCCGGGGTGTGCCGTTCGCCGATCCGGCCCGGGCCAAATCGGTATTTCTTTTCGACGAATCACTCCTTCGCACGGCGCCCATTCTGGGACTGGAAATTCACCAGGCGCTCCGGAAAGGGGCCAAACTCGTCCTTGTCGGAGTGGAGGACGATTGTCTCGACCGGTTCGCTTCGATCCGTTGGAAGATGGGTCCGGAAACTGCCGGTCTGGTGCTCCTGGCGCTCCTTAAAATCCTCGCCGACTGCGATCATGGCCGGCCTGCGGCCGCCGTTCCTGGTTTTGCCGGCCTCAAACGCGAGTTGCGGGATTTCGACCTCGATGGTTTTCTCCGGACCACGAAAACGACGCTGGAAAAACTGCGTCGTATCACGGCCCTTCTGGAGAAAAGGACGCCGGCTGCGTTTTTGTTCGGCCCCCGGTTCGCCGCCGATCCCTGGGGACGGCGCAACGTGGCGACGTTGTGGAACCTAGCCGTCCTGACGGGCGGTGTACTCGTCCCCATCGCTTGGGAGGCCAACGCCTGCGGCGCCGCCGAAATTTTGGGCGAGTTCGAGAAAACGGCCGAAATCCGGGCCGGGGAGGCGCTCTATGCCGCCGGCTCGGGGCCTCCCCTCGAACGCGAAAACAATTCCTTCCTTGTCGTTGAAGACGCTTTTTGGAGCGAGTCCGCCACCCGGGCGGACGTCGTTCTGCCTCGCACTCTCTTTCCGGAACAAGACGGAACGTGGGTGAACGCCGAAGGCCGTGTTCAGAGGTCGAAAGCCGCCCTGCAGCCGCCCGGCGAAGCCCGGCCCGGCTGGGCCATCGCTTCCGGGTTGGCCAGGGCCATGGGGCGCGGCTTCCCGGCCTTCGATTCGGCGGCCTCCGCGTTTGCCGGTCTCGGGAAAAACGTGTCCGCGTTTGAGGACGCGTCGCGGGAACTGGCCGAAGGACGGCCCGCATTCATGAAAGAGAATAGGACTGCCAAACCGGCGTTCGTCCCGATCCCGGATGCGGCGCGGGTTTTTGATCCCGCCGCGGGAGCGGCTCTCGGCGATCCCGATGACTGTTTCGGTCTCCAGGCGGGACAGGAGATCAAGAGCCTGAAAACGGTCCGGAGACGCTGAATGGCCAAAATATTGAACCGGCGTCGGTTCGTTCCCAATATCCATCTTCTGGAAGTCCACGCTCCCGAGGTCGCCAGCAAATGCCGGCCCGGGCGGTTCGTCATGATAATGCCGGATGGGCAAGGGAGAACGCATCCCCCTTTCGATCGCCGATTGGGACGAAGCGCGGGGGTCGGCAACTTGAGGTCCATGGAATGCCTGCGCTTGGAGCTTGGAGAACCCGACGGCTCGGGCCGCCGGCGCCCTATTCCCGTCCCAGGATCCGAGTTCACGATCGAGGTCGATCCGATGACCCTGGCCACGAACCGGCCGGGCGTTTTTGCCGGAGGGGATATCAACCGGGGCGGGGCTTCGGTCATCCTGGCCATGGGCGATGCCAGGACGGCGGCCGCCGGAATCGACCGCTATCGGCAAAGGAAGGACAAGTCATGAGCCAGATCGGAATATTCCGGGGCGCGGCCGGCCATATCGGTACGGACGAATCGGGCAAGGGAGATTATTTCGGCCCTCTGGTCATCGCCGCTTTTTTCTGTCCCGACGACCAGGTTCCGGTCCTGGGGGAACTCGGTGTCCGCGACAGCAAGGCCCTCTCCGACAATCGGGTTCGGACGATCGCCGAAACGCTGAAGGGCGGGTATGTCCACTCCGTCGTCGCCATCGGCCCGGCCAAATACAACGAGCTCTACGCCAAGTTCCGCAACCTGAACAAGCTTTTGGCCTGGGGGCATGCCCGGGTCATCGAGAACATTCTGGGCGAGGTGGATTGCGCCAAGGCCGTCACCGACCAGTTCGGAGACGAAAGGTTTGTCCTCCAGGCCTTGATGGAGAAAGGGAAACAAATCGAGCTTGTCCAGCGCCACCGCGGGGAAGAGGACCCGGCCGTTGCCGCGGCTTCCATCCTGGCCCGGGCGGAATTCCTCAAACGCCTCCAATTCCTGTCCCGGGATTGGGCCGTCGACCTGCATAAGGGCGCCGGGCCTCCCGTGGAGGCGTCCGCGGCGGAATTCCTGGCCAAACATGGGTCCGCAGCCCTGGGGCAGGTGGCCAAACTTCATTTCAAGATCACCGACCGCGTGCTCGATCGGCTATGATATAATCCGCGCCCGGAAAAAATCGTCATGCCCGCTCTCCTCAAAGCCGCCGCGATCATCGTCGTCCTTCTTCTTCTGCTCAAGCTGAAAATCGACCTCGGACTGGCTCTCCTGGCCGATTCGGCGCTGACGGCTATTCTTTTCCACATGACGGTGTCGGCCTTTCTCCGGAACGCCGGGCAGGCGCTCGTGGCCAAGGAAACGCTCGATCTTCTGGGCATCCTCATCCTGGTCCTGTATTTAGGAAATTTTCTGCAGACGGGGGGGCATTTCGGACGCATGGTCGGGGCTCTCAAGTCCGTGGTCCGAGACCGCCGCCTGATCCTGGCCATTCCTTCGGCCTTCATCGGGCTGCTGCCGATGATGGCCGGCGCCATGATGGGCGCCCCTATCGTCGAGGAGGCGGCCAAACCCTGGGGCCTGTCCCCGGCCTGGAAGACCTTCCTTAACTACTGGTTCCGTCACATCTGGGAATACAGCTGGCCTTTGTACATGAACCTGATTTTGGCCGCGCTCATCATCGATGTTCCGATTGGCAAGGTCTGCCTATATCAATTCCCGTTCACCATCCTGGCGGCGGGCGTGGGAGTGGGGTTCCTCTTCCGCAAAGTTCCTTACCGGCCCGCCGAGTCCGAACCGGCAAAAAAAAAGGGTCGGAGCTTCGTCCGCATTTTCACCAGCGTCTGGCCTATCTTCCTGACGATCATCCTCATTTTCGTATTCCGTGTGGCCATGCTGTTGGCCTTGGCCGCGTCCTCTCTCCTGAGCCAGATCCTGTCGCCGATGCCGGTCCGGGTCCGGTTCGACATATTCCGGAAAAGCGTAACGCCCCGGATCATCCTCCTGACAGCGGCCGTCATGGTCTTCAAGCGTATTCTGGAAGCGAGCGGGGCGCTCGACGAAATTGTCCGGGCCGTTCCGCCGGGAGGGTTCGCGACCTATATCCTTTTGTTCGCCGCGCCGTTCGCCGTCGGCCTTCTGACGGGCGTCAATCAGGCCTTCGTAGCCATCGCGTTTCCCCTCCTGGCCCCGATCATCGGCAAAGGAAACCCGGACATGGTCCTCTTTCTCTTCGCCTACGTCAGCGGGTTTGTCGGGATCCTGCTGTCGCCAGCCCATCTTTGCCTGGCTTTTACGGCCGATTATTTCCAGGCCGAGCTGAAGGATGTTTATAAAATCCTGATCGCGCCGGTCGGCATCGTCTTCGGCGCCGCCGTATTGGTTTTGATCGTTTTTCGTATTCTGTGAACGTCCTGGGACAGGAGGTTCCGGAACCGGTGAAGAGGTTTGATCGTGAAGCCGGCTGGATGAAAGGAAAAAAGTCATGAACGAAACTCGTCGATTATTTTTCGAGGACGCCTATCGGACGGAATTCGAGGCCCGCGTCGTCGGACGGTCGGTCGTCGACGGCCGGCCCGCCGTGGTGCTCGATGCGACGGCCTTCTATCCGGAGTCGGGCGGACAGCCCTGGGATCTGGGAACGATCCATGGAGTCCCGGTCCTCAAGGTTGTGGAGGAGGGAACGATCATCGTTCATATCCTCGAACGGGAGATTTCAGAGGAAAACGTCCGCGGGTGTGTGGATTGGAATCGGCGTTTCGATCATATGCAGCAGCATTCCGGTCAGCATATTCTGTCCCAGGCTTTCGTCGAGGTGGCCCGGGGAGAAACACGGTCCTTTCATCTCGGAGAGGCAATGTCGACCCTGGAAATCGGCCTTCCGTCGATAACCGACGAAACGCTGGACCGGGTCGAACAGCGGGCTAACGCCGTCGTTTTCCGGAACCTGGCCGTGAAAACAGCGTTTGTTCCGCCCGACCGGATCTCCGAAGTCCCGTTGCGCCGGCCGCCCAAGGTCGAGGGAACGATCCGTGTCGTCGAGGTGGACGGGTTCGATCTCTCGGCCTGCGGGGGGACGCATGTCCGGCGGGCCGGAGAGATCGGATTGATCAAGATCGTCGGCTGGGAGAAGATCCGCGGCAACCTTCGTTTTGTCTTCGTCTGCGGGGGGCGTGCGCTCGAGGATTATCAAGTCAAAGTCCGAGTCGCCCGCGATCTCGTGGGGCGATTCAGCGTCCAGGACGGCGAGGTGCCGGCGGCGGTGGAGAAACTGGCCTTGGAACTGAAGGGCGCGAAAAAACGCCTCCGGATCGTGGAGGAAAAAGCGGCCGGTTATGAAGCCAAGGAATTGGCCGCCGCCGCCGAGGGACGAATCGTGACCGGGATCTTCACCGGCCGGAGCCCCGAAGCCGTTCGCGCTCTGGCCCTGGCCTTGGTCCGGCAGGGCGAATTCGCGGCCGTATTCGCGGTCCGGTCCGAAAGTCGGTCTCATATCGTTCTGGCGCGTTCGGAATCCCTGGACGTCGATTTGCGGAGGCTGGTGGGCATCATTGCGCCTCTCCTCAACGGCAAGGGCGGGGGAGGGCCGTCGCTGGTCGAGATCGCCGGCGATCTCGGCGCCGACTTGGCCGTGGTCGTCGAAACGGCCAAGTCCGAACTGGCCGCCGCGTCCGTCACTCGTACCGCAGGGAGATGATCGGATCGACCTTGGCCGCTTTGCGGGCGGGGAAAATGCCGAAAAAGAGACCGACCGAGATCGAGACGAATAGCCCCATAAAGACGGACCACGACGTGACTGTGGCGGGCAATGGAGTGGCCGAACGGACCAGCAGGGCGATCCCGAATCCGACCAGTGTTCCGAGGAGACCGCCCGTCCCGGTCAAGACCATGGCTTCGATCAGAAATTGCTTCAGGATGTCCTTGGACCGGGCGCCCAGGGCCTTGCGGATCCCGATCTCGCGGGTCCGCTCCTTGGCCGCGACGAGCATGATGTTCATGACCCCGATTCCGCCGACGAGAAGGCCGATCGAGGAGATGACGATCATGACCGCGTAGGCCGCTCCCGTAATTTGGTTGTACAGGTCGAGGATGGTGTCCTGGGTGAAGACGGCGAAATCGTTGGGTTTGCCGTAGCCTACCTTGCGGAGCTGTCGGAGCTTGTTGGTGATCTGCTCGATCGTCGCCTGGAGCGTGGCGGGGTCGTTGGGAGTGATCCCGATTTCGATCGTCGACGGATCATAGGGGAAATATTTCATCAGTGTCGTGACCGGAATCCCGACGAAATTGTCCCGGCTCTGGCCGAAGATCTGGCCGCGCTTATGGAGCACTCCCACGACGGTGAAGCCCTCCGGACCGATCCGGATTTCCCGGCCGACGGGGCTCAGGTGGGGGAACAGGAGGTCGGCCGTCTCGGAGCCGAGGAGACAGACGCGGGAGCTGTGGAGGATCTCGGACTGGGTCAGAAAACGCCCTTCCTTGGGCAAATAAATGGAATAAACGACCGGGAATTTCTCGTTGATTCCGATGATCATCGAGCTGTCGCTCTTGGCTTCGCGGTACTTGAGTTCGATGTTCTCAAACACGCTGGGCATGAGGTTGACGGCAACGGCCTTGACCAGGGGGCATTCTCTTTCCAGAGCCATGGCGTCGTCGTAGGTCAGGTCCTTGCGCTTGCGCTCCTCGTCGCTCCTCCGGCCCATCATGACGGGTTCGAATTTGCGGACGAGAATCAGGTCCGACCCGGCCGACTGAAGCTCTTTCAGAAACGAGGCGTTGAGCCCCTGGATGATCGAAACCATGCCGATGACGGTCATGACGCCGATCAGGATGCCCAACAGGGTCAGGAAGGAGCGGAGCTTATGGGTCCACAGCGAGTCGAAGGCCATGGACAGTATTTCCTTGAAGATGCCGTGGCGGATCATATTTCGGACCTTAACGCATCGACCGGGTCGAGCTTGGCGGCTTTGTTGGCCGGATAGATGCCGAAGAACAGCCCCAGAGAGGACGACATGACGATGGCCAGGAGGACCGAAAAAGGATCGACGGACGAGGGCATGGACGTGGCGGCTGAAATGCCCTTGGCCAGGAGCAGACCCAGGATGATGCCGATGATGCCCCCGAGGCCGGAAATGGCCGAGGATTCGATCAGAAACTGGAACAGGATGTCCCTGCGCTTGGCCCCGACGGCCATGCGGATACCGATCTCCTTGGTCCGCTCGGTGACCGAGACAAGCATGATGTTCATGACCACGATCCCGCCGACCAGGAGGGCGATCGAAGCGATGCCGATCATGGCGAAATAAATGCCCGACGTGGCCGTTTTATAGAACTGGATGAAGGTCTCGGATGTCCGGAAAGCGAAATCATCGGGTTCGGCGAAAACGACTTTCCGTTTGCCGCGCAGGATCGTCCGGACTTCTTCTTGGGCCGCCGCCATCTGCTCCTGGGAGGCTGTGTGGATGTTGATGTCGATCGACCGGCGTGAACCGTAAAGCTTCAGGAATGCCGTGATGGGGATGCGGACGAAATTGTCCTGGCTGAAGCCGAGTATCTTGCCGCGTTTCTGGCCCACGCCGATGACCAGGAAGTCCATGCCGCCGACCTTGATGCGTTTGCCCAGCGGATCGACGGCGGAGAAGAGCTTCTCGACGATTTCGGCGCCGATAACGGCGACGTAGCGCGAACGATCCTCTTCGTCTTTGAGAATATGCCGACCCCGATCGAGTTCCAGGACCGAACCGATCAGATGATCGACCGATGTCACGCCGTTGACCTGGACGTCCTTGACCTGCCCGCTGCCGTATTTGACCGTCCGGCTAGTCCCGACTCCGGCGCCGATGAGCTGGCATGATTTGCATTTCCCCCGGAGCAGGACCATCTCGTCCAGGGTGATGTTCTTTCTCTTCATCTGCTCCTTGAAATCCTTGAGCGATGTGCCGATCATCGAGAACTTGGAGACGGAAAAATCATTGGCACCGTAAAAGGACATCTTGGTGTAGACGTAGGTGTTGAGCCCTTGGATGACCGAGACGACGGCGATGATGGTGAGTACGCCGATGATGATCCCCAGCAGGGTCAGGAAAGTCCTCAGCTTGTTGGCCCACAACGACCCCATGGCCATACCGAACGATTCGCCGATGTTGATCTTCGCCATTGGTGTCACAAAAGAGAATTATTCTACAGGAATGTGTACGGAATTGCGAAAAAAAGGTTTCGTCGGGAGAGGCCGGCCGCTCCGCCCGGGGCACTCATCCGCGATGTTATTACGCGGCGGAGTGCGGCGGAAGCGGATCACCTGCAAAGCCCGGATCCCTGCCGCCGCCCCGGCCGCCGTCGAATGGGTTGAAAATCCGGGCCGAGTCCCATACAATGAAGCCGATCAAGAGAGTCAAGGAGTATACCGCCATGAAACGACGGATCGGATCGGTTGCGGCCGTCTTTTTGTTCATCGCCCTGGCTGGAACTGGGTTTTCCCAGGTGGGGATCTATCTGGGAGCTTTCGGAGGCACTTCAGCGCAGTCTCCCAGCGCCGAAAACACTCAGTTCGACACCGATACGACCTTCGTCTACGGCCTGCGGGCCGGAGTGCGGGTCCTCATGCTGGGCCTGGAACTGTCCTATTTCCAGGCTGCCCACAATATCCAGGTCGGCAGCGGGCCGCTCATCAATTGGGACGGCCAAGTCAACGACTATAGCTTCATCGGCGTCAACGCCAAGATCTTCTTTCCCCTTCTCATCCTCTATCCGTACCTGACGGCGGGATACGGCTACTACACGGCTGATATCCACGCCATCGACAAGGACAACGAGGGCGGGTTCAATTTCGGGGCCGGGCTGGAGATCAAGCTCGGCCGGCGTTTCGGCCTGGCCGCCGAGGGACGCTACCAAAAAGTCAATATCGACATCCAATCCGTCCACCTCGGATTGGGCGGCTTCACCCTGAGCGGCGGTTTCAACTTTTACTTCTGATGATACTTCGCCTGAATAAATTCCTGGCCCAGCAGGGGATCGCCTCGCGCCGCGTGGCCGACCGTCTGATCCTGGAGAAACGCATCCAAGTCAACGGCTGCCTGATCGAGGACCTCGGGGTCAAGATCGACGGGGCCGTCGACCGGGTTACCGTTGACGGCAAACCGGTCAAAACCAGCCGGGAGCTGGTCTATCTTTTTCTCAATAAGCCCCCGGGATACCTGGTGACCAAAGACGATCCGGCCGACCGGCCGACCGTCATGTCGCTCCTGCCTAAACTCCGGGAAAGCGTCTTTCCCGTCGGGCGCCTCGACCTCGACAGCGAAGGGCTGCTCCTGTTGACCAATGACGGCGAGTTGTCCTATCGGCTCATGCACCCTCGGTATGAAGTCAAGAAAATCTACGCCGTCGGGGTCGATGGGGAAGTCACGGATGTCGAGGCGTCGCGGCTGGAACGGGGTATCCGGCTGGATGGGCGCAAGACCGCCCCGGCTCGGATCAGGATTTATGAACGGAACTCCAAGCACTCCGTCCTCCTGGTCGAAATCCATGAAGGCCGCAAGCGCGAGGTCCGGCGAATGATGGAGTGCGTCGGACACCGGGTTCGTTCGCTCAAACGTGTCGAGTTCGCCGGAATCAAACTGGCGCGGTTGAACCGGGGGGAGTGGCGCTTTCTCAAGGGCGATGAAATCGACTCCTTGCGGAAGCTGGTGGGATTGGAAAAAGCTCCCCAGGGGGACAAGCCCGGCGAGCGCCGATTGGCGAAAAAACGCGGCTGAGAACGGAGACGCTGCGGGCCATGCCAGGGGAACGCTCTTTTGGACGCTGGGACGCGGCGGCGGTCCTCTTGTTCGCCCTGGCCTCGATCGTTTTCACTTATCCCCTTGCCGCCCATCTTTCGGATCATGTTCCCGGAGATCCCCACGACTCCCTTTATACTCTGTACGCCCTGTCCTATGATTATCGGGTCCTCGGCGGCGAAGGTTCAATTTTGGGGGCCAATATCTTTTATCCGCACCAGGGCACGCTTTTTTATGGAGACCCGCTATTCGGGCTGGCTTTGATCGGTGCGCCGATCCGACTTTTCACCCGAAATCCGGTTCTCCTGTTCAACATCCTGTTTCTGTCGTCCTTTTTTCTGTGCGGCGCGGGGCTTTATTTTCTGGCCCGGCGTTTGACCGATTCAAGACCCGCCGCCCTTCTGGCGGGGTTCGTCTTCGCTTTCTTCCCCTACCGTTTCGCCCATATCAGCCATCTGGAGATTCTCTATTTCGCCTGGATTCCGTTCTGCCTTCTGTTCATGCACCGGTTTTTCGAGAAAGCGTCCTGGGGGAATGCCGTCGGCATGGCTGTTTTTTTCATTCTCCAGGTCCTCTGCTGCGCTTACTATGGCGCTTTTTTCGCCCTCTTCGCCTTCCTGTTCGTCGTGTATTACGCGGCCAAGACGGGTTTCTGGAAGACCGGACGTTTTTGGTCGAGGGCCGCCGTTTTTGCGGCTCTTTGTCTGGCCGTGCTGGGACCCTATTTCTATTCGTTCATCAAGCTGCACCAGGGGATGCGCTTTCTGCGGCCGCGCTGGGAGGTGGAATTATTTTCCGCCCAGCTCCAGAATTTTCTGGCTGTTCCGCCCTGGAACCGGCTCTGGGGCGGACTGACCGGCGGACTGGGAGGCCACGAATGGCAGCTCTATCCGGGCCTGGTTCCCCTTGTTCTTTTCGTGCTGTACTGGCGGAGCATCCGGCACGAGGCCTTGTCCGCCGAACCTCAGGGCCGACCGGCGCGGCGAAGCCCCCTCTGGCGGATCTGGGATGCGATCAACGCGGTCGTCGTTCTGAGTACGGTTTTTCTGGCCGCCACACCCGGGTTCAAGGCCGTTGCGGCCGGCGTCAAGATCTCCGGGCGCCGTTTGCAGGATCCCTTGACGCTCCTTATCATTTCGCTCGTCGGACGGTGCCTTTTCGACGGCCGCATCCGAGGGCGCATCCGCCGCGTTCTTCAAACGGCCGGGACCGCGCCGAAATACTACACGGCCGCCGTCGTCGCGGCGGGGGCCTTGTCGTTCGGTCCTTCCGTTCGGATTTTCGGACGGAAGATCCTGACCGGACCCTACGAATGGGTTTATCGATGGGTTCCCGGCTTTCAAAGCCTGCGGGCTTCCAGCCGATTCACCGTTGTGATGATGCTGGGCTTGGCCGTCCTGAGCGCCATGGCCGCCGCTCTTTTTTTGAACCGGATGCCGGCGCGGCGGCGGATGGTCGCGGTCGGGATTCTGGCGACCGTCGTTTTGCTCGAGTATTTTTCCGTTCCCATCCCCCTATCCTCCGTTCCCTTGGGGCGGGAAGTCCCCGCCATTTACGCCGTCGTTGCCGCGCTTCCGGCGGAGGCGACGCTTGTCGAACTGCCCATGCCCACCCGGGACAATGAAGAATGGAGAGAATCCTGGCCGGTCTATTATTCGATCTATCATTGGAAGCGGCTGGTCAACGGGTATAGCGGTTATTCTCCCCCCGCTTACCGGGTCGTTCGGGAAGCGATGCAGGAATTCCCCTCGAAGCCTGGGTTCGATCTTCTGGAAAGCCTGGAAGTCGGATACGTGCTGGTCCGGGATCGTGATTTCGACGCTGCCAAGCGAGAAGATTTTTTCCGTCGCATGCTTCAACACCGTCAGCGAGCCGATCCGGTGGCGGATGCGGACGGATTCAGTCTCTACAAGATCCTGCCCTGGTACGAAGCCCACCGGCCGGCCGAGAATCCTTTGCGATTGGTCGGAGATAAGCGGTTGTGGACGGGCCGGGCCGGTCTGAACAGCGTTACGGTGGGCCGGGCATTTGATGGAAATCCGGCGACCTTCTGGACGACCGGATATCCCCAGCAAAAGGGCGATTTTCTCACCATCGACCTGGGCCGAGTGGAAACGTTCGAGCGGATCGATCTTCGACTCCAGTCCGAACCGCTTGATTACCCCCGGAATTTCAACGTCGAGGCTTCGCCCGACGGAGCCGCCTGGACGCCCCTCGACGCCGGTCGGAATTCTTTTCCCCTCTTGACCAAGCGAACAGTCGAGGATTTTTCCGCCTATAAGACCATCGCCTCCCGCGTTCCGGGGGAAGCTCGGTATCTCCGCATCACCATCACCGAATCCCATCCGACGCGTCATTGGTCGGTCGCCGAAGTGGATCTGCTGGGCCGATGAAAGGATGACGTCATGAAAAACCAAGAAAACATCCGGTCGAAAGCAACCCCTCACCGACGCGCCGCGCTTGGCCTCCTCGCCGTCGCGGCGGGTCTCATTTTTTCCCAGGAGTCGCCCTATCGGACGGGAACTTGGGATGCGGACATTTGGGGCAACCATCGGGCCGTCATCCGCGTGCAAACAGAGGGCGGTGCGGTCCGGGTCCATATTCCCTGGCGACGCCGCGATGCCGCCCCGGAAAAGAAAGCGGTCCTGGTCCTGGACGCCCGGACGGGGAAGCGTGTCTTGAACGTAGCGGCCGGAAAAATCGACCGCGAATCCGGCGACTTTGTCTTCCAGCCTGTTTCGGGCCCCGGGGATTATTTCTTTTACTTTCTTCCTTACCGGCTGACCGGGAGCCGCAATTACCCGAATGCCAAATACCTTGAACCCGAAGGCACGGTTGATCCGGCCTGGCTGGCCCGCTACGGCCTGGCCGGGCCTTCGGATGCTGAGGCGACCGCTCCGGCGTCCGTGCTTCCCGAAGCCCGGGTTGTCGAATTCCAGTCGATCGACGATTTCAGCTCATTTCAGCCCATGGAGGTGATCGCCACGGCGGAGGAAACGCTGGCGCTGGCTTCGAGGTACGCGGGCGAGCCGTTTCTGCTTTTTCCCGAAGACCGGCGCGCTTCCATCCGGATGGCCGATGACCTTCCGCTTAAGTGGATCGCCCCGGGCCCGCGGTCGAAATTCGAGGGAGAAGCGGCCCGGGGAGAGTTTTATGTCTTTCAAATCGGTGTGTGGGCCTGTAAAGCGGCCGTCGAGGAGATGGAGGTGCGTTTTTCGGACTTGAAAAACGCCGTCGGAGATACCATCCCTGCGGCTGCTTTCCGTTGTTTCAATACGGGTGGCGTGGACTGGAACGGCGAACCGCTGAAAAAAACCGTTGGAGTGCCCCGGGGAAAGATCCAGGCCCTGTGGTGCGGAGTCCAGGTTCCCGTTGCCGGCGTGCCGGGGACATACGAGGCCGACATCACGATCGGGGCCCAAGGTCCGGTCTCCCGGACGATCCGATTGGCCTTGAAAGTGTCGAACGAAATCCTGGCCGACGGCGGTGACGGCGATCCGGCCCGGATGTCCCGCCTGCGGTGGCTCGACTCGACGCTGGCCGTGGACGACGAGAACGTCAAGCCATTCCTTCCGCTGTCGGTCAAGGAGCGGACGATTTCCGGTCTCGGTCGGAACGTAACGCTGGGCGCCGACGGATTCCCCGCGGCGGTCCGAAGCTTTTTTTCTTCCGATGTGACCCGGCTGGACGAAAAAAGCCGGGAGGTCCTGGCCGCGCCCATAACCTTCGTCATCGAAGCGGCTTCGGGCCAACGCCTCGAAGTCAAACCCGAGGGCCTGACTTTTACCAAACAGTCGCCCGGGAAAATCGGCTGGGAATTCAGGAACGCCGCCGGTTCTCTTCGCCTGGACGGCCGGGCCTGGATGGAAATGGACGGCTATCTCGAGTTCCGGGTTAAGCTGTCTGCGGCCTCGCCGCTTTCCCTTAAAGACGTTCGTTTGGAAGTTCCCCTGGCCTCGGCCGCTGCGAAATACATGATGGGATTGGGATGGAAAGGCGGTTTGCGCCCGGCCGAATTCCGCTGGTCCTGGGATCGGACCAAAAATCAGGACGCGCTTTGGATCGGCGACGTCAATGCCGGACTGCAGATCGGCCTGCGGGCGGAAAACTACAGCCGCCCGCTCAACACGAATTTCTACCTGAGCAAGCCTCTGCTGCTGCCGCCGTCCTGGTGGAACGACGGCAGGGGAGGGGTGACGGTCCAGGAAGCTAAGCCGGGGGTGGTTATCTTGGCCGCGACGAGCGGCGCGCGCACGATCGAGCCGGGAAAGGATTTATGGTTCAATTTCACCCTGCTTCTGACGCCGTTCAAGCCGATCGACCCGAAGTCGCAGTTTGCCACCCGTTTTTTCCACGCTTTCAAGCCCTTGGATGAAGCGGCCAAAACCGGGGCCAACACGCTCAACATCCACCACGCCAACGACATCAACCCGTATATCAACTACCCTTTCCTACGCGTCCCGGAGGTGAAATCCTATATCGATGACGCCCACCGGCGCGGCCTCCGGGTTAAGATCTATAACACGATCCGGGAGCTGTCCAATCGGGCGCCCGAAATTTTCGCCCTGCGCAGTCTGGGGACGGAGATCTTCTCGTCCGGTCCCGGCGGCGGCTATTCCTGGCTCCAGGAGCATCTGGGGTCGGATTATATCGCGGCCTGGTTCGTCCCCCAGCTCAAGGACGCCGCGGTCATCAACAGCGGGATGTCGCGGTGGCACAATTACTATATCGAAGGCCTCGACTGGTTGGCCAGGAATGTCGGCATCGACGGGCTTTATCTCGACGACGTGGCCTTCGACCGGACGACGATGAAGCGCGTCCGCAAAGTGTTGGACCGCAATCGGCCCGCCGCGCTCCTCGACCTCCATTCGGCCAACCAGTACAATCCGCGTGACGGATTCGCCTCCAGCGCGAACCTTTATTTGGAACACTTCCCGTATCTCAATCGATTGTGGTTCGGCGAATATTTCGACTACCAGGGATCGCCGGCCGACTACTGGCTGGTCGAGGTTTCGGGCATTCCCTTCGGACTGATGGGGGAGATGCTTCAGGACGGGGGCAATCCCTGGCGGGGGATGGTCTTCGGCATGACGAACCGGTTACCCTGGTCGGGAAACGATCCCTCGCGTTTATGGAAAGTCTGGGACGAATTCGGAATCGGCGAGGCCCGGATGATCGGCTGGTGGGCCGAGGACTGCCCGGTGAAAACGGATAATCCCGAGGTCGTGGCGACCGTTTTTCAGAAAAACGGGAAGTCCATGGTTTCCCTGGCCAGCTGGGCCAAGGGGCCGGTCAAGGCCGGTTTGAAGATCGATTGGAAGGCCTTGGGAATCGACCCTCGCCAGGCCAGGCTTCGCGCCCCGGCCATCCCGGACTTCCAGTTTGCCGCCGAATTTTCGCCCGACGACCCGATCCCCTTTGAAGTAGGAAAAGGCTGGATATTGATATTAGAGTGAGTCAGTCCTTTTTCTCGTCCCGGCCTTCGAAGAATTCCTTTGAGGCCCGGGCCAGACGTTCGAGTTCCTTATCGACCAGGTCGTGGACTGTCCCGGCCTCGAAAGTCCCGTCGGGATTCCGTTGGCCGGCTTTGACGCCGGTCAGGATCTCGATCCCCTCGTCGATCGTATGAACGGGATGGATTCGGAACTGACCCGCGGCGGCGGCCTCGACGACATCCGAGCGCAACATCAGGTTTTGGACGTTCTGGTGGGGGATGAGGACGCCTTGCCCGCCCGTCAACCCCTTGGCCCGGCAGACGTCGAAGAATCCTTCGATCTTTTCGTTGACTCCGCCGATGGGTTGGATCTCGCCCTTCTGGTTGAGCGAGCCGGTCACGGCCAGGTTCTGGCGCAAGGGGAGCCCGGACAAGGCGGACAGCAAAGCGTAGACCTCGGTTGAGGAGGCGCTGTCGCCGTCCACTCCCGAATAGCTTTGCTCGAAAGCGATCGAAGCGGATAAGGCAAAGGGCTTGTCGGCGGCGAATTTTCCCCTGAAATAACCGCCCAGGATGAGGACGCCCTTATTATGGGTCGAACCGCTCATGTCGGCCTCGCGTTCGATGTTGATGATCCCGGCCCGGCCGACAGAGACGCGGGCGGTGATGCGCGAGGGTTTGCCGAAGGAGAACTGGCCCATGTTGTAAACGGCCAGGCCGTTGACCTGCCCGATGACGGCCCCGTCGACATCGATCAGAATCGAGCCGTCCTCGATCATTTCCTGAATCTTATCCTCAATCAGGCTGACCCGCTCGAACCGTTCGCGGACGGCGGTCTCGACATGTCCGGCCGATACTTGGGACTTTCCGTCTTTGCGGGCCCAGTAGCTGGACTCGCGGACGACGTCGGCAATGACGTTGAAGCGCGTGCTGAGCTTCTTGTGGCGTCCGGCGACGCGCGTGCCGTACTCAATGACGGCCGCCATGCCGGTCCGGTCGAAGGAAAGAAGGGAGTCCTCCTCGCCGATCTTCTTGATAAACCGGATATAATCCTTGACGGTGTCATCGTTCTTGACCATTTCCGAATCGAATTCGGCTTTGATCTTGAAAATCCTGCGGAAGTCCTCGTCGTTGAAATACAGGAGGTTGTAGATCTCCTCGTCGCCGATCATGACCAGTTTGACGTTGATCTTGATCGGTTGCGGCTTGAGACGGGCCGAGGAGAATAGGAAGAGGGCGGCGTAATTCTGAAGTTCGAAGACCTGGTTGCGGAGGGTTCGTTTGAGCGTGGCCCAGACGCCGGGTTCGATCAGGGCGTCCATGGCGTTGATGACGAGATACCCGCCGTTGGCCTTGAGGAAGGAACCCGCCTTGATCTTGGTGAAGTCGGTCTGAAGCATCCCGAACCGATTCATCGTCGATTCCATGGAGCCGAACAGGTTCAGGTAATTAGGATTGGTCTCCATGATGACGGGCGAATGCTTGAGGTCATTGTTGTCGACGAGCAGATTGACCCGGTACTCGAGGAATGGGTCGGCCGGAGCGGACTCGCGCTTTTCCTCGTCCTTCTTCTGGTTCTTGAACAGGTCGATGGCGCCGACCAGGCCGGTTTCGACTTCGGCCAGATACTCGGGCACTTTGGGGAAAGGAAACTGGGCGACGATGACGCCCACCGCGGCTTTAATCGCGGGAGCGATGGACTCGGCATCCCAGGACTTCAAGCGGTTCTGCGTCTCTTCCTCGATTTCGCGCAAGCGCTCAAAGATCGTCTGCATTTTCTGGGACAATTCTTCGTACTTTTTTTTGAGCGTTTCGAACCGCTCGGCGGGGATCTTTTTCTCCTTGACCAGGGCCTCGATCTTGGGAAAGGGGACGGGCTGGTCGTCGATGACGGGGATGAGGTCGGGTTTGACGAACAGCCCCATCTGGACCTGGATGACCGAGAATCCTTCCTTGGCCGTTTCCTCCTCGAAGGACTGCAGGATCTCCTTCTGCTTGGCCTGCTGGCTTTCGACGATGCCGTCGCGCCCCTCGGTATAGTACTGACTTTTGACGAGATCGGGGATATTGCGCTTGAGCATGTCGATGAGGCTGTCCAGGGAGGTGGAGAAAATCTTCCCTTTGCCGGCCGGAAGCATAAGCAGGGTTGGTTCGTCGGGATACTTGAAATTGTTGACATAGAGGATGTCGTCGGGGAGCAGTTCGCCTTTCTCCCAGCGCTCCAGGAGTTGTTTGATTGTGGTCGTCCGCCCGGTGCCGGCCATGCCGGTGATGAAAATGTTGTAACCCAGGCTCTTGATGTCCAGGCCGGTCTGCAGGGCTTTCATGGCCCGATCCTGGCCGATGATGTCCTCGCAAGCGGGGCACAGTGAGCTTGATTCATAAGGGAGGGCGGCGGGATCGCATCGCCAGTGCAGCTTGTCCAGGGGAACTTGGGGAAATTCGGCCGTCTTTGGGATCATGAGCGAGGCTCCTTGGAAAGCGTCTCCGAATCGGAGATTCAAGGTATTAGCACAACCCCGGCGCATTTACAAGCCGGGCATTTCCCTGTAGAATATAAAAAAATTTGAGTTCGAGAAGGAGCGGGCATGAAAACGTATGAAGGCAAGCTTCAGGCCAAAGGATTCAAGATCGGCATCGTTGCCAGCCGGTTCAACCAATTCCTCGTCGGCCGCCTGCTCGACGGCGCCCTGGACGCTTTGAAGAAGCTCGGGTCGGAAGACGCCGATATCTCTGTCTACAAGGTTCCGGGAGCGTTCGAGATCCCCGTGGTCGCCAAGAAACTGGCCATCGCCGGAAAATTCGACGGCATCCTCTGCATCGGAGCTCTCATCCGCGGAGATACGCCGCACTTCGATTACCTGAGCGCCGAGGTCATTAAAGGATTGGCCCAGATCGCCATGGAACACGGCCTGCCCGTATCCTTCGGCGTCCTGACCGTGGATACCGTGGAACAGGGGATCGAACGGTCGGGAACCAAAGCCGGCAACAAAGGCTGGGACGCGGCCTTCTCCCTGATTGAAACTCTGAACCTGTTGAAGGACGCCAAACTCTAGAGGCAAACGGAAGTACGCTCCCGCATCCCCGGACAACTAGAAGGAGGAGGGATCGCCCCATCGCTCGAACCGCGATGGTTCCCCGATCGACCGAATATGGGAAAACGACGGCAGGCCCGCGAACGGGCGCTTCAAGCGCTCTACGAGCTCGAATTCAACGATGCCTCCCTGGACGTCGTCCTGACGTCCCGGGACAAAGACGCCGCAGCCGATGGGGATGTCCGGGTTTACGCCGAGAGGCTTCTCCGCGGAGTGACCGCCCGGCGTGAGGAATTGGATTCACTCATCCAGGGCACATCCCGCAATTGGCGTGTCGCCCGGATGGCCCCGGTCGACCGCAACATCCTCCGCCTGGCCGTCTTTGAGATGCTGGAAGAAACGAAATTCCTGCCCCCGGCCATCATCATCAACGAGGCCATCGAAATCGCCAAACGGTGGAGCGGCGACGAGGCGGCCGTCTTCATCAACGGCGTCCTCGACGCCGTCCGGAAAAAGATCCGCCCCGACGAATCCCCCAAGAAAGTGAATCATCATGAGCCCAGAGAAAAAAGTCCCGCCCCCGCCGCCTCCCGCCGCCCCGCCGAACGAGGCGTCCGACGAACAGAAAAACGATCAGGAGATAGCCCGGGCCGAAAAGCTTAAGAGGCTTATCGCCGCGGGCGTGGACCCTTATCCGCACAAAGTCGGGAAGACGCATTCCGTCGAAGATGTCGTCCGGGAGTTCGGGCCGTTCGACAAGGCGGAACTCGAAATCCGGAAATCCCGCGTCCGCGTCCCGGGCCGGATCATGTCCATCCGGCAGATGGGCCGGGCCACGTTTTTCCATATCGCCGACGGCCGCCGCCGTCTCCAGGTCTATATCCGCGAGGAAAGCGTCGGGAAGCCCGCCTACGAGGTGTTTTCCCTGTTCGATTTGGGTGACTGGATCGCCGTCGAAGGCGAAGTTTTCCGGACCAGGACGGGCGAATTGACCGTCCTGGGCAACGCCTTTCAATTCCTGGCCAAGTGCCATCACCCGCTGCCGGAGAAATGGCACGGACTCCAGGACGTGGAAATTCGTTATCGACGCCGCTATTTGGACCTGATCATGAATCCCGAAGTGGCCGAAGTGTTCCGTCTACGGAGCGCCATTGTCGCTTATATCCGCCGGTATTTCGACGAACGCGGCTATCTCGAGGTCGAAACCCCGATGATGCAGGCGATTCCGGGCGGCGCCCAAGCCCGGCCTTTCGTCACCCACCACAACGCCTTGGATATCGACCTGTTTCTGCGCATCGCGCCCGAGCTGTTCCTTAAACGACTCGTCGTCGGCGGGTTGGAAAAGGTTTATGAGATCAATCGTAATTTCCGCAACGAGGGCATCGACGCCGAGCACAACCCCGAATTCACCATGTTGGAGTTTTACCAGGCTTACAGCGATTACGACGATATGATGGCCCTGACCGAGGATCTTTTCGGCGGCCTGGTCCGCGAGCTCCTCGGCCGGGACGAGTTTCCTTATGGGGAGGACATCATTTCCGTCCGGGGGCCTTGGCGCCGGCTCAAGTTCCGTGACGCCCTGGCCCAGTACGGCGGTCTGACCCCGACCGCGTTTGACGACCGGGCCGCCGTCATCGAGCAGGGCGGGAAACTCGCTCCCGACAAGAAACCGCTGACTTACGGCAAGGCGCTCGACGTGATCTTCGACAAACACGTCAAACATCATCTCGTCCAACCCACATTCATCATCAACCCTCCCAAAGAGGTTTCCCCCCTGGCTAAAGCGGCTGGGGGCGCCCCGGACGAAGCCGCCCGGTTCGAGTTGTTTATTTCCGGCATGGAGATCGCCAACGCCTTTTCCGAGCTGACCGACCCGGTCGAACAGCGCTTGAGGTTTGACGAGCAGGCCGAAGACAAGAAAAAGGGCGACGACGAGACCCATCCGATAGACCTGGATTATGTCCAGGCGCTCGAATACGGCCTCCCGCCCACGGGAGGGGAGGGCATTGGAATCGACAGGTTGACTATGCTGTTGGCCAATCGGCGTTCCATCCGCGAAGTCATCCTATTTCCCCTCCTGAGGCCTAAAGAGTGAGGACGATGAATCCTTCCGGCCGGATCCGGTCCCGGAGCCGGGCCTTCTTTTTCGGGCCGAGCGTTGTCGGCCGGGCTGCCAGCTCGTTTTTGAGATCGTCCCGGGGTGAGAATGGCCATGGGTTTTGAGACGTTCATCGCCAAGCGGTATCTGACGGCCCGACGCAAGCAGGCCTTCATCTCGGTCATCACCTTCATTTCCGTCCTGGGAATCACCATCGGGGTCGCCGCGCTCATCATCGCCGTTGCCCTCATCACCGGTTTCCAGGAAGATGTCCAGGCCAAAATCCTGAGCGCTACTTCCCATCTCATGGTCTCCGACCTGTCGGGCGACAACCTGAAGGATCATGAATCCCTCGCCGTCCGCATCCGCTCCATGGACGGTGTGCAATCGGTTTCTCCGGTGGCTTTGAACATGGTTCTCATCAAGGGACCGATCAAAGACCAGCCGGCGATGATGAAAGGCATGGACCTCGTTCTCGAGGCCAAACAAGCGCCTTGGCTGGGCAAGATCGAGACGGGCTCGCTTCCCGAAACCGGCGGCGGAAGGGATGGGGTTGTTCTCGGCCACGACCTGGCTTTTGCCCTGGGCGCCGGAATCGGAGACGTTGTCCGGGTCATCACCTCTTCGACTCGGCTGTCTCCTTTGGGTCCGGTCCCCAAGATCAGGAATTTCCGGGTGACGGGGATCTTTTCCACGGGGCTCTACGAATTCGACTCGTCGACGGCCGTCATTCCCATCGCTACGGCTCAAAAGTATTTCGATATGGCCGGCGGCGTGAGCTATCTCCAGGTCATGATCAGGGATGTCTTCGCCGTCTCCGCCTTCAAGGCCAAGCTTCAGTCCGTTCTGCCTCCGATCGTTTATGTCACGACTTGGGCCGAGCTCAACAAGTCGCTGTTTTCCGCCCTCAAACTGGAAAAAAACATCATCTTCCTAACCATCACCCTTATCGTCCTGGTCGCCGCTTTGAACATCATCGCCACGCTCATCCTGATGGTCATGGAAAAGACCCGGGATATCGGCATCCTCATGTCCCTGGGGGCGACCCCGCGGAACATTCAGAAGATCTTTTTTCTTCAAGGTTCGTTGATCGGCGTTTTCGGAACCGCTCTCGGCGCCGGATTGGGAATCCTTTGGTGTGTCCTGGCCAACGCCTTCAAGCTCATCCGCGTACCGGTGGACATCTATCAGATCTCGCACGTTCCGTTTCACATTCGGCTGGTCGATTTCATCGTCATCGTCGGCGTCTCGCTCGTTATCAGCCTGCTGTCGACACTGTTCCCGTCCCGGCGGGCGTCCAAGATCGATCCGGTTGTGGCCTTGAAATATGAGTGATCCCATCGTCCGCGCCGTCAACCTGGGCAAGGTTTACCCGATGCCGAAAGGGACGCTCGAAATTTTCCGGAACCTCGAGTTCGAACTCGAAGCCGGCGAGGTCGCCGCCGTCATGGGTGTTTCGGGCGTGGGAAAAACCACATTTCTCAACCTTCTGGGAGCGCTGGACCGGCCCACGGAGGGAACCGTCTTCATCGACGGAGAAGATCTTTATGCCAAGGATGTCCAGGCGATAGCCCGGGTACGGAACCGGAAAATAGGCTTTGTCTATCAGTTTTTTCACCTCCTTCCGGAGTTTACGGCCTTGGAAAATGTGGCTCTTCCTCTTCTGATCGGAGGGATGGAGAAGCGTGCCGCCTGGCGGCGGGCCGCGGAGGTGCTTAAGGACGTCGGGCTGGAGGAAAAGGCGGCCATGCGCCCGGCTTTGATTTCCGGGGGGGAGCAGCAGCGGGTCGCCTTGGCTCGGGCCCTGGTTAATACGCCCCTTCTCCTCCTGGCCGATGAGCCGACCGGAAACCTGGATTGGAAGACGGGAGAAAACATCCTTCAACTCTTGTTGGACCTGCATCAGCGTAAAGGATTGTCGTCGATTATTGTCACTCATAACGACAAGGTCGCCCGATACTGCGGAAAAGTATTCATGATGGAGCGGGGGGCATTGAAACGGATCGATTGAACCGCGCGTTATAGAAGCATGGCCGATCGTGCGGCGATTTTTGTTACCCGAATAGTTGAAATTCTTATTAGTCAAAATGACGATATATCGATATCGATTGAAAAAAGAAGCCTCTTGTGCTATAAGGATTGAACTATGAAAAAGCTCGTTTTGGCTTTGATTTTGACCATTCTCCCCATTTCCGTATTCGGACAGGAATTGATCGAACGGATCGACATCGTCGGCAACGACCGAGTCACCAAAGAGACGATTATGTACTATCTGTCCTCACGGGAAGGGGATTATTACAGCGAGGAACTCCTTAAGAAGGATTTCCGGGTTTTATGGTCCACCGGCTTCTTCACCGACATCAAAATCGCCCAGGCGGCCAGCCCGCGGGGGAAGATCATCACCTTCACGGTCGAAGAAACGCCCCTTATCAAATCCATCACATACAAGACGGGAAAAAAGGTCAAGGAAGACGATATAACCAATAAACTGAAGGAAAAAGACGAGTACCTTCTGGCTTACAGCAATTACAATCCCTCCAAACTCCAAAAGATTAAAAAGACGATCGAGGAACTCCTGGCTGAAAAGGGCTTGGGAGCGGCCGTCGTCGAAGTGGCGACGGACAAGAAAGGCAAAAATGAGGTCGACGTCACCTTCAAAATCGACGAAGGCCCCAAAGTCCGCATCGGAGAAGTGATCTTCGTCGGCAAGGTCAAGCTCCCCCAGAGCGTCCTCCGGGATTCGCTGAAGGACAACAAGCCTCACAACGCGTTTTCCTGGATTTCCGGAAAAGACGTCTATAAACAAAATAAACTCTCCGATGATATGGCCTTGATCAAGAAGGCCTACCAGGAGAACGGCTACATGGAGGCCACGGTCGGAGAGCCCAAGGTTGAGGAGATCGCCAAACGGACTATCTTCCCCTGGTCCAAGCCCCAGAAGATGATGAAGATCACGATTCCGGTCAATGCCGGTTATCTCTACCGGGTCGGAGAAATCAAGGTCGAGGGCAACAAGGCCTTTAACTTGATCGGAATCACGTCCAAAATCAATTTCCGGACGGGTGATATCTACAGCATCAAGGTCCGGGAAAAAAGCATCGAGGACCTGGGCGAACTCTTCCGCAACTTCGGCCATCTCTATGCCCAGGTCATGCCGGTGGAGAACCTCGACCCCAAATCCAAGGTCGTCAACGTGACCTACCAGGTTTTCGAGGGCGAGCTCTGTTATCTCCGCCGTCTGGATTTCAAGGGCAACATCTACACCAAGGACAAAGTCATCCGTCGCGAGATGCTGCTGCGCGAGGGCGATGTCTTCAGCTTGGCTTATTTCAAGGACAGCGTTCTGCGGGTAAAACAGCTCGGCTTGGTCGACCTGGAAAAAGAGCCTGACATCAAACCCGCTCCGGCTGATCCCACCCAATTCGACGTCACGATGAGCGTCAAGGAACTGCAGAGAAACAACATCCAGTTCACGGCCGGCTACAGCGGCTATGAGGGCACGTTCATCGCCCTGAGCTATACCACCGTCAACTTCCTGGGCGCCGGCGAGAACCTGGAGATCAGCGGCCAGTACGGAAAGCGCATCCGGAATTACGTCTTCGGATTTACGGAACCATACCTGTTCGACCTGCCCCTCAGCACGGGCTTCAACATCTACAGCCGGGAGATGTATCTGCCCGGTTTGTACAATCAAAAATCAAAGGGTATCGATTTCAATTTCGGCGCCCGCATCATCGGGTATTGGCGAGCCAACCTCACCTACAGCTTCCAGTTCCTGGACATCACCGAATCGACGACCGGGACGGACTACACCTACTACGACCCGAGTTATGGGGGAGGGGGTAGCGGCTATCCCTACGGGGGGATGGGCATGTACGGATACGGCAATTACAATATGAGTTCGCTGGCCCCGTCGATCTATCGTTCAACCGTGGACAGCCCGCTGACGCCGACGTCGGGGACGATGTATTCGCTCTCCCTGAAATACGCCGGGACCTTCCTGGGAGGAGAGATCGATCTCTACAAACCGAGACTCGAATTCACCCATTTCGAGCCCCTCAAGCAGGGGGTTCTGTCCCTGGGCGCCCATGTGGAGTTTTCCTTCGTCAAACCCCTGGGAGACAGCGAGGTCCCATTCTGGGAGCGTTTCTTTCTCGGGGGGGAGAGAAACGTCCGCGGCTACGAGATCTATACGATCGGGCCGCGGACGGCCGAAGGAACCCCCCTCGGCGGCGAAAAAGAGCTCGTCCTGAACTTCGAGGCCATCCTCCACCTCGGAGGGGCGGAGAGTCCGTTGTATCTCATCGCTTTCCATGACCGGGGCAATGCCTGGGCCCGGGGCCAGAAAATAAGCTGGAGCGATGTTTATACGTCGACGGGCCTGGAGGCTCGCATTTTTGTGCCCGCACTGAGGGTTCCCTTTCGCTTGATTTTTTCGTATAATAACCGCCGGATTTATCTGGAGGATTCCAATTTCGCCTTCCGTTTCGCGATTGGAACCACATTTTAAATATCCCGGGACCCGGTCCCGAACTCTCGAAGGAGGTTGGATCATGCGGAAATTTTTTGCGACTCTGATGCTGTTTGCGATCGTCGGCGGGTTTGCCGCCGTATATGCACAAACGAAGATCGCCGTCATCAACTCTCAGGACGTCCTGGAAAAATCCAGCGAAGGCAAAAAGGTCGTCGCCCGGATCCAGGAACGGGACAAGCAGTACCAGGCCTCGATCGCCAAGTTGGACGAGGACATCCGCCAGCTTCAAACCCAGCTCAATACGCAGCGGCTGACCATGACGGATGAAGCGGCTGTGCAACGCCAGAACGACCTGGACAAGAAGACGACCGAGCGCAAGCGGATGGCCGAAGACGCTTATGCCGGGATGCAGGACCTGACCAACCGGCTGTTCAAGAAAGTCCTGGACGAGCTCATGCCCATCGTCGAGCAGCTCGGCAAGGAGCGCGGGTACGACATCATCTTCGACCTGCAGAAAAGCGGCGCGGCGTGGGTTAGCCCGACCATCGACCTGTCCAGCGAAGTCGTCAAGCGCTACGACGTGTCCAAGGCCGTTCCGAGCAAATGACGACCGGCTTCGCCCTGGATATCGAGGACATTCTCAAGTTTCTGCCCCATCGCTATCCGTTCCTTATGATTGACCGAGTCCTCTCTATTGAGCCGGGGAAATCCGTCGTGGCCCTGAAGAATGTGACCTATAACGAAGAATTCTTCCAAGGCCATTTTCCGCTCGTCCGTTTGATGCCGGGAGTTCTGATCATTGAGGCCATGGCTCAGGCCGGCGGTATCCTGATTTTTCACTCGATACCCGATCCCTACTCCAAGTTCATGATGTTCAGCAAGATCGACAATATGAAATTCCGCCGTCCGGTCGTCCCCGGCGATCAACTCCGGCTGGTCGTGGATTTTTTAAAGTCCAAGAGCCGCTTCTACCAGATTCACGGCCGCGCCTTTGTCGGCGACGACCTGGCCGTGGAAGGGGAGATGTGGGCGTCGCTTCACGAACGGGAGGAGTTTAATGCCGCCCGCTGACCCGACTCTTCACCCGACCGCGGTCATCGACCCTCAAGCCGAGATCGGCGAAGATGTCTCTATCGGGCCTTATTGCATCGTCGGCCCCCATGTCCGGATCGGCCGGGACACCAGGCTCGAAGGGCACGTCGTCATTGACGGATGGACCACCGTCGGCGCCGGGAATTCCATCGGCTTGTACACCGTGATCGGGACTCCCCCCCAGGACATCGGCTACCAAGGCGAGGAAACCCACGTCCGGATCGGCGACCGCAACGTTTTTCGCGAGTTTGTGACCGTTCACCGGGCCACGACGAAGGAGGAGCGTCTGACCTCCATCGGTGACGACAACTACATCATGGCCTATGCCCATATCGCCCACGATTGCCGGGTCGGCAACCGGGTCGTCCTGACCAATGGGGCGACCCTGGGCGGTCATGTCCATGTCGACGACTACGCCATGATCAGCGCCTTCTGCGGGATCCATCAATTCTGCCGGATCGGCCGTCAGGCGTTCATCGGCGGCTTTTCGGTCGTCACCCAGGATGTGCTGCCGTTCAGTAAGGTCGTCGGGCAGCGTCCGCCGCGCATGTTCGGCCTGAACGTCGTCGGCCTGCGGCGCCGCGGCTTTTCCCGGGAACGTATTTCCGCGATCAAAGAGATGTTTAAAAGGCTCTTTTATTCCGGTTTGAATACCGCCCAGGCGGTTGATAGGATTCAAACGGAAATCCCGACGAGCGATGATCGCGACGAAATCCTTTCTTTCATCGCCTCATCCAAGCGGGGACTGGTCAAGAAAACGGCGGAAGCATGGGAGACCGAATAGGATTAATCGCCGGGGCGGGAGAGTTCCCGCTTCTGGCGCTCAAGGAAGCGAAGAAACAGGGCTTGATCTGCATCGTCGCCGGCATCCGAGGTGAGGCTCTGCCCGAACTCAAGGCGGTCGCCGACGCTTTTGAATGGGTCGGACCCACCGAGCTGGATAAGCTGGTCAGCTTCCTGAAAAGCCAGGATATCCGCCGGACGATCATGGCGGGTAAGATCGATCCGCGGTCCGTCGTCTCTCCCAAAGAGACCCTGGACGAGGCGCTCTTCCAATTAATCGCCCAGGTCAAAGACAAGACCCCGACCAGCCTTATCCAATCGCTGATCGATTATCTGGCCGCTCAGGGAATCGTCGTCGTTGATCCGTCGTTCCTTCTGCGGGCGTTTTTCTGCGAAGCCGGCCTTCTCACCGCCGCTCCACCGACCCCGGAGATCCTGGACGACATCGAGTTCGGATGGAGCCGCGCCCGCCGCTTGGCGGACGAGGAAATCGGTCAGACGATCGTCGTCAAAGACCGCGTCGTAGTGGCCGTCGAAGGCCTGGAGGGCACCGACGAGACGATCAAGCGGGGCGGGCGTTTGGCCGGCGACCGGATGGTCGTCATCAAGGTCGGCCGGACGCGCCAGGATATGCGGATCGATGTTCCCGCCGTCGGACTGGAAACCCTTCGAAACCTCGTCCGGGCCAAAGCGGCCGCGTTGTGTTTCGAGGCCGGGCGGATGCCTTTTTTTCAAAAGAACGACGCCATTGCCCTGGCCGATGAAAGCGGCATCGTCGTCCTGGCGAAGAATAGTTGAACGGAATACCTCCTCCCGCGCCATGACAAGGGACGGGGGTGAAGAACAGGAAAGCCCATGGACAAAGTCAAAGTCGGAATCGTCGGAGTCGGGTATCTGGGGATGCAGCATGCCCGGATCGCCTCGTATTTGGAGGAATGTGAGCTCGTGGCCGTGTCCGATATCGATTTCAAGAAAGCCTTCGAGATCGGCAACCGCCACGGGGTCAAGTATTATCAGAATTACGAGGAAATGCTCGATGAGATCGATGCGGGAATTGTGGCCACGCCGACCTCGGAACATTTCCACATCTCCATGAATTTGCTCAAGAACGGCAAGCATGTGCTCGTCGAAAAACCCATTACCGAAACCGTCGCCCAGGCCGAACAACTCGTCGAAGCCGCCCGGGCCAAAAACCTGGTTTTTCAGGTCGGCCATCTGGAACGCTTCAATCCGGCCGTCGAGGCGGTCGAAAACATGATTTCCGACCCCAAGTTCATCGAAGTCCAGCGGCTGGGTTCTTTTTCCGCCCGTTCTCTGGACGTTGATGTCGTCCTCGATCTCATGATCCATGACTTGGACATCATTCTGGCCCTGATCAAGGATGAGGTCAGTGTCATCCGCTCTTCCGGCATTCATGTTCTGTCGGAGAAAATCGACATCGCCAACGCCCGGTTGGAATTCAAGTCGGGCTGCGTGGCCACTTTAACCGCCAGCCGCGTGCACCAGGGTAAAGTCCGCAAGCTTCGGATCTTCGAGACGACGGCCTATTATTCCATTGATTATATCGATCAGGAAGTCAAGGTTTTCC
>CAZLAM010000028.1:0-2531 GCA_964557435.1 uncultured Eubacteriales bacterium
CCCGCCTTAAAGGACGAGCTAAAAAAAATTCTAGCCGATTAATAAACTTGGATCTCTTCCGCTTTGTGAGGGGAGATCGGGGTTATGGTCGAAGCGACCCATCGAGGGTTTAGCCGTTCCAAGTCGTTTTCAAGGGGAGCCGGCCCGGAAAGAGGCCGGCCGGCGAAGATGTCCGAGTATCCCGGACCAAGACCGTTAGATTGAATACGGGATGCGAGTTCTGAGCCGCCGAGAAAACGGCGCGGGAACGGCGTGAAAAACCCGAGCGGGTCGCCAGGCCATGACCCCGATCTCCTTATCTCCACACAAAATGGAAGAGAGCCAATAATTGCGGACCGGAATTACGGCTTTGGGGCTCCCGGGTTGATCTGCAGGAGCAGCTGGTTTTCCTTGGACCGGGCTTCTCCCACACTCGTCACATAAATGGCCGGGTCATCCATGACCGGGCATTTGTTCTCGCAGATGCCGCACCCGATGCACAGATCAAGGTCGATGACGGGCGCCTTCTGCACCTCCGTCGTGCCGTCCGGCCGCTTCGACTCGTACTCGATGAACTTGATGGCTTTGGGCGAGGTCGGACAGTGCTCCTCGCAGACGATGCAAGGGCGGCCTAGAAAATAGGGCAGACAGCGGTTCTTGTTGATCCAGGCCGTGCCGATCTTGACCTGAGTTTTTTCGGGGACGGTCAGCTCCTTGATCGCTCCGGTCGGGCAGACCTGCGAGCATAACGAGCAGTAATATTCGCAGTACCCTATCTTGGACACCAGCACGGGCGTCCACAACCCTTCCGGACCCGCTTCGCCCAGCGCCGGCTGGAGGCCGTTGGTGGGGCAGGCCTTCATGCACTCGCCGCACTTGACGCACTTGGCCAGGAATTCCTTCTCCGGGAGCGAGCCCGGCGGACGGATGAGCTTTTCCGAGGCCCGCAGGCGCGCTCCGGTGATGCGGAAGAACGGCACGCTGAAAAAAGCCAGGGCCGAGGTCAGGACAATCTTCCGGCGGGTGAGGTCGACGGCCGGAAGCCTTTCCGATTTTCCCTGCAGGGGGAAGGTGATGGCCTTGGTCGGGCAGATCGCCGCGCACGTTTCGCAGTATACGCATTCCGAGCTTTTCCATTCCCCGATCGGGAAGGGTTGGGCTTGCGTCTGGCAGTGGATGGAGCACAGGTTGCACTTGTTGCACTTGGCCTCGTCCACCTTCAGCTTGAACAGATTAAACCGGGAAACCAGCCCCAGGAAGGCGCCTGTCGGGCAGACATACCGGCACCAGAAACGCTCCCGCCACAGATTGAGCAGGAGGAAAGCCAGGAAAATCAGCCCGATGGCGAATCCCTGCTGAAACGTCGAGTTGAGGGTCAGGGTTTCGACCGCCTGGGTCAGCTTGTCGCCGGCGGTGTTGAGGCCGACGGCGTATGCTCCGCCGATGGCCATCTGAGCGCCTTGGGCGCCGGCGGGGACGACACTTGTCGCCAGCGTCCGGGTCAGGAAGGTCAGCGGGTCGAACGGACCGAGGAGGTCGAGCGTGAACACGGCCGCCGTCAGCACGAAGGCCAGGACGAGATATTTCCAGCCCAGCCCTCCGGAGGCCGCTTTCCTGGGCCGCGACAGCTTCGTTTTTTTGAACAGCCAGCTGGCGGCCTGGTGGACCGTCCCCAGCGGACAGACCCAGCCGCATACGACGCGCCCGAGAAGCAGGGTGACGACCAGGGTCGCCGCGGCCCAGGCGAAAGCCGTCAACAGCGTCCGGGAGGCGACGGCGACGACAATCGCGATCAGCGGATCGAAATGGAAGAAAGCCTCGACGTTGCCGATATAATCCCGACCGGTGAAGTGCGTGCCGAAGAAAAGCCACAGGAAAAGGCCGAGGAAGACCGACTGGCTCAAAACCCGCAGGAGTTGAAGGCGGCGGTGTTTCCTAGACCGTTCTTTTTTCAATGCTCAATTTCTCCACATCGATTCTGCCCAGCCCCCGGTCGGAGGCCATCTTGAGGTACGGCAGGTCGGCCGGGGCGATATCGAAGAAAGTCGCGCCCATGGCGTCCACGGCGACGCCGTCTTTCCCCGCCACGACCGTCTTCAGGAGTTTGGTATCCGAAGGCCGCCCGCCCTGCGGGCCGTTGCGGACGAGGATCCGGTAAGCGTCGAGGATCGTCAATTTCGGCTTGAAAAAGGCGGCCAGGTCGACCGACGCTTCGTCGATTTTCTGGTGCAGCTGGTTTCGAGGGTCGCCGATCGCCCCGAGCCAGTTTTTCATCCCGAGCGTCACCCGGCAGAGGCTGTGATGCTTGGCGATGGGGATGTTGATGAGGGTGTCGCACTCGACGAAATCCTGGATGACGTCCCAGTCCTTGAGCCAGGTCCCGCCGATGCTCATTTTCTTGATCCGCCGGGGATTAACGAACGGGACGTCGGCCCCCGCGGCCTTGGCCGCGGCCTGGATGCCCGACCGGACGTAACAGCGCTGGGCCTGGTTGGTCGTGTTATCCATCACCGTGACCTTTTTGGCTCCGGCGTTAAGGCAGAGCTCGACGA
>CAZLAM010000029.1:0-24444 GCA_964557435.1 uncultured Eubacteriales bacterium
TCCAAGACGCTATCATAATAGGTACTACTTGTAAGATATATTTTCACAATATCCACTATATAAAGGATAGTAGTGATATTTTATCACAACATATTGTTAGGTGCTACAGATGACCGCTTCTAATCAATTGATTTGAAAGAAGTTATAGGTGCGCGGTTGGATATTGGCGAAAGTCGAGACCAGTACCGCCTGTGAGCGGATAAATGATATATCTTTTTTAGTTATAGAAATTGAGATGCAGATCGCTCCAAAGAGGTTGCTTGGTAGAGCGGAAAATTGACGAACGCAAGAGAATCCTAAAAGCAGACTTCTTCTCTTGTCACAAATATGTCACAAATTCGATTGAAAAGCGGGCAAATTACAGCAAAGGAGCGGAAAGAAAGAAACAGGGAAAATAATCGAAATTACAGGTAAATAAGGTGGGGTGGGTGAGGGGACTTGAACCCCCAGCCTTCGGATCCACAGTCCGATGCTCTAACCATTGAGCTACACCCACCAGGGGGAAAAGGAGCCCGATTTTCGCATAGGGGGGTGGGGAAGTCAATTGCCCCCCTTTTTACATTTTCTTTTGCCCCTCGATCAGGTCGAGAACGTCGGCCGAATCGCGCCAGCGTGTCCTGACCTTGACCCGAAGGTCAAGATAGATGCGTGTATCGAGGATCTTCTGGATTTCCTGCCGGGCTTCCACGCCGATCTGCTTGATCGTCCGGCCGTTGCGGCCGATGATGATCTTGCGGTGATTGTCGCGCTCGACGAAAATCGAGGCCCGGATATAGACGACGGGCTCTCTGTGGCGCTCCGACGGGGAAACGGCGACGGCGGGCACAGGCTTTTTCACGCGCTGCACGGGCCGCTGCTCAATCGCCTCGGCCGTGGTTTCCGTGTCTCCCTCATTTGTCTCGGGGTCCTCTTCCTCCCGCCAGCGGCTGTCGGTCTCCGGCTCGCGCTCCTCGAAGGCGTCGATATAGACGGCCGTCACCCAGGGCAGTTCCTTCTCGACATGGGCCAGAACTTTCTCGCGGATGATTTCGGCCAGAAGGAAGCGCTCGGATTGGTCGGAGACTTCCTGGTCGGGATAGATCTTTTCGGCGAGCGGAAGATTCTCGTAGATGAGCGTTTCCAGCAGGTCCACGTTCAGGCCGGAGACCGCTGAGATGGGGATGATCTCCTTGAACGGGAGGATATCCTTGTAGTGGTTGATGGTCAGGAGCAGGGGGGATTTTTTGACAATGTCGACCTTGTTAAGGAGTAGAAAGATAGGCTTGGTGGCCTTTTTCATCGTTTCCAGGACGAACTCGTCGCCATGGCCGAATTTTTCCGTGGCGTCGATCATCAGGCAGATGAGGTCGGCCGTCTCGAGCGAGGTGTAAACGAAGTTCATCATGCGCCGGTTAAGGCCGTGGAGAGGCTTGTGGATGCCGGGATTGTCGACGAAAATGATCTGGCCGCGGTCGGTCGTATGAATGCCCAGGATGCTGATGCGGGTCGTCTGGGGTTTGTCCGAGATGATCGAGATCTTCTGGCCCATGATTTTATTGAGCAGGGTGGACTTGCCGACGTTGGGACGGCCGATCAGGGCGACAGTGCCGACGCGGGTGGTGGGAATCTTGACGGCTTTCGGGGCTCTGGGCTTCCGCGGCGGTTTGGCCGTGGTCTCGGTCTTATTTTTCGCCTTGGTCGTCGCTGTGGTTTTTTTTGTTGCCATAAGGCCCTCACTTTTCCAGATGCGTCGAATTATTGATACATTTGCGGCGCCAAACCCCGATTTTTAAATCGGGGTCAAAAGCGCCGCTCAGTATTAACCCATATTATACCCCAGGCTTCAGCCCGGGGAGTCGAATGGGTTTAATAATAGCCGGCTGAATCGGGTTTCATCCAGGGCCTCATCATATCATCAATCCGTCTGGGCGTCGTCCCCTTCCGCCGCCTTGCGGCGGACGCGCAATTTACGGATCCGCTTGGGGTCCACATCCAGGGCTTCAAAGTCGAGCCCTCGGATGGTCAGGCGCTCGCCCCGGACCGGAAGCCGGCCCATGGCGTGGGCGATCAGTCCGCTGGCGGTGATGTAATCGTCGTCCGCCAGTTCGATATCGAAGAGGTCCTCAAGCTCCTCCACCTTGACATCGCCCGAGACGGTGAAGTCCTCCGGAGCGTTGGTGACGATCTGGGCCTCTTCGGCGTCGTACTCGTCCTGGATCTCCCCGACGATCTCCTCCATCAGGTCCTCCATGGTGACCAGCCCGGAGACGCCGCCGTGCTCGTCGATGACCATGGCCATCTTCTGCTTCACCTTGCGGAAAAGCTTGAGGAGATCGGCCACCATCATGGATTCCGGGACGAAAACAGCCGGTCGGATGAACGCGTCGAGGGGATCTTGGTCGTGTTCGCGTTCGCCGAAGGGGAGGATGTCTTTGGCCATGGCCACGCCTTCGATATTGTCCACGCGGTCTCGATAGACCGGTATGCGGGAGTATTTTTCGGTGTTGATGAGGTTGCGGAGCTTTTGCAGCGTGGCGTCCCGGCGGATGCAGACGATGTCCACGCGGGGCGTCATGATCTCCCGGACCACGGTATCACCGAATTCGACCACACTCCGCAGAAGCTCGTCTTCGCCTTTCTCGATGATGCCCTCTTCCCGGGCTTCGTCGAGAAAAGTCTTGATCTCCTCGTCCGAGGCCTCCCGGTCTCCCTCGCCGGCCTCCTCGATCTCTTCCCGCTTGATCACCCAGCGCGACAGGAGCAGGACGGGAGCGGAAAGGATCAGGATGAAACGGTAGGAGGGGAGAAAAGCGGACAGGATCGGTTCGCGGCCCAGGCTGCTGAGCAGGCGGGGGAGGCCGTCGAAGACGAGGGCGAAAACGACAACGGCCACGGCCAGGCTCAGGAGCGGGCGTGGGTCCGACCCGGCGAACCCGAAATCCAGGTAGAGAAAAAATGCCAGGACGAACAGGACCCGCCACAACTCCACGGAGATCTTGATCTCCTCGTAGCGGTCGAGGAGGGCGGTGCGGAGGGTTTTATCGTGGTCCTCGAGAAACCGGCTCAAAGCGATCTTGGACAGGCCCGATAAGGCGATGTGAAAAAGGGAAAAGCCGAAGCCGAGCAGAAAGCTCAGCCCCAACCCGACCCACGACACAACCAGATCGTAGTGCATGGATTATTTTACCTTTTTCAATACGAGCGAAGGGGCCAGTTTTTTCTCCTCTTCTTCGTGCCCCCGGGAGTGTTCGAATCCGAGGAGGTGGAGAAATCCGTGGGCGGTCAGATAGCGCAGTTCCTGGTCCAGGCTGTGCCCCAGCTCGCGGGCCTGAGCGGCGGCACGGGGCACGGAGATGATGATGTCGCCCATATGCAGGTCGCCGTCCGGCCCCTTTTCCATCAGCGGAAAGCTGAGGACGTCGGTGGCCTTGTCTTTCTTGCGGTAGACGCGGTTGAGGCGGCGGATGGCGGCATCGCCGACGAAGACCAGGGTTACCGATGGACGACGAACCCGGTACCGGCGGATGAGCGAGCGCAGGAGGCGCTCGAAATCCGCCGGATCAATCCTGCGGTTTGTCAGACGGTTCTGGATCTCGATCATGGTGTCCATGGGGCCGGGCGCCGTTCCCGTTCTTGGCCGGCGGCTCGCCTTTCTTCTTTTTTTTCATTTCGAAGTCAAATCCGGGATACTCCATCCGGGGCTGGTAGATTGTCTTCAAAGTGGCCAAAAAGGAGGAGGCGATGATGCGGAGCTCTTTGATCGAAAAACCACATTCATCGAGCTGGCCGTCCTGCAGATAGTTGTCGAAAATCTCGGAGATGACCCGTTTGAGATTGTCCTCTTTCTGCGACTTCAGGCTTCGCGAGGCGGCCTCAACCGAGTCGGCCAGCATGACCAGCCCGGCTTCCTTCGTCTGCGGCGGCGGGCCGGGATACCGGTAGGTCTCCTCGCCGACTTTGTGAATCTCGGGGTCGTATTTTTCCTTGGCCTTGAGATAGAAATAGCGGACGAGCGAGTTGCCGTGATGCTGTTCAATGATTTCCCGGATCTCGGACGGAAGGCGCTGCTTGCGGGCCAGTTCGGCCCCTTCCTTGACGTGATTGACGATGACCAGCGTGCTCATGCTGGGCGTCAGGTCCCGGTGGGCGTCGAACTTCTTATCCCTGTTCTCGGCGAAATATTCGGGCATCTTGATCTTGCCGATGTCGTGGTAAAGGGCTCCGGCTTTGGCCAGCAGGGGATCGCGGTGGATATCCTCGGCCGCTTTCTCGGCCAGGGACGAAACGACGAGCGAGTGGTGGTACGTCCCAGGCGCTTGGAGCGCCAATTGGCGGAACAGGGGGGATTCCGAATTCGTCAGCTCGAGGAGCTTGGACTGGGTCAGAAAGCGGAAGATGTTTTCATAGATTGGCAGAAAGACAAAGGCCAGGGCGGCGCCGAGGATCCCTCCGACCAGGGCCATGAATGTGTCCGAGGCCAGAAGACCGAAGCCCGTCGGGCGGATCCGGATCAGGGAAAACGTGGCCACGAGAAAGAGATTGATCGGGGCGACGACGAAGAAGCCCGCCTTGAGCGTCGATGTGCGCCGGTTCTTCCGGTAATACTTGATGCCGTAAATGGCCCCCAGGCCGCCGACGAGGCTGAAGATCATGATGTTGAAGCTGGCCCCCAGGAGGTATCCGATCAGCAGGCTGTTGAGCACGGCGAAGATGAGGGCCACGGCGTTGGTCGTCAGGAAGGCGAACAGCAGGACGCCGAATTCGAACGGCAGGGCGAACATGTAGCTGTCGGTGTTCTGAAACAGGAAGAACCTGGCGTTGGAACTGAACGCCCCGCCCAGGGATATCCCCAGCTTAGCCAGGAGCAGTCCGATACCCAGGGTCAAACCCATCATCAGGAAATCGCGCCGGGCCGTTTTGGCCGAGTGCAGGGATTGCAGATAGAACCATAAGGCCGTTAAAAGAAGGCTGAACAGAAAAAATGTCCCGGCCAGGTTGGCCAGCCAAGCCCGGGCCGGGCGGAGATTCTTGAGGTTGACGGCGGCGATCCGTTTCATCGCCTCAGCGGTCGTTTCGTCGCCTTTGCGGAGGATGATCCGGCCTTTCTTGATCGTGTAGAAGACCGGTTCGATCCGGGCCCTGGCGTTGGCCTTCCGGGCTTGCGTCTCAACCTTGTTGTAGGTCACGTTGGGCGATAGGAATCCGTAGGCCAAACTGATCAGCAGGCCTTTTTTGCGGGCGGGGAGTTCGAGAGAATTAACGTCGGCGACGATCTTTTCCTTGGCCTCTTTGACGTCTAGAAGATCCTGGACCTTGAATGCCTTTTCACCCTCGGAACCGCGCAGGACGGCCAACCCGCGTTCGGGCTCACGATCGTTGAACAAGCTCTTGGAGAGAAGGATCCCCTTGGCCGAATATATATTCAGCAGATTGACCAGAGCGGACTCGAGATCGACGCCGTATCCCGCCTTGTCCAAAGCGGCCAGATCGCCCGTTTGGAGCTCAAGGCCGAACCGGTCATAAATCGTCCGCTGGATCCGGGCGAAATCCTTTGTCGGAGATTTCGACGATTCGCGGCCCAAGGCGAACAGCCTCCGCGCTTTGTCCTCGGTATCGAGAAAAACGTTGGGATCGAGGGAATAAACCGGCAGGATGGAATTCTCGGCCTTCAAGCGCAGCCCCTCGGTTGTCTCCGAATCCTCGATCGTAAAATCGGCCGGCGAAACGATGTCGGAGGCGCAGATCTCTCCCTCCTTGAACTCGGGAAGGGTCTTGGAGGGTGAGGGAGACATCAAGAAGGCCAGGGCGGCCCCGAAAAGAAGGATGAGCCAGAATGGCCGATCATCCTTCACCGGAAGGTGGCCGTTCATGGATGGAGGGACTCCCCCTTTGAAAAGACGCATATTCTTGAACGAGATAAGTGGCATGGGTGAGGTCTCAGGCTTGGACCCGGGACTCGGCTTTCTGATAGGCTTTGATGATTTTCTGGACGAGGGGATGGCGGACGACATCCTTGTCCGTGAAATGACAGAAGGCGATTTCCTGCACCGGGGCCAGGATTTTCAAAGCGTGCAGGACGCCGGATTTGCCCGGCTGGGGGAGGTCGATCTGGGTGATGTCGGCCGTGATGACCACTTTGGAATCGAACCCGGCTCTGGTCAGGAGCATCTTCATCTGCTCCCGGGTCGTATTCTGGGCTTCGTCCAGGATGATGAAGGCGTTGCTGAGCGTCCGGCCCCGCATATAGGCCAGGGGCGCGATTTCGATGATGTTTTTTTCGACGAGCCGCTGCGCTTGCTCGTACTGAACCAGGTCGAACAGAGCGTCATAGAGCGGGCGCAGATAGGGGTTGACCTTCTGGAGCATGTCCCCGGGCAGGAAGCCCAGACGTTCGCCGGCTTCAACGGCGGGCCGGGTCAGGATGATCCGGCCGACCTGTTTGTTCTGGTAGAAAGACAGGGCCATGGCCATGGCCAGATAGGTTTTTCCCGTTCCGGCCGGGCCGATCCCGAACACGACGTCGTGGGTGCGGATGGCTTCGATGTATTCCTTTTGATTCAGGCTCTTGGGGGCCACGGATTTCCGGGACAGTGTCAGGGGTTCGGACGGAAAGTAATGCTCGATCGGCTGGGGACGGCCTTCCTCGAGCAGGTCAAGGACGATGTGGAAGTCGTTTTCCTTGAGGTCGTAGCCTTTGTCCTCGAGTTCGCGGATTTTTTCGAAATAGGCCTTGGCATTTTCGACCTTGACCGGGTCGCCTTCAAGCAGCAGGCAGTCACCCCGCAGCGACAGACTGATGCCCAGACGGTCCTCGATTTTCTTCACGTTGCGGTCGAGAACGCCCAGGAAAACGGCTTTTTTTACGAAGGGGTGTGTGATTGTTTCCATACTAGACTCAAATAATAAACACTTTTGGGGTGTTCTTGTCAATACGACCTCGGGCCGGCATGGGACCAGGCCTGGGATCGGGTGTTGCAAAATGAGAGGGGGTGGTGTATAAATCCCTTTAATTTTTCGGGCCCGCGGCCCGGTCATGAGGAGTCTCTCCATGGGTAAGGAATTCACCACGATCACGATCCCCACGTCGCTTTATAAAGAGATCGAAGAAGCGATCAAAGGGACCGAGATGGGCTCTGTATCCAGCTATATCGTCAATGCCTTACGTGAAGCCCTGACCAAACCGGAGGCCAAAACCGCCGTTTTCAGCCAGGAAGACGAGGAAAAGGTCAAAGACCGCCTTAAAGCGCTCGGATACATCGACTGAAAGCGGCCCTCGGATTTTTAAGGTTTCCACCCGACTCGGACGATCGAAAGGAAACCGTGAAAGCCGTCCCGATGAGGAAACGATCATGAAGAGAAAAGTCCTGGTTATCGGCCTCGACTGCGCTCCGGCCGAAATCGTCCTCGACCGTCGTTCGGAATTCCCCGTCCTGGGACGGCTCATCGCCCAGGGGCACCACGGCACCATGCGCAGCTCCGACCCTCCGATCACGATTCCGGCCTGGATGGTCATGGCCACGGGCAAGGACGCCGGCCGCCTGGGGCTTTACGGCTTCCGCCACCGGACCGGCAATTCCTATGACAAGATGTGGATCGCCACCTCCAAATCCATTAAAGAACCGGCGGTTTGGGATATCATCGGCGCCGGCGGCGGGCAGAGCGTTCTGGTCAGCGTCCCCCCGAGCTATCCGCCCCATAAAGTGGACGGCAACCTGGTATCATGTTTCATCACTCCGGACACCGGGAAGGAATACACCTATCCCTCCGAATTGCGCGGCGAGCTCGAGGCCAAGTTCGGGCCCTATGTCTTCGACGTCGTTTTCCGGACCGAGGACCGCGGCCAGATCCTAAGAGAAATCTATGATATGACGGCCAAGCGGTTTGCCGTCCTTGACTACCTGGCCCGGACCAAGCCCTGGGACCTGTTTTGGTTCGTCGAAATCGGCGTCGATCGCATTCAACACGCCTTTTGGAAATTCCACGACACCTCCCACCATCTGTATGAACCGGGCAATCCCTACGAAAGCGCCATCGTCGATTACTATAAATACCTCGATACGAGAATCGGCGAATTTCTCCGTTTTGTGCCCGAAGATACCGTCGTCCTGGTCATTTCCGACCATGGCGCCAAACGCATGAAGGGGGCCTTCTGCATCAATGAATGGCTGATCGCCCAGGGTGACCTCACCCTCAAGGAGACGCCCCGCCGAGGCGTCTCGATCGAGAAAACGCCGATCGATTGGCCCCGGACAAAAGCCTGGGGGTGGGGCGGCTACTATGCCCGGCTTTTCCTCAACGTCGAGGGCCGCGAGCCGCAGGGGACGATCCATCCGGAAAACTATGAAATGGAACGCGAAGCTTTGGCCGAGCGTCTGCGCGCGATCCGCGGCCCGCAGGGCGAAGCCTGGGCCACCCGCGTCATCAAACCCAATGAGTATTTCCAGGATCTGCGCGGCGATTATCCGGACCTCATGGTGTATTTCGACGACCTTTACTGGCGCTCGGCGGGCACGCTCGGGTGGGGGACGATGTTCCTCTCGGAAAACGACACCGGTCCGGATGACGCCGTGCACGCCCAGGAGGGAGTGTATATCCTCTTTGACCCGGCCTCCAAGGTCTCGGTCCGGAAGAACATCGACATCATCGACGTCGCGCCCACTTTACTGCGGGCCCTGGGCGCGCCCGTCCCGTCCGATATGAAGGGCCGGCCGATTCTCTAAACCGCTTAAGGAGTCACTTATGTGTGAAGGACACGACCACAAAGGCGTCACCCTCTGGTTCACCGGGTTGCCCTGCTCGGGCAAATCAGCCATCGCCGACCGAGCCGCCGAAATCCTTAAAGAGCGCGGCTACCGCGTCGAAAGGCTCGACGGCGACATCGTCCGCCAGGACTTGACCCGCGACCTGGGCTTTTCCAAGGCCGACCGCGACGAGAACATCCGCCGGGTGACTTTCGTCTCCCAGCTCCTGACCCGGAACGGGGTGATCGTCCTGACCTCATTCATCTCGCCTTACCGCGAAATGCGCGACCAGGCCCGCCGGAAGATCGGAGAGTTCCTCGAGGTTTACGTCAAGTGTTCTCTCGAGGAGTGTATCCGGCGCGACGTCAAGGGGATGTACAAGAAAGCCATGGCCGGGCAGATCAAGGAGTTTACGGGCGTATCCGATCCCTACGAAGAGCCCGAACGTCCCGACCTCCTGATCGAAACCGACACCGAGACGCTGGAGCAAAGCACGGCCCGGGTTCTGGCCCGCTTGAAAGAGGGCGGCCATTTGGATTAAACTGCGCTACCGGAAAAAGGGGATGACATGACCACCTACTTGATCACCGGCGGGGCCGGTTTCATCGGTTCGCATCTGACGGAGGAGCTTGTCCGCCGCGGCCACCGGGTTCGCGTCCTGGACAATTTCATGACCGGAAAACGGGAAAACATCGCTCCTCTGTTGGACCAGATCGAACTCGTCGAGGGCGACATCCGCGACCTGTCGGTGTGCGAGAAGGCGGCCGAAGGCATGGAAGTCGTTTTGCATCAAGCCGCCCTGCCGTCCGTTCCCCGTTCGGTTGAGGACCCCTTCACCACGAATGAGATCAACGTCCGCGGCACTCTCAACGTCCTTTGGGCGGCCGCCAAGGCTAAATCCCGCCGGCTGGTGTTCGCCTCATCCTCATCCGTCTACGGGGATGACCCTCATCTGCCGAAAGTCGAAGGCGTGGAGGGCCTGCCGCTTTCCCCCTATGCCGTGAGCAAATGGGTCGGCGAGAAATATCTCCAGACATTCGCCAAGACCTTCGGTTTGTCGACGGTCAGCCTGCGTTATTTCAATGTTTTCGGGCCTCGCCAGGATCCTTTTTCCCAGTATGCAGCGGCCATCCCGCTTTTCATCACCCGGATTCTGGCCGGAGAAGCCCCCACGATCTACGGGGACGGCGAACAGTCGCGTGATTTCACTTTCATCGCCAATATCGTGGAAGCCAACATCCTGGCGGCCGAAGCGCCCGGGCTGGCGGGGGAGGCGCTCAACGTCGCCTGCGCCGACCGCATCACCATTAACTTCCTCATTGCCCGGATCAATGAAATGCTGGGGACGACGATAGGGCCCAAGTATGCTCCGGAACGCCCGGGCGACATCAAGCATTCTTTCTCCGCCATAGGGCGGGCCCAAGAAAAACTGAACTTCCATCCGCTGGTGTCCTTCGATGAGGGGTTGAAACGAACGATTCAATGGTACAAGGAGAAGAGGGAACGATGAGTCAACAAAGCCAAGCATTGGAACGGAAAATCCTCGACCGGGAAGCGGTCATCGGAGTCGTCGGGTTGGGGTATGTCGGACTGCCGCTGGTCAAGGCGTTTGTGAACAAAGGGTTTCGCGTCCTCGGATTCGACATCGACGTCCGGAAGGTCACCATGCTCAACCGGGGCCAGAGTTATATCAAGCATATCTCGACGGGCGAGTTGAAAACCTATCTCTCGCAGAAGAAGCTCGAAGCGACGACCGATTTCGCCCGCCTCCCCGAGGCCGATGCGGTCATCATCTGTGTCCCGACGCCGCTCGACGCCCATCGGAATCCCGACCTGTCGTTCGTCCTGGACACGACCCGGATGATCGCCCGATATCTGCGGAAGGGCCAATTGGTTGTTCTCGAGAGTACGACCTATCCGGGGACGACCGATGAAGATATGCTGCCGATCCTGGAAAAGGGCGGGCTCAAGGCGGGGAAGGACTTTTTCCTGGCCTTCTCGCCGGAGCGGGAGAATCCCGGCGATCCGGTTTTCTCGGCCGCCAACACGCCCAAGGTCGTCGGCGGATTCACTCCCGACTGTATGAAGGTTGCCGATCTCCTTTACCGGCAGGTTGTGGTCAAGACCGTACCGGTTTCCTCGACCCGGGCCGCCGAGGCCACGAAGCTGCTGGAGAATATCTTTCGCTGCGTCAATATCGCCCTGGTCAACGAAATGAAGATGATCTTCGATCGTATGGATATCGATGTCTGGGAAGTCATCCGGGCTGCCTCGAGCAAGCCGTTCGGGTTCATGCCGTTCTATCCGGGACCGGGATTGGGCGGGCATTGCATCCCCATCGACCCGTTCTATCTGACATGGAAGGCGCGCGAGGTGGACTACTCGACCAAGTTCATCGAGCTGGCCGGCGAGATCAATACGGCCATGCCGTATTACGTCATCAACAAGATGATCGAGGCGCTGTCCGAGCGGGGGAAATCGATCAAGGGGGCCAAGGTACTGGTGCTGGGGATCGCCTACAAGAAAGACATCGACGACCAACGCGAATCACCCTCGCTCAAGATCATCGACCTTCTGCAGAAAAAAGGGATCAAGGTCTGCTACAACGACCCGTATGTCCCAGAATCAGCGGGGCATCGGGAATATCCCGGGCTGGCCTTAAAGTCCGTGCCGGTGACCGAGAAGAGACTGCGGGAATCGGACGCGGTCATCATTTCCACAGACCATACTTGTTACGATTTTAAGTGGATCGTGAAAAACGCCAAGCTGGTTATCGACACGCGGAACGCTGTAAAAAAACCGGCCCGAAACGTCGTCAAGGCGTGATCTAAGTGGTTGTAAATAAATAGTATAATAGTTAATTTTTTACAAGCCCTGAGGCGAAAAAAACGGTTCGAAACGCAACTTTCGCTTTTACTTAAAAACGACGATTTCCGACAGCGGACGGCGGACTTTCGATTTAATCGGCTCGGACGGGTACCCCAGGGGCGTAAACACGATCGGCTCTTCGTCTTCGGGCAAGGCCAGGACTTCGCGTGCGGCCGCGGGATCGAACGCCGCGACCCAACAGGTCCCCAATCCCAGATCGGCCGCGGCCAGAATCAAGTGATCCATGGCGATCGTAACATCCACGTCGGTGTAATTTTTACCGTCCCGACGCTTCCAGCCCTGGGCCGGGATGGCGCAGGCGCAGATGAGGAGAGGGGCCTCTGTAAACCAGGGGCGAGGATAGATCCTTCGGAGGGCTACTTCGCGTCCCGGGGTGGGAATGACGTAAAACCGGAACGGCTGTCTGTTGCAGGCGGTTGGTGCCAGGCGTGCCGCTTCCAGGACTTTTAGAAGTTTGTCCTTTTCGACGGGAAGGGGTTGATAGCCGCGGACGCTGTAGCGATGATGGATCAACTCCAGGTATTCCATGAGACCTCCTCATCGGGAATGCGGTCGGGGTCCGGCGGTTTCATCGGAATCCCGCCGGCCGGGGAAGCCAGGGGGATGATCGTCAGTTCTCGGTATCGAAGATCCGAGTCGATGATGAGAACAACTTCCCCGCTGCTGCTTGTTTCAATCCGGTAGGACGCCGGACGGCCATCAAGGCGGACTTCAAATTGTCCGGATTTCGGATCGGATGCGACGGCCTCGTCGATCCGGCGCCAGGGAATCCGCAGTTCGACCCGGTCCGACCAATCTCCATTGAAGCTGAGGGTCAGCCGTTTCGAGTCGGGGTTGAGATTCCAGGAATAAGCGATAAAGCGCTCGGCGGCGGGGACGAAGAGGTGGACGGCGCCGGATTTCCGTCCCAGTCGAGGCTCGATAACAAGCTTATCGCGCTCCAGGCCGATCCCGAAATAGCCCTCGAGAAGAGCGCGGGCCAAGCTACCGGCGCTCCCAGAGTAATATGGGCTGCCGTGGCCCCGGCCTTGGGGGTCGTCCCATTCAAAAAAACCATTATTGGCATCGGCCTTCCGCGCGATCTCCAGAAGGGCTGCTTCGGCCTTGTCCGCCCCCGTGTGCCGGAACATGGATAGGACGAGCTTACCGCCGAACCAATCCCACTGGCCGCCGTTTTGGTATTCGTAAGGATCATCAACCATGGGGTGCTTGAAAACGCCCTTGGCGTAGGGAGGGAGGAGCGCCCCGCTGATCGTGGACAGGCCGAATTTCTTCTGACGGGTCATGGCGGTTCCGATGATCAGACGGGCTTTATCCGCCGAAGCAAGACCGGAATCGATGGCTTCGGCATTGCCGCCCATGGCGAACATGGCGTCTTCGTCAAAGTCATGGCGTAAAGGGGTAATGTGAATATGGACCCGGTAGAAACCGAGCTCTTTCTGCCACAGCCGCTCGTCGGTGAGGCGCCGGATTCCGTCCGCCCGAGTCTCCCAGGCCCGAGCCGAAACGTCTTTCTTCTTCGATCGCAGGAGCGCTGCCACTCCCCGGGCCGATCGGTAGAACTGGGATTGGTCGTAGATATCCGCCGTCCAGTGCGTCCCCGGGCCCGTATAGATCGCCCTTTGGTCCGGCTCTTCCATTTCGACGTCGCCCCAATCGACGGTATGGGCGCCCCGAATGAGCCCGGTCCCGGGATCCCGCCGCTGCTCCCAAACGAAGGATAGAGCTTTTTCCAATCGATCGATCAGGCTCTTTTCCCCGATTCGTTCGTCCAGCCAATCCGCGCCGATCAAGCCTGCGATCTGTATGGCGGCATGGACGGCGCTAGTTTCCTGGTCGGTTTCCGTCGTATTCTTGTCCGCTGTTCCCCGGCTGTCGAGCCAATCCTGAAGCTCTCCGTTTGTTTTCTGACGGTCAAGATGTTCGATCAGCCAGGACTTCAGATAGGGGAGAGTGTAGAAAAACCGTGAGGCGGGGATGATCGTGGCGGCGTCGCGAAGCCAGATCTGGGGATAGGCCGATCCGGCCGAGAATCCGCGGATAAGACCCCTCCGCCCGCGAAAAGCGACTTGGTTGCGGCGGAGTGTTTCGCGGATACGGGAGAATAGGCGTTCGAATTCCGGAATATCGGATCGGATCCTGGTGAAAGCGCCGGGCGAGAGAAAGTCCCGATTTTGGGCCGAACGGTCTTGGGTTTCGCTGTGTCCTCCTGAAAGCAAGGCAAGAACCAGGATTCCAAGAACGAATACCGGCTTGCTTCGCGGCATGATTAAATATTTTATCATAACCTGATGGGGGGTCAGGTCTTAACATTTAACATTTATCAAATTATGTAGCTACTGATTGTGTTTTTTATGTCTACAAAAAAGACGGTGCTCAAGCCTGGATCACTAGCTAAAAAAGCAATATTGAGTTGATTTTAATTAGAAATGTTATATGTTAAGACCTGACCCCCGCTTTACCCCCGCTTTATCAGCAAATACGGGGGAGGAGTTCCGAAGTCAAAGGTTCGAGAAGGCGGAGTCCGCCGGCGGAAGTCCGCAAGATCAACTCGCCGGGGTGGCCGATTTTCGATTCCACGCGCCCGACGATACGAGCCCGGCGGCCTTGGGGGTGGGCGGTCAGCTTTTTCAACAGGCCGTCCGCTTTGGCTTTCGGGGCGACCAGGACGGCCCGCCCTTCGCAGGCCAGGTACAGAGGATCGATCCCCAGGATTTCCGTCGCCCCTCGCACCGGTCTGGACAGAGGAACGGACTCTTCATCGAGAACGATCGGGTAGGGAATCTGCTCGGCCAACTCGGATAGAACGGTCGCCAGACCTCCCCTGGTGATGTCCCTCATCCACAGGGCGCCGGCTTTCCACAGGGGAAGGAGAAACAGGAGCGGAGCGCAATCGCTGCGGACGCCGCTTTGAAACCCGTAGTCGCCCCGGGCGGTCAGGACGGCCAAGCTGTGCTCTCCAAGCGTTCCGGTGACGATGATGGCGTCTCCCGGCCGGATGCGAACCGGCTCGGGGCCGGCAATTGTGCGGCCGATTCCCGCCGTGTTGATGAAAATCTTGTCCCCTTGCCCGCGCCGGACGACCTTGGTGTCTCCGGTGACGATCCGGACCGAAGCGGCGTCGGCGGCTTTGCGGATGGACTTCAGGATGCGCTCGAGGAGAGCCCATTCCAGCCCTTCTTCCAGAATCAGCGATAACGATAGATAGAGCGGCTTGGCCCCCGATACGACTAGATCATTGACGGTTCCGTTCACGGCCAGTGCTCCGATATCGCCGCCGGGGAAAACCGGCGGGTCGACAACATAACTATCGGTCGTGAAAGCAATACCTTCCGGCAGGCGGCAGGCGTCCAAAAGGGGTGCGAGAAGGGGATTGCTGAAGGCGGGGAGAATCTTGCCGGCGATGAAATCCCGCATCGCCTTGCCGCCGTTGCCCAAATCGAGACTGATTCGATCGTTCATGATTTCCATCCGTATTTGAAGGCGGCCAGGCACGCTCCCTCGAAGGAAACCATGCACGGACCGCGGGGAAAATCGGGACTGCACTTCACTCCGAACAAACCGCACCCGGACGGTTCGATCCGCCCCTTGAGAACGTCGCCGCACCGGCAGCCCGGCAGGTCGACGGAATCCGCCCGCTCCGATCCGAGCCCGTATTTCCGGGCCGCATCATAATCGGCGTATTCCCGGCGAAGCTCAAGGCCGCTCCGGGGGATAAGGCCCAATCCCCGCCAGACGGCATCTTTGGGGACGAGGGCTTTGGTCATGACGGCTCGGGCGGCGGGATTGCCGTCCGGACCGACAACGCGGGCATAGGCATTGGCCACCCCGGGTCGGCCTTCACTCATCTGATCAAGGATGGCCAGAAGGGCCAGCAGAATATCGGCCGGTTCGAAGCCGGCGATCGCGCCCGGCAATCCGAATTCCCGGGCCACGAAATCGTAAGCTCGGGGACCGATGACGGCCGACACATGTCCGGGGTAGAGAAATCCCGAGATCGCGGTGTCTTTGGCCTCCAGGATCGCGCGCAGGGGAGGCGGAATGACCCACAGCGCCGTCAGGATGGAATAATTCCGGAGCCGCTCCTCAGCCGCCCGCAAGGCGGTCAGGGCGATGGAAGGAATCGTCGTTTCGAACCCGACCCCGAAAAAAACAACCTCTTTCCCCGGGTTTTTCCGGGCCCAATCCAGCGAATCCGTCGGCGAATAAACGATCCGGATTTCGGAACCTTCCGCCGGGATCGCTTTCTGCAGGGATCCCCGGCGCGTCGGAACGCGGGTCATGTCGCCGAAGGTCGCCAGGATCAGGTTCGGCCGCCCCGTGACGAGATCAAGAGCCGCTTCATGGAGGAAGTTGGGCGTGATGCAGACCGGACATCCCGGGCCGGCCACCATGGAAACGCCGGCCGCCTGGAGAAGGCTTTTCAAGCCATAGCGATGGATGGCCATCGTATGGGTTCCGCACACTTCCATGATGCGGCAGGGTCCCGGTAGGGAGGCCTTCTTCCGGGCAATCGCGTCAAGCAGGGCGTCGATCGTTTTTCGCCGTCGAAGGCGGGAGAGATCGGGTACGGTCGGCGCCGGTCCGGTCATCTATCCGCGGCCTTTTCGATCTCCCGGAGAAGCGCCAATGTTTCCCGGGCTTCGTTTTCGTCGAGCTGGGATATGGCGAAACCGGCATGGACGATGACCCAATCACCCAGGCCGACCCGGTCGAGCAGGGCCAGATTGACGGCCACTTTCGTTCCCAGATGATCGACTTGGCCGGTTTTAGCGGCGGCATCGAATTCGACAACTTTGGAAGGAATGCCCAAACACATGGAAAACCTCGTTTTCGGACTTCTAGGGTATCAAAATAGGTCCCCATAGTCTACCAATTTTGTCGGGAATTGTGTTTTCCGAGCCGCCAAGGGAGGCCGCGGTTGTGCCTGCCGCAACACAATTTTGACAGGAATAGGGGGACAACCTATAATGTCCGCATGTTTAAGGGCTTGGAAGGCACGATCGCCCCGGGCAGCGAAGAGGAGCGCCTCGTCGCCGAACTCGATATGGCGCGTCTCCCTGCCCATATCGCCGTCATCATGGACGGCAACGGCCGTTGGGCCAAGGAGCGCGGATTGCCGCGGGTCGAAGGACACCGGGCGGGGATCGAGTCCGTTCGGGAAGCCGTCGAGACGGCCGCTCGGACCGGGATCCGGGTTCTTTCACTTTACGCCTTTTCCATCGAAAACTGGAAGCGCCCGAAGCGCGAGGTTTCGACGCTGTTCCGGGTGCTGGAACAATACCTGAAGAAAGAGGATAAGGTCCTGGTCAGGAACGACCTGAGGCTCAAGGTCCTGGGCCGCCGGGACGGACTTCCCGCATCCCTTCTCAAGGAGCTTGACCGCGTCGAAGCCCTGACCGCGGGCCATGGACGCATGGTCATCGGACTGGCTCTCAATTACGGAGCCCGGACCGAGATTGTGGACGCCGTCCGGGCCATCGTCGGAGAAGGCCGGAAAAGTCCGAACGACATTGATGAGGATACAATCGCCCGGCATCTCTATACGGCCGGCCTGCCCGATCCGGATTTGCTCATCCGGACGAGCGGCGAATCCCGGATCTCCAATTTTCTGCTCTGGCAGATCGCCTATGCGGAAATCTGGATCACCCCGACGTTGTGGCCCGATTTCCGCAAGCGGCATTTTTTCCAGGCTTTGCTCGACTACCAGAAGCGGGAACGCCGCTTTGGAGATATCCGGCCCGCCCCATGAGCGATCTTCAGAGAGGCCCCACCGCCGTCGTCCTTCTGGCCGGATTGTTCGTTATCGTCCAGTGGGGCTCAGTCTTGTCGTTTTTTATCCTCCTCCAGGTCCTCACCGCCGCCGCCCTCTGGGAGTTCTATAACCTAGCCCGCCGCCGCCGCTGGCGGCCGCAACGGACGATCGGCCTTTTCCTCGCGGCCCTCATTGGCGCGTCGTTTTATTTCCCGCGTTTCCCGTTGGCCTTGGCTCTTTTTCTCGGCCTCCTCGCCGCGGGGGTCTATTTTGTGGCAGCCTTCAATACCCTGGAAAAAGCGGCCGTTTTTCCGCCCGCCCTGGCCTTGACCTTTTTCGGGGCCATCTATGTGGCGTTGCCGATGAACTACCTGTTTTGGGTCCGCCAGTGGGGCGGGCCGAAATATCTTTACTTTCTCTTCCTGGTCGTCTTCCTTGGAGATACGGGCGCCTTTTTGATCGGGAAAGCGGTCGGGCGCTGCAAGATGACCCCCATTGCCAGCCCGAACAAGACCTGGGAGGGGTGCGCCGGCGGAATCCTGTTTGCCGTTCTCGGAGCCGTTGCCGGCCGGTTTTTCCTGCTCCCGGAAGTCGGTTTTCTGACTGCGGTGCTGTGCGGAGTCCTCGTCTCCGCCGTCGCCCAGGTCAGCGATCCGCTCGAATCGCTGTTCAAACGGGCCGTCGGGGTTAAGGATTCCTCCAATCTCCTGCCGGGCCACGGGGGTTTCCTCGACCGCGTCGACAGCCTCCTTCTGGCCGCGCCGTTTTTTTATTACTTCGTTCAATTCTTCTGGAAATAGCGTTCGATGCGTCTTCTCTCTATACTGGGTTCCACCGGCGCCATCGGGCGAAACACCCTCGACGTCGTCCGCCGGCATAAAGACAAATTCCGTGTCACCGCTCTGGCCGCCGGTTCGAATATCGAGCTTCTGGCCGCCCAGATCGCCGAATTCCACCCATCCTTCGTCTCCGTTGCCGACAAACAGGGAGCGGACCGGCTTCGTTTGCTCGTTCGATCGCGTTCCCTGCGGATCGTTTTCGGCCCGGAAGGCGCCGAGGAAGCGGGAGGGTACGACGGCGCCGAGGTTGTCGTTTCGGCGATAACGGGGATTGCCGGTCTGCGTCCGACTCTGGCCGCCGTCCGGGCCGGAAAGACGGTTGCCCTGGCCAACAAAGAGTCCATGGTCGTCGCCGGTCCGTTTCTCCGGCGCGCGGCCGCCCGCTCCGGCGCCTTGATTCTGCCCGTCGATTCCGAACACAGCGGGGTTTTCCAGTGTCTTCAAGGCTCGGATTTCCGTCATATCGCCAAAGTGATCCTGACCGCCTCAGGCGGACCTTTTTTTCGTACGCCTCTTCGGGAGCTGAGGGCCAAAACCGTCCGGCAGGCCCTGCGTCATCCGCGCTGGCGGATGGGACCGAAAGTGACCGTGGATTCGGCCACTTTGATGAACAAGGGGCTCGAGCTCATCGAGGCGCGCTGGCTTTTCGACATAAAGCCGCAGCGGCTCGGCGTGCTCATCCACCCCCAGAGCATCGTTCACGCTCTCGTCGAGATGCGTGATGGATCGGTCCTGGCTCAGCTCGGGCCGACGGATATGCGGATCCCCATTCAGTATGCCTTGACTTATCCCGAGCGGGAGCTGTCGCTGCCCCGCCCGCTCGACCTGGCCGCGGTCCGGACGCTCGAGTTTTTTCCCGTTGAAATACGACGTTTCCCTCTGTTTCAAACCGCCCGGGAAGCCCTGGAAGAGGGGGGTACTTCGCCGGTCGCCCTGAACGCGGCCAACGAGGCCGCCGTTGATGCTTTCTTAGCGGGGCGGCTGGGGTTTTGCGGTATCGCCGATGTTGTCCGTACCGTAATGGACGGCCACCGGCGGGCCGCTCTTTCCGGCCTGGAGTCGATTTTCGCCGTGGACCGTTCGGTCCGCGCCGCCGCCGTAAAAATCATCGCGCAAAGGACATAATCCATGGGCACCATTCTCGGAACCATTCTGTCGTTCATTATCGTCTTCGGCATCCTCGTCTTCGTCCACGAATTCGGCCATTTTTTCATGGGCAAACTCGTCGGTGTCCGTATCGAGGTTTTTTCCTTCGGTTACGGCAAGCGGCTTTTCGGGTTCAAAAAAGGCTACACCGATTACCGCGTCAGCGTCCTGCCTCTGGGGGGCTACGTTAAATTCTTGGGCGAGGGGATGTTCGAACCCGGGCGGACCCTTGAACCGGATGATTTCGGGTCCAAGACGCGGTGGCAGAGATTTCTCGTTATCGCCACCGGTCCAATCATGAACATCCTGCTGGCCGTCCTCATCGTCACGGGAATCAATCTGGTCGGAGTATCCGTACCGGCCTACCAGGATCAGGCGCCGGTCATCGGCTGGATCGAGTCCGGTTCGCCGGCGGAGAAGGCCGGCCTGCGCGAGAACGACCTCATTCTGACCATCGAAGGCCGGAAGGTGGCCACCTGGAGTGATGTCGAGATAGCCGTCGGCACGAGGCCCGAACGCGAATTGAAGATTCAGATCGATCGGGATGGAACGGCTCAACCCGTCCGGCTGACGACGGAAAGCCGGACCAAGTACGACATGGGCTACGCCGGGTTTTTCGGCAAAGTCCTGACCGAGGTGCGCATGATCACGCCCGGTTCGCCGGCGGAAAAGGGAGGCCTTCAGGCGGGGGATGTGGTGCTGGCCATCAATGGCGCGCCCCTTTATTTCTACAAATTCATCGAAACCATCGAAAAGAACGCCGAAACGGCGCTCGCGTTTACGATCCTTCGCGGCGGGACGGAGAAGGTCCTGACCATCACGCCACGTCGCGAAGGAGCCGTCGGCAAGATCGGCGTCCTTCCGGCGGCGCAGTCCACCATCAAGCAATTCGGCGTCCTGGCCTCTTTCCGGGAAAGCATCAACGAAAACAAGCGGCTGGTTTTTCTGGTGATTGACTTCCTGAAGAACCTGGTCACGGGAAAAGCCTCCGCCCGCCAGCTCGGCGGACCGTTGGAGATCGCCAATTTCTCCTATGCGGCGCTCCGCATGGGCTTTCTGGCCCTGATGAGCTGGATCGCCCTCATCAGCCTCCAGTTGGGGATTCTCAACCTGTTCCCCATCCCGGTTCTAGACGGCGGCCAATTGTTCGTCCTCATCATCGAGAGCATTTTCCGCCGCGATTTGGGTCCCAAGGCACGCCAAATCTGGATGCAGATCGGGTTTGTCCTCTTTGTCGTCCTGATCGTTTTCGTCGTGCTCAACGATATCGTCAAGAAGCTGCCGCACGGGTGGAACAGTCTCTGGCCCTTCTGAGGCGGGCTAATCTTTCCCCATTCCCCGCCGTTTTTCTGATATAATCTATCGAGATATGAAAGTCAGCGAGTCTTTTATCCTGCGGCGTGAGACCGTCCCCCTTCGTATCGGCAACGTGGTCATCGGCGCAGGGGCGCCTGTTTCGGTCCAGTCCATGACCAAAACTGATACGCGCAATGTCAGGGCCACGCTGGCCCAGATACGCCGGCTGGAGAAACTCGGTTGCGAGATCGTCCGGTTGGCTGTTCCGGACATGGAGGCGGCCGAGGCGCTGGGCCGCATCAAAGCCCGGACGCGGCTTCCGCTGGTCGCCGATATCCACTTCGACCATCGTCTGGCCCTGGCCTGCCTGAAGAGGGGAGTGGACGGGCTTCGCCTCAATCCCGGCAATATCGGCGGGAGGGCCAAGATCGAGGAGGTCGTTCGCGCAGCCAAATCCCGTGCCGTTCCAATTCGAATCGGCGTCAATTCCGGCTCCCTGGAGAAAGACCTGCTGTCCCGCTATGGCGGGGCGACGTCGGAAGCCATGGTCGAAAGCGCTTTGCGCCATATCCGGATTCTGGAAGACCTTGATTTCCGTCTGATCAAGGTTTCCCTGAAGGCTTCCGATGTCCTCCGCACGGTCGAAGCCTATCGTCTCCTGGCCGAACAAACGACCTACCCTTTTCATGCCGGCATCACCGAAGCGGGCGGCCGTCTGAGCGGGGCCGTTAAATCGGCGGTCGGCCTCGGCCTTCTTCTCGGAGAAGGACTGGCCGATACCATCCGCGTCTCTTTGACCGCCTCTCCGGAAGAAGAAGTCCGGGTGGCCTATCAGATCCTCGGAAGCCTGGATCTTCGCCGGCGCGGAGTCAACCTCGTTTCCTGTCCCAGCTGCGGGCGAACGGAAACCGCCCTGATCCGCCTGGCGGCGCAAATCGAAAAGTCGCTCCAAGGGATACAGACGCCGCTAACGGTGGCCGTCATGGGATGCATGGTCAATGGGCCCGGGGAAGCCCGGGAAGCCGATATCGGCGTCGCCTGCGGCCAGGGGGGCGGCGTCATCTTCAAGAGAGGCCGGATCCTGGCCAAAGTCGCCGAATCGAAAATCGTCGCCGCTCTGATTAAAGAAATCGAAAGGATGAAATGAATCCCTCTAAATTAAACGCTCTGCGCGAGATCCTGCGCCGGATGGAATCCGTCGTCGTGGCTTTTTCCGGAGGGGTGGACAGTAGTCTTCTTCTTCGCGTCGCCATTGACGTCCTCGGCTACCGGGTTTACGCGGTGATCGCCGCGTCTTCGACCTATCCGGAAAGGGAGATCAAAGCCGCCCGCGCTTTGGCCCGAAAACTCAAGGTCCGGCACGAAGTGATCGTAACCGAGGAAATGGGAAACTCTGAATTCACGGCCAATCCTCCGCTTCGCTGTTATCACTGCAAGAAAGAACTCATGCGGAAGGTCCGGGAAATCGCCGACCGAGAGGGGATACGAACGGTCATCGACGGACAGAACGCCGACGATTCGAGTGATTACAGGCCCGGCGCCGCGGCCGCCGTCGAATTGGGGGTCCGGTCTCCGCTCAAAGAGGTGGGGATGAGCAAGGCGGAGATACGGACGTTATCCCGCAAATTGGGCCTTCCGACTTGGGATAAACCCTCGCTGGCTTGTCTGGCGTCGCGGTTTCCATATCACACGCCCATTACCAAGGACGCCCTGGAACAAGTCGGGAAAGCCGAAGAGGCTCTGCGTAAAATGGGATTCGGGCAGCTCCGCGTCCGCCATCATGGGACAATCGCCAGGATTGAAGTACTGCCGGTCGATTTTAAAAAAGTTTTGGACGCCGACCTGCGCCCAAAAATCATGGCGACTTTCAAAAAACTGGGGTATTTCTATGTCACCCTTGACCTGTCCGGGTACAGGACGGGAAGCATGAATGAAGCGCTGGGACGGGAGATGTTGAAAACGACGAAGCCTCCTCAGTCCTGATTCCCCTCACGACAGATTAAGGGCTGGTAAAAAAACTGCAGTAAAGAAAAGCCGTTCGCCGTGAGCCTGTCGAACGGCAGCCTTAGGGAGCTATAAGGGCAACCTTTTTAGTCCTGATGGGAACCATGATGGCATCTGTTCATGGTTCGATAAACTCACCACGAACGGTGAACTGATACAATATTTTTTTTACAACCCCTCAACTTTAAAGTACCGCCGCAAATCACCGGACGTAAGTCCATGAATGGAGTGGGTTCCGACGAAGTCAGACATGCGAAGCATGCGCGGGAGCATTCCCCGGACGTAAGTCCGGGGTTTAGGTTCAATAAGACGAATTCCGCCGGGGGGAAGAAAACCGTTTCAAACGGCTTCTTCCCCCCGGGGAGGGGAGTTGCGAGGACGGCGATCAGCCTTTTTCCGTCCGCTTTTCGGTGATGATGGCGATATTTTCGATGCCTGCGCCGCGGATCTTTTCGTAGAGGTCGATCAGAACACCATATTCCAGGTCACCGTCGGCCTTGAGATAAAGTTTCTTCTCGGCCACGGTCAAGAAGGCCTCTTCAAGTCTGCCCTGAAGGGCATCCAAGTTGGTGACTTTTTCATTGTTCAGGATGATCGTACCGTCTTTCTTGAGATACACGATGACTTCGGGGCTGTCGGGCATGTTCGTGGTGTTGAGCGCTTGGGGCAGCTTCAGGTCCGCGCCCTTCTGGACAAGCGGGGTGACAACCATAAAAATGATCAACAGGACGAGCAGGACATCGCACAGAGGAACGACATTGGGCTCTGAAAAAGACTTTTCCTTCCCCTTGCTTATGGAGATACTCATAGAAAGCCTCTCTGGGTAAGCTTGAGGGGGCTTACTTCGACTGTTTTCTCACGAAGAAGTCGATGACCTGAGAAGAGGTGTTGCCCATCTCGGCGTCATAAACTTCGGTCTTGGTATTCAACAGGTTGAAACACCACAGGGCGATGACGGCCACGGCGATTCCAAACGCCGTCGTAACCAGGGCTTCAGAGATACCCCCGACCACCGCGCCGATACCGGTGGAGCCGGTCCGGGCCATGCCGTTGAAGGCGTTCATGATGCCCGAAATCGTGCCGAACAGGCCGATAAACGGGGCGGATGTGGCGATCGTGGCCAGCAGGGGAAGGCCGCGCCTCAATTCCTGGTTGAATATCGACGAGGCGCGATCGCAGCCGCGGGAAGCCGTTTCGATCTGTTGCTCAAAGCCAAGTCCGGATTCCTTTCCGCTCAGGAATTCGGTGATTCCGGCGGCGGTGATGCGGCCCAGATGACTGGCTTTATTCTCTTTCTTGCTGGCGAGAGCCAGGGCTTCCTTGATCTGGCCTGACTTCAACATGTCGGCCAGCTTGGGGGCGAGTATGCGGGACTTGGAATTCGCGCGACGGAAGAACAAATTCCGCTCAACGAAAAGATACAGGGAGATGATGGAAAGCGAAATCAGAATAATGGAAACCGCTTTTGCCACAGCACCCATGGCCTGCCACATTTCTAAGAGACCAAATTGCATTGACGTACCTCCTTTTAAATATCGAAAGCCATAAGCTTTACGTTTATCACTTCAAGGTGAAGCGAACGGTGACGGTGAAGACAACGCCGCGGGGCCGGCCGTTGATGATCATGGGTTCATAGACCCACTGCCGGACGGCATCGACGGCGGCCTGGTCAAGCAGGGGGATGGACCGCAGGACCTTGATCGTCTGGACGCGGCCGTAGATATCGGTCTGGGCTTCGCAGATGACCACGCCTTCGACACGGGCCTGGCGGGCGATTTCGGGATAGAGCGGCGCG
>CAZLAM010000030.1:0-5703 GCA_964557435.1 uncultured Eubacteriales bacterium
CGCGCCGCTCTATCCCGAAATCGCCCGCCAGGCCCGTGTCGAAGGCGTGGTCATCTGCGAAGCCCAGACCGATATCTACGGCCGCGTCCAGACGATCAAGGTCCTGCGGTCCATCCCCCTGCTTGACCAGGCCGCCGTCGACGCCGTCCGGCAGTGGGTCTATGAACCCATGATCATCAACGGCCGGCCCCGCGGCGTTGTCTTCACCGTCACCGTTCGCTTCACCTTGAAGTGAGACGAATTAAACCCACTCGCCGGGCTGAAGCCCGGGGAATACGCCGGAAATACCCGGGACTTGCTCACCTAAGCCCGGGGCATGTTCAGGGTTAATACTGAGCGGCGTTTTACGCCGCGAACGCGGGAATTTCCGTATGCGGGGTTGACAGATCGCCTCGATCGGCGATAATAAACCCCTTCGATTCCTATGATCAGGGTTAAGACTGAGCGGCGCTATTTTCCCCGATTTAAAAATCGAGGTTTCGCGCCGCGATTGTATCGTTTCTCATCGATCCGCAAGGAGACGCACATGCCGCTCATCGAAGTCCATTTGCTCGAAGGCCGGACGGATGATCAAAAGAAAGCCCTCCTCGAGGCGCTGACCAAGGCCGTCCAGGAATCGATCGGCTCCCCCGTTGAAACGATCCGCATCTGGATTGAGGAATTTTCCCCCAAGGATTATATGGCCGCCGGCGTCTGGTACGGAGACCGGAAGAAGTAGGCCTCCAAAAAAGCTTCAGACATCGAACTCCAATTCGGCCAGCCGCTGGTCGAAGGCTTTTTTAAGGGCTTCGTATTCCCCCAGCACGGGCTCCAGTTCCGTCCACCACGCTTGGAGGTCTTTTTTGCGCTGATGGAGGGACTTGGACAGGGACACGATCCGGACGCTGTCTTTCGAACGCGAGGCCTCAACGATCTCCGCGTTCATGCGCGCTTCATCGGCTTCGGCTTTTTCGATCGATTTCTCGAGCCTGGAGATCCGCGATTCGAGAGGCCTCAGGACCCTCGATTTCTCGGCAATCATGTCGGACCTCAATTTCCGGAGTTCCTTGCGGCTGGGCGGGAGCGGAGCGGGCATATCGCGGGTCGTTTCGGGAGAAGTTACGGCCTTGGCCGTCCGAGGCCGCTCGTCTTCGCCCGACCAACCGACGCGTTCGAGAAACCGTTCGTACGATCCCTCGAAAATCAGGATGCCCCCTTCTTGAAAGACGATCAGGCGCTGGGCCAAGGCATGGAGGAACATCTCGTTGTGCGTCACCATGACGACCGCTCCCGGAAAATCATCAATGGCGGCCAGAAGGGCGTCACTCGATTCCATATCCAGATGGTTGGTCGGTTCGTCCAGGAGAAGGAGGTTGACGGGTGTGGCAATGATTTTTCCCAGGAGAACCCGGCTCTTCTCCCCGCCCGAGAGAATGGCCACCTTCTTCAAGGCGTCATCGCCCTCGAACATCATCAAACCGGCTAGAAAACGGGCCTTGGCCGGTTCGATGGCCGTGTCGGCGGTCAGAATTTCGTCCAGGACGGTGTTGCCCGGAACGAGGGACTGGACGTTGGTCTGCTCGAAATACCCCGGGACGACGGCCATGGGGCTGGTCACCTCCCCTGTCTTCGGAGCGAGGGCCCCGGCTAGGAGTTTAAGCAGGGTGGTCTTGCCTTTTCCATTCTGGCCGATGATGAAGACACGGTCCCGTGAGCCGATGCTGAGGCCGCATTGGTCGATCAGCGTCGGGCCGCCCTCGTACCCGAACGTGAGATCCTTGGCGTTCAAGACATATTTGCCGGGAAACGGCTTGTAGGCGAAATCGAACTCCAAAGTCTTGAGCGTTTCCAGCTTATCCTTTTGGCCCATCTTGGCCAAAGTTTTCTTGCGCGATTCAACCAGGCCTTGCAGCTGGGCGCTGGCCCGGAACCTGGCGATGAAATTCTCGATTTCCTTGCGTCTCCGTTCCTCGTTCATGCGGGTCTTTTCGTAGGTCTCCTCCTCCAGTCCGATCTGTCCGTAGAGCTTCCCCGTGCCGCCTTCGATCTTTTTGATCTTCCGACGATGAATGGCCATGGTATGGGTCACGACCCGGTCCATGAAGCTCCGGTCGTGGGTAATGAGGAGGAGTTCACCCGGCCAGGCGACCAGGAAACGTTCCAGCCACCGGATGGACGTGATGTCGAGATAGTTGTTCGGCTCGTCGAGAAGCAGCATGTCGTAATCGGCCAGCAGGACCTTGGTCAGGTTGAGCCGCACCTGATACCCTCCCGAAAGCTCGTCCGGAGACTTGTCCCAATCGGCCGGCGCAAACCCGAGGCCGGCCAGGATTTTCTCCACGCGCCAAACCTGGTCGCGGGCGTCGGGGCGCAAGCCGCGAACGGCCTCCTCGCGAACCGTCGGCTCGGTAAATCCGATCTGCTGTTCGACATAGCCGATGCGATAGTTGCGGGGCCTGGAAACGGTCCCCTCGTCGGCCTCTTCCTGGCCGGCGATGATGCGGAATAAAGTCGTCTTGCCATGGCCGTTCCGGCCGACGACCCCGACCCGCTCTTTGCGGTTGATCTTGAACCCGATGCCGTCGAAGAGGACTTGTCCGCCGTAGCTCTTCGTCAGATTATCGACTTGGATCATGAGTGTTCTTCAATCTCCATCGTCGATCTTAGTGTGACGGCGGCGCCGGCCGGCCAGTTTGACAAGTTCCATGGCCCACAGCGGAAAGGAGGAGACGGCGATGACCATGGTCAGGTCCAGAGCGCTCAAAGCTTCGACTTTGAAGATTTTTTGCGTGAACGGCAAATAGAGAATGGCGATTTGAAGAGCCAGCGAAGTTCCGGCCGCGGCGAGAAGCTTCCCGTTGGTGAACAGTCCGATCCGGAAAATCGATTCGCTCTGGCTGCGGCAATTCAAGCTATGGAAAAGCTGGCTGGCGGCCAAGGCGAACAGAGCCGCGGTCCGGGCCCGGCCGATATTCTCTTTTTCGATGAAGAGAACGAAAGCGAAGGCCAGGAGACTGCAAAATGCGATGAACATCCCCTGAGCGATGATCAACCGGGCCCGTCGGCCCGAAATGATCGGCTCGTCTTTCCTCCGGGGCGGCCTGTCCATGATGTTCTTGGCCACGGGGTCCATCCCCAAAGCCAAGGCCGGGAGACCGTCCGTAACCAGGTTGACCCAGAGGATCTGGATGGGAAAAAGGGGAACGGGCCAACCGATAATCGAAGCAGTGAACATCGTCAGGATCTCGCCCGCGTTACAAGAAAGAAGATAATGAATGAATTTCTTGATATTGTCGTAGATCCCCCGACCTTCCTCGACGGCGGCGACGATGGAGGCGAAGTTGTCGTCGGTGATGATCATGTCCGAGACTTCCTTCGTCACATCGGTGCCGGTGATTCCCATGGCCACGCCGATGTCCGCTTCTTTAACCGCCGGGGCGTCGTTGACGCCGTCGCCGGTCATAGCCACGACCTGGCCGCGTTTCCGCCAGGCCCGGACGGCCCGCAGCTTATGCTCGGGTGAAACTCTGGCATAGACGGTGATCCGTTCGACTTCCCGGTCGAACTCGTCCTCGCTCAAGCGGTCGAGTTCCTCCCCTGTCAAAGCCCGGCTGTCTTCGCCGTAAAAACCCAGTTCCCGGGCGATGGCCACGGCCGTAGCCTTATGATCGCCCGTGATCATGACCGTGGCGATCCCGGAGGCCCGGCATTTGGCGATAGCCGCACGGACCTCGTCCCGGGGCGGATCGATCATGGCGATGAGCCCGATGAAGGTCAAACCGCGTTCGATCGATTCCTCGCTGAAAGACTCCGTTACGGAGTCGAGAGTCCGGCTGGCGACGGCCAGGACGCGCAGGGCCTGGCCGGCCAGCCCGTCATTGGTCCTGGCGATATGGGCCAGGTCATCTTTCTGGAGGGGACGCGCGGCGCCGTCGACGAGAAAATGCGTACAGCATTCGAGAAGGACGTCCGGCGCGCCTTTGACGTAGGCCGTTAGTCCGCCGGAGCGGGCATCCTTCCGGATGATGCTCATCCGCTTGCGTTCGGAGTCGAAGGGGATTTCCTCGACAAAAGCGGCGCGCGCCTCCAAGTCTTTTTTCCATAATCCGGCCTTGGCCGCACTGGTCAGAATCGCCCCTTCGGTGGGATCACCGGTGATCCGCCAACGGCCGTCCCGTTCGATAAGTTCGGCGCCATTGCACAGAGTGCCGGCCGTCAAACAGGCCTCCAGATCGGGGTCGTCCGAAAGACGCAGGGTTTGCCCGTCTCGCTGGAACTCCCCCTTGGGTTCATAGCCGGCCCCAAAAACCTGGGTCAAACCGCGGGACGTCCAAATCGTCCGTACGGTCATTTCGTTCTTGGTCAGCGTCCCGGTTTTGTCCGAACAGATGACCGTCGCGCAACCCAGAGTCTCGACCGCCGGCAGTTTCCGGATGAGGACATGGCGACGGACCATGCGTTGGACGCCAAGGGCCAGGGCGATCGTGACAACCGCCGGAAGTCCTTCGGGAATGGCCGCCACGGCCAGACTGACCGCGGTCAGGAACATTTCCAGAATCTTGCCGCCCCGCAGAAGCTCCAGGCCGAAGACGAGGGCGACCAGGACGAAACAGGCATAAATGATGAATTTGCCGAATTGTTCGAGCCGTTTTTGCAGAGGGGTGGTTTCGCGGACGATGGATTGGATCATCCCGGCGATCCGGCCGAGCTCCGTATTCATCCCCGTCTCGGCGACAAGGGCACGGGCTTTCCCCGTTGATACCGCCGTCCCGAGGTATATCATGTTGGCCCGATCCGCCAGGGGGAGGTCTCCGGCCAAAGCAACCTGAGTCTTGAGGACGGGGGTCGATTCGCCGGTCAGGCTCGCCTCCTGGACGGCGAAATTAGGGGAATGCCAGACGACCCTGGCATCGGCGGGGATATGATCCCCCGCTTCAATCTCGATGAGGTCTCCCGGAACAAGCTCGGCCGCCGGGATCGTCGTCCGGACCCCTTTACGGATGACCTTGGAGATCGGCGCCGCCATTCTCTTCAACGCCTGGAGTGAACGTTCAGCCCGATGCTCCTGAATGAAGCCCAAGCCAGCGTTCAGGATGACGATGGCGATGATGGCCAGAGCGTCGACCCATTCCCCAATAAATCCGGAGACGAGGGCGGCGCCGATCAGGACCCAGATCATGAAATCGCCGAACTGCTCCAGAAAAATGCCCAGCGGGGACCGGCCTTTCCGCTCCTGCAACTGATTGGGGCCGTACTTCGCCAACCGGCTTTGGTTCTCCTCCGGCGTTAATCCCGAGGACGGATCCGTGTTCAAGAGGGCCGATATTTCCGTAATATCGTGGTGCCACCAGTTTTTCATGATCGTTTCCTTCCTCGGATGATCAGCGTTTCGCAGCCGTGTATTATACACTTTTTCCCCTCTTTCCTTATGGGGGGGGGTGAATGAGAAGAAAACAAACACTCTCCTTATCGGGCGACGCGGAGCCGCCCCTCTGATGCGGCAGCCGGCTCACGGCGGCCGAGGGTCCACTTCCGCCGCCCAGCCTATCCCTTGACAAACCGCTTGAGTTTTTCTATGTTCCGGGTATAATAAGCGCTTCCTTTCGGGGAGTAGCGCAGCCTGGTTAGCGCACAGCGTTCGGGACGCTGGGGTCGTGGGTTCGAATCCCACCTCCCCGATCACTTCCGTTATTTTCCCGGCTCGAACCCTGAAGGTCTGAGGTC
>CAZLAM010000031.1:0-1629 GCA_964557435.1 uncultured Eubacteriales bacterium
AAACAGGATCAAACCGACGATGAGGGTTATCCCCAGACGCTTCCAGTGGAACAACCGGCCGAAGAAAAAGCAGTCCTGATAGGCCGTGAAAATGTGGGTCATCGGATTGAAGCTCAGGATCCGCTGAAACTCGGGCCGATCTTTAAACACCGAGGAGCCGAACGAATAAATGATCGGCGTGGAGAAAAACCAGAAGGTCAGGAGGTTGCTGAGAATGTCCTTGATATCCCGGAAATGGACCGTGAGGCTCGAAATCAGGAGGCTGAATCCCAGGGTGAAAACGTACTGGACCAGAACGACGACGGGGAATAGAAAAATGTACGCCGTCAGCGGTTTGCCGAAGAGAAGTAAAAAAATCAAGAGAATCGGCAAGCCGAACAGGAAGTGGACGAAGTTGGATGTGACCGAAACGATCGGCAGGACCTCGGCCGGAAACATGATCTTCTTGATCAAATTGCCGTTGACCATCAGGACGTTAGCCGAGTCATTCGAGGAGGAGGAAAACCACGTCCAAGGCAAGAGCCCGGAGAACAGGAACACGGCATAAGCCAAGGGTTTGCCGATCGATTCGTCGCGGGCCGGGATGATGAACCCGAAAACGACCGTATAAACGACCATCAAGAGGAACGGATTGAAAAACGACCAGAAAAAGCCCAGGACCGTCCCCCGGTAGCGGGCCTTGAGCTCACGGCTGACGAGGGTCCGGATGAGGAGCCGGTGCTTGAAGACTTCCTTGAGATTATCGACGAGTTTCATGTGAAGGCCCCTCAAGCATTGCCTCGACCTCGGGCTCAAACCCTCCGCCTTTTGGAGGATGGAGGACGAGCGGCGGGAGGACCGTCTCCTCGCCAGAAAACGCGGCGGTAAACCGCATCTCGGCCAGGAAATGATTCGGCCTCTCGCCCGCCCGCGGAAGTATCCGCCGGATTTTCACCGTCGTCAGGCCGTATTCGCCCCCGGCTCGGCGGAAATCGGCTTCCCGGGCGGCCGGATAGACGAAAAAAGCCCGCCCGGCGGGTTTGAGCAGGTCGGAAACGGTGCGCATAAGGCCCCTAATATCGCACGTTACCTCGTGTTTTGCAATCGCCTTCTCCGGATCGGGGCACGGAAATCCTGTCTTTTGTTCATGATAGGGAGGATTGGAGACCGCCACGTCAAACCGCCGGCCCGGCCGCCATTCCCGCAAATCGGCCTCGACAACCTCAATCCGTCCGGAAAGCCCGTTCCCGGCCACATTACGCCGGGCCATATCGGCCAGCCGCGGCTGGATCTCGACCGCCGTAAGATGCCGGAACGGCTTGAATCCTAACAAGACCGCGACCACTCCGTTTCCCGTCCCCAACTCGCAGACTTCGTCGCCCGGACGGATCTCGGTGAATGCCGCAAGCAGCGGCGCGTCGGTCGAGAAGCGATACCCCTTTTTCGGCTGGATCAGGCGAACCCTTCCCCGGTAAAAATCGTCCAGGGTTTCGCCGGGCCGGAGGGTTGCATCCATCGTCCCTTCCGCCTTTACTCCGCGGCCGGAGCTTCCGGGGCTTTAAGCAGGGAGAGAACTTCGTCGAAAATCGAACGGGCCGTCGCCTCGAAATTGGGCCGGGAGAAGGCCCGGGCTTTTTCCCGGGCCGCCCA
>CAZLAM010000032.1:0-5498 GCA_964557435.1 uncultured Eubacteriales bacterium
TTTTAAACGACTTTCGCATCTCCTCACTCTCGCCGCCGAAAACGACCCGGTAGTCGGAGGGCAGGTCCAGGCCGCGGACCGCCTTTTCGACGGCCGGCGTAACCTGGCTGATTTTCCCCCCGCGCAAGCCGGCCGTGACCATGACTTCGCGCTGCTGGTTTTCGCGGCGGATCTCCTTGGGACCGCGGACGATTTCGGCCGTGACAAGTTCGCGCAGGGGAATGAGCTTGCCCAGATGAGGGTACGGTTCGTCGAGCAGGGCCTCGATGTTGCGCTGGGCGACGCCCTCCATGCGGACCAGAATGTCGTATTTCTTCTCCATTTCGTTGAACTGGGTGGCGATGCGGCCGCGCACGGCCCCGACCAGGAAATCGCCGATCCCGGCGGGGGTCAGCCCGGCGTATTTTTCCAGCGCGTCCCGGCGGACCGTGACCTTGAACTCGGGCTTGCCTTCGCCCCAATTGCTGGCGACGTCGACAACCCCCGGAATGGCCCTCAGCCCGGCCATGAGGGCATCCGCGATTCCGCGCAAGCGTTCGAGATCATCGCCTTTAATACGCAGACCGATCTCGGCCGATGAGAAAGCCAAAAATTGGGAGAGCGTGGATTGCTCTCGGACGATGGAATAGGTGATGTCGGGAAACGCGGCCATCTTTCGGCGCAAGACATCGAGCACCACTTCGATCTGGGCGGCTTTGTTGACTTCGACAAAGACGCGGGCCGAATTGAGCGAGACGTCCGGATCGGCGCTTTCCAGGCCGGAAACGATCCCGACCTGGGACATCACGGTTTTCACTTCGGCCCGGCCGCCCAATTCGCGTTCGAGAAGGGCGGAGATTTCGGCGGTCTGCTCGAGTGAGTAATCCACCGGCATCCGCAGATGGGCTTCGAACGAAGTTGTCTTGAGCTTGGGCATGAGCTCGCTTTTGAGGAACGGTCCGAAGGCGAACGTGGCCGCGAAGAACACCATCGTCCAAAGGAATACTTTTCGCTTGTGTTCAAGGCTCCAGGTCAAGGCCCGGTTATACCAGGCGGTAAACCGGGAGTAGCCGGCGTTGAACCCGCGGAAAACGAGGTTGAGCAAGGGTTTGAACGGGGCCGTGACGAGCTTGGCGATGAGAACGGCGGCTTGGGACACGTAGCTGAAGAGAAAATCGAGGATAAATCCAAATCCACGGATGATGATGTAGAAAACCCAGCGGATGAAAAAGATCGGAAGGAGCAGCCACCCGAACACCGAACCGGGCTTGGCCCAACGCGGTCTCGCGCTCGAGGCGCCATTCTTCTTCTCCAGGTCCAGGCCCCGCGCTTCAAACGACCGGGCTTGAAGGGTCGGAAGAAGCGTCAAGGCGACCAACAGCGAGGCCAGGAGCGAGAAAGTCACGGTCAGAGCCGTGTCCTTGAACAACTGGCCGGCGATCCCATGAACATAAATCACGGGCAGGAAGACGACGACCGTGGTCAAGGCCGTCGAGATGACCGCGCCGGCGACCTCCTTGGTCCCATCGTAAGCGGCTTGGGCCGGGCTCTTGCCCAGGCTGCGGTGGCGGAAGATGTTTTCCGAGACGACGACGGCGCAATCGTCGAGCATGCCCACCCCCAAGGCCAGGCCGCCCAGCGACATGATGTTGATGGAAATATTGTTGAACAAAAGCAGGCTGAACGTGCCGATGATCGAGATGGGGATGACCGTGTCGATGATCAGAGGAGTTTTCCATTCCTGGAGAAAGATGAACAGGATAAGGAAGGCCAGGATGGCGCCCTGGATGAGTTCATTCTTGACGGCGCCGATCGCTTCCTGGATGGAGCGCGCCTGTTCGTTCACGACGCGGATGTCGATCCCCTGGGTCTCGCGGCGGATCTGGTCCAGGATCGCGCCGGCCAGCTTGGTGACTTTGACCGTGTTGGCCCCCGATTCCTTGCGGACGAGAATGCCGATACTCTCGGCCCGGTCGATCCGGGTGATCCCCTGCCGCTCCTTGATCCCATCCTCGACCTTGGCAATGTCCCGCAAACGGACGACTCCGCCTTCCTTGGTCGTTTTAACGGCGATCTCGCCGATTTCTCCCAGCGATTCGAACTCGCCCACCACGCGAAGCGCATAGCGGAAGGTTCCCTTGCGGATCGTCCCGCCCTGGAGATTGCGGTTGAAAGCATCGAGGCGGGCGGAGACATCGGCGATCGTCAATCCGTACAGGCTGAGCTTATCGGGATTAACCTCGACGTGGATTTCGCGCTCGACACCGCCGGTGATGTCCGCGGCGCCGATGCCTTCGACTTGCTCCAGGCGCGGCTTGACCAGCTCCTCGGCAAATTCCTTGAGTTCGAGGAGACTGCGGCCGCCGGTTAAAGCCAGCGTCATGATCGGCTTGCTTTGGGGATCGAGGGGAATGAGGGTCGGGCTTTCGGCGTCTTCGGGCAGGCGGTCCCGGGCGTTGTCCAGCTGCTCGCGGGCGTGCAGCATGGTGAAGTCCATATTCGTGCCCCAATCAAACTCCAGAGTCATGTACGACACGCCCTCCTTGGAGATCGATTCGACGCGGCGCAGGCCGGGGATGCGGCTGACGGCCGATTCGAGGGGGGCTGTGACCAGAGTCTCGATCTCCTCGGGCGCCACGCCGGTAAAGCGCGTGACCACCGACAGGCGGGGGTAGCTGATGTCGGGCAGAAGATCGACGCTCAATTCGCGGAGCGACACAAACCCGAGCAGGACCACGGCCAGGTAGAACATGTACATCGTGACGGGCCGATCGACGGCGCTACGGATAATTTTCATCGGAAGGTCCCTTTTCTAAAGCATGTCAGAACTCGAAGTCCCGGAATTTTAACCCCTTGGTTTTCAGCGTCGTGCCCATGACCCTATCCAGCCTGGCTTGGGCGATCCGGTAATCGATGATAGCCCGGATCTCATCGGCTTTGGCTTGATCCAGGTTCCGCTGATAGCTGAACAGCCATTCGCTCCCCACCAGCCCGAGCTGGTAGCGCCGGCTCTCGGCTTCGACCCGCTTTTCCATCAGTTCGCGATACCGGGCGGACGATTCGATCTTCAGGTCCCCGACATCAAGGTCCTTGACCGCCTCCATGACGTCGAGCTCGATGGACTTGCGCGCTTTTTCCAGGTTCAGCCGGGCCTGGTCCTCGGCCAGGCGGGCCCTGGCCAAGCCGGCCCGCGACAGGAAGTTCGACAGGGGGATGGACAACGTCACGTTGAAGGAGATGTTCTTGTAGTTTTTCTTCAGCATGTCGCGGAAGGAGTCGCCCCGGCTGCCGGTGATCTTATCCAGGATGATTCCCGACAATGGGTTGTTATCCTGAAAAACATACTTGACTCCGGATTGTCCCGGGTTCCAGAACGAAAACTGCAGGTCGAGCTGGGGCAGGAGCTGGTTTTTGTTGTAGCTGATGTCCAGGGCGGCGTCGTCGATCCGGCTCCGGTATTGGGCCAGGTCGGGACGCTCGGCCAGCGCCATCCGCATGGCCTCGGCGTAGGATACCTCACGCTTGACGGCGGACGGCTTGTCCGCGGGATAGATCGGGATGCGGGCTTCAGGCGCATCGCTCTCGCCGCCGACGGGCAAGTTCAGAAGAGCTTTGAGCCGGTTCTCCATTTTCTCGACATTGTTTCGGACGGATAAAAGCGAATTCTCGCGGGAGGCGACTTCGGTTTCGGCGCTCAACACTTCGATTTCGGATTTGGACCCGATCCGGGCCGCTTCGCGGCTGCGCTGGAGCGTTTCTCGGCTTTGGGACAGCGACGCTTCGGTCATGCGCAGGTTTTCCCGGGCGTAAAATAGATTCCAGTAGGCTTCTTCCACGTTATAAATCGTCGCCAACAGCATGATTTTCAGGGCGGATACGGATTCGTCGAGCCTATGCTCGGCTTTGACTATTTCGACGCGGTTGATTTTTGGACCGAACCCTTTTAGCAGAGGCTGAGTCAGACTGAAGCGGAATTCACTGTAGTAAGACGGATTCACGGTCGTGTAGGCGCGGGACGTATCGGTCCGCCGGGATGAAAGACCGACGCTGATATCCGTTCCCGTCACGATCTGCTGGGAGAGATTGAAGTTGAAATAATCCTGCTTGGTTTGGACCGTTGGGCCCTCGACGCCCCAGGTGCTGGGGATGTCCTGGTTGATATAGGTCGAATCAGCCCGAAATCGGGGCATATAGGGATCCTTCATCCCCCATACCGATTCCTCGGCCATGGCCGGATTGATGGCCTCGATGGACAGATCGAGGTTGGCCTTGAGCGCCTTTTCGATGCATTCGTTCAGGGTCAGGGTCAAAGGCGGCGATGCGGTCTGCCCCGCCGCGGAAATTCCCGGCGGCGCGGCGATTACGGCCGGTTCCGGCCTGTTCTCTTGCGGCGACGCCCCCCAGCCGGCGCCTGATACGAGCCAGGCCGACAGAAGGGCCCATCCGATCATGATTCGTTTCGTTTTTTTCATAGTATTCCCCGCTATGGCCGTTGACAGGGACGGCCGTCAGTTCTTGACGACGACCTTGGTGTCGTGGGCCATGGTGAAATGGCCGGCCACGATGACTTGTTCTCCCGGTTGAACTCCCCAACCCGGTTCCGTGGAGGGCAGAATCTCGGCAAAGCGCTCGTTTTCCAGCCCGATTTCCACGTAGCGCCATTTGGCCAGCTCGCCCTCGACCACAAAGACAAGCTTGCGGCCGCCGCGGATCAGGACCGCTTCCTGGGGCACGATCAGGCGGTCGCTGTAGATATCGGCGGCGATCTCGACCTCGGCGTGCATGCCGGGCTTGAGTTCTTCGGAGGAATTATTGACCGCGATATACACGGCGCAGGTACGGTCCTCGGCGTTGACGACGGGGCTGACCGCCTCGACGAGGCCCTTGAACGTCCGGCCCGGGTAGGCGGCGAACTTGAGGTCCACTTCGCGGCCCGCTTTCATTTTGCCGATTTCGCTTTCCAGAACCTTGGCCTTGACCTTGATCCGAACGATATCGACCAGGGTGAAAATCTCCCGGCCAGGCTCGATCCGCTCCTGGGGGGAAACCTTGATATCGGTGACGATGGCAGCAAAAGGCGCCCGCATGATGGTTTTATCGAGGTCCATTCGGGCCAGCTTGACGTCGATCTCAGCCTGGGTTAGGTTCTTGGTGGAAGCCATGATCTCGTCTTTTTTCCGGCCCGCTTCGATCAAAGCCATCTCGTATTCTTTCTGAGCCCGTTCCAGATCGGCTTGAGAGACCTGCCCCTTGCCGAAGGCCGTCGAGACTTTTTCATAATCGGCTTGGGCTTTGGACAGCTTGTCGAGGGCGGCCGGGGAGATTTCTTTTTCCGCGGCGGCGAATTGCTTTTCCAGAAACAGATCGGATAAATATTTGAGCCGCATCGCTTCCAACCTATCCAGCTTGAGGCGGTATTCCCGATCGTCGATTTCGACCAGGATGTCACCTTCCTTTACATGGAGCCCTTCCCGGACGTTAAGCTTTTTTACAACCCCGGAAGCCTCTGATTTCAAGGC
>CAZLAM010000033.1:0-6340 GCA_964557435.1 uncultured Eubacteriales bacterium
TCCGAGCGCCTGTTCGCCGCCCTCAAAGGCTTCGGGGCCACGGTCCGTTTCGTCTATCTGCCCTACGAAAGCCACGGCTACAGCGCCCGCGAGTCCATCCAGACCGTCCTGGCCGAAATGTTCGAGTGGTTCGACAAGTACGTGAAAAACCGGAAGTGACCGGCGAGCCGCTATCAGACGATCCGACCATCCCCTCCCCGGCTCCGGGGAGGGGGCTTTTTTATCCGGCCATCCGGAAAATTGACGGCGCGACTCGGACGCCGGACCATACGGAAAGAAGGGGAAGATTCATGAAACCAAAACAATCCACGGTTAAGGCCGAGCGCTGGCACCGCTGGTCGGGAGGCGGAGGCGCCTTGCGGGCCATCGTCTTCGGGGCCAACGACGGACTGGTCTCGAACGCCAGCCTGATCATCGGCGTTTCGGGAGCGGATCCCGATCCCAAGGTCGTCCTGCTGGCCGGAGTCGCGGGCCTCTTGGCCGGAGGCTTTTCCATGGCGGCGGGCGAGTACATCTCCGTCCGCACTCAAAGGGAGCTTCTCGAGCATCAAATCGCCTTGGAGAAGCGTGAGTTGAAGGATCATCCCGAGGAGGAGATTGAGGAGCTGGCGAAAATCTACGAATCCAAAGGCGTCGATCGAGATCCATCGCGGGAGATCGCCCGGCGCATTCTGGCCGATCCGGACAAGGGCCTGACGACTCTCGTCCGCGAGGAGCTGGGCCTGGATCCGAAGGGTCTTTCTTCCCCCTACCAGGCGGCCGGAGCGTCGTTCCTCAGCTTTGCCTTGGGCGCCCTGGTGCCCTTGATTCCCCATATCCTGACCCGGGGTCCGGGCGCCTTCATCGGCACGCTCGTCGCGACCGGGGCCAGCCTGCTGGCGGTCGGAGCTTCCATGAGCCTGTTCACCGGAAAGAACCCGGTGATCAGCGCGCTGCGCCAAGCTTTCATCGGAGCCTTGGCCGCGGGCGCAACCTTCCTGGTCGGAAAGCTGCTCGGCGTTGCGGTCAGTTGACGGAGTGGAGCCGTCACAGGAACCATCAAGATCGCGATTCGTTACCTCGAAACTGTGCCATGACCCTATTGTCGTAAGGGCTCTATATCCCCAAGCAACATCGAATTGAATATTCGGTCTAGTCAACCGATTTTTCAATGCAGTGGCTTCACTCGGGTCGGTGTCAGGGATCCTCTGTTGAATCCCGCCACGGGCTCTTGGAACTTGACGAAATTCTATATATTGGGTATATTAACTCCATAATGAGTCGCATAATGGAATTGATTGACCGATTTTTTGTTGATCCTGGAAAAAGCTTCTTTCTTTTCGGCCCTCGGGGAACTGGAAAATCGACCTGGACCGCTTCCTCGCATCCGGAAGCCCTAACGATCAATCTGCTCGAACCCGATCTGTTTCGGTCCTATAGTTCGCGGCCGGAACGCTTGAGGGAAATTCTAAAGGGAAATCCCGGCCGCCGAACCATCGTGGTCGATGAAATCCAACGCGTGCCTGATCTTCTCGGGCTCATTCACCAATTAATCGAGGAGGATCCCTCCCGCCGGTTCATCCTGACGGGATCTAGCGCGCGAAAGCTCAAACAAACCGGCGTCGATCTTCTGGCCGGTCGGGCGCTTCTAAAAACCATGCATCCCTTCATGGCCGCTGAACTGGGACCTGTTTTTTCTCTGGAAAAAGCCCTGACTTCAGGTCTCTTGCCTTTAGTCGTCGCCTCCGACAGTCCGGATGCCGTTCTCCGGAGTTACGCCGCGCTCTATCTCAAAGAAGAGGTCCAAGCCGAAGGGATCGTCCGGAATGTCGGCCAATTCGCTCGATTTCTCGAAGCGATCAGCTTCTCGCACGGAGCTGTTCTGAACGCCAGCGCCGTCGCCCGCGAGTGCGAGGTCGAACGAAAAACGGTCGTCGGTTATATCCAGATTCTCGAAGACCTTCTCCTGGGTTATCGGGTTCCCGTTTTCCAAAAGAGGGCCCGGCGAGCGACGATCGATCACCCGAAATTTTATTTCTTCGACGCCGGGGTCTTTCGTTCCATCCGGCCTCGAGGACCGCTCGACCGCCCCGAAGAGATTTCCGGGGCGGCCCTGAAAGGGATGGTCGCCCAGCACCTGCGCGCCTGGATATCCTACGGCGGAGACCGGAATCAGTTGTTTTTCTGGAGAACCCGGGCCGGCGCCGAAGTGGACTTCGTGATTTACGGCGATGACGGTCTCTGGGCGATCGAAGTCAAAAACGGTTCAAAAATCCATGATGCGGACCTTCGGGGATTGCGCGCACTCCAAGCCGATTATCCCGAGGCCCGCGCCCTTCTGCTATATCGAGGGCGGGAAAGAATATCCCGGCACGGCGTCTCGGGTCTGCCCTGTGAAGATTTCTTACGGACTTTGATTCCCGGACATCCGCTCCTGCCGGCCGAGGACTTGAAGCGTTCCCGGGCTTGAGGATTCGCCCCCCCCTCCCACGCCTTTCTGACTTGGGCCCAGCATAACAAAGAGAACAGGGAGGGTCAATCCACGGGCCCCAAGAATTTCACTTTATCAAACCACGGGCCGGAAGGGAAAAGCCGGGAATCTGTCAAGATGCGGTTCCTGCCCATATCAAGCTTGTCCACGGTTTCTTGAAGCCGGGAATTGTGTCTCCCGGGGATTCGGGGATAGAATGCATTCATGCGGACACCTAAAACGAACTGCCTTCCCTCGCTTGTCCTCGTCCTTCTGGCGGCCGCGGCTCCGGCGATGGCGGAAGTCGTCATCGCCAAGCTGGGCTCGGCCCGGGCACGCATCGTCGTCGCTCCGGACGCCAATGAAACGGAGAAAACAGCCGCTCAAGAGCTCGGCTTTTTCCTCCATATTGTCACCGGGGGGGATTTCCCCGTCGGGACCGATGCCGGCGGCTCGGGCGGCCGTTTGCTCGTCGGGGCCGGAGCGGCCCGCCTAGCCTCGCCCGTCTTCGACGCGTCCACGCTGGCCGCCGAGGAAATCGTCGTCCGGACTTCCGGGAACGATCTTGTTCTGGCCGGAGGAAGCCCCCGCGGAACGCTTTACGCGGTTTATACATTTCTGGAGGACGTCGTCGGTTGCCGCTGGTGGACACGGACGGCTTCCTTCATGCCCGGGAAAAAGAATCTCTCCGTCGACAACCTGGACATCCGGTTCAAGCCGCCGCTCGAATACCGGGAGCCTTATTGGTTTACGGCCTTCGAACCGGTGTGGGCCGCCCGCAACAAGACCAACGGCATTCAAGCCGGCGGGGACGACCTCCACGGCGGCCATCAAGTCTATGAAGGCTTCGTCCATACGTTCTACCCTCTGATCCCTCCGGACGCCTATTTCCAGGACCACCCCGACTGGTTCAGCGAGATCGACGGACGTCGGACGGCCAAGGACGCCCAGCTCTGCCTGACCAGCGAGGGCATGAGGCGCGAGCTGGTCAAGAACCTCCGCCAACGCCTGCGGCTGAATCCCAAGGCGACAATCGCCTCGGTCTCCCAGAACGACTGCTTCGGCAATTGCACCTGTCCGCGCTGCCGGGAGGTGGACGAGGAAGAAGGCGGACCGGCCGGCTCGCTCCTGCGGTTCGTCAATGCCGTGGCCGCCGATATCGCGGATGAATTTCCGAACGTCGCCGTCGACACGCTGGCCTACCAGTACACCCGCAAACCGCCGAAGCTTGTCCGGCCCCGGCCGAACGTCATCGTCCGGCTGTGCAGTATCGAGTGCGCCTTCAGCCGCCCCCTGGACGATCCACGCAATAAGGCCTTTTTCGACGACCTCGACGGCTGGTCCAAGATCGCCGGCCGGCTTTACATTTGGGACTATACGACGAATTTCGCCCATTACATTCAGCCGCATCCCAACCTGAGCGTCCTGGCGGCGAACATCCGGCTGTTCGTCGGCCGGAACGTCAAGGGCGTCTTCGAGCAAGGGGCTTACCAGTCCTGGGGCTCGGAGATGGCCGAACTGCGCTCCTGGATGCTGGCCAAGCTCCTCTGGAATCCTTCGCTGGACGCGAAGCGTCTGCGGCGGGAATTCGTCCGGGGCTATTTCGGCCCGGCCGCCGGTCCGATCGAAGAGTATCTGAATCTTATCGAGAAGGCCGTTTTCAAGGCTGGCGATCCGCTGGGTTGCTATTCCCCTCCGTCGGCCGGGTTCCTGTCTCTCGATACGCTGAACAAGGCCTGGAGGCTGTTGACGAAGGCGGACAGGAAAGTCGCCCGTACAATCGAATACGCCCGGCGGGTGCGCCTGGCCCGGCTTCCGACGGCCTATGTCGTCCTCACCCGCTGGGATGCTCTGAAGGAAGAATCCGGAAAACGCGGCCTTGGCTGGGGCTGGCCCGAAAACCGCGATGAACTCCTGCGTTGGTTTCTGGAGGCCGCCGAAGCCGAGAATGTAACGATGATCTCGGAAGGACAAACCCTCGCCGATTGGGCGGCCCAGGGCGGAAAGCAAAAATAATCGCGTGCCGCCGGCGGATTCTTTGATCGGTTTACCGAGCCTGTCCGCCCTACCGGGCGCGCGCCTGCCGGTCGAATACGATGTCCTTGACCGCGGGTTCAAAATTCGCCGCCACCCAGGAAACGGCTCCGTCGGCCCTCGTCACGAACACGAATCGGGTGTTCCGAAGATCCCCCGAAGCCATCCGAAATGTTTCATATTGCCAGTGGACCAGGGGCGAGGAAAAGCCATGGATTACGGCCGCCAATCCTCCGTCGCTGACTTCGACTTTGACCAATCCGTAGGCCGGATGGACATACTCCCCGGCGTAATCCTCGAGCTTGTGGGCCGGGCTTGTCCCTTCCACCCGTTTTTCCGGAACCGGCGCCGGGCGGTCCTTGATCTGATCTTCGACGCGCTTCCCCCAGTCGATCGGCGCGAGTCCCAGGGCCAAGTCGGAAATCGTATTGGCGAGGATGTTGTTGGCCGGAGAGCTGGCGTTGATCAGGATGACGACACCCGTCCGGGCTCGGGGAAACAGGCTGACGTACGAGTTGAAATCGAGAGTCGAACCTCCGTGATGGACGCGGAGCTCGCCCCGATAGACATCGGTCATCCAACCCAATCCATAGGAGGCGGCCATGGACTCCGGGCCTTCGCTCGACGGGGGCGTCGGGATCTGGGGCTTGTGCGTCTCGCGCAGGACTGCCGCCGGGATGGCGGTCCCGGCTCCGGGGAGATAGGATTGGAGGTGGACGGTCATCCATTTGCCCATATCCTCGGCGGTCGTGTTGACCGAACCCGAAGCCCGGGCGCCGTACATCAGCTTTTCAGCCGGCGTCGGCAATGGCCGGGCGGTTTGTTTCGACTCCTCATTCCTATAGGAAACGGCATATTCGGCGGCGGCTGTGTATTCGGGAATCGTCAGCCCGCTGTCATTCATTCCCAGCGGTTTGTAGATCCGCTCCCGCACGAAGGAGTCCCAGGGCATCCCGGCCGTCTTCTCGATAAGATAGCCGAGGGTGATATACATCAGATTGTTGTACTGGAAGGAAGAGCGCAACTCCCGGCTCGGCTCGAGGAAGCGCAGGCTGCGGACCATTTCGCCGATGTCCCGGGGAGAGTTGACCCAGATCAGATCGTGGCGGGGCAGGCCGGTCCGATGGGAAGCCAGGTCGCGCGGTGTGGCATGGAGCGAGGCGTATTCGTCCAGGAGGCGGAAGTCGGGGAGATACGCGGCCACGGGTTTGTCCCAATCCAGCTTCTGATCGGACACGAGGAGCCCGACGGCCAGGGAAGTGAAGGCCTTCGTCGTCGAGCCGAGGATAAACCTGGTTTTCGGAGTGACGGGAAGGCCTTGGGCCGTATCGCGCAGCCCGAATCCCTCGACAAACACGACCCGTCCGTCTTTGACGATGGCCACGGCCGCACCGGCGACGCTCCATTTCTTCAAGGTCGTTTCGACGCGGGCGCGGATTTTTTGAACCGTGGCGGCCGAAAGACCGGCTGAAAGCCCCGTTCCCGCCGTCTGGCTCGAAACGGAGAGGGAGATCGAGACGAGAAGAAGAATGAAGAAGAAAGAATGTACCGCGCGTTTAAACAAGTTCGGCCTCCTTGGATGCTCCGACGATGAATTCCCGCTCCGGGTTTATCCACAGAAGCTGTGAAAAAGCCTGTGGAAAAGCCCCTCCGCCGCCGACTACTGACGGTCTTTTACGCAAGTTGTCGGAACTTGCACAGAAAATGGTCGGGGGTGATATCCCGATTAAAAACGTATCCAAAAACCCACCCCTTGGCCTGCTCCAAACCGTTCCGCGACGCTCCGGCCCGGCCTAAAAAGCATGGCCGAAATTGAAATAAAGCCCCATGCCGTCCTTGCCGAAGCCGACATCGACG
>CAZLAM010000034.1:0-44086 GCA_964557435.1 uncultured Eubacteriales bacterium
TCCAAGACGCTATCATAATAGGTACTACTTGTAAGATATATTTTCACAATATCCACTATATAAAGGATAGTAGTGATATTTTATCACAACATATTGTTAGGTGCTACAGATGACCGCTTCTAATCAATTGATTTGAAAGAATTTATAGGTGCGCGGCTGGATATTGGCGAAAGTCGGGAGAGAATCCAAAGTCTCGGTCGGATGTTGCGGCGAAAACCGAGCGAACACACAGCGCGAATCATCGTCCTTTATATCCGCAATACCAAGTATGAAGCGATTTACGAAAAAGCCGACTGGGAAGATATTATCGGGATCGAGCGGAATCGCTATTTTTATTCTCTATGAACAATTCTTAAAAATGAAAATATGAAAGATTTACAATAACCTTTACAATTATCATTTAATAAAAAGAAAAATAAATTATTGCGCATTTTGTTATATATTTTAGCATTGTTATTTATATTTAAAATATCTTTAACAATCATCTTTTCTTTTATACTTAAGACTTTATTATAATTTGAATTAAATAAATTATTTATTACATATTTTCCTGTTTTATAATATGCATTTAAATTATATTCTATAATCTGATTTTCAATTTTTGATAAATATGTTTTCTCTAATAAAATATTTGTTATTCTCTTAAAATCTTGAATCCATGATATTCGCTCCCATTTATGACTAGCATTATGAATTAACATAATAAGGTATTGAAAATCCAGATTAGGGACTTTAAAAACATTGTTTTGAATATTTAATTCTTCTGAATTTTTCCAAAGATTTATATAAAACTCTTTCTTTAATTCATTAATTGGAGCTATTTGCCAATGTATCTCAATTGAAACATTATTCTTTGAAGCATGAATATGGTGCCGAAATCGAGTGTTTATAGCTTCTCTTTTTATTAAGAATAGATTTTCTTCTAAAATATCTAAAATAATACTAGTTTCTTCAGGCTTTACTAAAATATCTATATCTACAACATCTCTGAAGGAAAAATCTTCATAAAGAATTTGAGATAAGGGAAGACCTTTTAGTACTATAAATGCATAACTACTTAATATCCGATTTAACTCTATTAAAACTGAAAGTTGTTTTAATGCTCTTTGTTTTTGCCTAATTCTTTGTGATTTTATTTTTAATATAAAATTATCTGGATAATTATTTTCAGCTATTTGTTCCCAAAAATGATTGATGATTTTGTGCTTGTTTACAATAAGATTAAAAAATCTGTTATAATCTAATTTTGATTGGTCTATCTCAAGTTTGTAATTAAAAAATGCATGAGCAATAACACTATGCTCAACATCATCATTTAAAAACTTGAGAAATGAGTTCATTTTAAAAATTGAACCTCCACCCCGGACTTACGTCCGGGGAATCCTCCCGAGCATGCTTCGCATGTCCGACTTCGTCGGAACCCACTCCATCCACGGACTTACGTCCGGGGATTTGCGGCGGTACTTTAAAAAATAAATAGTTGTTAATTTTCAATTTTTGGTCTTTTAGGTAGATTTTTAAGTGTCTTTTTTGGCAATTCACTTTCCGAAAAAAATATTACCCGTGCTGTAAGAAATATTAACTTACAATCTGTTATAAAATCAAAGTTTTAACGTTTAAAGTCAACTTTTGCTTGAGGGCGTGGTCCAATAAGAGACATATCGGCTATTAGAACATTAATAATTTGAAGGATAGGAATTTGCTTTTTCCGGTTCGCCACGAATTCCCGCTTCGACCGAAGAATCTTCCCGTTTGACCACGCCGGGAATATACTCCCTGCCGGTCGGCACTGTCAATTCCAGCGAAATATGCGAAAAGGGCCGGCCGAAGCGCAAAGGCGACCGCAGCCGAAGACGTCTTGCAGGAGTGCCTGATGGCGGTTTGGCGGACTGCCGGCCGCTATCGGGGCGAAAGGCAATGTCAATCCCAACGAAAATTGCGAAAATCGATGCCCAAAAAGCATAGGAGGACGGAAAATCCTCTCGCCCCGGCCGAAAGACGGCAAATTCCCGCTCCCCCCTGATCATCAAATTCTATACATATTCCCCACTCTCCTCGGCCGCACTCATGGAGACATCATCTGTCTCCCGGAGGACGGGCTGAAGCAGCCGTCCTCCGGGCATGCTTGTCCGTCTCTGTCTTCCGGGCGTACTATTATATTTCTTGTTCCGGATCAAGGGCAGCGGACTCTTGACAGCCCGGAACGGAAATAATATGGTTCGGGCATGAATCAAGCGGACCGCGATTCCGGCGGAATCGCGGCTGCGACTTCTGAAGAGAAAGGCCCATCTCAATGAAAAACATCCCCCCTCCCGGCCGCCTGATGAGCAGGCGCGAATTCAATGGCGCCATGTCGGCTTTCGCGGTTTCCTCGATGTTCAGCCTGCGCACGGCGTTCGCCCAGGACCCCGGCCCCGTGGCCGAGACGACGTCCGGACGCGTTCGGGGAATGATCGAGCAGGGCGTGAACGTTTTCAAGGGAATCCCTTACGGAGCTCCGACCGGAGGGAAGAACCGGTTCCTGCCCGCCCGGAAACCCGAACCCTGGACGGGAGTCCGCGACGCCCTCCGTTACGGACCGAGCGCCGCGCAGGGAGACGGCAAGACCATCGCGCCCAGGGTGGCGCCGATCAGCGAGGACTGCCTTGTCATCAATGTCTGGACCCGCGGGCTGAAGGACGGCGGCAAACGCCCGGTAATGGTCTGGATCCACGGCGGGGGATTCAACAGCCTCTCCGGCTCCGACCGGGAGTTCGACGGCGTCAATTTGTGCCGCCGCGGCGACGTGGTGGTAATCACCCTCAACCACCGGTTGAACGTCTTCGGATTCCTCGATCTCGGCGACATCGCGGGGGGTGAATATGCGGAGTCCGCCAATGTCGGAATGCTGGACCTGGTTCATGCGCTGACCTGGATTCAGGAAAACACCGCCCAGTTCGGAGGCGATCCAGGCAATGTCATGATCTTCGGCGAATCGGGAGGCGGCCGGAAGGTCTCGACCCTGCTGGCCATGCCGGCGGCCAAGGGGCTCTTCCACCGAGCTGTCATCCAGAGCGGTCCGGGCCTTCATCTCCAGCCCCGGACCCGGTCGGCCGAAATCGCCTTGGCCTTTCTCCGGGAACTGGGCCTCGGCCCCGGGGACATCGCGAAGCTGCACGATCTGCCCATGGAGCGCCTGCTGGCCGCCTGCACCGCTGTGGAAGGCCGGTTGGACTCGGCCGCACGGAATAAGGGGGTTTTCGAACAACACGGATTCATCCCGACCGTGGGAATCCCTTCCCTGCCCGACTATGCCTTCGATCCGGTGGCGACGGAATTCTCGGCCGATATCCCCCTCCTGATCGGCACGAACAAGCACGAAAGGGCGCTTTTCCTGCGTGAACCCAAGATCAGCGACCGGACCCTGACCGAGCAGGAACTGCGCGAACGGGTTCAGGTGATGGCCGGGTCCGCGGCCGACCGCGTGCTCGAATTCTACGCCAAGACTTATCCTGACGCCCCGCCCGCCGTCCGGTATATCCTGATCGAGACAGGACGCTCCTACCTTTACGATTCCATCACCCTGGCCGACCGCAAGGCGGCGCTGGGGAAAGCGCCGGTTTACATGTACCGGTTCGACTGGATCTCGCCGGCCAATCCCGGGTTACTGGCTTACCACTCGCTCGAGATCCCGTTCGTTTTCGACAACGCCGTGAAGATCACGGGCGAGACGGGCGGCGGGCCCGCGGCGGCGGCGCTCGGCGAGAAGATGAGCGAAGCCTGGATCGCCTTCACTCGGTCGGGAAACCCGGCGAACCCCAAACTCCCCGCCTGGCCGGCCTACGAATTGACGAAGCGCTCGACCATGGTCTTCAATAACGAATGCCGCATCGTGGAGGACCCGGCCGCCGACGAGCGGCATCTCTGGGCGACGATTTAAGGACGCGACCCCGGCATCCGCGGGCTTCACCGGGGATGACGATGCCCCGCTCGCGGCAGCGGGCCGCCGTCTTGGGCGGCACCGCCTCGTTGATCTGTTTGATGATTTTCGACATCGGGTTGCCTCAACGGATGCGCGGCGTCGCGGCGTCGGCCAGTCGGAGCAGCGACGCTGGCGGGTCCGGAATAAAGGATAAGAATTTCCTTTTCCGACCGAAGCCTGGGGCTCGTTCGGAATCGGCTTGAATTCCCATCCTGACCTCGCCAACGAGGATATTCCGGCCCGCTGGCGCTGCCAAGCGCGGCCCGGAGCACCAGAAAGCGGTCCGCACAGGCAAAAGCGGCCGGCTCCGGCAGCCGCGAGGCGATTATCCGGACGCACTTCGCCGCCCTGCTCAACGATCAAGGAACATATTCGGCCGGGGGATCGGGAAAAAACCAGGCCGGAGGGTCGGCCTCCCAAAGGATCACCTGCAGCGCGGCTTGAGGCGGCGGCTTCTCTGCTACGAACGCCAGCTTCAGATGCTCCACGATACGATCCACGACGGCAACCTCCGTGATGAAGGCGACGACCTTCATTCGGCCGCACTCATGGAGCCGCTGACGCTACTCCTTGAGTACTGCAAGGCTGCCGCACTTGGGACAGACCATCGGATCCACCTCATAGTGAAGTGGTCCCCAAAAAATGGATAGGGGGGTAAGTGCAAAATTCCATCTTCTCGGCTATGATGTGTCAAGTCTTGGAGCTCATTTCCCTGGCGGTCGCCCAGCCATAAATAAATGCAACGATTTCAGCATGCCCTGAGGCTGGGGATACGGCAATCCGGGCGGGAGCGGCGAGACCGCATTCCAGTATTACCTCTACGATTAGGGCCGTTGGGGCTTTTCTCCCTGGGACCAGCCCGACCGATACCGCTTCGAGTCGGCTCTCACCCACGCCCCGAAGGTGACCGCGCCGTTCCTCGTCATGCATGGGACGGCCGATCCGACCGTCGGTTTCATCAATGGTCTCGCGTTCTACCACGCTCTGCGCTATAACGGCAAGAAGGCCGTCCTTCTGGCGTATCCAAACGAAGGGCACGGGTTGCGCGGGCTGGCGCCGAAGTGGCTGACCGAGGGCATGCCCTATCTGAAGAAGGGGGCCGGTGCAGGTCAATGATGAAACGGCGTTTGCGGACGCCGTTTTTACGCTACACTGGGGAAAGAAGAAATGGAAGCCATGCCACTCAAGACTCGGATTCCCTCGCCGAGGAAAACGGCCGATGGGTTTGCCCGTCTTGCGGCCGGCCGATTTGCGTTCACAATAAAAAATGCTACGCCCGCGGGAAAGTTATCCACACTTGATGCAGCGGGCCGGCCGATCAGGTAATTAAACCCACTCGTCTCCCCGGGCAAGCGCGTTTAACGGTATTTTCGGACGGCCTCGACCATGGCAACGATGTTTTCCGGCGGGACGTGAGGCATGATGTTGTGCACCTGGGTGAAGACGAATCCGCCGCCGGGCGCGAAGGTGTCGATGCGTTCGCGGACGTGGGAGTGAATTTCCCCGGGCGAGCCGAGCGGCAGGACGCGCTGGGTGTCACAGCCGCCGCCCCAAAACGTGAGATCCTTGCCGAATTCGCGGCAAAGCCGGGCCGGGTCCATGCCGCGGGCGCTGGTCTGGACGGGATTGACGATTTCGACGCCGATTTCGATCAGGTCGGGCAGAATATCGGCAATCGCGCCGCAGGAATGAAGAAAAAGCCGCAACCCCGATTCCTTGCGGATTTTATCGAAGATGATTTTCTGGCGCGGCTTGAAGACCTCTCGGTAAAGCCGGGGCGAGATTTCCAGGGCGTTTTGCGTCCCCAGATCGTCCCCCATCTGGATGATCTGGACGTAGCCGTCCACCGCGGGCAAGATCTTGTCCAGGTTGGCCAGGTGCATTTCGACGAGCTTGTCGAGAAGGGCCAGAGCCTTGCGCGGGTTGTCGAGAAGATCGACCAGGAATTGCTCCATGGAGCAGAGATACTGCCCCCACTCGAGCAGGTTGCCGCCGAAAGCGACCATGACGGCGTAGTCGGTCGTCTCGAAGAGCCGCTTGGCCCGGCGGGTTATCTCGGCCAGGTGCCCGGGAGAGAGCGGCGCATGGTAGGGGGCGCAGGACAAGGCCGCCCAGGTGACGTGGTCCATGGCGGCGGGCAGGCGGTCGAGGACGGAGAGGTCGGTACCGTCCCAATCGCGGAGCGGGAAGCGCGTCTGGCTTAGATAAAAAGCCCCGCGGGGCATAGCCCCGATGGGAGTTCCATCGGCGGCCAGAGCTCGCCAGCCGCCGTCACCGTCGGATTCGAAGCGGATGAAAGCGGGGATGCGGGCCGGTTGGCCGTCGGGCAGGACGAAGGGTTTCCAATCGGCATCCTCGGTCAGAAAGACACGGCCGAGGTCGACTACATCGACATCCCAAAAATCGAGAACGGCCTGCTCAGGCTGGGCCAATTGCTGGACGACATCATAAACGTCAATGTGGCCGCCAGCAAGGCCGAGATGGGTTTTAAGCTTGCCGTAAGCGGCGGCTGTGATCCCGGTCGAACGCATGGCGCTGAGGTCGACGGGGACGCGGTCGGGTTCCCGGTGATCGATGGCGGCGAGGACGCGTTCGCGGCTGGTCACGGGTCGGCTCCGAATTATTTTGCCGCTTTGAGCGATTCGAGCAGCTTTTCAATCTCGACGGCGGTCAGAGTTTTGGCACTTTTCTTGAGAAACTCTCCGAAAGCGGCGATTTCAGCGTCATCGGCCGGAAATCCGGTATTGGCACCGGAGTCCGTACTTGAAGCGATCAGATTTCCATCGGGATCTAGCGCCGCGAACCAAGGGATTCCGGATTTTTCGGCGTTGGGATACTTTTTCTTCAAGTCCAAACCGCCGATCGTGCGGTCCTGGTCGATCTTGATATCCACGAAATCCTTTTTGAGCAGGGCGGCGACGGCGTCTTGGACCATCCAGGCTTCAAGCTTCTTGCACCAGCCGCACCAGGGCGCGCCGAAATGGAGGAAGACGCGGCGGCCGGAAGCCTCGGCTTCGGCCAGTCCGGCGTCCAGGATGGCGCCGGCTTGGATGTAGGCGGCCTGATTCTTGGTCAAGAAGTCGAGCACTTTTTGGGGGTCATGGCCCTGGCCGGCTTCGAGGGAGGAAGTCTCCTGATTGAGGACCACATTTCCCCTGCCGTCGAGAATGGTCAGATAAGGAACGCCGGCCGTTTTGAAGCCGGCGGTGAAAGCTTTGTACTGATCGGCAACATCGAGGTTTTTATCGAACCTGCCGATATCGACGAGAACGACATCATATTCATAATTGAGGGCGTGGGCGATGGCTTTATCCTCCTTGCAAAGCTTATGAAGCTGGCGGCACCAGCCGCACCAGTTGGCTCCCCACTGGATCAGGACGCGGCGGTTTTCTTTAGCCGCGCGGGCGACGGCGGCGGCGATATCGGCTGAGGCGTCGGCCTTCTCGTCGTAGATCGCCGGCTCGGCCGGTTTGGGGGCTGCTTGAGGGGGCGGGGTTGATTGCAGAGATGCTGCGGTTTGCGGAGTTGGGGTCGCTTGCGGAATATGAGCGGTTTGAGCTTGGCCGGTTTGGGCGATTTTTAGCGCAGGGATCGTTTGCGGCGCTGGGGCAGAAAACGTGGACAGCGCCAGAACAAAACCGACGGCGACCAAGCCGGCTATTGTTTTTTTCATGAACTCTCTCCTGGAAATGTCTTGCCTGGGATTTTATCCGATATCGCCGATTCCGGCAAATTAAACCCACTCGACTCCCCGAGCTTTGCAGTCCTCATTCGCGAAGCGAATGCGGGCGGGCTGAACCCTATAAAAACCCTAGGACTTGCTGGGCAAGGCCCGGGGTATATTCAGGATTAATACTGAGCGGCGCTTTATACCCCGATTTAAAAATCGGGGTTTGGCGCCGCAAACGTGTCAATAGGTAAGCATGCAAGCTGTCCCCCAATTAATCGATTGTGATAAACTGAATACTAGTCAATCAGGGAGGCTCAAGACGCCATGAAAAATATCAAATCGCTGTTCGTCCTTATCATGATTATCGCCGTCGGGATTCCGGCCGGGTGTTCCGACGTCCGTTTCGATGGACAACGGGCGCTTCGGGACATCGAAGCGCAATTGAAACTCGGTCCGAGAACCATTGGCAGTGAAGCGCATGCCAAGGCCGTGGACTGGATGGTCGCCGGCCTCAAAAGCTCCGGCTGGGCCGTCGAAGTTCAGGAAACGCCTAGGGCCGGGGCCAAGATCCGGAACGTCGTCGCCCGTCGCGGCGAGGGCCGGCCCTGGATCATCCTGGGAGCGCATTTCGATTCACGCTTCCGGGCGGACCAGGATCCCGACCCGCGGAAGAGAACCCTTCCGGTCCAGGGCGCGAACGACGGGGCCTCGGGTGTGGCCGTCCTCATGGAGTTGGCCAGGACCATCCCCAAAGACCTCAAGAAACAAGTTTGCCTCGTTTTCCTGGACGCCGAGGACAACGGTGAAATCGAGGGCTGGGACTGGATCCTGGGATCGGAGGCTTACGCGGCCCGCTTGACCGGGAAGCCCGACGCGGTCGTCATCATCGACATGATCGGCGATGCCGACCTGAACATCTACCGCGAGCTCTATTCCGATTCCGGTCTTACGGACGAGATATGGGGGACGGCCGCCCGTCTCAAGATCCCCCAGTTCATCAACGAGCCCAAGTATCGAATCACGGACGACCACCTCCCGTTCCTGGCCCGCGGCATCCGCGCCGCCGACATCATCGACTTCGATTATCCGTACTGGCACACAGCCGCGGATACCCTCGATAAAGTCTCCGCGGCCAGCCTGCAGGCCGTGGGGGACGTTTTATTGGCTTGGCTGACCGCCGCTAAATAGGGGGACGGCTTACTCAATTAGCTCGGCGCGCCAAGCGCCCGACCGCTCGATCCGTAAGGTTTTTATTTCGAAGGGGGAAAATTCTAAAGCGATGATGACGGGTTCGCCGACAGCGCCAACCTCGTCAACCACACTAACCGCGTTTACCGTGCCATTCAAGCCGGTCGCATCTCTCGGTTGGCCGATCGTCAACCTGGCGCGCGTTTTCAGTCCCGCGGATTCCTGAAGACGAACTATCAAGGCTTTGCCGTCGTCCGATCGCCGGCAGGATAATAAGCGAACGTTGGGGGCGGATATCGAGAGAAGCCCCGCGCCCGATTTGGCGGCCTTCCCCCGCCCATAAACGCCTCTTCCAAACGGCAGATGCGCGTAGACAGCGGGCGGCGCGCAGAGCCAATCCGCCAAACCGGACAGAATGGAACGGACCTCGTCCGAAGTCCCTGCGGTCAGGGCCAGCCGCACTTCATGAACGCCTTGATCGGCGAACGTGATAGCCCGCCCTGCACCGAGCTTGAATCCCTGCTCGTGGCAATAAGCCGCCGAACGCAAGACGGACAGCCGGATTTCGCCGTCTTTGAAATCTACCCCGTGCAAACCGGTATGGGCGATCCCGAAGGCGGCCTCTTTGCCGCCCGCCTTTCCTTCCGCGACGCACCAGCGGCCGTGAACATGCTCTTGGCCGTCGGCCGGCCGCACCATGGCGCCGCCGGGAACCTCGCAGTACAAATCGGAATGGCGAAACACCGTCGGAAACGCCAGTTTCAGCCGTTTGCGCGTTTCGCTCCACTCGATCCTCAACCGTAATTCGACGACCGGCCAGGACGGATGAAAGATCGTCCGCAGGACAATCCGGCTCCGGCCATAAGCCGACACGGATTCGATAATCGTGCGTACCGGACCGCGTTCAACGCCATAAGGCCTCCCCACGGGTTTGAATTCCCCTACAACCCGGCGATAACTCCAACGATCCGTACCCCACGAATCGCCATCGTCGTCCACGACAAGCATCCGCGGCGCCGCTCCCTTCAGACATTCCACACCCCGCGTCCTGAATGACTCGCAGCCGCCTTTTTCTTTATCCGGCCGCATGGCCAAGCCGTCATCGGCCGTCCAAGGCGTGACTCCTCCGGTCCGATTCGCCGCCTTCCACCCGGGCGCACGGAAAATCCGCCCCCTCTTCAATCGCCCCAAATCCCACCCGCTTACCCCGACCGCTTCGTTCGTTTCAACCGCGCCAACCTCGCCCTCTTCCACTGCCCGCGCTTCCGTTTTCGCCGCCAAGCGCGCATCCTGCTCTCCCACCTCAACGGCCTTAATCTCATAAAACGCCGCACCCACCCCGGGCAACTCGCCCATGAATACGACTTTCCGCCTCCAACCGTTGAACGGCAGAAGCGCTTCGGGCTGTTCCTCCTGGCCGACGATTTCCCGGCCACCCTCGTCCATCACCCGCACGGACCACGTCCCCGTCCATTTCGGCCGGTGTTCGATCATGAATTCGGCCTCGACCGGGACTCGCCTTAAGGCCGGATTGGCGTTGAGCACCGTCAACGGGATTTCGGCCCGCCCGTCGTGCTCTTGGGCAAACGCCGCCGCCGCTTCGAGCCTCAACATCCGGGCTTCGGCTTCGGCTTTTCCGTAAAGCCCGAGAGCATCCCGCTCGGCGGGCTCGACACAGCTCCCCGGCAGGATGTCGTGAAAATCGTTGAACAAATGGGATCGCCACGCCGCTCCGAGCTTTTTCTCCGGGTATTCCTGTCCAACCATCCACCACGTTGCCGCCCGCAGGGCTTCGGTTTGGGTCAACAGCCCCAGGCTCTCCTGGGCCCGCCTTTTGAGCCGCGATAGCGAGGTGTAACAACCCGTGAAACAGCGTTGAAGGTCGCTCTCGACGATGGGCGCTTTCCGCCCCACCACCCGGACCGCATCTAAAAACCGCTCCGGCGTGCTGTGGACGATTCGGACCCGGCGCTCACCCCCGGCAAACGCGTCGATCCGTTCCAGATCGTGTCGCGTCGGCCCCCCGCCATGGTCGCCGATGCCCCAAAAGACAGGAATATCGCGGCCTCTCTCCACGGCCAGCTCGACTCCGGCCCGCAAACGCTCTTCGATATTATGGTATTCCGTGTGGTAGAGGCCGACCGCGATTCGGTAAGTCAAAATCTCCGTCCCGTCCGCCCCTCGCCAGCGATAGAGATCGGACGGCAGATCAAGCTCGCCCGCCTGCGGCCGCATATGAATGTACATTTCATACCCGGCCTTCCGCAAAACCTGGGGCAGGCCGGCCCCGTGGCCGAACGAGTCGAAGTTATAGGCAACGCGAGGAACGACGCCGAATTTTTTCCCGAAATACTCCCGCCCCTCCTCGATCTGCCGGATGAGCGATTCGATCCCGGGCAGATTGGCGTCGGGCTGAAGAAACCATCCCCCGCTCACCGCCCAGCGCCCGGCCTTGACCAGCCGCTTGATTTCGCGGAAGAGCGCCGGGTCGAGCCGCTCCACCCAGCGGTATAAAACGGCCTCGTTATGGCAAAAGATAAGCGAGGGGTGTTCATTCAGTATTTCGGCGGCGACGCGAAACGTGGCCATCGCCTCGGACGCGCCCTCCTCCCATCGCCACTGCCAAACGGGGTCGAGGTGGGCGTTGCAGATGAGATGGACGGTCGGCCGCGGTTTCGGTTTTGCGGCACGGGAGCGGAGATCGTTGCGCATGGATGCACCCGGACGGCGGATTTAGGACGCCGACGCGTCCCCCGGCGATTGTACCCCAAATGGGGGCGCATCGGGAGAGCGGACTCCATCCGCATTATTAAGTTTTTCAAGAAAAACCCATTCGATCCCCCGGGTTAACATTGAGCGGCATTTCTTCCCCAATTTAAAAATCGGGGTGCGGCCCCGGCGAACATATCGTTTGATCGCCTACCCGCCTCTGCCCCATAATGAGGCCGATCGCGCCGGATCCGGCCTCGCCGCCTCGAGCCGCCCGTCGATTCTCGATTCAGGGAGAAAACCGATGCGCATCTTCCGCCGGGGAACGATTCTTATCCTGACGGCGCTCTTTCTTCAATCGGCAACGGCCGACCTCAAGGACATCCAGCCGGTCGGCCCCTGGTCCCAAACCGCTCCCGGCATCTGGCGGGCAACGGCGGGAAATATGACCGGCGAGATGCGCTATACCGATTGGGCGGCCGCCCCGCCCCGGCTCGAAGCGCTCGGCCGAAAATCCCCCCAAGATTTTCCCTTTTCCGCGGATTCGCTCGGGTTCCAGAAAACGCCCGACGGAAAGCTGATGGTCCGCATCCCTTGCGCTTCCGGCGAAAAGCTCTTCGGCTTCGGCCTTCAGCTCGACGGGCTGGATAAAACGCAAAGCGTCCTCAACCTAAACGTGGACCATTGGAGCACGGGCGGAGGCCGCACCCACGCCCCCGTTCCGTTTTACATCTCCAGCCGCGGCTACGGAGTCTTCTTCAACACGGCCCGCTTCCTTAAAGTCTATGCCCAGGTCGGCAACCGAAAAGACTCTCCCGGCAACCCTCCGCCCGTGGACCGCAATCCTCCGCCGGACGAAAAACAATCCCCCTGGGACGCCCTGCCCAGATCCGACGCCGTGGAAGCGCTCGTGGACGGGCCCGGCGTCGAACTGGTCGTCTTCGCCGGCGACGGCCCGGCCGACATCGTCGCCCGCTACAACCTGTTCTGCGGAGGCGGGGCTTGGCCGCCGCTCTGGGGGCTCGGCTTCTGGCACCGCGTTCACGCCGCGGCCGGCGCCGCCCAGGTAATGGATGAGGTTCGTGAATTCGAAGCCCACGACATCCCGCTGGACGTCATCGGCCTGGAGCCCGGCTGGATGAGCAAATCCTACCCCTGCACCTTTGAGTGGCAGAAGAAGCGATTCCCGGACCCGGCCGCTTTTGCCGCCGAGCTCTTAAAAAAAGGCATCCGTCTGAATCTCTGGGAGAATCCCTACGTTTCGCCCGAAGCCGGTCTCTTCAAAACCCTCTATCCGCTGTCGGGGTCTCATATGGTCTGGCTCGGACTGGTCCCGGACTACACCCTGCCCGAAGCCCGGCGCGCCCTGCTCAACCAGCATGACCGGGATCATGTCCGGATCGGAATCAGCGGGTACAAGATCGACGAAGTGGACGGCTACGATGTCTGGCTGTGGCCGGATCACGCCTCCTTCCCCTCGGGCACACCGGGACAGGTGATGCGCCAGACCTATGGCCTGATCATGCAAAACATGATGTTCACCGGGCTTTTCAAGCCGCGCAACGCACGCACCTACGGCCTGGTCCGGGCCGGCAACGGCGCCGCCTCGGGCTATCCCTTCGCCGTCTACAGTGACGCGTACGACCTCAAGGAATACATCACCGGAATTTCCGCGTCCAGCCTGGGCGGGATTCTCTGGACCCCCGAAATCCGCGACGCCCGCGACGAGCGCGATTGGCTAAACCGGATGCAGACGGTCTGCTTTTCCGCCCTGGCCCAGCTCAACGCCTGGGCCTCCAAGACCACGCCCTGGCATTTCCCCGCGGCTACGGATCGGGTGCGCGAGACGATCCGCCTCCGAATGCGCTTTCTGCCGTATCTTTACAGCGCCTTTGCCGCCTACCATTTCGAGGGTGTGCCGCCGATCCGGGCCATGCTCCTGGAAGACGAAGCCCTGGCCCCGGCCGAGGATCAGTTCATGTTCGGTCCATCGATCCTGGTCGCGCCTTTTTATGGCCCAGATGGATGGGCCCGGGAAATCCGACTGCCGGCGGGAAACTGGTACGATTTCTACTCGGGCTCTCCCGTCGGCGGCGGCGGATCGATCAAGGTCCAATCCGAGGACGGCCGTCTGCCCCTTTTCGTCAAAGAAGGAGCGGTGATCCCGATGCTCGGCGAAGCCGTGTCCAACACCGAACAGGCTTACGGCCGCCCCCTCGAAGTTAGGTACTACGGCAAGACGGGCGGATCGTACGACCTCTTCGAAGACGACGGCAAGACTTTCGATTACGAAAAAGGGAAATACCGCCTCCGCCGGTTGACGGTCCGCCGGAGCGAGGGCGGGACAATCGAGCTCGTCGAAACGATCGTCAGAGACGGCGCCCCGCCGATGTTCGGTCCCGCGAGGCTCCGAGTGATGACTCGCTGACCTTCAAACCTCGTCTTTGGCCGGCAGGTTTTTATACCAGGTGAAATATAAGACGACCGCCAGACCGGCTGCCGCGGCCGCCCACAACCCGAATTGCCCCCAGTTCCGCAGGAAGGCGTAAAACGGCAGGACGGCCAAACTGAACTGGAAGACCGCCGTGATCAGCCCGTTAAGGACGTCGATCATGGGCATTTTGTCATGCGCCGGAACGAGTCCGCGCCGCACGGCCTCGCGCCGGACCGGCCCCCATACTCCGAACGGCCGGACGCGCGAATAGAATTTTACCAGAATTTCCATGTCGGCCGGCTTGGTCAGGAAGCAGACGACGATCGTCGCCAGCAGGCACATCCCCATGTCGAGCGCCAGGGTGGCCGAGGCATGAAGCCCGCGCACGAACACGAGCCGCAGGGAAATCAGGACGGCCGAAACGCCCATGCTCCAGACGAAGGCCCCGGCTCCGAACCGCCAGTAGTGCCAGCGCAAGGTGGCCGGGACGAGGATGACCGTGACGACGACGAAGACCATGGTTTCCCAAGCCGTGATGATGTTGGAAAACGACAGCGAGAAGACGAACCCGATGAGGACAGCCAGGACCGAGGCGGCCTGCCCCCAACGGACGAGCGACTTTTGCGTCATCCCCTTGGCGAAGTAGCGCTTGAGAAAGTCGTTGATCAGGACGGAGCTGGTCACGTTGATCATGGCGCTGATCGTGGACATCAGCGCCGCCAGCAGGATGGCCATGAAGAATCCGCGCATCCCGACGGGGAATTTCATCAGAACAAGCGGCATGATCTTCTCGGCGTCGAACCCGGCCTGGTTCCCCAGATAGATAATCCCCAGGACCATGAAGGCGCCCCCCAGGATCCAGCGCAGGTTGTAGCCGACCGTCCACATCCCCGCCGCAAGCTGGGCATCGCGCGGCGTGCGCGTGGACAGAAAAAACTGGAAATCCCAGACATTCGGCCCGCTTAAAACGCGGAACAGCATCCAAAAGAACCCGGCCGCCAGGATCGGCCCGAACAAATTGAAATGCTGGTAGGCGGGCGGCGTTTGGGCCAGAAAAGACGGCCACAGTTTCCACACCGGGGTCAGGGAAAGCCAGCCGGGATCCTTGGCCATAAACGCAGCGGGCGCGGGCTGGAGAAAAACCATGACGGCCATGATGACGGCCCCGATGGCGATCAACGCCGTCTGGAAGACGTCGGTCAGAATGACCCCGAAAAACCCGCCCATAGTCACATAAAGCCCGACGACCGCCAGGACGATCAGCGTCGATTCCCAGCGCGGGAAAGGCAGAAATTCCTCGGCGAATTTGCCCGTGCCGACCGAGATGAACATCAAATTGCAGATCATCAGGATCAATAGGAAAATGGCCGCCGTCAACCGGGCCGCCTCGGCGTCCCGGCCGGTCCCGAAGCGCGTCTCGTTCCACTCGGCAAAAGTCATGACCCCCGAACGCCGGATGTACTTGGCCTGGAAAGCCATGTAGAAACAGATGATGAACCAGCCCCAGAAGATGTGCGTCGCCCAGAGCGACTTGAGGCCGAGATAAAACATGAGCCCGACCATCGACATGGTGCCGCCGATGTCGATGTAGCTCGAACAGCCGGACAAGCCCAGCATCCACCAGGGAACGCTCCGCTCGGCCAGGTAGTAGGAGTCGAGCTTTTTCGTAGCCCGCTTTTTGACGGCGAAGCCGATCGAGGCCACGGCCAGCAGATAGACGGCGATGATGGCGAGGTCGACGGGGTGGAGCTTCATAGGGATTGTTTATCCAAACCCGCCGAAATAGTCAAATGCGTATCTTTTCATTGCCGATAGAGCCTATCATCCGAATCCAAGTCAGGGACCATCCTTGCACCTTTGAGATTGACGAATCGGATGCCGATAAGATATGAAGAAGGAAGGGGAAAGAACATCGCCATGGCCGAAATCGGAAAATTCAACAATCTGCGCCTCGTCAAGCTCGTCGATTTCGGGGCCTACCTGGATGGTGGCGAGCACGGCGAGATCCTCCTGCCGAAGAGATACGCCCCGCCGCAAGCCCGGATCGGCGACCAACTGAATGTCTTCCTGTACCTGGACTCCGACGACCGCCTGATCGCCACGACGGAAAAACCCCTGGCCCAAGTCGGCGAGTTCGTCTTCCTGAAAGTCGTTGCGGTCAACGACGTCGGCGCCTTTCTCGACTGGGGTTTGTCCAAGGATCTGCTGGTCCCGTTTCGGGAGCAGAGGCCGCCCATGGAACAGGGGCGGAGCTATTGCGTCCATGTCTATTTCGACAAGGCCAGCCGGCGCATCGTCGCCTCGGCCAAACTGAAAAAGTTTTTCGACAAAACCCCCGTCGATTACCTGGCCGGCCGGGAGGTCGATTTATTAATCTGGGAGCGGACCGAACTCGGCTATGCCGCCATCATCGACAATGCCCGCCTGGGCGTTCTCTATGAAAACGAAGTATTCCAGGACCTCCAGCCGGGACAGCGGGTCAAAGGCTTCATCAAAAAAGTGCGGGATGATCAGAAAATCGACTTGAGCCTGCGGCAGGCCGGTTACCAGGCGATCCCCGACGTCTCGGATACGATCCTGGCCGCCCTGCGGAAAAACGGCGGTTTCCTGGCCGTTTCCGACGCCGCCTCGCCGGAAACGATCCAAAAACTCTTCGGGATCAGCAAAAAGACCTACAAAAAAGCGGTCGGCGCGCTTTATAAAAGAAGGCTGATCACCCTCGAGGACGGCGGCCTCCGGCTGAGCGAACCGGAAAAAAGACCCGGCCGCTGATTCGATCGTCAATATGAAAAAGCCCTGGCCATCGATCCCAAGCTGGCCTCATCACTCGAGGCGCTCAAGCAATTGAAGGGTGGAAGGCCGTAAATCGTCGGATTGGCCGGCCGCCATCGAATAGTCGCCGACCGTCAGATTTTTCGCGAGTCATATCCCCAGTGAAGCAGGGCTTGCCGTTGTTTCGGCCGGCAGTCGAGGTCTCCACGGCGGCAGTTCTTCCTGATCTGGGCGATGTGCCTGGGCATGGCGCGCCAGCGGCCGATTTGGCGGTCGTCATCGGGACATCTCCGCCCCATATAATACCGGCAATACCATTGAAACCATCCCCGCGGATCTTCCTGGTAGATCCACCCCTTTTGCCGCCACACCGACAGGGGTTGAGAGGCGTTGACACCGAAGCAGTTCAACCCAGGGTCGTGGCGTTCGGGGCAGAGTTTGGCGTCCTTAAACCAATCCGGCGGAAACTCGCCCCGGCAATCGGTCATGTATTTTCCGCCGAAGACTCCCATTTCCAGCATTTGCTTGGGCGTAAGATCCGGACGAAAATCCGGGTGGAAGTTCCCGCCGATTGGATCCGTAAGAAAATAAACGTAGTTCTTCTGCATGAGGTCGTTGACGACCACGCGCCATTTTTTCATTTTGGGCCTCACTTTATCCGCATAACGTCAAGCGACGGTAAAGGCGACGGCAAACTGTGCGCCCTATGGGCTACGCCTTAATCTCTTTGGCGAGTCGTTCCGAAAGAAAAATTTTAATGAGCGATTGATAAGGAACATCCCGTTTATTGGCCAAAAGCTTCAGTTCCTCGATCATGATCTCGGGTAAACGAAGAGAGATCGTTTTGAGAGATGGTTTGAGATTGGGGAGCACGACTCTCTTGGCCTTTGACCAATCAACATAATCCGTGGAATCAGCGCCGGCCCAAAAATCACGCTCTTCATTTTCGGATTTAAATTTTGGCATTTTCTTCATGATTTCTGATACACCTTTCTTTCTTTGCGGCTCATGTCCCGGGCCGATATGATCCGCAAGAGGGCGTTCCTGACCGTAAAAACAACAAAAAGATGCCTTCCGGAATCGGCTTGCCCGAGAGCATAAAATCTTGCTTCCACGCCGGAGTGTTCGACATCAGCGGATGTGACAAGCGGGCGATTGAAAAATATCTGCTCGCATTCCGACGCGGATACTCCATGTTTTTCCCAGTTTTTTAGTAAATTGCCTTCATCCCACTCAAAACCGCTGCAAGGAGAGAGAATCCCGCCGTTCTTCATAAATAATGTATATTCCAGAAATATACATTTGTCAATGGGAAAAGGCCTCGGGCGGCCGCCGGTGCTGGGTCGCTTGCTCGTAGGCGTAGGCGATTTTTACAAGGGTCGGTTCGCTGAACAGACGGCCGGCAGACCGCAAGTGGCCGCAAGAGCCGCAAGAGTCTGTTGACATCGATTCGAGGACGGGATTATTCTTCAAGCCTATCAGTCCAACCATCATAAGTACAAGGAGGTCATTATGTCAAAACGAGCTATCAACTTCTATGCGGGACCGGCGGGGCTGCCGCTGCCGGCGCTGGAGCGGGCGCAGGCGGAACTCCTCGATTTCGCCAATACGGGCATGTCGGTGATGGAAATCTCCCACCGTTCTAAAGAGTACGAGGCCGTCCACAACGAAGCCATCGCCCTTGTCAAGGAGCTCCTGAACGTCCCGGACAACTTCAAAATCATACTCTTGCAGGGCGGCGGGCATCTCCAGTTCGGCATGCTCCCCATGAACCTCCTCTATAAGGAGCGCAAGGCGGACTACATTTCCACGGGATCGTGGGCGGAGAAGGCCTACAAGGAAGGCAAGATCGTGGCCGCGGATAACGCGCGCCTCATCGCCTCCACCAAGGAAGAGAAGTTCACCCGACTGCCGCGCCCCGAAGAGATCAAGGTCAATCCCGACAGCGTCTATGTCCACTTCACCTCGAACAACACGGTGGAGGGCACGCAATTCCACAAGTTCCCCGAAACGGGCGGCGTTCCGCTGGCCTGCGACATGTCCTCCGATTTCCTGTGGAAGCCGTTTGACGTCAATCCGTTCGGGTTCATCTATGCCGGCGCCCAGAAGAACCTGGGGCCCTCCGGCGTGACCGTCATCCTCATCCGCGAGGACCTGCTGAACCAGTGCCTGGACAAGGAATTGCCGAGCTACCTGCGCTACCGCATTCACGTCGAGAAGAACAGCCTCTACAATACCCCGCCGACATTCGGCATCTACATCCTCAGAAACGTATTGGCCTACAACAAGAGCATCGGCGGCCTGGAGGCCATCCACAAGCACAACCTCCAAAAGGGTGAGATCCTTTACGGCTGCATCGACAAACACCCGGAATTTTACAAGGGCTTCGTGAAGGTCAAGGCGGACCGCTCCTATATGAACGTGGACTTCTTCCTGCCCAGCGAGGAACTGACCGACAAGTTCGTGAAGGAAGCGAAGGCCGCGGGCATGGTGGGGCTCAAGGGCTACCGCGACATCGGCGGCATCCGCGTCTCCATGTACAACGCCGTCACCGTTCCCCAGGTCGAGACCCTGGTGGGCTTCATGGAGGAGTTCTTTAAAAACAATCGTTAGATTTCGGCGCAAATAAAGGAGGACGACATGACCCAGCGTTTATCAGGAATTGGATTGCTCTTGGCCGGTCTGATTCTAGCCCTGTTCTCAACCGCGGCCGACTGTCCGCCGGGAAACGTCATCACGAAAATGACTTCCGCGATGCAGGCCGTCAAAGACGCCCAGCCCTTGGATTATTCCTCACTGAAAACGGGCGGCGCGCTGCTGTCCAAGAATGGAAAAGATCTTCGTGTCTGCCTGGCCAACGAGGTCTTCCCCATTGAGGCCATGGCCAATAGTTTCGTCCTGCCGCTCAACAAGAAAGGCCAGTTCATTCTGCAGCTCAATTTTTCCAACGGCACCGAGATCGTGACGCCGGGAAAATACGATCCCGCGGCCGGTTACGGCAAACCGTTCTGGGTCTCCACCGAGGTGAAAGTGATGGTCGGGGAGAAAGGCACCATCGCCATGCTGGGGGCGCGGACGGGGACGGCCGAAATCATCAAGATGACCGAAACCATGGCTTGCGGCCGGTTCCATCTGAAAACCCTGGCAGGGGATGCCGTCACCTCCGAAGTCGCCGGCGAGTTCAACGTCAAGCTGGAAAAATCCCGCTGGTGACCCCGGCCGGACCGGCGAAAACAGCCGGAATTCCCGGGCTATGAATCGATTCTTCGTCTTCGATTCATAGCCCGGATTGCCCAACTTATTTTTGTCGGCAATTTAGATTGTTAACCGGCCGATCCGGAATCCCGAAATCCGGGATGAGCTAAACTTTTTTGGGGACGATGACAATCCGGCTCACGCCCATCAGACAACGATTTGTCGCTGATACAGGAATTTCCGGAAGATGGGACAGCACGAATTCGACGTGTTCGGTCCTCGTTTCGGCTTCGTTCATGGCTTTCGCAAAACGTAGTACCCCGTTTTTTTGCCGCCAACCTTCTCGACCAGCCCTGCGTCAAGTAGCGGCCGCAATAAATCCATCGCCCCTTGCCGGGACACGCTTAGCGCCTTCCAAATTTCACCGGGGGCCATGCCGCCGTGATCGCTGAGCAGATGGAGAAGCTGTTCCTGCCGCGGTCGCAAGACCAGTTTCGTCGATGACTTCACTTGGAGGGCTTGAATCCGCAGCCAAGCCCGTTCGAGCGTTTGGCGGAGTCCCGCCGAACAATATTCCAACCAGGCGGTCAGGTCGTCTCCGGACTGCCGCACACCATCGAGCGCGGCATAGTACTTGGGCCGGTCTTCCCAGTAATATTCGTCCACCGCAAAGATGTGATGGGTGTCGAACCCTCGCCGATAGAGCTCCCATAAAGCGAGCGCCCGGCCCGTGCGGCCGTTGCCGTCGGCAAACGGATGAATGGCCTCGAACCGGTAATGTAGGATGACCGAACTGAGAACCGGCGAGATTTTTTGTGAAGCCGTGTTCCACCACTCGAGCAGCGCGAACATCAACCCCGAAACCGCATCCGCAGCAGGGGGGCAATACCGCCCAACTCGGACGGAAATCGTCCGATATTTCCCGGCCTCGCCCTGATCCATCACCTCCCCGGCTAGAATCCAATGCAATTCCAGTATGTCCGCATAACGGAAGCTCGTTTTGGCCGCGTTCTTTTCCACATAGCGCAGTCCGGCGAAATAGTTGAGGATTTCCCGCTTGGGCCGAGCTTCCGACGTTGAAAGCTCACGGCTCTCCTCCAAGGCGCGGACCTGGTCGAGGGTCAGCAGGTTCCCCTCGATGGCCGTCGAGGCATGGCCGTTGCGCGCGCGAGTGTCTTTTTGCAGGGAGGGAATCCAGGCCAGATCCACCACTGCGCTTTGAATCCTCTCCCGCAGCGCCGCCACCCGTTCGACTTCGGAAAGCAGGTGCGGAGTGATAGTGAATTGTGGGATATAAGTCATGGTTAAAGGTTAATCGAGTGTCAAGTATAAGTCAAGTTTCCTGTCAAGCCATCTCAAACGCGGCCGCCTTCAACCGGATTTATGAAACGGTTCTGCGGTTGACCATCCATCTCATTCGTTTCCGAAGAGTCCAGGTCTCAGAAGCCGCTCGCCTCTCATGACGTCAAGGGACGAGCCTTCGGCTCGCCACTCGCCCGTTGCTTATATCCACGGGCGAGTACGGCGGAAGTGGTACTATAGTGCTACTTTAGATGATAATTAAGCATCCAATAGGGGCTGACGTTCAATCGACGATGAACAGCTTGGCCCCGGCCTTGGTAAACGAGCGGTGCGGTGCGGCGTTATCGGCGACTTGATAGCTTTGGCCGGGCTTCAGAACGAACTTGCGACCGTCCTTAAGCTCGGTGTGCAACTCGCCCTCGAGACAGAGGAGAATATGCCCCTTCTCGCACCAATGATCGGCCAGGTAGCCGGGCGTATATTCGACCATTCGAACGCGAATGCCGCCGCAATTGCGGGTTCGCCAGTAAGCCAGGCCCGTTTCGCCTTTGTGTTCGACCCGCTCGACCTCAGACCAATCGGTCGTTCCAAACGGAATTTCGGTCATGTGCATGATGTTTTCTCCAAAGGCCGCTTAATATTCGGCTTTTTCGGACGAAGATAATCCGGTTCACGACATCGCTTTGGCGAGCTCGGCTCCCCACTGCCGGGCCCGATCCAGCTCGCCGTCGCGCAGCGGTCCGAACTTGCCCTTGACGATGAAGCGTTGCGCCTCCGTGACCGGGGAGTACCCCGCATTCTTCAACCCGTCGACGATTTTCGACGCGGCGCCCCCGGGCGACAATCTGACGCGCGTCTCGAACGCGGCCGCACGGCCATGCCCCTTGGGCAGGCCTTCGAGCCACAAGCGGAGCGATGGATGAGAGAGATCAGGCGGTGCCGGCGCTTTGCCCGGATTAGCCCGGATGTTCTCGCGCATCTTCTCGGTTGGAAGGCTGAAGGCGATCACCGGAGAGCCCGCTACAATGAGGTCGGCCTCCGCTATGATCGCGCCGGTCGCTTCGGTGGTCGACAGAGCCCGCGCTTCCGGTCCAAGGCCTTCCGCGATGGCCCTGGCGACGGCGGCGGTGTTGCCCCAGTAAGATTCATACACAACGATGGCTTTCATGACGCCCTCCTGAAATTCAGTTTTCTGAGGTGGCCCAGCCGCCGCAAGGACAGGTCCGATCTTTGCCCCCAGGGCGGATCACGGTCTTCTCCAGCTCGATGACCTTGCTCACGGCTTGCGGCAGCTGGGTCTTGTAACACCCAGTGATTTGTTGGAAAGCCGTCACAACGGTTCCTCTGTTTTCATCTCGCGTGAAAGTTCGGCTTCAATATCTTCGATGCTCGGCAGGCAGGTGTCAAGCGGTTTTGGTAGGGCGCGGACGAGCTGGTATTCCGCTACGCCCATAGGTTTCTCCATGCCGGAAAGAGCGTATTCGGCCACAAGGCGCTTCTTGGTTTTACAGAGCAGTAGACCGATGGTGGGCTTGTCCTCGGGTGCCTTGATCTGTGCGTCCACGGCAGCAAGATAAAAGTTGAGTTGCCCGGCGTGTTCGGGCTTGAAGGCGGAGGCCTTGAGCTCGACAACCACATAGCATTTGAGCCGGGTATGATAGAAGAGCAGATCGATAAAGAACTCATCGCCCTCGACTTCGAGCCGGAATTGGCGGCCGACGAAGGCAAAACCGGCGCCCAGTTCCAGCAGGAAGCGGGTGATATGACGGATGAGGGCGTTTTCGATGTCGCGCTCGTAGGCCTCGTCGCCGAGACCAAGGAAGTCGAAATGGTAGGGATCTTTGAGGATTTCAACGGCGAGACCCGCCTGAGGAGGTGCGAGGCGCTGATCAAAGTTGGTAACAGCGGCCCCCTGGCGCAGATGCAGTTTGTTTTTGATCTGAACTTCCAAAGTAGCGCGCGGCCAGCCTTGTTGGATCGCCTGGCCGGCATACCACTCCCGCTCGATGGGGTCTGAGACCTTGGTAAGCAGGGTGAGGATGTGGAACCAGGGCAATTGGTCAGCAGTCTGCTGACCAATTAGGCGATCAGGGCATTCCTGGGCGAAAAATCGCATATATTTGAGATTCGACGTAGATAGCCCCTTCATGTCCGGAAAGGCCGACCGAAGGTCGGCAGAGAGGCGGTCAATTACCTTGGCCCCCCATCCCTGTCGACTCTGCCGGTCCAAAATATCGCGTCCTATGTCATGATAGAGGCGGATTTGTTCATCATTTGCAGCCAGCAGTGCGCGTTGCCGAGCACCTGCGATCCTCCGCTTTAGGCTGGTCAGCCAGTCGGCGTAATCGGTGGGAAGAACGATGGCATTCTTGCTCATGTTTTTTAGAGCTTTTGTCGTCATGGTTGTCTACTCATATTTCGGCTGGGCTTACGTCAGGCTTAGCGGCCCGCTGAATTTTGCGGGGCTGCGGGAGCGACTCGTCGGCCCATTGATTTTTGCGCAGCCACGGCATGCAGTTGAAGTCCCAGTGCGCCAACTACTTTGAGGATAGTATCAAAGTCAGGACTGCGATCACCGGAGAGAGCTTTATAAAGACTTTCCCGTGACAGGCCGGCATCTCGCGCCACTTGGGTCATTCCCTTCGCACGAGCAATATCGCCCAGAGCCTTGGCGATAAAGGCAGCATCACCTTCCGCTTCCTCAAGGCAAGCTTCCAGATAGGCGGCCATCTCCTCCGGCGTACGGAGGTGTTCGGCGACATCGTATCGAGTGGTGATGGTTTTTCTCATCGATGACTCTCCTCTAAGTTTTCCGCAAGGCGTTGGGCAATTTTAATATCATTGGCCTGGGTGTGCTTGTCGCCTCCTGCCAACAAAATAACCACCGCACGCCCCCGCTTAGTGAAATAAACTCTATACCCCGGACCGTAATCGATTCGCAATTCAGAGACGCCCTTCCCTACAGCCTTCACATCTCCGGCATTTCCGGCGGCCAGGCGCTCAAGTCTGACCTGAACTCGCGCTCTCGCCCGGAGGTCACCAAGTTCGTCAAGCCACTGAGCGAAGGTCTCGGTTTTGCGTATTTCGGCCACAAGATATAGTAGCCCGCGGGCTACACATTGTCAACGCTTATTTGAGTCATCGGAAAATGGCATTCAGTCGACGATGAACAGCTTGGCCCCGACCTTGGTAAAGGAGCGGTGCGGTGCGGCGCTGTCGGCGACTTGATAGCTTTGCCCGGGTTTCAGAACGAACTTGCGGCCGTCTTTAAGCTCGGTGTGCAACTCGCCCTCAAGACAAAGGAGGATGTGCCCCTTCTCACACCAATGATCGGCCAGGTAGCCGGGCGTGTACTCGACCATGCGGACGCGAATGCCGCCGAAATTGCGGGTTCGCCAGTAAGCCAAGCCCGTTTCGCCTTTGTGTTCGACCCGCTCGACCGCAGACCAATCGGTTGTTCCAAAAGGAATCTCGGTCATGTGCATGTTGATTTCTCCAAAAGCCGCTTAAGATACTGCTTGGCGACCTCGCCGATTCGGCTTAATTGCCTTAATATTTATTTTACCACGATCCTCCATGGCAGTGCTGGACGAGTTCAAAGCCAAATTGATCTTTCGGAATAGTCATGTTATAAGCGTCGGATGGTCTCACCCGCCAAGACACTGCTCATCGTCAACCCGGCCGCCGGCCACGGACGGGGACTCAAGTGCTTCCACCGGCTCCAGCCCCGACTCCTGGCCGAATTCCCCGGCCTCGACATCCGCCAGTCCGACTATCCCGGCCATTCAATCGAAATCGGCCGTCAGGCGGCTAAGGAAGGTTTTTCCCTCATCATCTGCTTGGGCGGCGACGGAACGCCGTTCGAAGTACTCAACGGTCTCTACGCCCAAGGCCGGCCCTCGCCGCTCCCCGAGATCGGGCTCATCCCGGCCGGCACCGGCAATTCCTTCCTCCGCGATTTCGGGACGGAAACGGCCGATCAGGCCCTCGACAACATCCTGGCCGGACGCCGCCACTCCGTCGACCTGCTGGACTTCCATTTCCGGCGCCAGGGACAGCCCGCGCACATGGTCTCCCTCAATCTACTAGGCATCGGGCTCATCGCCGACATCCTCAAGCTGACCAACGAGCGCCTGAAGATCTTCGGCTCGTTCGGCTACAGCCTGGCCGTCATGCTCCGGCTGGTCAAAGGCATGGACAACCGCATCGACATCGAGGCCGACGGCCGGACATGGACGGTCCGGGACAGCGCCATGGTCATCTCCAACTCAAAATTCACCGGCGGCAAGATGAAAATCGCGCCCCACGCCGATACGGCCGACGGCCGGGCCGACCTGATCATCTTCCGCCAGGTCAACCGCCGCGAAATTCTGTCCATTTTCAAGGGTGTCTTTGCCGGGACCCACGCCCAACACCCGAAAGTGGACATGATCCCGGCCGCCGAAATCTCCATTGAGGCCGAGCCTCCCCAGTTGCTGATGGCCGACGGCGAACTGCTGGGGGAAACGCCCCTGCGGCTCAAAGTCCTGCCCGGGGAGCTGACTATACTGGCATGAAGCGCGCGCTCGACCGTCTGAGGTCTTTTCTCCTCTGGGCCATTGCTCTGCCCGTATTCATCCTAATGTGTTTCCTGATTCTCGCGGCCGCCCCCATCATCCGCGGACATCCGTTTGAGCGCCTGGTCAAAGCCGGCTGTACGCTCCTTCTTTTTTGCTGCGGCGTGAGGGTCCGCGTTCAGGGGCGGGAGAATTTCAGGGCGGACCGCCAGTATATCCTGGTCATGAACCATGTGAATCTCCTCGACGCTTTCGTGTTTTACGCCGGATTCCCGGGTTGGGCCAGGGGTATCGAGGAGGAAAGCCATTTCCGCTGGCCGCTTTATGGGATCGTTCTCCGCCGCCTGGGGACAATCCCCATCCACCGCCGGAACAGCAAGGAAGCGAAGAAGGGGTTGAGGCGGGCGGCCGAACTCATCCGCCGCCGCAAGGACTTTTCCCTGCTCGTTTTACCCGAGGGGACGCGGACCCGGACGGGAAAGTTGGGGCCATTCAAACGGGGGGCTTTCCTGCTGGCCCTGGAAGCCGGATTGGATATCCTGCCGATCGTCCAGGTCGGCGCCCGCCGGATCAATCGCAAAGGATCGCTCCATGTCCGGCCCGGCCGAGTCGATTATTTCATCGAGCCGCCCATCCCTATCGCGGGTACTACCCTGGAAACACTCGGCGACCTGATCGACCGCGTGCGGGCGGTCTACCTGAGCCGGGTTGAAGGCTGAGCCGAGCCGGACGAAACCGGGGGGGGACCGAGGCCCCTGCTCACCTGTCACCGTCCGGACGGACAGCAGGATAACGAATTCGACAGTCTACGGCTGCATTTTGGGAATCCAAAAAAGCCGTTTATTTTCATCCCCAATCGTGCTAAAATAGGGGGTCAAAAAAGGAATAATTCATGGCTCAAAAGCGGAACGCTTCCCTGAAGAATATCATTTTCTGGCTGGCCGCCGGAGGAATCATCATCCTGCTCTGGTCCATTCTCCAGACTCCGGCGGTGATCAAAACCGAGATCACCTTCAGCCAATTCATGACCGATGTCGAGGCTAAAAAGGTCGAGGAAGTCACCATCACCGGGCTGCAACTGCGCGGCCAATACCGCGAAGGCACGACTTTCAAGACCATTCTGCCTCCCCAGTATGACGACTTGATCAAGATCCTGCGCGAAAGCCGGGTCAACATCATCGTCAAGGACACCAACCGCAGTCCCTGGTACTCCTATGTCCTGAGCTGGTTCCCGTTCATCCTGCTGATCCTGTTCTGGGTCTTCTTCATGCGCCAGATGCAGTCCGGCGGCAATAAAGCCATGTCCTTCGGAAAAAGCCGGGCCAAGCTGTTCGTCAACCAGCCCAAGAAGGTGACCTTCAAGGATGTCGCCGGAATCGAAGAGGCCAAGGAGGAGCTCAACGAAATCGTCGGATTTCTCCGCGAGCCCCAACGATTTCAGAAGCTGGGCGGACGCATCCCCAAGGGCGTCCTCCTGGTCGGAGCGCCCGGCACGGGCAAGACCCTGCTGGCCCGGGCCGTGGCCGGTGAAGCCGACGTCCCGTTCTTTTCCATCAGCGGTTCGGATTTCGTCGAGATGTTCGTGGGCGTCGGCGCTTCACGCGTTCGGGATTTATTCGAAAACGGGAAGAAGCACGCCCCCTGCCTGATCTTCATCGATGAAATCGACGCCGTCGGCCGCCAGCGCGGCGCCGGCCTGGGCGGCGGGCATGACGAGCGCGAGCAGACCCTCAACCAGCTTCTCGTCGAGATGGACGGATTCGACTCCAACGAAGGCATCATCCTGATCGCCGCCACCAACCGGCCCGATATTCTGGACAGCGCCCTCCTGCGTCCCGGCCGTTTCGACCGCCGGGTCGTCGTCAATATGCCCGACGTCAAGGGACGCGAGGAAATCCTCAAGGTTCACATCCGCAAGATCCCCCTGGACAAGGATGTCGACCTGAAGGTCCTGGCCCGGTCCACCCCCGGCTTCAGCGGGGCCGACCTGGCCAATATGATCAACGAAGCGGCCCTGCTCGGCGCCAGAAATGCGCAAATCGCCGTGACCATGAAAGATCTCGAGTACGCCAAGGACAAGGTTCTGATGGGCGTCGAGCGCAAGAGCATGATCATCAGCGACGAGGAAAAACGCAGCACCGCTTATCACGAGGCCGGCCACGCGCTCGTCGCCGCCCTCCTTCCCGACGCCGATCCCATCCATAAGGTGACCATCATCCCCCGCGGCTTGGCCCTGGGCCTGACCCAGCAATTGCCCCTGGACGACCGCTATACTTACGGCAAGGAATATCTCGAAGCCCAGCTCTCCGTCCTCCTGGCCGGCCGGGTGGCCGAGATAATTTTCCTCAACCAGACGACGACGGGCGCGGCCAGCGACTTTGAGAAAGGCACCGAAATCGCCCGCCGCATGGTCTGCCAATGGGGCATGTCCGACCTCGGCCCGCTGACCTTCGGCGAGCGCAACGACATGATCTTCCTCGGCCGCGAACTGACCACCCACAAAAACTTCAGCGAGAAGACGTCCGAGATGATCGATGAGGAAGTCAAAAAGATCATCGTCCGCAATTACGACCGATCCCATCATCTCGTGATGGATAATCGCGACCGGCTCGAAACCATCGCCAGGCTTCTTCTGGAAAAGGAAGTCCTGTCGTCCGACGAGATCCTCGCCGTCATCAAAGGCGACAAACCGGAGACCGAAAAGCCGCCGGTGCCGCCCTCGGAAAATCCCCAACCCGCCCAAGCCTAGAGGTGAGAAGAGAAACCCAGTTCCAAGCGAGCGGCGCACGGCATACGCTGGGCGCCCGGACCTGGATCATGGGCATCGTCAATGTCACCCCCGATTCCTTCTCCGACGGCGGCCAGTTTTTGGACGCCTCCCGGGCCGTAGCGCACGGGATACGGATGATCGAGGACGGGGCCGATATTCTGGACATCGGCGGCGAAAGCACCCGCCCCGGGGCCGCACCCGTCGAGGCCGAAGAGGAAATCCGGCGTGTCCTGCCGGTCGTCCGGGAACTTCGGGCTGCCACGGCCTCACTCTTGTCCGTCGATACGACAAAATTCGAAGTCGCCCGGGCCGCGCTCGACGCGGGCGCCGACATCATCAACGACATCAGCGCCTTCAGTCTGGACCCGCGGCTCCTCAAGCTGGTCGCCGAGCGCCGGGCGGGGCTCGTCCTCATGCACATGAAGGGCACGCCCCGGACCATGCAGGCCCATCCGCATTACGACGACGTAACGGCTGAAGTGCGCGGCTTTCTGGATGAAAAGCTGACCGTGGCCCAAGTTTACGGCATCGAGGCCGAGTCCGTCATCCTCGACCCCGGGATCGGCTTCGGCAAACGGCAGGAGGACAACCTGACCCTCCTCAACACCATCGACGAGCTGGCCCCGCTGGGGCGGCCTATCCTCATCGGCGTTTCGAGAAAATCCTTCATCGGCAAAATCCTCAATACACTGCCCCAGGACCGCCTGGAAGGGACGATCGCCGCGTCGGTCATCGCTCTCGCCCGAGGGGCCCATATCCTTCGCGTTCACGATGTCCGAGCCGTCAAACGGGCCGCCCTGGTGACGGATGCCGTCCTGGCCGCGGGCCGTCCCGCGCCGCCGGAAAACCGACGGGAGACGCGCTATGCTCAATGACATCGTCACCGCGCTCCACCGCTTCACCCTGGTCGATTTTCTCGACATCCTCGTCGTCGCCTTCTTAATTTATTCCTTCATCCTGCTCATCAAAAACACGCGCGCCTATCCCATGGCCATGGGCATGGGGCTCATCGGGCTTCTGCTCCTGCTGACCCGCTGGGGGAAGCTTGTGGTCTCCAACTGGCTCCTCCAAAATCTGGCCAGCTATCTTATCATCGCCATCATCGTCCTGTTCCAGGGCGAGATCCGCCGGTTTCTGACCGGGATCGGTTCGCGCTCATTCCGCAAACCCCTGGCCATGCGTTCGTTCCAGGACAAGGTCGAAGACCTATGCGTGGCCGTCGAGTACATGTCCGAGCGCAAGATCGGCGCGCTCATCGCCGTGGAAAACGAGATATCCCTGGCCAACTACGCCGATCGCGGGGTCAAGATCGACGCTGTTCTATCCAAGGACCTCTTGGTCAGCCTGTTCTTTCCCCACTCGCCCCTCCATGACGGCGCCGTCATCATCCGGGGCGGGCTGGTTATTGCCGCCGGATGTCTTTTGCCCCTTCCGGCCGTCCACAATCTCAAAGTCGACGTCCAAACCCGCACACGTCATCTGGCCGCCGTGGGGCTGTCCCAGGAGACGGACGCGGCGGTGATCGTCGTATCCGAGGAAACGGGCGGAATTTCCCTGGCCGCCCGGGGTGTGCTCCTGTCCATGCCCGGTGGGGACATCCTTAAAGACCGCCTGATCGAGTACCTGCAACGATGAACCCGCTATTGAAAGACCTCATCACCCGGAACTGGGGCTTCAAGCTCCTGTCGTTTTTCCTGGCCCTCGTTCTCTGGATGACGCTTGTTCCCGAGGAGAAGACTTACAGCGAGCGCACCCTGGCCGTCCCGTTGGAAACGCGCAACATTCCGCCCAACATGGAGCTTGTTGAAAAGTCGGTGTCGTTCGTCGACGTCACCGTCCGGGCCACCAATCGGCTCCTCGGACAGCTCACCGGGAACGAAACCACCGCCGTCCTCGACTTGAAAAACGCCACGGTCGCCCAGGAGGAGTACGCGCTCGACCCGTCCATGGTCATCGTCCCCGCCAACGCCAAGGCCGTCCGCGTCTTTCCCAGCAAAGCCCGCATCAAGCTGGAGCGGGCCAATGAGATCGAAATGGACGTCACCCCGTCGACCGTCGGCAAAGTCCGGGACGGGTTCAAGATCGATAAAATCGAGGCCCTCCCGGCCAAGATTAAGGTCCGCGGCCCGGAAAGCAAATTCCGGCCCAAGGACAGACTCCGGGTAGGCGATGTAGACGTCACCGACCTGGCTGAAACGACGGAATTCGAGGCCGCGCTCATTCTGCCCCGGGCCGAACTGCGCGTGGCCGCCGGATCGGCTAAAGTGCGGGTGAAAGTGACCGTCTCGCCCCAGAAGGGCTGATAAAAATCCATGAAGAAGTTGTTCGGCACCGACGGCATCCGCGCGGTCGCGGGCGAGTATCCTCTCGACCCGGCTTCCGTATATGAATTGGGCCGGTCGCTGGTCGGCCTGTTAAGAGACGAGGGACTGACCCCGGAAGTGCTCATCGGCCGCGACACGCGCGAATCGGGCGAATGGATCGAGGCGGCCTTCGCCCGGGGGGTTGTCGATGAAGGCGGGACGGCTCATTTCGCCGGAGTCATCCCGACGTCCGGAGTCGCCTTTCTCACAAAGACAAGTGCTTTTTCGGCGGGGGCGGTCATTTCGGCTTCCCACAATCCCTACCGTGATAACGGCATCAAGATTTTTTCTGCGCAGGGTTTTAAGATTCCCGACGCCTGGGAAGAACGGCTGGAAGCCCCGCTTCTCCAAGCCGGGCGACGGAATCCGCCGGCCGCGGACGGCTCCAGACCGGCCGAAACCCGCTTGATCGATCGATACGAAGATTTTCTCGTCGGGCGGCTGGACGGCCTACGGATGGCCAAGCCGTGCAAGATCGTCCTCGATTGCGCTCACGGAGCGGCTTCGCAAATCGCGCCCGAGGTGTTCCGGGCCGTCGGCTGCGATGTCGTCTGCCTCAACAATAATCCGGACGGAAAAAACATCAACGTCGCCTGCGGCTCCCTCCATCCGGAGGGATTGGCGGCGGCTGTCGTCCGCGGGAAGGCCGATTTCGGGGTCGCCTACGACGGGGATGCCGACCGCGCCTTGTGGGCCGACGGGCAAGGCCGCCTGCTCAACGGCGATCATACGCTCTACATCCTGGCCAAATACATGTCCACGCTCGGCTCGCTCAAAGCGGGGGCGGTCGTGGCCACGACGATGTCCAATCTGGGACTGGAAAAAGCGTTACGGCGATTGGGCTTGCGGCTCGATCGGGCTCAAGTCGGGGACAAATACGTCCTGGAAAAGATGGTCGAACTGGGGGCCAACCTCGGCGGCGAACGATCGGGCCACACGATCCTGCTGGACGATTGTCCCACCGGTGACGGCATCCTGACCAGCCTGAAGATGCTGGAAACCATGGCCGCGACGGGCAGCTCGCTGGCCGAATTGGCCGATGGATTCGTCGAATATCCGCAGATCCTGCTCAACGTGCGCGTGTCCGGCAAGCCGGATTGGGCCGGAATTCCCGCGATCGCCGAAGCGGTTGAGGAGGTCCGGACGGAAATGGCCGGGCGGGGAAGGTTGGACGTCCGCTACAGCGGAACGGAACCGTTGGCCCGGATCATGATCGAGGGCGAGGATCAAAGCGAGATCGAAGCCCTGGCGGGCCGAATCGCCGCCGCCTTCAAGAAGCATATCGGAGCTTAGTCGATCGGGCGGCGCCGTCGACCGCCGCGGAAAAGAAGAACTCTTCCATTTTCTGTATAATGGAGCCGTCAAAGGAGTTACCCATGCGACTATCCGTCAACGTCGATCATTTCGCCACCTTGCGACAGGCCCGGCAAGCAGCCGAGCCCGAGCCCGTCCTGGCCGCCCTGCTGGCCGAGCAGGCCGGCGCCGAGGGGATCACCGCCCACATCCGCGCCGACCGGCGTCATATCACCGAGCGCGACCTGCGCTTGATCCGGGCGACCATCAAAACCAAGCTGACAGTCGAGATGGCGGCTACTGCGGACCTGAAGGCCGTGGCGCTGAAGATCAAGCCCGAGGTGGTCTGCCTCGTCCCCGAACGGCCCGAAGAACTGACGACGACGGGAGGGTTGGATGTTCTCGCCCATCGAAAGGAGCTCGGGCCGCATGTCCGATCCCTGATGAAAGCCGGTATCCGGGTCTGCATCTTCGTCGATCCGGAACCGAGGCAGATCGAAGCCGTGGCCGAACTCGGAATCCCGCAGATCGAGCTCCATACGGGAATTTTCGCGGCGGCGAAAAAAGGAACGGCGCGGGAGGCGGCGCTGGCCGATGTGCGCAAAGCGGCCGCCTTCGGGGACAAGCTGGGCTTGGAAGTCACGGCCGGCCATGATCTCGGATATCATAACGTCGAGCCGATCGTCGCCATCCCCCAGATTACGGAATTGAGCATCGGATTCGCCATCGTGGCCCGGGCGGCCATCGTCGGCGTCAGCCAGGCGGTCTGGGAGATGGCCGCCCTGTTGAAATAAGGCGGGAGGGGGGAGGAGGCGCAGAGGGCCATCATGAACTTAACCATCGACATCGAAAGGCTGTATAACGATCTTGAGGAACTCGGCCGGATCGGCCGCGACCCGCGCGGCGGGATCTCGCGGCCCTCGTTCAGCAAGGCCGATCTCGAAGCCCGGGCTTGGCTAAAAAAACGGATCGAAAAAGCGGGACTGGATTACCGCGTCGACGGCGCCGGAAACATCTTCGGCTATCTCGGCGCGGGCGGGCCGGTCGTCATGGCCGGATCCCATATCGACACCGTCCTCAACGGCGGCCGATACGACGGCGCCGTGGGCGTCCTGGCCGCGCTGGAATGCCTGCGGAGAATCCGCGAGGAGGGATTCCGCCTGCCCAAGACGCTGGCCCTGGCCGCGTTTACGGACGAGGAAGGGAATTTGGTCGGCGATTTTCTGGGAAGCCGCGCTTTCGTCGGGGCGCTCGACCGGGAGCTTCTGGAAAAGGGAACGACCTCCTTCGGGGTCCCTCTCAGGGATGTTCTCAAGGGCACCGAGTTCACCATTGACAGCATTTTGGGCGCGGGGGCTGATGCGCCGGAAATCGCCGCTTTTCTCGAGCTCCACATCGAGCAGGGGCCGACATTGGATGAGGAGGGCGTCCCGGTCGGCATCGTCGACATCATCGCCGGGAAACACTATCGCTGGTGCTCCTTCGTCGGCGAGGCCGGGCATGCCGGGACGACTCCCCTTGAACTGCGGCGGGACGCCTTTTTGGGACTGGCGGACTTCGCCCTCCGCGCCACCCAGCATGTGGCGACTCATCACTATGGAAGCTTCGTCACCGTCGGCAAGGTCCACGTCTCGCCCGGAGCTTTCTCCATCGTCCCGGGCCGGGCCGATTTTTCCTTCGAGTTCCGCAGCCGGTCGAAAGAAACGCTCGGCACACTGGAAAACGAGCTGTTCGCGATCGCCGAGGATGTCGCTTCGACGCGGGGGCTGGAATTCGTTTCAAGGGTCATGGACGCAACCGAACCCGTCGCCGTTCCGGACCATCTGACCGACCTGCTCGGAGACAGTTGCGAAAAATTGGGTTTTTCCTCCATAAGGCTGGGGAGCGGGGCCGGTCACGACGCCCAGATTCTGGCGGCCAAGGGCCCGTCGGCGATGATTTTCATCCCCAGCCCGGACGGGCTGAGCCACGCGCCCGAAGAGTCCATCCGCAAGGACGACCTGGAGAAGGGCGCCAATGTCCTGCTCAACTCCTTGATCCGCCTGGCCTCCTGATATACCCATTCGACGGCGGCCCGGGTGATCAGAGATCGTCGCCGGAGGGGCGAAAAGAACGGCCGACCTTGACCTCGGAGTTGTGGTGTTTGTCGGCCAGCATCTTCAGCTTGGAGCGTTTGGAACGCTTCCGCTTCTGCCGCCGGATCTTCTCGATCCGCTGCTGTGCCGCGCTTTCTTCACCCTTGAGCTTAACCTCGATTTTATCCGTCAGAATACGTCGGGCCAGGAAGCGATTGAGCGCCTGGCTCCGTTCCTGCTGGCATTTGACGTCGATGCCGGTCGGGACATGCTTGATGTAGACGCACGTCTCGACCTTATTGACGTTCTGGCCGCCTTTGCCCTGGGAGCGGATGAACTTCTCGATAAGGTCGCTTTCGCGAATGCCGAGCTTCTCCATGCGCTCGCGCAGGGCGGCTTCCTTTTCGGAACGAACGGGAAACGAAGGCATGGCAACAGAATACCGGGACCGCCCCCCGCCGTCAACTCCCGACTGGCCGGGGGGGGGGCAGGTCTTAACTTTTGACAGATTTAACACGGCCTGCCTCAAAATTCGTTTTGCGAATCTTAAGACGAGCCCGCAAATTCCGGGGCTTGACCCTTTGGTGCCATACCGCGGGTTTTACCGGTACGCCCCGATTCCGACGGGTCAGCTCTCGCCAGAAATGTTATATGTTAAGACCTGACCCCGTTCGGAGGTTGCCCCTGATATTTGACGGAGTGCGCGAAATTCAATAAACTCCTTCCCGACGAGGAGGAGAACCGTCCCATGAAAAAAACCCGCATTTTATACGTCGCGGCTCTTTGCGCCGCCGTATTAGTCGCCGCCCTCGCCGCGCCGCTGACCGCCGCGCAAACCCAAGCGACCGCCCCGGCCGTCAAACTCCTGACCGTGGCCGAAGCAACCGACTATAAACAAACATCGCTTTACGCCGACGTCATGTCTTTCCTGCGCGAACTGCAGAAGACGAGCCCGCTCATTCGCGTGGAAACGCTGTGCCGGTCGACCGAAGGCCGGGACGTGCCCCTGGTCATCGTCGGCAACCCCTTGCCCGTTTCGCCCCTCGACCCCCGCAATGCCCGAAAAATCGTCATCTACATCCAGGCCAACATCCACGCCGGCGAGGTCGAGGGTAAAGAAGCCTCGCTTATGCTGCTTCGCGACATCCTGATCCAGGTCCAGCCTCCCACCCTGGACAAGATCGTGCTTCTCGTGGCCCCCATCTTCAACGCCGACGGCAACGAGAAGATCGATCCCAAGAGCCGCCCCCAGCAACCCGGACCGGAGAAAGGCGTCGGCTCCCGCTACAACGGCCAGGCTCTCGACCTCAACCGGGACGCCATCAAGGCCGAAAGCCCCGAAGTCGAAGGCCTCCTGCGGAACATCCTGGTCCGCTGGGATCCGGTTCTTCTTGTCGACTGTCACACCACGGATGGCGCCTGGCACGAACAGACGGTCACCTACGCCTGGCCCGTCAACCCCAACGGCGACAACGCCCTGATCGAGTACCAACGCTCCAAGATGCTGCCGGCGATCGAAAAGATTATGAAGGATAAATATGCCACTCTTGGCCTGGGTTACGGCGGGTTCGTCGATTCGCGCGATCCATCGAAAGGCTGGAGCACTCTCGATCCCCAGCCCCGCTATATCACGAACTATATCGGCATCCGGAACCGCATGGGCATCCTGGACGAAAACTACGTCCACGCCGACTTCAAGACGCGCGTGGCCGGGAATTACGCCTTTCTGAGGGCCATCTTGGACTACGCTTCCACCCACGCCGACGAGATGCTCAAGGAGACGGCCGCTGCCGACGCCCGCACCACGGCCCGTGGTTTGGCACCGACGGACAAGGACCAATTCGGCGTGGAGTTCGACGTCAAGGCCCTGCCCAACCCCATCACCATCCTGGGGTACGAAATGGAATCCGTCCAGCCCGAGGGCGCGGCCCGGCCCATACTGCGCCGCACGGACAAGAAAAAGGCCTCGACGGTTCCCTACTTCGCCGACTTCTTCCCCAAGCGGTCCGTTCCCTTGCCGGCCGGTTATCTCCTGCCTTTACCCTCGGCCGAAGTGGTGGCTAAGCTCCTGCTCCACGGCCTTCTGGTGGAGCGGCTGACGGAACCGGCCGCGCTCGAAGTGCAGACTTTCAAGCTCAAGGAAATCAAGGGGGCCGAGCGGATTTACCAGGGCCATCGGACCAATACGGTCAAGGGCGAAACCGTGGCCGAAAAACGGACCTTCGCGGCCGGGACATACTTCGTGACCATGGCCCAACCGCTGGCCAACGTGGCCGCCTACATGCTCGAGCCGGAATCGGATGACGGCTTGCTGGTGTGGAATTACTTCGACCGGGAGATCGTCCCGCAATGGAGCCGGGAGCTGGCCGCCTACCCGGTTTACAAACTGATGAAGCCGGCGGTGCTGGTCAAACAGACCGTCCGCTGAGGCAAAGCCGGCCCGGGGCCGGGCCCCTTATTTTTTTTTGCGCTTGGCGGCGACGAGATATTTGCCGCAGTTCTCGCAGACGTAGATGTCGTTCGATCCTTCGATGGCCGAGCTCATTTCCGTCGAGACGCTGATGTAGCACCCCTGACAGACGCCTTCGTCGACTTCAGACACGGCGAAACCATAGCGTTCCATGAATTTGTCGAAGCGGACGAGGAGGGCCTGGTCAAGCTCTTCGCGGATCAAGGCGGCCTGGGCGGTCAGCGTCTTGAGCTGGGCCTTGGGCGCCTTCTTCTTCTTCATTTCGATTTCCTGAAGCTTCTTGAGCAGAACTCCCCGGCTGACGATCTTGTCTTCCTGGGGAAGCTTAAGCTGGATCTCGGACAGGATGCCGTAGAGGTCGGTCTTGTCCTTGGAGGAAAAGATACGCTCGCGGTATTCGGCATGACGGAGGGAATTGGCCAATCCGGCGAAAAGATGGTTGAAGAGGCCCGGCAGAGAGGGGTTCCAGACGATCAGAATGATGAGCCGGACCTTCTTCTTGTCGGTCGCCCCGAAATCGATGCCCGCCATGGACCGGCCGACGGCAATGGCGATTTCACCGTTCGTATCCACACGCGCGTGAGGCACGGCAATCCCGTCGCCCAAGGCCGTCGAAACCAGGTTCTCACGATCGATAAGTCGGGTCAGGATGACTTTACGGTTCTGGATAAGCTTTTGCTTGGCCAGGCTGTCGAGCAACTCCTCGATGGCCTGAACCTTGTCCTTGGCTTTGAGGTCGTGAATAACCTGGGTGGGTTTGAGGTAGTCGGAAAAACGCGAGATGTCGAGAAGGTCCTTTTTTTCCATGCACGCTCCGTTCGTTCTATTATATTACATTTCAGGGACTTCCAGGTCAAATCGGATCCAAGCGGCGGAGGGATACGCCCCTATTTCCGGCGGAACGAACTCGTCGGCTTGAATTGCGGCAGTACCGGGCCGGCCGCCAGCAGGGAGACGATTTCCCGGGCCCAGCGGGCGATCTGAATCGTCCCGCGATAGTCCCAGTCCGCTTCGATCTCGTCGGCCGGTTTGTGGTATTTGTTCTTTTGGTAGTCGGCGTGTCTGCCGGGCATATAATCCGGGCCCTTGAACTTGGAGACCACGCCTTCGTGCAGCCAGACCGAGGGAATCCCATTCCGAGCAAAACTCACTTGGTCGGAACGGAAAAAAAATCCCAGCTCGCCGTTTCGTTCGGGGATGTAGCGCAAGCCCAGGTTCGCCGCCGCCCGGGCCGCGATCCCGTCCAGGTCGGAATGTTTGCCTCCGATCGTATAGACATCCTCTGTCTCGCCCCAGACGTTGGTCATTTCCAGGTTGAGATCGGCCAGGATGGAGCCGGCCGGAACGGGCAAATGGCGGGCGAAATAATCTGACCCCAGCATCAGCTCCTCTTCGGCGGTGACGGCGGCAAAGATGAGGCCGACCTCGGGATCACTCGCCGTCCGGGCATAAAACCGGGCCAAGGCCAGAAGCGTCGCCGAAGCGGAACAGTTATCCACCGCGCCGTTGAAAATTTGATCACCGGCAAGATCGGCGTTCCGGCCCAAGTGATCGTAATGGGCGGAGAAGACGATGTAACGCTCCGGACCTGGGGCGGGCTTGGCCCGCCGGATCGCGGCGACGTTCATGACCGGAACCGTTCGAAAAGCGGGTTTCTGGCGGACGCGGGCCCGGGCTCCGAGCGGAATGGGGGCGAAGTCGCTCCGTTCGGCCTTGGCCCGGACAGCCGCACGATCGATTCCGACGGCGGCCAGGATCCGTTCGGCCGCCTCCCCGCTGATCCACCCTTGGAAGGCCAGCAGCTGGGGCTTATCGGGGAGAAAGAAATTCTCGCGGAGCCAGGAGTTCTGAACGACCTCGAAGCCATAGGCGGCCCCTTTGGTGTCGTGAATGATCAAACAGCCAAGAGCGCCCAGCTCGGCCGCTTTTTCGAATTTATACGGCCAGCGGCCGTAATAGGTCATGTCCTCGCCGTCGAAGATCCCTCCCCGCGCGTTGCCGGGTTCGTTGATCTCGCAGAGGATGATTTTGCCCTTGAGGTCCAGCCCCTTGATATCGTCCCATTCCCGCTCGGGCGCCTGGATCAGATAACCCGCGTAAACAATTCCTCCCTCGACCGCGGCCGGGATATCGGAGCGATGGGACTTGACCACGAAGTCCCTGGTCGACGCGAGGGGGACACGCGATTTTGTTCCCAGGAGTTCGATCCCGGCTTGGGGATCGGGCGCACAGCCGCGGAGGTCGAACATTTGGCGGTATGATCCGTCGGCAAACGCCGCTTCCAGGCCGAACTCCCGGAACCGGGTTTCCTGATACAAAGCGGCAATATCATGGCCGCGGCCGCCCAAAGAGCGCCCTTCGAGGAGATCGTCGGACAGAAACCGGATATGGGCGTCGATCTCGGCAGGGGTGATTTCCTCGGCTGCAGGGCCGGGAACGGGCGTTTTAGCGCAGGCGGAAAAGGCCAGAAGTCCGATGAGCAGGGCGGATATCGATTTCATGAAAGATCTCCTTCGGTTCGAGGGGGCCATTTCTTTTCTTCGCCGATTTCAGCTTTGGCCGGCCGGAAGTCCTGCTCGTTCAAACGTCTGACGGAGGCCGGCCCAGGCAACGGCCCGCGAAGCCAGGGCAACGCCTCGCGCGGCGGCCTCAAAGACGGGAGCTCCGCGGACCAGCTCGCGCATGGCCGCGGCGCAGAAAACATCGCCGCATCCCGTCGTATCCACTACGACCTCCGCGGCGGGGGCGGTGATCATGCGGGTTTCGGCGGGCGTCAGGACCAGGACGCCGTCTTTCCCCATGGTCACGAAAACGGCCTGGACGCCCAGACCGAAAGCGTCCCGGGCGAAGAGTTCGATTTCCCCGCCATCGGCCCAACGCTCGGGCCGGCCGATCATGCAGGCGATTTCCTGGCGGTTGGCCTGGAGGTAGTGAACGCCGGCGGCCCACTCCCTCCATTCGGGCAGGGGGACATAATCGCGGTGAACGCCGACCCGCTTGGCCAGCGCCAGGGAATGGATATCCATCCAAACGGGACAATAAGCCCTGGCCCGGACGCGCCGCCAATCGTCGATTCGGATATCGAATCCCGAATTGAAGACGAGGAGAAGCATGTCCGGTTCGGAGCGGCCGGCCAGGAGGGGTGCCGGATCGAGAGGCGGGACGCTCGACCGCAGGATCTCTTCGCGCTCCCGGGCCAGTTCGCTGTAGCGAAGCTCGACCACATGGCCCGGGCCGGCGATAAAACAAAGGCCCTCGCGCTTGAGGGTCGCCCAATCCGCGATCAGGGATTCCACCTCCCCGCGCATGTCCTGGCCGCAATTGGAAAAGAGCCTTACGTTCTCGTCCAGGCCGCACAGAACCGCCGCCTGGTAAAGAACGCCGCCGAGCATACGGAAGAACCGGCCGTCATCATAGAGGATCCGGTCCGAAGTGATGGTTCCGATGAGTCCGAATTCAGCCATGAGGGATGCCCCATGGTATTCGAGGGGGCCGGAAATTTCAAGGACGGCCGGGAAACAGGAAGCGCCGGGCGGAATCTCGAATTCCCATCCGGGGCGCGTTTTGTTAAGATGAAGGGGAAGCATCATGAAGATCCTGAAACGGGTCGTGGGCCTTGTGTTCGTGGTCGGGGCGTTCATCGGGGGATGGACGATGCGGGGGGCTTTCCTCGGCGGGGGAAAGGATGCCCCTCGAACGACGGCCGCCCCGGCGCCTGTTCCGGTCCTTCTCGAAGGCGTTCCCGACGTCAGGCAATCCACCCCCTATTCCTGCGGAGCGTCGGCGCTCCAGGCGGTCCTGCATTATTACGGGATCGAATCGCGCGAGGGTTCGCTCATGCGGGAGTGCCGGACGACGGAAAAAGACGGGACCCGACCGGAGGATATCCTGCGCGTGGCCAAAACGCACGGCCTGCGGGCCGTCATGAAAGAAAGGCTAAGCCTGAACGATCTGGAGATCGCGCTCTGGGAAAAGATCCCCGTCATTGCCGCCATCCAGGCCTGGACCGCTGAGACGGGGCCGAAGTTTTCCTGGGCCAAAGCCTGGGAGGACGGCCATTACGTCATCGTCCTCGGGCTGGACGACAAGAACATCTATGTCGAAGACCCCTCGCTTCTGGGCAGTCGGGGGACGATTCCACGCCTGGAATTTCTCGACCGCTGGCACGATTATCAAGGTCAGCCGCCGTTCGACGAGGCCGACCGCGCCTATGTCCGCATGGGAATTTTCATCGAGGGCCCGAAAGCGGAAAAACCCGGACTCTTCCGCCGCGTCGAATAATTGGGGGTGTAAAAAAACTAGTGTATCAGTTCCCCCGTTCGTGGTGAGCTCGTCGACCCTTCGACAGGCTCAGGGTGAACGGCTCAGGGCGAATGGCTTTTGTAACAGTTATTTTTTTACAAGCCCTTAATTCAGCGGATGGGGAAGTGGAAAGGCGTCCGTTCTTCGCTGCGGTCCGTCGCCGGAGGCGGTTCGGGCGAGAAGCCCGAGACCTCGGCACGCAGTTCGGGGGTCATCTTGATATCCGCGGCGGCCAAGGCGATCCTGAGCTGTTCGGCGTTCCGGGCCCCGATAATCGGAGCCGTCACCGCCGGATGGCTCCCCACCCAGGCGATCGCCAGGGAAGCCGGATAAACCCCCAAGCGACCGGCCGTCTCAGCCAGCCGGTCCGCTGTCTCCAGCATCCATTCTTCGCTGTACCGGGTTTGATAAATCTTGTTTTCGGCCAGGCGCCCCGCATCCGGCCGTTTCCCGGATCCATATTTGCCGCTTAAAAGCCCGCCGCCCAAGGGGCCATAAGGAATGACGCCCAACCCTTCGGCCAAGGCCATGGGCAGAATCTCGGCCTCGGCCTGCCGTTTGACCAGGTTATACATCGGCTGGATGACCGCAATCGGCGCCCATCCCTGCTTCGCCGAAATCCCCAGGGCTTTTTCCACCTGCCAGGCGGCAAAATTGCTGGCCGCCGGATAGAGGATTTTTCCCTGCCGGACTAGATCATCGAGCCCTCGCAGGGTTTCTTCGAGAGGGGTCCTCTCGTCGAAACGATGGATGAAATAAATGTCGATGCGGTCCGTTCCCAGGCGACGCAGGCTGGCTTCGACCGCGTTCATCATATGGAAGCGCGAGGCTCCCCCCGCATTCAGGCCCTCGTCCGTCGGGAAGTAGAATTTGCTGGTCAGGACCACATCCTCCCGGCACGTTTTGACCAGCCGGCCCAGGATCTCTTCCGACTTTCCGACCGCGTAGAGGTCGGCACAATCGAAAAAATTGACCCCCGCTTCACGGCAGATCCCGAACAGCCCGGCCGACTCCTTCTCGTCGGCCTCCTTCCCGAAAGTCATCGTACCGAAACAAAGGGCCGAAACCCGCACGCCCGTTTGGCCTAAGAACCGGTATTCCATTTGCTTCCTCGCTCTCCCCGTTGCGCCGCCGTCTTATTCGATTCCCGTGTTTATGCTGAGACCCATGCTTTTCTGGGATTTATTGTAGGTCAGGATGATCATGGTCTTGTCTTTTTTGACCTGGGCCGAAGCGCCTTCCTCGAGCGTCATATTCATTATGATCTCCCAGCCTTTGGCTTTCAGTTCGTCGATATACTTGCCGTAGGCCTCGTTATCGACACCGTCGAGGGCGATCGTCCAGGATTTTCTTTCCCCATCGCTTCCGCGAAACACGCCCTTGACTTTGCCGTCTTCGACCTTCGGGATGTCGCCGGGCAGATCGCCGGGCCACTCGCCGCCCCCGGCCGAAAATTCCGACGATCCCTGGTCGGTTTTGACCGAGATCTTCCCGTTTTTCAGGTCGATGTCGGCCTTGCCGCCGCCGGCCTTTTGCAAGGCCTTCTCGATCATTTTCTCGGCCGCTTTTTCGTTGGACCTCTGACAGGCCGTCGCCAGCATCAGGCCGACGAACACGATCAACACCACGATGATAACCGCCAGCCACTTCACCGGCTTTCTCATGAGGAACTCCTTTCCTTCGGCGTTATGATGGGTATTCTAGCCTTTTCCCGCGCCGAGGGGAATATGGGACATTGACCCCCGTGCCGGATTCGTTTACGATTATCGTGTCCACCGACGCTGAAGGAGTCTCCCGATGAAAAAATTGACGATATCTCTATTAGCCGGCGCCTTGCTGCTGGCCACCGCGCCCTTCCTCTCCGCCCAAGCCCCGGTCGCCAAGGCCGAAGTTCCGATCCTCCTGACCTCCTGCGGACAGAGCCCCGGGGTGGGAATGATCAGCGTCATTCTCCGTAAAGTTGGAGTGGCCTACGATCTGGCCCCCCTGGCCGCGCCGGCCGACCTGAAGGTCAAGCCCTATAAAACCCTGATCATCGTCATGGGCGCCAGCCTCAAGGGCATGGGCGCGGCGGGTATCGCCATCGAGGACGAACTCAAGCGCGCTTCCACCCTGATCGACGAAGCCCGCAAGCTCAAGATCAAAATCATCGGCGCCCATGTCGAGGGCATGAAACGCCGGGCCCAAGGCGCCGAAGCCGGCGACACCACCGACGAGCAGACCATCGACACCGTGGCCGTCAAGTCCGACATCCTGTTGGTGTGGAAGGACGGCAACGGGGACGGCCGTTTCACGGCTATCGCCGCGGCTAAGAATCTCCCCCTGATCGAATTCGAGAAGCAGCTCGACATGGTCAAGGAGTTCGAAAAAATCTTCAAGTGATCCTCCGCGGGGAAAAGGCCGGAAAACGAAGCTTGTCCGGCCGAGATCCCCGGCCCGGCGGCCCGATCACGCTCAGGCCGCGTCGCGGCCCGCGCGCTTCCTTTCCTTGAAGTCGAGGATCTTCTTGCGCATGCGGAGGGACTGCGGGGTGACCTCGAGCAATTCATCGTCGTTGATGTAATCCATGAACTGATCCAGGGCCATCTTGACGGGCACGTCGATCTTGGCGGCGACATCCGAGGTGGAGGAGCGCATGTTGGTGAGGTGCTTTTCCTTGGTGGGGTTGACCTTCAGGTCCGAGTCGCGCATCGTTTCCCCGACGACCTGCCCCTCGTAAACATGCTCTCCGGGCGCCACGAACAGGCGCCCGCGATCCTGGATGCTCGCGACGGCGTACGTGGCGACGGTCCCGGTCCGGTCGGAAACCATGACGCCGTTTCTGCGGCCGCCGGCTTTGCCCGTCCATTCCCGGTAGCCGAGATACGTGTGGGCCATGACGCCGTTGCCCTTGGTCTGGCTCAGGAACTCCGAGCGGAAACCGAAGAGGCAGCGGAGCGGAACGGTGAAGCTCAGGCGGGTGTAGGCCGCCTTGAGGTCGAGCATCTTTCCCATCAGGCCTTTTCGCTCGCCCAGCATGCGGATGA